>JBGAIN010000225.1:0-10375 GCA_044225505.1 Limisphaerales bacterium
TGACGGTACGTGGGAGTGGGCGGGCGGGAGTTGGCTTGCACATCGGAATCGACTACGGGAACAAAGAGAACCTGTTCCCGACAGGCTGGGGCGTTTACGACCTCCGATTCGAGGACTTGAAGACCGGCGTTCTGGCCGGTGCGCCGAATTGCCAGTCGGAGGCCACTTACGAGCGTTGCACCTTTCGAAAGTGTGACGTCGGGTTTGCGCTCAAGGACGCTAACACCGCCAATATCTGGATACGTCACAGCCTCTTCGAGGAGTGCGGCACCGGGATCACTGGCGGCTCTCACGGGACGGTGCTCAACTGCGTATTCCGCCGGTCCCGGATCGTGGACATTGGCGGGGGCGACTGCGGTTACTACGGGGTGCGGAACTGCTATTCGGTGGGCTCCAGGCGCTTTTTCGAAAATACGGACACTTTGGACGGCCGCCCCGCCGTGCTGCAAGGCAACCGCGTGATCGACCCGACCGACCCACACCCAATCGTGCTGACTGGGGCTGGCCCGTTCACGGTGTTCGATAACGTCGTCCGCTCGACCGTCGGAGCCGACGGGCCGGTCATTGAGAGGGGCGCCAACAACAATGCGGCCGCGCTTTTCATTGGCAACACGTTTACTGCCGGCAGGGCGGAGACTGCAATTCGGGTCCATGCCCCCGGGAGCAGTGGGCGGGTCATCGATACTCACGTCGTGGGACGTGCCGAGGTGGATGCCTCCGAGCCGGAACTACCCCGGGCGTCGGAGCGCATGGCCGCCGAGGCCCCAAACGTTTACCAACCCGGTGGACTAACCGGGCAAGCCATCCAGAACGCAATTGACCAGGCCGCAGCCGGTCACCTTAACGGGCTGGTCGTGGTCTACCTCAAGGGAGGCTTGTACCAGGTGGACTCGACCCTTCTTATCCCACCGGCGGTGCAGCTCTACATCACCGGTGACGCCAGTAACTGGGGAGGCCCGGTCAGGTTAAAATGGGTCGGGGAAGGCAAAGGGCCGATGGTCAAGTTCATCGGGCCCGGGAACCGTGCGACCCTTGAGCATATGTATTTGGACGGCGCAGATCGCGCCGCCGGAATTGTGATCGACAAGGCCGACCAGAAGGGCGGGCGAGTTCTGATGGAACGGGTCCATAGTGAGATCTTCAGCCGGCCGGTTTCCGAGGTTGGCGTTATGGTCGATGGGCTGGACTGGTGCCGAATCGAAAGCTTTGGCGCGGGGCTCGCTGCAGAGACCTTTTTCCGGGTCGTCGGGGGGCCTCGAACGGCGGCCGGCCAAGAGACCACGGGCGGGCTGGTGGGCTGGAATGCCTGTTACGGCGGTGGCGGGAGCAACGTGCGGCCCGTTTTGGACGTGGATCGCGGCGGCCGGTTGCTGCTAGCCGATGTCTGGTTTGAGAACGGCGGCTGGCCACACCGCCAGCCGATCCTCGATTTGGGAGAGGGCAAATCCGGCACCGTTACGCTTCAGGGCTACAAGTTCCAGCATCATTCCAAGGGCGTCGGTCCGTCCACGAACCTGCGGCTCGACGGGTTCAACGGGAAAGTCAGCATCCTGAACCTGCTCCTCCAGAACGTGGTCGTCGAGATTGCTGGGGACAATCCCGGACAAAATGCACTGTTCGCTATGGAGCTGTGGGGCTGGGGCGATCCGAACGGCCAAGTGCCGAACACCAACTCCAAGGTGACTATTCGGACCAAGGCGGGGCGGACGGCAGTAATCAACTGCGCGCAACATTATCCGGACTGGGAAACGAGACCCGGCCGCGGCGTGTTCGCTCACACTTATCCGTTCCAATACCCCACGGGAGAGCCGACCGATGATTGGCTACGAGGCATGCTCGCACACGCGCGCGCGCACCGGCCGGAGTTCGGGCTCTCCCCAGTTCCGACCATTGCCACCGACGTGCGGCTCCGTTGGTTGGCGACCGACCATTTGGGTGACATCGCCGTTTGCATCAAAGCCGACTGACCGCGCCAGAAGATTCGATCTTGCGTGTGCTGTCGGCGGTTTGGACGAGCAGACCGTCGCACGCGGTTTCGACTGAAAGTCGGAGGGGCGGGGTGCCCTTAGGCCAGGCGACCAGAGCAACCTGGAATCGTGCCCCAGAGTCTCCGCCGAGCGTCGGATTGCCCGTCCCGTAGTTGCTCTGATTACCCAACAGGCTCGCAACCACCTCTTCGCCCAAACGCCAAACGCTGTTCGCGAAGGCGAAGCACTGGCATCTGGAACGTAACGCTCACGCGGCGATGTTCCTTAACGCCTGGTCACCGCGGATCCGTTCAAACCGTGAAGCCGCCACCCAGTCCAGGCACAAAGCAGCGTCCGAAGGTGGCCAAAGGAGCGCAAAATGAGCAAAGAGTTGCCGTCGTCAGATTATCCTCTGGTTCCTGAACCGTTGGAGGCAGAAAACGGACGCAATTCAGTTTCTTGAAGATCCTGATCCGTTCCAGAATGAAAACGGCCACATTTCCGTTCGCGGTGGATTTTGAACTGCAGGAAACAGACGGCGGACTGATGGTCTTCGTAAGATGCGACACAGGGAAGCGGGAAATACAGATCGAATGGCCAATCATCGGCTCGTGGATGCACCACGGGCGAAGAGTGGCGAAATCATGAAAGGTAACAACAATCGTCGATGTAACAGCCGTTCGCCGACGTGTAAACCATTGAGAATCATGGCTGGTCAGGCGTCAATTATTGAGACGAGGATTCGATTCCAACGGAGCCGCAAAACCGAGTCCCTTACGCCCCGGTTGCTCCTGGGAAATGCGCTCCCCCACCGCAGCACTGGATTGCAGTAGTGCAGTAGCCTCGCCGGTCGGCTCGCGAAGAGAATTTTCGAAAAGGTGGCCAGCCGCCCGAACGTCCCGTTCGTCTCCGATTTTCAGACCCGGACTTTGGCGAGGGTTCGATTTCCCGATTCGGTTGTCCTGAGCGCATGCTTTCAGTAGGATTTTGGCGCATGTCATCCCGACGGAAGTTCGGCTGGAGTTGCGCCGTATCTGCTTTGATAGGCGCTGGCAGTATCATCGTCATTTGCGGTTTTGTCTTGCGGTGCATGGCCAGTGATCTCCGGGTGCTCTGGCACTCGCAACCGGTGAAGCCCGGGCAATCCGTCATGATTTATGGCGATGAGCTCGCCGACGCCAAAGTGGTCGGAGGATGGCTGGACGAGAGTCCCGCCGGAATGCCCGGTGACGACAAGGGGGTGGTTGCAGACATCAAGTCCCGACCTTTGACGGTCATTCTAGGTCTCGCAGCCGACGCCCAACGAACGTCGGCCGACGCTTCCCCGGGACCCGTCGTCCAATGGTGGATGTCCTCTGAGGATCTACAGACCCGATTGACGCCGCAGCCCGAACGGCGCTTCAGTCCCGGCGAGGCGTCCGGGAAAGACGTCGTCCGAGTGGATGACGCGGCGACATTTCAAAGTGTGCTTGGCTTGGGTAGTTCGTTCGAGCACAGCACCTGCTACAACCTGAGTTTGCTGCCGGAGGCTCAGCGCGAGCGCGTGATCGAGAGTCTCGTCCATCCCGACCGCGGGATTGGCATGAACCTCATGCGCATTTGCATCGGCACGTCAGACTTCGCGCCCGGACCGTTCTACACCTATGACGACCTGCCGTCTGGTCAGGAAGATCCCCGGCTCGATCGCTTCTCGATCGACCGGGATCGTGAGTATGTGCTGCCGGTCCTCAAGGCGGCTCAACGGCTGAATCCCCAGCTTCGGTTCTTCGCGTCGCCTTGGACTCCGCCGCCGTGGATGAAGACCAATGGCCGATATGGCGGCGGCTCGCTCCGCCCTGAGTGTTACCCTTACTTTGCCGAATACCTCGTGCGCTTCATCGAGGCCTACCGCCGCGAGGGGATCGACGTCCACGCCCTGACCGTTCAGAACGAACCGGAGTTCGGTCCGGAGGCGTATCCGAGCTGCCTCTGGACGGGGAAACAGCAACGGGACTTCATCCGTGACCACCTCGGGCCTCTGTTTCGAGTACGCCAGATCAAAACGCTCATCTGGGTGTTTGACCACAATTTCAATCACCCGAATTTCCCGGCCACGATTCTCCGCGATCCGCAGGCCGCGCAGTATGTCGACGGTAGCGCATTTCACCTCTACGAAGGCAAACCCGAGGCCATGTCGAAACTCAAGCGAGAGTTCCCGGACAAATCCATCTACTTCACCGAAGGTTCGGTTTACGGTGCGAAAGGCGCGGTCGACATCATCAGCTACTTCCGCAATTGGTCGCGCAGCTACAACGCCTGGGTGACAATGATCGATCACCAGGGCAAACCCAACGTGTCCGGATTCCACGAATGCGACCCGACGATTATTGTGCTGAATCGCGAGACGCTCAAAACCGAATACCGAGCGGATTACTATCTCTACGGCCAGTTCATGAAGTTCATCGCGCCGGGTGCGGTGCGCGTCGCCACCTCCGACGGCGCCGCTGTTCCCGCCAACGTGGGCTTCAAGAACCCGGACGGGAGCCTGGTGTTGGTAGTAGCCAACCCCGAGTCGAAGCCGCGAGGGCTCACCGTAGCGTGGCGGGGCCAAGTGTTCGCTGCGACCTTGAGCGCCAAGGCCATGGCGACTTTTCGCTGGGCGGGCAAGGGCCAGGGTCTCAGTTCAGGTCCGGATCATCACATCAAATAGATCATGAGCACACTTTCTCCAACCCCCACGCATTTGGCGATCACCGAGGCATGGAGGCACGCGGGGGCTCTCCTCTGCTGTCTGATCGTCCTCCACGCAACTGCCAGCGCAGGATCACTGACCATCGAAGGCGTTCATGTCGTCCCGCACGTCCAGTCGACCGAGATGCGTTTCCGGCAGAAGCCCGACTTCAGCCTCGGTGCGCGGGTCGAGGTCTTCCTGCGGAACACTTCCCAGGAAACGCTGGCCATCCGTGCCACGACCGATGTTCGTGTGCGTGGGCGGACGCCCGAGGATCTGTTGAAGGCCGATGAATGGGCGTGGCACGACTTGCCGTCGGTGTGGGGCGGCGAGCCACTACGTGTGCCGCCTGGTGCGATGACGGTGTGGAGCTGGAACGGCAAACGGGCCCTGTGGGGCACGAACACCCAAGCCGAATTGGCCGTGACCCTCCCCGGGGCCGGCGGCCTGGATCGGCTGGCCGTGCCGATCGACAACTTCCCGCCTGGCTGTCCGCTGTGACGTTTCTCGGCACGGGAACCAATGTTCAGCCAGACTCCTTGCTCTTCCACGTGGCCAATGACAGTTCCAGCCCGCTGCGACTCGAAGCCTGCCGACTGTGGCTGCCGGAGAATAACGCCACATGGCGCGCGCTCATCGCCCAGCCGTGGCTTAGCAACCGCCTCGATCGCTTCCCGACCGACGGTATCGTTCCGGCGAAGAACCGAGGCGGAGCGAGCGTTAACACCGGCCCGTTGCCGCTTACCTACGCCACACTGGAGGTGCGCTTGGTCGACGCCGCCGGAAAACCGTTCACCGTCTGGACCCACCAACGCATCAAACGCGAGCTGTTCGACATCAGCGGCGGCTGGGTGGCCTCGAGACTAGGGTCCAGCAACACCTTGCAAGCAGTGCCGTATCTGCAAACGCTGAGCCGGATGCACATCAACGCCGGCATGCACGAGCATGTGCCGGGGTATTCTGACACGCCGCTCTTCGACAAGTATCCGCTCAAATACATGAACCGCATGCAACCCTTTGCGCGGTATGACACCGACTCGATGCTCCCGCGCATCCATGCCGTGGAGTTCCTGGGCGAGCCGCAGTATGGTGGTGGCAAACCCGTTTCGCCGCAGGATTGTTGGAAGGCTTTCTCGTCCTACGCGCTGTTTGCGCTCGACCGGGCCTACACTCCGGACCCGGAGGAACGCGTTTTCAGATTCGGCCCGCCGCGGGAGGTCACTTTTCTCTTTCCGTTGCCTGCCTATCTTCGAGCGCCAGCTGAAATCTTCCGCGTGGATGCCGACGGTGTCACACAGGTTAAGCATCAGGTGGATGCAGGAGATGTGGAGATCCGCGACCGCGTCAGCCGCGCGGCGATTCATGTGGTGGCGGCGAAACCGGGGGAACGAGCCCGCATCGAAACGCGACGGCAGGCCCTGATTGCCGGGGAGAACGCCCTCGGTTTTGATCCGGCTGGGACGCCCGCAGACCTGGCCGTGTTGCAGGAGATGCTGCGAAAGGCGGAGAAATGAAAAAGTTCGCCGTCGTTCTCCTCACGATCCTGTCCGTCGCCGTCGCGGTGGTCTCCCTGCGCTACTTTCTGGCTCCGGACACCGCACCCCTGCTGAAGCTGAAAAGTGGTGTTTACCGCGCTGCGTTGCTGGTCCATGCCGCAGCGGCCTTGATCGCTCTGGCCGTTGGGCCGTTCCAATTCTCCGGGCGGCTTCGTCTGCGCTTCCAGGTGGCCCACCGTCGTCTGGGGTATCTCTACTTCGCCGGTGTCTTTGTGGGTGGTTCGGTGGCCCTTTTCTCCGCCACAGGTGCGGAGGGCGGCTTGTCGTCGCGCACGGGCTTTTTCCTTCTCGGTCTGTGCTGACTCACCAGCGCCTGGACCGCGCTTTCCGCCATCCGCCGGGGAGATGTGGCAGCGCACCGCCGCTGGATGATCCGAAACTTCGCTCTCACCTTCGCCGCAGTGACGCTGCGCCTGTGGTTGCCCGCGTTCCAGGCCGCCAGCGGTTCGTTCTTGGATGCCTACCGCACCGTTGCCTGGCTGTGCTGGGTGCCGAACGCCATCGCGGCCGAGATCATTCTTCGCGCCAGACCTTCAGGTGACAGACACGATGGACGTGCAGTTTGAGATGAGCGGGATTGACGCGCCGACCACGAAACCCACGAACGGACTCGCGAGAAGAGGATAAGGACCGTGAAACACCTTCTCGCCGCTGCCCGGATCCTCTGACTCTATGAAGCTCGTCCCAATCATCCTCATCCTTTAATAGAGTCTGGTGTCACCGAAGGAAAGTTCTGACGGGGAGACGCTTGCTGAAATTACTAACGTTAACGAACAGGCTTGCGGACGGTTTTGGACGACGGTTTTGAGCTGTAGCCAAGCCTCAAGCGGCGGTGGAATGGGTGCATGCCACGGGCCACGGTTCGCTGGGAGGCAGTGGCGTGTTCTATCGGACCTACCGGTGATTTATCGGGCTGCATCGACTCCGCAGGATTTGATTTGGAATGACCTTCCTGCAGGCCCGCGGTTGTTAATGGCGACACGCAGCTGACGATCGGTCGTTGTGACTGACCCGAGTGATGACTGTCGTCAGTCTTTATCCGGTTCCCAGATACGGCTTTTCTGTGCTTCGCGGAAGCCTTGGTTGGCTGGCCTGAGCTTCCAAATCTCGATGGTCTTGAGCGTGATGGGAACACCAATCGTGAACGCCGTGAGGTCCGGCTTGCTTCCGTATGCAGCGAATGAGGCGATCATGGCTTGACGGTCATTGGCAAAGACTTCGATTAGATATTTGTCGATGAAGATTCGCAACTCGACCGGTTGGCCTTGGGGAAGGTCCGCAATGGAGAAAGGCGCCTCCGTGGTGCCAACACGCAGGCTGCTATTCTCGGGACGGAACAAAATGGGAAGGCCGCCGCCTTGGCCATCGGAAAAGAGGGTGAAACCAAAAAGCTTTCGCTCAGCTTGATCGCGCGCAACGGTGATGCGCAGTTCGAAGGCGTCTCCATCCAACGTTGCGATTTTTCTGCCGGCAGGGGCGGAGGTGCCCGGCACGTCGCGGCTGGGTCCGTCGACGGTGAGGTTGGCCAGAACGACAGGGTCATAGCGGAGCGTTGCAAGTTCGCGCAGGGGTTTGATGCGCAAAATGCCGTCCTCTGGCAAGCTCAGTTCTCGCGGAAGGGATTGGATGGTTCGGCTGTCCATTTTGCCGTCAGACCGGCCGAGGGTCGCGAGCCAAGCCCACATCACGCGACGGCCATCGGCCGCTAGCAAGCTTTCCGGCGCAAAGAAATCCACCCGCCACTGCCTGGTGCCAAAGAGGCTCTGCTCTTCCCGGCGCCAGTTCATGCGGCCGTGGGTTTGTGGGACGAACTGCTCACTCCGGCTATCCCAGTCGCCAAGGTAATAGCGGCAGCCGGTTGAATGGCTGATGCACAGCAGCATCCACTTGCTTCCGAGGGGGAAGAAGTTGGGGCAGGAGATATCCTCTCCCAGGGCGACGTCGGGCAGGTCATGACGGAGAAAGAGACCGACGGGCGTCCAGGTCTTAAGATCCTTCGATTTCAGCAGTGGCACCTTTTCGCCCCCGGATAAGGCATAGTAGGTGTCGCCAATGAGAAAGCAGTCCGGGTCCCAATGATTGATTCTTGCTTCGGAGCCATCGGCGTTTCGCACGTCGACCGGATAGGGTTTCTCCCATGCGGAGAGTTGCTGGTCTTTTGCGATGGAGATCTGATTTCTTCCCGATCCCTGGCCGTGGTAGATGGCGGCGGGTTTGCCCTCTTTGGTAAAGAAACCGGTGCCGCTGAACATGCCGTGCCCCGTGAAGGAAGGCTGCAGTTTCGTCGGCTGCCAGGTCCAGTGCAGCATGTCCTGGCTGGTGACGTGGACGAAGGAGAAAGAGCCTTTTCCCTTCCACGGATGGGCCAGGATGTAGTGCAAATGATAAGTTCCATCCAGGTAATAAGCCGCGTTCGGATCGCCTGGCAAACTGTCTCCTCCCGGGTGCATGAGGTGGTAGTTTAGCGCGAAGTCTTCGGTGACCCTGGCCGGTTCAGGCGGCTTATCGTCGGCGCGGAGCCAGGCCGGCAGAGCTAACCAAACCGCAGTAAGAAGCGTGAGACAGAGCGCAACCCGGGAAGGACGGGTGGACGCAGAGACTTTCGGAGAGGTCATTTTGGAGTCCAAACACTGATTTTGTCGGCGGTCGGGAAAGCGGGCGAGATTGGAATCGTTACTCGGTCGGTGGCGGCCCATTCGGCGCCGCGGGTGAGCGTGGTGACGAATCCGACGTCTTTCATTGATTCCACTTCATGGCCCATCGTGGTATGGAAGACACGACCCTTGCCATAGCTGATTGTCATGAGGATTGGCTCGTCTTGGTGAGTGGTGTCAGACTTGGCCGTGGCCAGAACGGTGACGTTTTGGGCTGGACCAGCCAGCATCGAGTAAAGTTCATCCCGGGTGTGTAGCCACGCCGACGGAAGGCCCTTTGTGATGGGATGTTCGGAGTTGCGCAATTCAACCTCCCACGAGAAAAATTTGCCGTGTGTTCCCCGGTTCCCTGGACTTCCAATCTCCAGAACCTGCTTGCCATCGCGCCACCGAATCATCGGGCCGGAATCCTGAGTGCGTTCGCCCCAGCCACCGACGCCGATCATCTTGTTGAATTCCACCCAACTCGGGAAAGAGTTATCCGCGGCGTGAACGCTCACAAGACCGCCGCCGTTTCGGATGTAATCCTCAAACGCCGTCATCGTCGACCGAGTCCAACTGTCGCCATTATAGTTTAGAATGACGACGTTATACCTGGCGAAGGCTGGCTTGAAACGCTCCATGTCTTGGCCTGGCGCGGGGCTGGTCGCGACTTCCACGATAAATAGCCCCGAATCCTCCAGAGCCGCACGTAACATCGGAGTGGTGGCCCGCCAATTGTGATTGTTCTGGCCATCGACGATAAGAGCTTTGATGGCTTCAGCGGCCGCGGCGAGTTGCGCGCCAAAGAGAAGCAAGGTGCTGAGGGTGACGGCGGCAAAGCGATGGCCCTTTGCGGAAGTTGTATTCACGTTTCGTTTCAATCTGGGAGAACACTGTGGATAATGTCAATGGTGCGGTCGTGCCTTGCCAGGCTTCGGCAAACAAACCCTGCTTTAAGCGTCCGCATGCTCAGGGTACGCACCGATGATCACGCAACTGCTGCGGAATGTCGCCGCGGACCAGCCAAAATTGTCGTAGGCCGCAGGAGTGGGATTGATGAAAGTGGCCAGAGATATTCCATTGGTGGTGAACAGGTACACTCCGCCGGGAAATGGCGGTGGGTAATTGACATTCGCGAGTCCGCTGATGATCCCCCGATCATTTCCCATCGCCGCCACCGCCCCGCCGAACAGGCCAAAGTTCGACGGCGTGGGAGTGATGATGGTAGTCAACAGGACAACGGAGTTGGCTTGCACGAAGATGGACGCGGAAGACAACAAGAGTGCAGTGACTTGAAACGACGCTTTGGTTGAATTCATGGTGACGCGTGGATGCGATAGAACTGTTGCGCCGCGCTCAGCCCGTTGGTCAGGGTTTGTTGCTGGAGCCCGCCCGTTCCGACATTGGTGGTGCCTTGAATCGTGGTCCATTCGCCCGAAGCCAAGTCGGCACGGTTTTGAATGGCATAACGTTGTCCGGACACTGAAGTAAAACTCAGGCGCAGGT
>JBGAIN010000226.1:0-10379 GCA_044225505.1 Limisphaerales bacterium
GGCCATCAAGGGTTGCTCGAACGCCTCATCGTTCCGATTGCGCATGAAGTCGGGGAACGCTGGCGTTGCGGCGAAATCACTGCCGCGCACGAACATTTCGCGAGTGCAGTGATCAGGGTTTTTCTCGGAACCGCGTCCAAGCCGTTCGCCGCAGACATCGGCGCGCCGAGCTTAGTTGTTGCAACACCCGCGGGACAACTTCATGAATTGGGAGCCGCCATCGTCAGCGCCGCGGCCACGAGTCTGGGTTGGAATGTCGTGTATCTAGGAATTGGACTGCCCGCCGCTGAAATAGCCGGAGCGGTGCTCCAGCATCGATGCCGCGCCGTCGCTCTAAGCATCGTTTACCCAACCGATGACCCTGGCCTGCCCCAAGAATTAGTGAGACTTCGCGAGTATCTGGCGAAGGAGACACAGATTCTCGTAGGAGGACGCGCTGCCGCGGCGTATGAGGAAACTCTCACACAGATTGGAGCAACGGTGCTGGAGAGTCTTGAAGCGCTTTACCCTGTTCTTGACCGCCTGCGCGCTGGACGAAGGTGAGATGATTTCATTCAATCGCCGTACGGGTCTTGCATCAGGAAGTCTTCAAGCTTTGCCAAACGAATCACACCACGAACACCAACCGGGCAACTGACGAACTGAACCTTGATTCCCCGCCGACTAGCTTCCTCCCGTGCTCGCACCATTAATCCCAAGCCGGTGCTATCGAGAAATCGAACTCCAGTCAGTGAGATGCGAAGCCCCTCGCCTCGCCGAATGCTGTTTAGGCAGGATTGGGTTGCGGTCCAGACTTCGTCGGCATTGGCGGCTGTATTGGCTCGAAGATGCGCTGCGGTGTGGCGCCTCTGTCCTCCGGGATCGACTCAAGCGGAAGGCTGCGACGATTCGGCGATCCTGTAAACGATGGTGGAACCAATGACTGGAGCGCACTGGTCACGAGCTTTCCGATCTCATCGATATGTCCCAGTATCCAAACGACTATGTGCGGCACGCCGAAGCACGTTGGAAAGCGCTCATCGATTACACCCCCGCCCCCCTGGACGGACGAATCACGCTGTTCCGAGCGCAGAAACAGCCGCTTTTCCAGCTGGACCCTTCGCTAGGCTGGGCTTCGCTTGCGCATGATTCTGTTGACGTTCACGTCATTCCCGGAACGTACGAAGACATGCTAGAGGAGCCGAATTTGCAGATCCTGGCGGCAGAGCTCAGGAAGATCCCAATGACCGCCCAAGGTCATTCGTCCAAACGCCGCGAAGGATTTCTCGCCGGGTAAGTTGTTAGAAGAAGCTGTTCCGGCGTGCACAACTCTCTCGCGATGTTTCTGAAACTGGCCTACAGCAAGAAACTAGTGGGTGCGGATCTCGAATCACTACACTTACCGAAGACGTCGCGACTGAAACACGAGAACGTCACCTTGTCGCGAACACGGCGAACCGCGAACTGCCGGTCGGATTTTATCAACGAGTTTGCAGTCAGCCCAGACCATGGCCCAGCGAATGCTGCTAAAATGGTATGATCGCAACCTTGATCATTCTCTGGGTGGTAGCCTCACTCACCTTCTTCGGTAGTCTTGCGTTCATGGCCAGTCGCCCCCTGCCAAGTCTGAGTGATGCATCTTTCCAACCCGAAGACGAAAAACCGCAATGGCAAAGCGTTGATCACGAGCCTGATCTCACTACGTCCACTGCGGCCGTAGGCTAAGCGGCGCCGACATCGCGGGTCGTAGGCCACCGTTCTGACTTGGAATCCTTTAGAATTGTCTCCGTTTGCCTGATTGTCCCCCAAAGAGACGCACGTGTCTCAGAATAAGACACCCGATCCCTCAAAACCGGACAAGGGTTTCCCACGAGGCGGCTCTCAAGCTATTTCCGGATACAGCATCGGACAGCTTTCCAGTGTCCTAGGAAATCAATCTTCTCGAGGTGCTCCACCTGCAATCCGGCCGCATCCATCAGCGTTCGAAGATCCAAGTCTGTTTTGAATCCAATTTTATAGAAAAGCGGAGAGAACAGCTTCTCAAAGACACGGATAAGGGCATTGTCGCTATGGAAGTGGTTCAGAAAAAGGAGATACCCACCTGCTCTGCAAACTCGTTTCATCTCTGCAATGACACGAACCGGGTCAGGAACTGTAGAAATAAAATAGGCTGCAAGGACGCGATCAAAAGAGTTTTCAGGGAAATCCAAGGTCGTTGCATCCATTTTTAACAGCTGCACGTCGGTCAAGCCCAGCGTTTCTACGCGCTGTCGTGCCCGGTCCAACATCTTCTGCGAAAGATCAATCCCAGTGAACTGGACGTTTCGTGAGCAAAGCGGCAACGACAATCCTGTTCCAACACCCACTTCCAACAGTTTAGCCCCCGGAAAAAGCTTCAGCAGGGACGGAGCTCGCTCCCGCCCGCTTTGAAAAACCCGCCCAAACACCCAGTCGTAAACTCCGGCATAAGTGTCATAGACAGCTTCTATGTGTTTAACGGTCATCCCTCTGCTTTCATTAATGCCGACGGCGGCGTTTCTCCATCCAAGGTGGTCCCTTAAACCAATCTACTGGAAGAACCAGTCGCATTGGCAAAGCCAATAAAGCCTATGTACTTCGGAGCCGACTACTATCCCGAGCATTGGATTTTCCCCTACGCCGGAACGGCCGAAGAACCGGAGTCGCGCTGGGAGCGGGATGCCCATTTAATGTTCGCGGCAGGTGTTAATGTTGTTCGCATGGGGGAATTTTCGTGGGGCATTTGCGAACGAACGGAAGGTCAGTTTGATTTTGGATGGCTCCGGCGGGCAATGGACGCAGTGGCAAAAGCAGGCATTAAAGTGGTGTTGGGGACACCTACTGCAGCGCCCCCCATTTGGCTGTCACGTCAGCACCCCGAGATTCTTCCGGTGGATGAAAAAGGCGTCCGCAAACACGAAGGAACGCGACGGGCTTACTGCCTCAATAGCGACGTTTACTGGGACTACTCCAAACGAATCGTTCGCGCGATGGCCGAAGCTCTTGGAAATCATCCCCAACTGATTGCATGGCAAATCGATAACGGAATTGGGGGTCACGACACAGAGTCCGCCTTCAATGAAGAATCGCGACGCGATTGGATTGCCTGGCTGCAGGCAAAGTACGAGACAATCGAACGTCTGAATGAGCTATTAGGAACACGTTTTTGGGGTCAACTGGTCACCGAATGGGATCAAGTTCCGATGCCCATGGTAGCCCCCACGGTTCACAACCCCGCACTCCTCACGGACTGGCGGCGCTTTTCCAGTGACACCTGTGTTGCATTCGTCAAGATGCAGGCGGACTTACTCCGAGAGATCACCCCGAGTGTTCCGGTCACCACCAATCTGCGCGCGCCAGCACGTCGCTTTGATCACTGGGATATGGCCGGAGTACTGGATTTTGTCGCGGTCGATAGTAACCCAACAATCCGCGCCCGCTCCGCGGAGAACGCGTGCGATCTGGATATGCTTCGCTCTCTCAAAAAGAACGACGTCCGGACCCCTGATGGTGAAGAAGGGTTTTGGGTGATCGAGCAAAAAGCGGCACAAGTCAATTGGCAGGACGTCAACGCCCTTATCCGCCCGGGAGTGGTCCGGTTGTTTACCTATCAAATGATTTCCCGAGGTGCGAACGGTATTCTGTATTTCTTCTGGCGCCAGCCGAGGTTTGGCTCGGAGAAGTTTTACGGGGGTGTCCTAACGCACGACGGGCGTAACCAAGGGCGTGTGTATAAGGAAATCAGTCAAGTCGGTGAAGAAGTTAAGTTGCTCGCGCCAGTGATTAAAGGGACCAAGGTCGTCGCAGAAGCCTGCATTCTCTACAGCCACGACAATGAGTGGACCCTGGATCAACCAATGCAGCCGAACAGTTACTTCCACCAACGCGATCATTTGCAACTGTTTTACAATGCCCTCCACGATCGGAATATACCGGTCGATTTTGCTCGACCGACCGAAGACCTCTCGAAATACAAATTAGTCATAGCGCCGTCCCTGCACTTGCTTGCGGGAGGTGAAGCGGACCTCTTGAAGCTCTACGTTCAAAACGGCGGCACCTTGGTCGGCACCTTTAACACCGGCTTAGTGGACGAGTATGGAATTGCCCCGGATACCGGCTACCCACATGACCTTACGGATCTTTTTGGGATGGAAGTAATGGAGTTTGATCCACTTCCCCCCGGCGAGGAAAACCATCTCAATTTCAAGGGAGCGTTTCCCACGAGCCACCTCCACCCGGCCAAGACCTGGTGCGACTTAATCGAGCCGAGAGATTGCCAGGTGCTGGCGACCTACGCGAAGGACTTTTACGCGGGCCGTCCAGCAATGACGATGAATACGTTCGGACTTGGGACGGCGATTTACGTCGGGACAATGAGCCATCAACCTTTTTACTATGATTTGATTGTCTGGCTTCGGCAGATGTGTAACCTCTTTCCCCTGTTAAAGGTGCCAGATACTGTAGAAGTGAGCATGCGCCAGCGGGACGATACGAAGATTTATTTCGTCCTTAACCATCAAAACTCACATGTCCGCCTGCAATTTTATAAGCCAGTCCACGACTTCCTTACAGGTACAACTCTGCAGGGAAACTACGATTTGGCTCCTCACGGAGTTTTGATCTTGGACGAACATGTCGAGAAGCACCAGGCATAGGTCAGCGGAGTCGGGCGGTGCAACATTGCGCCAAGTTCTGGCTCAATGGCGACGCGTGGATTTGGTTCCTATCGAGACAGCTCGAGCGACCACTGCCAAGCCTATCAAATCTCTCATGGCAAATGTCCTCGGCTCCCTTGGATTAGAAAAGCGCTGCCTTGAGACAGAGATTGTTAAAGTCTGGAATCACCTCATTGACCCGAATATCGTCGCTCACGCACAACCGACAGGGATCAGAAAGGGCACTCTCTTTGTTCACGTCGACAGCAGCGTTTGGCTGAACGAAATTGTTCGCTATCGTCGGCGGGAAATCCTAGATCGTCTGCAACACAGCTTTGGCAAAGCAATGATTGCGCGGATTTCGTTTCGAGTTGCTTAGGACTTGGCTCGCAGCCAAGTCCCTTGAAGGCCTTGAAGGATTACCGAAACTCAAAACTTCCGCCCCAACGAATGCTCGTTGCGACGAGGTCCTCGCGTTAATCCTAAGACTCCAGCACCATGCGACGGGTGCTCTGCCAATCTCGCCAGGCGGCGTGCAAACGCTCTGCCGCCTCACGAACCTCTCGGCGCATCTCCGACAGCTTCTCACGTGAAGCCTTCACCCGAGCGTTCGCAACCTCGCGATACTCTGCTTTGCGCTTTTCCCAGTCGCGCGATGCCTGCTGGAGCCGGGCTTGCGCGGTGGTGAGTGCCCTTTGCAGCGATTCCTGCGCGTGCGTGGGGCGAGTGCTCAACGTTGCGGCGATCAACCGGTGCTGCTCAGCGGCTTGGGCCAACAGGATCTTCTCCTCTGAAACTCTCCGCAAGTCCTTAACAAGAGCAAGCTTATGAAGCATCCAGATACACCATTTTGTGGGATCAAACTGCCACGGCTTCACTCCGTTGCGGTAATCATGTTGGAATTCGTGGTGGAAATTGTGGTAACCTTCGCCGAATGTAAACCAAGCCATGATCGCGCTGTCTCGAGCCGAGCAGCGGCTGGAGTAAGGCTGCCGCCCGATGGTGTGGCACAGTGAATTAATGAAGAACGTCATGTGATGGACAAATACAACCCGAGCCACTCCAGCGATAAGAAAAGCGCCAACCGCTCCCCACACCCCCCCGTGCAATGCGCCCAATAACGCGGGAATCCCAAACGCTACGGAAATAGCGATCGGAGTGTACTGGCGGTGCTGCCACATAACGAGTTTGTCGCGTTGCAAGTCCTTAACCCAATCCAGCGAAGTATCCGGCGGACAGCGAAATAGGATCCAGCCGATATGCGCGAAGAAAAAGCCTTTCGAAATATCGTACGGGTCTTCGTCATGATCAGCATGCTTGTGATGACGACGATGGTCGGCCGCCCAGCAGAGCGCTGAATTCTCAAACGCGGCCGCGCCGAACACCAAAGTTAGAAACCGGACCAACCAACTGGCCTGAAAGGTTTGATGGGAATAGAGACGGTGATAGCCGAGAGTGATGCTCAAGCCGGTTGCGGCAAAAAAGAAGGCAAAGAGCGCCACCTGAAACCAATCCAGTCCGCGAAACCAGATGTAAGCGGGAGCAGCGGTTAACGTAATTACCAGGGTACTCAATAAGAAAAGGCTATTACGCCAACGGATTGGATACGAAAGAATTGGAGACATGCTATATAGGATACGACAGTCAGTTCACGCTTTGCTCAGCAACCGCATCACGGATGAATCTTCATCGCTGTTACTCATCCCACTAGTTCGCCCCATTTGGACGAACCGGAGGAGCAGTCCACCCCTTCCGTAGTTGAGCATACCCGGGACCGCCGCCAACGATACGCGAATCACCTACAAAAGCAACTATCGTTTGCAAAAAACGCCTGCCGCGCCTGGCCCCGCCGCCTGATGTCTCCCCTTCTCACTCAAAATATTGCCTTTACCTTCTCTCTACATTCGGCATGCTCTCGCCCGGTTAAGCGGGACGATTCGTTACTGCTATCCAGGATTATCTCTGAATGGATAACAAACCGGGGTGGATGAGTCACTCGGACGAGTCGCCGAAAAGCACGCTTAGAGCTATATTATGACCGAAATTACGTTGAAGAAAGGCGAGCACGTGGAAAAAGCCCTGCGTCGCCTTAAAAAGAAGCTTTCCCGAGAAGGGACGTTCGAAATCGTCCGGCGTCGGCGTTATTTTGAGAAACCCAGCGTGGTTGCGCGACGTAAACTAAAGGCGGCACGTTTTACAGCGATGCTGCGCGAACGTTACGCAGACCAGTAAGCCTAGGGGCATGCCGGATGGCACTTGCCCCCAGTGAGAGAATCCTTCTTACAAGACTCTGCCAGCCAAGGCTTGGTGGGGTAACCGCAAAGGACTCGACATCGCCTGTCTAGACAGAGCGCCGCGGCTTTACGATGAAAACACCACCGACCCAGACCGACAAGATCAGCTCCGACATTACGTTTAGTGATTGCCTTGAGAGTGTTCGCTATGAAATAGAGGATGCCCTCAAACTATTCCCCGAAAACAAGGAGCTCTTCCTGCATCAGATTCGACTGCTTCTCGATCAACTCGCTCAATAGAGGTCAATTCCGCCTCTCGTCGTAGAGCTTCAGAAACTGGAGCTCTTTCTTTGCTTCTCGCGCCGAACGCTCTTCAGCGAGGTTCTGCCTCAATATTCAATAATCCCGCACGCTCAAGGCGCTGGATCTCCGCTGTATACCCCTGACGGAAGGTTGGAAATCGAAACTGGTATCCGAGTTCCATCTTCAGCTTTCGGTTTGAAACTTTTTTACTCGTCGCGCCTCGCTTCCGCTCCTCGTCGATATTCTCAGGCTGCGCTGGCGGCATCCATTTACCTAGCGTTTCGGAGAGCCACCGAAAGAAATGGATTTGCATCACTGGCTCGTCGTCCACGGCGTTGTAGACCTCTCCGACCCGCCCGTTTTTCAACGCCTGGATCACAATCGCGGCCAAGTCATCGAGGTGGATCATGTTGAGAATGCGGTCGCCGCGCCCAGAGATCTTGGCTTCGTTTTTCAGGTACTGTTTAAAATAGTGGCCACGGTCAGGACCATATATCCCAGCCACTCGTAATATCACCGCCGGAAACTTGGAGTCGCGTGCGGCCGCCAGCAGCAGATTCTCGGTTTCGACGAGAACCTTGCTTGTCTCCACCAACGGTTCGGTAGGACTGCTTTCTTTGACGAGCGAGCCGTCCGTCTGCCCGTAAACACCAGTGCTGCTCGTGTAGACAAAACGTTTTATCGTTCCCCCTTTGAGCCACTCGATCAGATTTTTCGTCCCATCACGGTAGACCCGTTGGTAATCAAAGACTCCTCCCTTGGACGATGACACAACGTTGACCACCCAATCGTAATCCGGAGTGAGTGTCCCTAGTTGCACTGAGTCGGTAACATCAACAGTGAGCGGCTCGATGCCCACTGATTTCAGCGCGGCATGCGCCTCTGGCGAACGGCGTAACCCATACACCTGGTGGCCGAGGCGCACCAATTCAGCTCCCACAGAACATCCGACGTAGCCGCAGCCAACGATGAGAACTCGCATCTCCGTAGTGTAGCGCGAGCGCTTTCTCAGCACCAGACCCGAACCGTTCAAAACGTCCGCCTGCACTACTGGATTGCGAAAGCTGAACCCCTGTGTAGCTTGTGGTGTCTTCGTGAGCAACGTTTCGTCCATTCCCAGTGATAAGCAACCGCCCGAAGTCTGCGACCCCTCCCAGCAGACTGGTGCGGTTCCGGAACTATTAGCTCCGGCTGGAGATTGGGAATGCGCCCGGGCAGCGGTCGAAAATGGAGCGGATGCGATCTATTTTGGATTAAACCGGTTCAATGCTCGAATGCGAGCCAACAACTTTACGGATGCGGATCTTCCGAAGTTGATGGAGTTTCTTCACTCCCGATCGGTCAAAGGGTACGTAACCCTCAACACGCTCGTCTTCGAAAATGAGCTAGCTCAGGCTGAGCAGTATCTTCGCGCCATGATCGTCGCAGGCGTCGATGCCGTGATTGTTCAAGATGTGGGCGTTTGCCAGCTAGTTCGCTCGCTTTCTTCGGATTTTCCCATTCATGCCTCTACCCAAATGACGGTGACCAGCGCGGAAGGCGTTCGCTTCGCCCGACAACTTGGATGTAATCTCGTCGTGCTGGCGCGCGAGTGTTCCCTACGCGAGATCGAGAAGATTCAGTCCGCCGTCGGAGGACTTTCTCCCCTTCCGCTGGAAGTGTTCGTCCATGGCGCCTTGTGCGTGGCGTATTCGGGTCAATGCCTGACAAGCGAAGCGCTCGGTGGACGATCCGCGAATCGTGGAGAATGCGCTCAGGCTTGCCGTATGCCTTACGAACTTATTGCAGACGGGAAACTCGTGCCACTGGACGACCGACGTTATTTGCTAAGCCCCCAAGACTTGTCGGGCTTGGAGGTTCTGCCAGAGTTGGTCCGCCTCGGAGTGACGTCACTTAAGATCGAGGGTCGCTTGAAGACTCCTGAATACGTTGCGAATGTCACCCGCGCTTATCGCCAAGCGCTCGACTCCATCAGGAACATCCCTCGTCTGGGCAACAGAGAGTCATCCTCACCTTCGGCATCCTCTGTTACCGTGCGGTATGAGCTTGAGATGGCCTTCTCCCGAGGTCTTTTCACAGGTTGGTTCCGAGGAGTTGACAATCAACGCCTAGTCCACGCGCGCTTCGGCAAGAAGCGAGGGGTTTACTTGGGTTCCGTCGGACAGGTGCTCCGAGACCGTATCGTCATGGACCTGGCCGCACCGCTTCGCCCGGGCGATGGCGTTGTTTTTGACTGTGGCCGTCCCGACGAAAAGGAGGAAGGCGGGCGTGTCTATGCGGTGGACCCCTATGGCAAAGCTTTCCGACTGGCCTTTGGTGCGGGTGACATTGATTTCGCGCGAGTCCATCCCGGAGACAAGGTCTGGAAAACGAGTGACCCTGAGCTAAACAGGGAGCTTCGCGCTAGCTTTGCAGGGAACGCTCCGCGCTTCCGCCGACCGGTCAATCTCGAAGTTCACGGGATGGTCGGACGTCCATTGGTGCTGATCGTTCGGGACGATACCGGACATGTCGTGGAGACGAGTTCGAGCATGAACCTGACAGCCGCCACTGCTCACCCCCTCACAACGGAGCGCTTGGAGCAACAGTTAGGCCGCCTGGGAGGAACGCCGTTCGTATTGGGCGAGGTGAAAAATCAGCTGCTCGGCGAAGTTATTCTCCCCGTGAGTGAGTTGAACCGAATGCGTCGGGATTGGGTGGCGGCGCTCCAAGCCGCGCGGTCGCGCCCTAAGCGCTGGGAACTGGCCGAAAATCCCACCCCCGGCCCTGAAACCTCAATCTCAAGAGCTGTCCAGGATCCTCAATTAGCTGTTTTGGTTCGGAGCTTTCCGCAACTCGAAGCGGCGCTTGAATGCGACGTCCAAACTATCTATTGCGATTTTGAGGATCCGAAGAAATATCGACTCGCCGTAGAGCAGTTTCGTGCCTGGCAACGCCAGCGAGCTCAGAGGAACTTGCCCCTCACCCTCCCCCCAGCGGCGAGCGCCAATGAAGCAGCGATATTCGTCGCGCCGCCGCGGATTTTCAAGATGGGCGAGGATTGGATTCTCAAGCAGGTCAAGTCGTCGGAAGCAGATGGCTATTTGGTGCGTAATTACGATCACCTCGAGTTTTTCGCTGGCTGCCGATGTGTTGGGGACTATTCCTTCAACATCGCCAATAGCTGGAGCGCGGCCTACTTTAAGAAAAC
>JBGAIN010000227.1:0-9857 GCA_044225505.1 Limisphaerales bacterium
TCCATTCCAATGTCAATCCCTTGACTACCCCAGACTTAGAGCAACTCAGCCTGTTTCGTGCTGTGGTTCAAAGCGGGGTGTGCGACGTAGCATATTCTGAGGTGGTGATTGTTGGGATCAAAGAAGCCATCGGCATCGAGCGCGCGCCCCAGGGCGTGAACCTTTGCCCGGGTCAGACAGTGACACTTCAAGTCTCAGCGCGCGGTCCGGGTAATCTTCGTTACCAGTGGCGCAAAGATTGCGAGGATCTAATCGGAGCGAATTCCAGTCAGCACACGCTCGCGAACGTCACCGCACAGGATGCTGGTTCCTACGAAGTGATTGTATCCAGCGATTGTGCGTCGGCAACCGCCAAAGCGACGGTTAAGGTGAACGACGCTGCCGGGCCTCAAATCGTTCGCTGGCCGTCCGACCGCATACTGACAGCCGCGCAATGCCACGCGATTCTTCCGGATTTGACCGTGGAAGTGCAGGCGAACGACGACTGCACTCCTACTGGACTGCTCCGTATCAGTCAATCGCCGTCAGCAGGTTCCACCCTAAACCCAGGGGAAACGGTAGTGACGATATCGGTCCAGGATGAAAACGGGAACGCCACTTCAAGCATGACTAAGATCTTTGTCGCCCATCCATCACCCCGTATTGCAATTAATGACGTTGCCATCCTGGAAGGAAATACTCTCGCTTCCGACGCGGTCTTTACGGTGACTCTTTCGGAACGGGCGTGCGTGCCTGTGACGGTGAACTATGCTACGGACGATGGCGTCGATATCCAGACCAACACGGATTCCGTCATTGATCCGGACGTGGCGCTCGTCGGAAATCAGGTGGTCGTCTCGTGGCCCGCATCGTTTTTAGGATATGAACTGCACGCACGGAACTCTCTGGCGCCGCACAGCCAATGGGTGAGGATAGCTGAAGAGCCTGTGTTGAAGGAAAATCGGTTGTGCGTGACGCGGCCTATGGATGGCTTGACCGGTTTTTACCGACTTTGGAAGGCTGGTGAGATTACGTGGGCGCCAGCCCACGGCGACAGTGATTATGTTCCAGTTTCCGGAACCCTAACGTTCCCTATCGGCGAAATCACTCGAACCATTCGCGTGCCCGTCTTGGGCGATCTTCGGAACGAATCGGATGAAAGCTTTGTGATTAAGCTTTGGAACGCCACCAACGCGACCGTTGCGGACCATCCAGGTGTGGGAACGATTTTAAACGACGATCCCGTACCGGAATTAAGCATGGGGGATGTCACCGTGACGGAGGGGAACACCGGGACGGTGGACGCGTTGTTCACCGTTCGGTTGTCCGAGGTGAGTGGGAAACCGGTGACAGTGCACTACGCCACGGCCGATGGGACGGCTCAAGTGGGCAGCGATTACCAAGCCAGCCGCGGCACGCTGAACTTCGTCGTCGGTGAGTTGGAGAAGACCGTATTGGTGAAGGTCAATGGGGATACAGTTCATGAGCTGGACGAAACATTCGTGGTAAACTTGGACCAGGCGGTTAATGCCACCTTCGGTAAAGGGCAGGGGATAGGCACGATTCGCAACGACGACACAGTCCCAACCGTGCGGATCGACGATGTTCGATTGGTGGAAGGCAACAATGGGACTACCTACGCCGCATTCACTGTGCGATTATCAGCCGCTAGTAGTGAGTCGGCGAGCGTGGACTTCAGCACTGAGGACGGAAGCGCCATGGCTGGAAGTGATTACGTGGCGGCGACCGGGACAGTGCAATTCCTACCGGGAACCAGCGGAGGAAATGAAGTGTTACCGAGTTTGCGCTTGAGCCGAGTGGATGAGCAATGGCAATTGGCGTGGACGAGCACGGTGGATGTCTACGAGTTGCAGGAGCGTGCGAGTCTGAGGGAAGGAGAAGCTTGGGAGAGGGTGCCTGGCACTGCCCAGATCTCGGGGACAGAATATCGGATGGCGGTGCCGCAATCGAACGCGATTAGATTCTTCCGGCTGGTATCGACGGTGCCGCGGGACCCAAAAGAGATCGAGCAGCGCGTGGTAGTGAAGATCGTTGGAGATGTCATGTTTGAGGCGGATGAGAACTTCTTCGTAAACCTAGCCAAGCCAGTCAACGCCACGTTGACCCGGGCTCGCGCCGAAGGGTTGATTGTTAATGACGATACCGCACCGGACTTGACCATTAGTGATGTGACCGTGACCGAAGGAAATGCGGGCACAACCCCAGCAGTCTTCACCGTAAGCTTGGGTGGAAAAAGTAGTCAGACCGCCAGCGTCAATTATATAACCGTCGACGGGACCGCAAGAGCGGGGAGAGATTACACCGGTGTCAGTGGCCGCCTCAGCTTTGCTCCGGGCCAGACCAGCCAGAGCGTGATCGTGTCCGTCATGGGTAACACCGTTCCGCAGCCAGACAGATCGTTCCAGCTCGTCTTGAGCGAACCGACGCAAGCGGTTTTGAAGAAGGTGGCAGGAGCTGGCATCATCCGAGACGACGATAAAGTGAACGATTTCCCAACCGTCCGAATCACGAGCCCAGAGAATCAGGAGACCTATTTCATGGGCGCGGCCATTGTCATCCAAGCCGATGCAACGGACCGTGATGGCTCGATCGCGCGCGTTGAGTTTTACGCCGACGGTCAATGGGTGGGGACATCCTTGAAAGCGCCTTACAGGGCTACCTGGGCTGGGGTTATGGCCGTTGGAGAACACTCGCTAACGGCCCGAGCCTTTGATGACGTCGGTGCTTCCGTGCAGTCAAGTCCCGTGATGATCAAGGTCGCGAACGTCGTGGCCGATGTCGCCATCGTCCGGAATTTTGATGACCCGGAAATTACGACGTTGGAGTCTTACCTCGTGGAGTTGGGACTAAGCTACTACAGCTTTGACCAAGAGTTGATCACCTTGGAAAGCGTGAAACAGTATAAGTTGGTCATTTGGGATGACTTGGCTAAGATGAAGGGCGGTCTCGGCGACAAGGAAGTGGATCTATTCCAGAAGATTTATGAGGCTGACATTCCACTCTACTTTATCGGCGAACGTCTGGCCGCATCCTCTGCGAATCTCAGCGAGACGGCGCGGAACCAATGGACCAAGCTGATTCATTTACAACCGTCAAACAGCCAGACTGGGAATGGGATAATCTCGATACTCGCCGATAGTAATCACCGCGTGATGAATGGTCGCTTCGGGTTTGTTGAAGATTTTGACTACCCAGCACAACTTGACGCAGCAATTCAAGCAAGTGGCGATCAAGTGTTGCTCGGCCAATCGGGAACAGCCGATGTGCTGCTCGCAAACGAGGATTCGGTAAGTGGGCTTCGAACTGTGACGCAGAACTTTCTGGTAGTGAACGGATCCAGTTCCGAGAAATCCATTGCTGAACGTCGGCGCTTGTTCTTGAACTCGGTTTGGTGGCTGTTGCGCCGACCCATTTGCGGTCTTACCGATTTGTTCGTCGGCCTATCGGCATCGTCGAATCTGGTTTTACCAGGATCGGAGCTGACATACACGCTGACGGTTCAACGAACCGGCGAGTGCGAAGGAACAGGCGTCATTGTGACCGATACGCTCCCGCCGAACGTTCGGTTCGTCTCTGCGGAGACTCCTCAGGGTACGTGGTCAGAGAACGGTGGAACCGTAACTTTCCACCTCGGTCTGCTATCCGAAGTCTCCGTTCAGATGACCGTCACTGTGATCCCGTGGCAGCCTGGCGAAATTACAAACGCGGTTCGCGTCCGTGGAAACGAGCGCGAAGTTAATTTGAATAACAACTCCGCGAACCTGACAACGACTGTCCGAGGTTCGGCAATCCCACAGGGCATCCCGAGTGACCTGAGGATAGACAGTAGTGGTGCCGCTACGAGTCGTCCGACGCTTGCCATTCGGAGCGATTCGAAGAGCGTTGTTGAGATAGTTGTTTCCCCGAAGGC
Organism: Limisphaerales bacterium; assembly: GCA_044225505.1. GTDB lineage: Bacteria > Verrucomicrobiota > Verrucomicrobiia > Limisphaerales > SIBE01 > JAXMHN01. The sequence goes on from JBGAIN010000227.1 coordinate 3,911, forward strand.
TGGGAATATGTTTATCCTGGAAGTGTCCGACGACCTTATGACCTGGACACCTATCGGACAACTGATCGCACCGTCGGCGATATTAACGATCGTTGATGCGCCGCGGACGAGCCCTCGGTTTTATCGATTGTTGACGTGGAGTGAGTCGGTGCAATGAAGATTACAGGTTCAAGAATCGGCCCGATCAGTCGGGCACGACGCAGGTTCTGAAGCCAGACCGCGGACCGTGATGAAAGAACACCTGATTAGCCTTCGCAAGCGATTCCTGTAAACTCATCATGAAGTTCTGGTTGTTCGTCTTTACGTCCCTTGGATTTGTTTTGTCAGCGCTGTCTTTCCCGTTTCTTTGCGAAAAGGTTCCCCCCAATAGAATTTTCGGTTTTGGGATATTTGCGAGCGTTGGGGATCGTGCGCTCTGGTATCGCCTGAATCGTTTCATCGCCCGGCGGCTCATCCTGACATCCTCAGCGCTATTTATGGCGGCTTTATCCCTCTTTTTCCTGCCAGACCAATCTCCGGCGACGTATTCATTGGAGTGCTTGGGAGTGCTCGTCTTGGGCATTGTCTTCACCGCGGTTCGTTCCGCACGATACCTGCGATCGCAGCGGCATTTTCATACTGACTCTCCTGATGGATTGAAGCAGGGAAAGACCACTACGCTGATATAAAGTCAACCCATTCCCCGGGGAAAGCCTGATATGCGTCTCCGGTTGCGCCCGTGCCGCGTGGCGCTAAAAAATTGAGCATGTCCGGACAGGCGTTTCGAGGTCCCCTGAAAGTGATTGTAGTCGAAGACAATGACGACGATTTTTTTCTCTTAGAGCGCGCGTTTCACAAATCATCCATTGGTGGAATGCTGGTACGAGCTCGCAGCGGCACGGAGGCTCTCGCTGAGCTTGGAGTGCTTTTGGATAGCGATCCAGAGAGGCCGCTTTGCTTGCTCGTGGATCTGAAGATGCCTGGAGTCGATGGCTTTGGCTTGTTACAGAATATTCGTTCAGAACCCCGCACCAGGCGGATCCCCGTGATCATCTTATCCTCCTCCGATAGCCCAAAGGATCTGGCTCGTGCCTGCGACCTTGGCGCAAATTCTTATGTGGTCAAGCCGTTGACCTTTGACGGTTTTAAAGCTGTAACGCAAGCGTTCCGACAATGGTGGGTGAACTCGAATTGGAGCTCTGATCCTTCGATCTCGACTTAGCGCCAAAGTGTTGAGCGCTGAGAGGGCAATCGACGGAGCAAAATGCGTCTCGGGGAGCTACCAAGTTCGGTGTTTGAACTTCCACATACGAACAGGTTGCACCCCTCAGTCGAGATCTGATAACGTCTCTTTCGCCGGGCAGGGCAGTGAGTGTCGGTTAAATGACTTGTCTTTAATTCCACTCTACGTCACTCCCGTAATCCATTGCCGGTGTGGCGAAATGGCAGACGCACAGGACTTAAAATCCTGGGGCCCCTTAGAAGGCCGTGTCGGTTCGAGTCCGACCACCGGCACCAAACTGAACCGCCTCGACGGTAACGGTTTGGCGCAAGGGAGGGGGGAAACTGACACCAAAACGGACACCAATTTCACTGCTCAGCCAGAACTTTGGCAGAAGCAAGCGACTACTCGCCCACAACTCCCTAAGGTCGCCGCGTTCTGTCGCTTCAACGCCAAGCGATTTGGAAAACGGTTGCTCTGCCGAAAATGTCAGGTGAGGCAGTCGACTGCTCCAGTAGTCAGTCTCAGACCGCAGGCAATTGCCGCAATTTACTCCTCGGGCAGTGACTTAGGCGCGACCGCCATGCCAAGTTTTTTCGCTACCTCACGAAGTGGGCCATCAAGGGAGGCCAGCACCGCACCGCGACGAAGCACAAGTTCAAGGTAAGCAGCGTCGTAAACTGAAAGCCCGTGCTGCCGGGCAAGGCCCAATGTCTCGCGAGCGGGAACGGTCGTTGGTTTCGGTGTCGATGGTGACCGGAATTTTGAGGAAAAGGGCGGCAGCCTGAGTTACGCCAGCGGCATCGAGACGGTTTCTACGCTCGGCCATCCAGAGCGAATTGCAGACCTCAAGCCTCCAGTGGGCCGGAACCCAGACCGCCTCGGCGTTAAGAAGATCTTGGTCGCGAACAGCGATTGCAATTGCCGAAACCTCATCGGGGAGTAGCCAGCTAAGTGTTATTGAGGCATCCATCACCAACGCGCTTATCGCTCGCGGCCTCCGTCGATCAAGTCGCGGTAGGTCACCTTATGTAGGCCTTTCGGATTAAGGGGATGTTTGGCCCGAAACTCATCCATTTCGCGGAAAAGTTCCGCAAGTTCGACTCGGCTAGGTTTCTCGATGGGCACAAGTTGGGCTACCGGCTTTTCGTGCTTGGTGATGGTCACCTCGGCGCCCTGGCTTACATTCTCCAATAGCTCGGAGAATTTCGTCTTGGCTTCAAAGGCACCAACGGTCAGCGACTGTTTCATGAGCGAATCCAAAACAACTAGTTGTAGACTAGATTAACAGAAGCTTGATTGGAAGGCGTTTCCTCAGGTTCTCGTCGGGAACTGGATGTATTCCGTAGGCTCGTCCTCCGATTGAGCAGCAGGGTTCCAGACGCGGGAAGGAACGCGGTGAGGGGACCGTCAGCCGCGATTGGTGGCCCGAGAGCGTGACGCCGGTCGAAATCGAAGCTTCGTGCACTGTCGATCGTTTCCGATGACTCAATGCGCGGGGTCCAGTTCGGAAACCCAGGACTAACGCGGCGGCGACGGGGAGGCGGAGAATCCCAGGCCGAAGGCCCAACCTCGTTCAACTTTCCCAAGAGAAATGTGGCATCAAATTGTCGACGTCTTTAGAGTATTGATAGTAAGCTACTTCCGACTGCGGTGATGCAATTTACGACGGTTTGTATGACGCCCGTGCTTACATCCCGCCTGGTGCTTGGCGAAGTAGCTATTCTCTAAAAGGTGCAGCACAATTTTTGCGCTTCATCAATCGGGCTGATTCGGGCTTTGTTCAGGCTTCGTTCGGCCTTACCCAGCCTTCGTATAGGCTCAGCTGAACAAAGCTTGGCGAAGGCAGAACCAACCCAGGTTCAGCCTCGAAACAGGATCAAAATCCGCCGAGAAGTCATGGGATACGATGGCGGACGGTCGTCAGTTGGGCAGGTGGATCACTCGATCGAAGCTTCAAAACGGTCGACCTCGATGTCGTATCACGGAACTTGGTTGAATCTGGAATTGGCCGCTGACTCGTCCGATGGCCAAACGGACATCCTGAAGCAGGCATCGAGGTGCCGCGAACGAGAATAGGGCGGAGCGCTCACCGGCGCTCGGCTGATCGAAAGAGACATATACCATGGAGGAGGGACGAATTCTGTCACAACGGTATGTCATGTGAACGCAAAGAGTTGTTACATGCGGAAAGCGCCCGTAAGCACGGCCGTGCTTACACCCACAAGCTATCGATTTCGACCAAGTCGGGCTTGGCTTCGCCGGGCGAAGGTCGGTCCAGAGATCGAATCGAGGCCAGCCGGGGTACAACGCCCCTGGATGGAAAAAATTACGGTAAGGACATCGGAACGAGCTATTCAGAGGGGGTGACTACCGTAATTTTCCCCGCCGCGGGACGTTGACCTGACCGTCCTTCGGCCCGTGTAATTGAAAATGGGTCTTGCCGGCAGTTGGCAGCATGGCGATGCCTTTCGGTTAACGCCAAATGACCACCTCAGCCGACGCACGAGGACGACCCCCTCTGGGAATGCCGCTTGACCCCACCGACGAAGAACTGGCCCGTGACTGGACATTGACGTCCGCGGATCTCGCCGAGCTGGCCAAGTGCAGAGGCGATGAAAAGCGCCACAGTTTTGCCCTGCAGCTCTGCACGCTCCGCCGCTACGGTTGCTTTTTGGGAAATGACTTTTCGCAGGTTCCGGTTCGGATCGTCAATCACGTGGGGCGGCAAGTGGGCTTGCCACCGATGCTGTTTGTCGCCCCGCCATCGCGCCCGGCCACTGACGTTGAGCACGAGCGCAGAATCCGGGAGCACCTGGGCTATCGCTCATATGCGGAAACGGACGAAGCTACGTTAGAAGCGTGGCTCCGAGATCAAGCTGCAGAGGGCCTGCTCGCAGAGAGTTTGGTCGTCCTGGCGGAGAAGTATCTGCGAGAGCGGAAGATTGTCTTGCCAGCCCGGACTCGCCTGGAGCGCATGGCAACGACGGCAGCGGTGGCGGCAGGAGAGGACGCCCTGGTTCGAATTTCCAGCCGCCTGTCCGGTGATTTATGCGCACGGATGGACAAGCTGCTCGACACTAAAGACGACCATCGGTCGGTTCTGTTTCAGCTTAAGCAGTACCCACCGGAACCGCGTCCTGACTCAATCAATGCATACCTCGAGCTAGCCGCGGTGCTGCGTGAGCTCGGAGCAGGCAGTATCGACTTCACGGGCCCCGCCTGGAAGCAGTGGTCCACCTAGCCGGAATGGCGCGCCGTTACGCCGCGGCCGATCTCAAGCGATTTGCCCCCGCAAAACGGCACGCACTCGTGGCGTGTTTTGTGGCAGAGGCAAACAAAACAATGCTCGATCACCTGGTCGAGATGCACCACGTGTTCCTGACGGGTCTTCACCGCCGCGCGATGCACGCCTACGAAGAGCGGCATCGAGCTTTACGACAAAATGCCGGCCGATATCTGCGTGCTGTGCTGGACGCGCTTGAGACCCTCCTGGACAGCGGCCGCCCGATCAGTGAAACCGTAGCCGAGCTGGATCTACCTGCGCTGAGGGCGGCCATGGCCGGATGTCGGGAATTTCAACGTGTTGTTGATCGCCGCGGCCTTGAAGAGCTCCGGGCACGCCATCACCATTTAAAGCGCTACCTACCAAAATTCCTGCAGCTCCAATTCCAAGGCGGTCCCGGTACGGGGCCCCTCGTGGAAACCATTGAATACGCGCGCAAAGTTCACCCTGGGAAGCATGCGGCGCTCGGGGTAGATGCACCGACAGGGTTTGCAGCAGGGATTTGGAGCTATGCGGTCAAGGCCAGCGAAGAGAACGCTCCCGACCTTCGCTCTTGGGAGTTGGCGCTCGCGTTCGCGATCCGAGATGCGCTCAGGTCGGGGGACCTTTATCTGGCCGAGAGCCGACATCACGTGTCGTTCTGGAACCTGGTTCAGAGTAAAGAGCAATGTTCCGCGGAACCATAGACAGTGACCTCGTGCGTGAGCAATGGGACGCGCTGGTTCGCGTGGCCGCTTCGTTGAGACAGCGCACGGCGCCCGCTCATTCAAGGTCGAATGAGGCGGAAGAACTGAGCCCGATTGGTGGACGAAGTCGTGGTCGAAAACGACCTGACGCTCGAGTTGACTGAAAGGTTCGATGGTTTCCACGCGACAGGCGGCGTTAGATTATCCGCTGTCTGGAGGGAAAACCCGGTAGCCGAAGTTGGCCACGAGACCTGCAGTTGACCAGCAGTCCGCGTGACGGAAACCGACGGTGGGACGGAGGATTCGCCCAAGATGACACCGCCGGGAACAACATCATTGCTCGCGTCTGGATCAACAACGCTGCCACTCACCCGCAACGTAGCGAGCCCAAGCCCGCGCGTGACGTAGGTCACCACCGCGCTTTCTCCAACCAACAATGGCCCGATGGCACAGTGAGAAATGGCGTTTGTTCCTGTGCAACTACCCCGCGTCACTTCCGTAGCCTCAATCACGAGGTTTGAGGAAAGTGTAGTCATTAAGTTGACCTCATCGGCTGCGTCTGGGCCATGATTAAGCACCGTCACAGAATACCTAAAACGCTCGTCTGGATTCGACTTAGGCGCGCTCGATAGGAGAACCTCCAAATCTGCCAGACTCGTCGGAACAGCACGCTGGCTTTTGATGGTGACGCTGTTGGTCGCAGTTGCGTTTGACTGATCGCGGACGACCAGTGAAATCGTATGCGATCCATCTGACAACGTGTTAGCGGCCTTT
>JBGAIN010000228.1:0-10067 GCA_044225505.1 Limisphaerales bacterium
AAAAGATGTGGATATGTGTCTCCACGGCTGGCGACCCACTCGAAGCGAATAGTGACTTCACAGTCAAGTGGCCGGGGTCGCGGGATACGGGATGCACCCGTTGAACTTAGGACAACCCAAAGCTAGCTGCAACTGACGTTCTCCAGCGTAATCCGTTCGTGCACTTGCGTTTTAAGAGTCAGTTTATCATGGTTAACGCCTCGGACCGTAGGAAACCAAACCGAAAATGCTTGCCGCCGTTGCCGTCATTAAATCTGCTGCGACTCCGCTCGCGCTGGGTTTGCTTTTGACCAAGCTCCTCCGGCGTTCAGCCAAACCTTGGGTCTTGCTCGCGGCTTTCGCGGCGGGCGGCCTGGGCGCGTTCTCGATCAACTCGTCGGTCTTGCGCAACCTGCCCTCCATGCTTCCATCGGAGCAAATCCATGCAACCACCGTACAACAAGCCTGGCTCAGCGCCTTCGTCGAAGCGGCTATTCCTGAGGAACTCGCGAAAGGGATCTGGACCCTTGTCTTCCTGGTGGGCTGGCGTCAATACACCCGAACCCACGGTGGGTTGATCGGCGGCCTAATCGGCTTAGGATTCGCACTGCGGGAGAATCTGGCTTTTGCCCAGACGGCGCCCGAATGGCGCGTCATGGGTGCCGTTTCGCACGGGGCTTGGGGGATTATTCTCGGCAGTCTTCTCGAACGTGCCATAGGCCGGATCCGGGCGCGCTTCCTCGCAGTCGCTGCGGCTTTCCTTCCCACGATCTTGCTGCACGGGCTGATCGATGGTTCCATATTCCTGGTCGAGGCGTTTGAGTCTGAGACAGGGCTGAATCCGGAAACAGCCGATACCGCGGCGGTGGCGAGCCCCGTCCTTCTCATGGAAATGGCGTTGACCTTAGCGATCGATGCTCTCTCGATTGCCTGGGCCATTCGATGGATTCGCCAGATCCGGCGCATTCCAGGCCGAGTTGAGCGCGACGATAGTACCGTTGTCTAAAACCGTCCCTGGATTTATGAAACAGAAATTCGAGTATAAGTTTGTTCGTTTGGGTGAAGGGATGTTAGGTGCCAGAAGCGAGGCGCGCCATAACTACCAAGAACAGGTGCGGCAGCACGCGCAGGAAGGTTGGCGTCTCGTTCAGATTTTCGCCCCGGGAGTTGGCGCTTACGGCGCCGCGAAGTACTACGAGCTGATTTTGGAAAGAGAGCTTTCAGAATGACACGCTGAGCCCAACCAGATCCTAGTATGGTGACCGCAAAATCCCTCGCCGCGAAGGTGCAAGGACTTAAGCGGACACCCACGAATAGCCTATGTCACAGCCTGTGCCATGGCTTTGCTTTTTCCGCGCAATGCTGATGTTTCTCGTTCCATCTGATATACACTTCCAAGCATGGCCACCAACCGCATCAACCGACGCCAGTTCCTCGAATCATCCGGCAAAGCGACCGCCTTGCTCAGCGCAGGTTCTGCCCTACTGAACATGCCGCAAAAGGTCCGGTCGCAAAGTTCCAACGAGCCGATTGTGCTCGCTTTGATTGGCGCAGGGGGCCGGGCATCGAGCCATGCATCTGGCATGTCGAAGTTACCGGGCGTCGAATTTAAATATGTCTGTGACGTCTGGAAAGACCGCGGCGCTGGCATCATGAAAGACTTGGGAAGCGTGCAGCAACGCGCGCCGCAGCGCATTTCCGACATGCGCGTGGCCTTCGACGATAAGGAAGTGAAGGCCGTCGTGATTGCTACTCCGGAACATTGGCACGCGCTCGCTACGGTCTGGGCCTGCCAGGCGGGCAAAGACGTCTACGTGGAAAAGAATCCGTCCATCTCGATCTGGGAAGGCCGGAAGATGATCGAAGCGGCCCAGAAGTACCAACGCATTGTGCAGGTCGGATTTCAAAACCGCAGCGCTCCCTATGCGGCGTCCGCCCGGGATTATATCGCTTCGGGCAAGCTGGGACGAGTTGTTCACGTCAAAGTGTTCAACATGCTGGATGGATCAAAGTGGGAAGCTAAACCCGACAGCGAACCTCCGGCGGGTCTCGACTGGGACGCGTGGCTCGGACCGGCACCGTATGTTCCCTACAATCCAGGACGCCACTTGAATTGGCATCCGTGGTGGGATTACAAAGGCGGGACGCTCGCCGACGACGCCAGCCATCAGTTGGACCTCACTCGCATGGCTTTGGGAGATCCGCCCCATCCGAAATCGGTTGTCTGCATCGGCGGCAATTACGCCTACCAATCCAAACGCGAGGTCCCGGAGTTCCAATGCATCACCTACGACTTTGGCGACTACGCCATGACGTGCGAGAGCGGCAATGCCACCAATTATATGCGCAAGTTTTCCAACGAAGTGCGTTATGGCGACAAGTGGCCCCATTGGCCGACGTCCGCGACGCGCGTGGAGATCTACGGCACAAAGGCCTTGATGTATCTCGGCCGTCACGGCTGTGGCTGGCAGGTGGTGGTCGAAGGCGGAAAAGTAATCGATCAGGACAAGGGATACTTCCCCGACAAATGGCATCAGCCGAATTTTATTGAGTGCGTGCGGACGCGCCAGCGACCGAATGCGCCGATCGAGCAAGCGCATCGCAGCGCGTGCTTGGTCCATCTGGCGAACCTCTCGTATCGCGTCGGGCAAAAGCAGCTCGCGTTCGACGGCGCAACGGAGCGCTTTACCAATAACGACGAAGGCAACCAGCTCCTAAAACCGGCCTATCGCAAACAATACCGGATCCCGGAGCAAGTCTGAGGATGCCGCTGTCCACTCCCAGACGGTCTGTTTACGAATCAAAGTGGCAGAGCCGTCTCGGCTCTGATTGTGGCTCAAGATCATCGATCGTTGATGGGAGAGGGCTGCGAGCGGCGGGACGCCACTTCCACTTTCTCAGACTCGACGAGCGGCAGCAGCCGTCTATCGGGTCGAACGACGTAAGGCTGCTCACCGCTATAAAGGACAATGTCTCAGTCTTACTTGCGCACCCACTTCCGAATACCGGCAATGCCAGCCATGGCGCAGGCCACGAGGACTACCGACGATCCACCATCTGGAACGGCGAAATCGTCAGCGTCAGCTCCTCCCGCGTGAGCGATGCGCGTGACTCCGGAAACAAGGACAACCGCAAATACGGCCGCGATGATGTTTTTCCCCGGAAGGTGATCTTCGGGTTGGATTCGCGGGTGCTCTCCCGTTCCGGCTGGCGCCTCGGACGCAAATGGCCGATGAAGTCCGCATCGATTACGTGGGTCACGCTCTTAGTGCCTTGGTCGGCTGTCAGAAAGGTCAATGACGCCCGGGCTTGCTGACGCAGCGATGTCTCTCCGTCCGATCAGCCCACGACAAACCGTCTGTCAGTCTCTCGGTTGGCGCAGACGGAAGTAGGCCGAGGACTCTGAGCCACGAACGCTCTGCGTGGCCGTGTGGTTGGAACGTGTCGAGCGTCCGGGCACCCTCAACCAATTCCGTTCCGGGCCGATGCTGGAGCTTGCCTCGAGGACCCAATTGGTCTCCGTCAACGGCCAGGTGAGCTGGTGTTCGTTGGCACTAGACGGCGTGATCCGAAGCGCTGGCCAATCCATCCAATCGCCGCGCAAAATCCAGGCGGTGTCCTGGGAGGCCGTGTCCGCCGTGTCGTAGCCACCGAAATAGAGGACGCTGCCGTTGTCTTGGGCGAAGGGCGATACAACGATCGCTCGTGTCGCTCGCAGGCTTTGGCCCGCCGGAAGACCTGGAGAGAAGTTTTCAATGTCCGCCAATTCGTAGGTGGCGTCCAGATGACGCACGAGAAAGTGGGAACCGTTGAACGGCGGGACGGTGTCGTCAGGATGTTGCAGCCAAACTCCCACGAGATGCACACGTTCGCTCGTGACTGGATTGGTGGCCAGGGTAAAGCCGGTATATCCGAGAACGACCGAACCCTGCCGCACGCGGTCGTCATTCCAAAGGCGCGCGAAAAAGTCGCGCACATCGAGTTCGACAGTCACCACATGGCCGCGCGTCGGATCTGGGTCGATACGCTCGATGACTCCCGGCCAAGCCCGCGCGGCCAGCAAAACCTGGCGGTCCTGGTCGTGTGGTTCCGGCACGGCAGTGAGGCCGCGCATCAGGCGTTGCTCTTCTGGTGCCGTCATCACATCGACCGGGTGCGGCCACTGGTAAACCAGCTCCCAAGTCGCGTTCGTATCGCGGCGGACGAACAATCCTCCCGCGACCTCCGTTGCCCGATTGGTCTGCAATAAACCACCCGCGGCGTAAAGCAACCCGTTGCATTCGGCGAAGGACGTAATCGGTCCCATCCCAGCTAGCTCCGCATTCTGAGTCGCCCAGGCCACCTTGCTGTCTTCGCGTTCATCATACGCCCCCCGGTAAATCTCGCCATTCTGGAGCCCGGCAAAAATGTGGTGCACGCCTGAGAAACGATCCACGTGCGAGCCAAAACTGATGACATTGGCCGGCGCGCGCGTGGTTGCGACGTGCGAATCACGCCAACTCGGAGAGGCGCCATCGCGGCGCGTGCGCACCGTGGCGAGATGCGCGCCCACAGAGTTGGTTTTTCGATATCGCTCAGCCCTGCGATCAGAGGTTCACCGGGTCGCGAAGTGGAGCGCCGTCGCTCCCGTGGTGAAAGTGAAGTCCATCAGAGTCTCGGTCCGCAGGTGTTGTTGAAAGATAGCCGGAGTGGCCACGTCCACGTGCCAGGGGACGTTCGGAGCATCTTTGACGAGGATCTGCGCCCCAGTCCAATCGTTCGGGAGGTTGTTGACAGACGGATAAGGAACGTATTGCCGGTTGCCTGTCGCGGCATAAAGGTGGCCTTGGTGCGTCACCAAGCTCAGCACTTCCGTGCCGCGGATCAATTTGCCCAGGGGATCATTCGTCGGAGAGGTGAAGCTGCGAGTGAACTGCAGCTGGCTGAAGCCGCTCGGTGGACCAGTAAACTCCGGTGGATTCACTCCGGTGCTGGCAACGCGCAACTGGGTCACGTTCGTCTCCGTCTTTCGACTGTAGTAAAGCAAGATTTCGCTTGCGCCTACTATTGTCTTGGGATCGCGCCGTTCCGCGGCCAAGCCAGTGCCGATGCCTTCATCCACGCGGCGAACAAAAAAGCTGTTTTCATCCGGCCCCACCCCAATGATCCACATTTCCGAATCGCCAGGGTTTTGCGGATCGTTCCTCTCGTAGGCGGCGCACGAGAAGTAGCTCGTTCCGTTGAAGCCGCGTCCGCCGGGCAACGGTTCCAAGGAATAAATGAAGCGCAGTGGATGAGCACTGGGCTGAGTGATCGTGGCCACACGTGTGTGGAGACCGTTCGGCCGATCATGAAGATCGCGATAGATCGCAATGGATGTACGATCGACAACCGCTGCATAGCAGAGTTCACCGCCGTATTCCGGCGCAAGAAAACCCCAGACATCGGTCTTTTCCCCTTCGTCATCGGAAATGATTTGCAGCGTCTGAGTGGCTGTCACGTAACGCGCCACTTGGGTGAGTCCAGGTAGGGCCGCAGCGCTAGCGGCGTAAGTGAAATCCGTGCCATCCGGCAGCCAATGACCATTACGGAAATCGCCCGTGTGCAACGGCAGTGGCAGCGCGTTGGCGGGCGCGCTCTCATTGGCCCAATACGCCGTTGAGGAGAGGACATTGCCCACGTTAAAGGCGAGCTGAACCGCGCTGTTGCTGGGTTCCTGGCTGGCGCGGACGTTGAAGGCATTGGTTCGCGCGCTGCCGATTTGGGAGAGGGTGACACCGGCATCCAGCGAACCCGCCCGCCAGAGTTGAAGAAGTCCGGCGGCGTCAGGCTTGGTGTAGTAGAGCGCCGGACTATTCGTCGAGAGGCCCCATTCCGCGCCATGGATCGCACCGGATAACGGGGCGAGCCCGCTCTCCACGAGCAGATCCTTGCCATGGCCAGAAAGGAAAAAGCCGCTTCGCAAATCCACTTCACCTCGCCAAAGATTGTTCGACTCATCCTGAAAGGCCAGATGAGCGCCGAACGGCACAGGTTCAGGCGCAAGATACGAGACGCCCGTGGTCCCTAAGCGAATGTCCTCCAAGACGAAATCCGGCGAGGGGAAAAACACGTTATCGACCGCCCAGAGCGGGCGGGCCATCTCCGCGCTCCATGCGTCGTAGGAAGTGACCAGATGTTGCACGATTTCGGGCCGCGCGTCCGCGAGGTCTGTTGTTTCTCCAATATCTGTGGCGAGATTGTAGAGCTCCCAGTTCTTTTGAATGCCGCTCTTGACGAGCTTCCAGTCCCCTTCACGCACGGCGCGGAGCCCATCCTGCACTTCGCCGCCCGGACTTAATCCATCCGTTTCCACTCTCCAAAACAGACTTGGATGGGGCACGCCGTTGGATTGTCCGCACAAGTAGGGCAGGAGATTGACCCCATCCAAACGCCACGACGGGGAAACTTCGCCACCCACCGCCGCGATTGCTGTGGGTAGTATATCCAGCGTGCTGACGGGCGCGGCATAAACCTGATTGGTTGGCAGATAGCCTTTCCACTGCATGAAGAACGGCACACGAATCCCGCCTTCATAAACCTCCGTTTTGCCACCGCGCAGAGGCCGATTGAGAGATCCCAACTCCACCATTCCCCCGTTGTCCGTGGTGAAGAAGATCAACGTGTTTGTTTCGAGATTGAGCTGTCGCAACTTCGCGAGAATCGCACCCACCGCGTCGTCTAATCCCATCAACATCGCCGCCATGATGCGTCGATGCGGGTCGGTGATAGGTAACAAATCCGCCCGGTCTCGCAAAACGGGTGGTGCTTGTTGAGGAAAATGCACGGCATTAAACGGCGCGTAGAGGAGGAAAGGCTTATTGGTATGGCGATCAATATACTGGAGACACTCGCGGGCGAAGGCCGTCGTCAGATAGTTCGTTTCCACGATCGGCTTGAAACCGTCCAGGATCGGATCCTCCTGTTTGATGAGCGGTTGTCCCTGGTCAAAGTAATCATGATGACTCTCGATGAAACCGAAATACTCGCCGAATCCGCGCAACATCGGGTGATAAAGGTTCGTTACTCCGCCTAAATGCGATTTCCCGATCCAGCCCGTGGGAATCTGTAGATCGGTGAAACGGTCGCCCAGAGTTGTTTCCGTCAGCGGCAATCCAAAACGCGGATGACGCTCCAGGCTGGTCCCTGGATTCGTTTCGTGTCCGAACCGCTGCTGGTAGCGTCCCGTGAGCAAAGCGGCGCGTGACGGACTGCACACCGGCGCCGTCACGTAACCGCTCGTGAAGCGCACCCCGTTGCGCGCCAGCGAATCGATGTGCGGCGTGGGGATATCCGTGCATCCATGCGCTCCGAGATCGGAGTAACCGAGGTCATCCGAAACAATGATGATGACGTTCGGCTTTGCGGCTGGCAAAGGCAGACAAGGAGCCGCTGGAGACGCGATCTCAACGATGTAATCTTCGACCTCACCGTCCGCAGCCGCGCCGGTAAACGAGAGTCCTCCAGCGGTGCTCAGGCGGAAACGCGCGAACGTGGCGCCCGTGGAAGCATTCGCTGGCACCGGATAATTCAATGTGTTCAGTCCGGCGTTCACGGCCGTGCTGGCAAAGATTTGCTCACCCGGATCCGCCCAATCGCCGTCGCGATTGAAATCGATCCAGGCATCGAGCAGGCCCGCCGCCGAGGCGGTGACTCGTACAGACGATGTTTGCGACGGCACCAGGGCAAAGCTCAGGTTCACGCCTTCCTCATCGCTGACGTCGAGGTCGTCGTCACCCCGAGCCAATCGGTGAGGCTGGCCATCCGGTTCGGCGTCACGACGTGCGCCCAGGAAAAGCCCGCTGGCCGTATGCCGAGCACCATCCTGAGCGAGTATGGTGGGATAGGGGGCTGGGGCGTCGCCAAAGTCAAAGGTCGCGTCGGCCGATTTGAGGTTGACTCGATAATCTTCCACTTCGCCGAAACCTCCACCGCCGTCCGGCGGGAGATTTCCAACGGCGCTGAAACGAACTCGCGCGTAGGTAACGCCCGCTTTTGCTGTGGCGGGAAGCGTCAATGAAAGCGCATTGGCACCGGCCACTAAGGGCACTCCCGCAGCGACCCGTTCCGCGGGATGCTCCCATATACCGTTTTGATTCAAGTCGATCCAAGCGTCCAGTTTACCTGCTGCTGAAGCGATAACCTGGATGCTATTTGGCTGGCCCAGCTGGAGCGCGGCGCCAAGAACCACCCCATCGTCATCATCGATGTTGTTTGTGTCATCGCCGTCCGCGGTCGCACTCGGCTGCCCATCTGGTTCGGCGTCGACCGCTGGACCGAGGCGGAAACTCGGGTTGACCAGATGCCACGCGCCGTTGTTGGTCAATTGCACGGGGTAAATCGCCGGAGCGTCCCCGAAGTCCCGATCCTTCGGCGGGGTAACGGAGAGATGGGTTGATGCCCGCGTGATCGCACCTGCAGGGTCGGTCGCTCGGATGCGCTCGGTCTCGCGGGCAGTATCCTGGCTGGAGGTGACATCCGCTCTCGGATCAAGATTCGGAGGTGCTCCAAAAAGCGGTAGGCTGGTTGCGATCGCTAAAGCCGCTGAGCCCCATAAGTCCCGGAGTGATTTAGCCATGGGTTGAAGGCGCAGAGGATGAGTTTAACCGGCCTAATTTGCAATTTAAAAAATACAGGAGACTCCGCTTCCAGCGGCTGTAGTAACTTTCGTTGACCGATTGGCGATTCGGCCCCGTAAGCACGGGCGTCATACAGCGGCCCGGAATCTGCATTGCACTCGCTGTAAGACATTGAAGATGAGCGGTTAGTCGCAGTTGACAAATTTGCGGAGATTTTCTGCCCAGAGGCTCCGTGATGGTGCGTCACTCCCCGGGCGCGCGCATTCCCATACCCTTGGCGTTCCAAGGCCGGCTGCCGTTGACGTTCGTTGGATCGGGTTCCATGAAAGCGAAGGGATTGGACCTGAGCATGGCTCTGACCTGACAACGGTTCCCGTTTCTGTGGACGGTTTGCATCCCCACCATCCCAGATTCTGTCCTACACCTCGGTTGCTTTAGGCTAGGCCAGACTTTGTTCAGGCCTCATTCGGCAGATGACGAACGAAGACTGGGCAAGGCCGAACGAAGCCTGAACGAAGCCCGAACCAGCCCTGGACGAACCACGGTGGGACTGCGTATGGATTGCGATAGGCATGCCAATGAACGTGCTGACGATTTCTGGGCCATTCTGGCGCACCAAGTCTCCGTCTGGCGTCCGATTTGGAGTGGAACCGGCCGCGTAGCCTGCGCGGGACGCTGCGTTGCGGTTTTTCTCCCGCATGCCTCACTCGTGGCTGACATACCGGAGGCATGAAGTGATAATCGGAACGCGGGTTTTAACCCGCAGGAACGGCCGAGTTGGGAGCACGCAACGGATGATTCGAGAAGCCCTCCCTCAAACGTGGCTGCTGGCGGAATGAATCCCGCGCTCCTTTCAATACCCAATCATTCAAATACCGTTATAGCGAAGAACTCAGCGCCCGACGAGTCGTCCCGATTTTAAATGGTCGCCGCCGAAGGCAGGAGGCGGATTTGGACTAAGAAAATAGCCAAGAAGTCCGCCTCTGACCTTTTAAGGTACATAAACTTGCAACTGCGCATAAGTCCTTACGGTGCTGTATCTTTGAACCAGCATGCGCCCAGCGTTTGAAAAGCTCGGCGGCTACGAAGTTCAAATCTTCAAACACTCGTTTCGCTCCGAAACGAGGCGGCTGTTCCTCCGATGGCTCGGTGGTTGTGGGAATAGCGAGGCATCCCGGTCGGAAGACGTAAGCACGGATGTCATACACAACTGCTGAATTCACGTCGTATTTTCTGCAAACCTCTCATGCTTAGAGAACTCGAGTTGTGGACAATTTGTCACCGGCCATTCGATGTCCCAGTGTTTGATTCGGTCATCATCGGAGCGCGGAGTTTATTCTAATGCCATTCGGTAATTGCCTCTTGGCGCCCCGGATGGGGCAACTCGAGAATAGCTCGGCGTTTTAACGCCGAGGTTGAATGGGCGCGATTCCAAGTCCCGACGGGACGGCCGAGGACGTGGCATTGAACGGAAGAACCGGAGATTAAGCG
>JBGAIN010000229.1:0-9911 GCA_044225505.1 Limisphaerales bacterium
TTCGAGTGGAGATTCTAAAAGGCGATACCCAGGTTGGAGAATTGCTCAACACATTTCGTGACCCAGCAACCAAATACCCTGGCGGGACGACCTATCTCGGATTTACTTCGGCAACTCCGATTGATCTCGATCCCAACACGACTTATTCTCTTAAAGGGATTAATTCCAGCAAACAGCCGAGTTGGTTGTCGACTCCAGCCCTTGTATTCACTTATCCGCTAGCTTCGGGTGCCGAGATTGCTCAGGGTTGGAGCTATCGCGGCCCGGATCCTTTTTACGCACTTGCGCAGTTGCCGAAGTTTGCCCTGGACGTTTCGCAAGTAAAAGTTGCGCCAGTACCGGACGTTGGTGGTTCCGCTTGGCTCCTGCTTGTTTCGGTGGGCGTGCTGGTGACAGGGAACGCGTGGCGAAGAAGACCGACTCTCTCAGCCTCTACGAATACGCCGAATTCGTTACGGTCCATTGATAGTTAGTCAAGCGGAGGTCTCTTACTTCTGGGCGTGCTCCCGCGGTTTCTCCTGATAGACGCCCTGATCGCGAGCGAACCTTAGTAGAAACTCGTGGCTCACGCCTTCAACTAGTTAAATCGGAGGCTGGTGGCAATGGTTCGTGTTTAATGTCCGGGTTCGCTCTGCCGGTACGCCCAAGGCGATTGCTTTGAGTGTCCGAACGCATCGTGAGGCCATCGTCCTTCCGCGGCCAGGCTCTCACAGCGGAACGACTCCAGCTCAGCGGATTTCTTTTCCACCCGATCGTTAGCTGCAGTTTTCATAGGACTTAAATGAAACAGGTCAGCCCCGGTTAGAACTTCGGTCTTGGTATCTCCTGAGGAAAAGCAGGGTTCCTTCCGGATTCGATTTCATCCCGTTCGGGCCGGCTCGAGCCTGCCTCAATCCCATCCCAGTGCCCCTTACCCACGATCACCCACCCTTCCACTCGTCGCTGCAAGCGGTAGAGTGGACCAGCCCAGTTCATCCCATTCGGGCCGTATCTTAAGAGCGTGATTGTGTCTGAACTTTCTACGCGAATGCCCTGAATCTGCGTCTCGGCCACGCCAAGCAATCGTTGGATGGCTGTCCGATCTTCCGCGCTGAGCTGCGGAGGCCAAAGTCGCTCGAGGACCTCCCGCGACCGAGCACCTGAACAAGTGATAACAATGGGCTTTGGCTGGTCGACATCGATGTGATCGACCGGCTCAAACCCTTCCATGCAAACGGATATCCACTTCGTCGCCGAGGCTGCTCGCGGAATCCAGGCCCGCCCCCAACGGTCGGAAGTGCTTATTTTATCTTCACTTGATGACAGATTCCCAACCACCCTCGCTCCGACTAGAGGCTTTCCCGCACCGTCTCGAATCAAAAGATCCGGAGGAACATCAACGGCAACGCAACCCACGAAAAGAAGCGTCGCCGAGACACTAATTGCAGCGCATCCGATGTGGGGTATCGTTTTCACAGGTCGCGCTCAGCTCACCGATGGTAGCCCTCCACTCGCTCCAAATTTGCCCAACGACGCTGCCGGGCCGGCAGTCGGTGCAGCACCTGCGTCAGCGCCCCGACGCCGGTTCGATAACCTCCGCTTGTCAACGGACAGACGACTCCAGCCTTAGACGCAGCCGGTTCGTTCGGCCTCGTTGCGGGTGTGAAGCTCGTCATATCGTCATAGTGCGCCTGCGTCCGGCCAGTGTCGCCAATGTGTGTTGTATGCCTCGGCAGTCATATATCGGGAAACATCACCGCTGACGAGCACCGCGGCCAACTGACGAAAAGTCTCGGTCTCGCTCGGCAGTTCCCCAGAACAGACATCGGGATGATGCCAGTCCTCCAATACAAGGATTTCTGTAAGCTCCGGAGGAACACTAACTCGCCGCTCGGAATATGTCGCCAAAACCTGGTCTCGCTGGTGATGCGCGAGAAATCGGCACAACTCGAAAATGGCCGGACGAGCTGCCTGAAGCTCAATCCCTGCGGACCGATACCCCTCAAGAGAGGGTAGACTGAAAGTCGTGCCCCTGAGCGTCACTATGCCAGGACCTGAAACCGTCTCTGGCTCGTCTTCGTCAATCCACGCTCCCGCCTCAATCGGGTGAAAAAACCGTGAGTCGTTGTTAGGGTTGTTTGCAAGGTAAGCTTGATGGGCGTCGGAAGTGACATAGTCCTCCACTCTGTCTCGGTTATGTAAGCGGCTGCCGAAGGTGTGAACGTGAACATCAGGCAAACCCGAGCGAGGCGAGAAACCAAACAACTCGATGACCATAGCCCAGTCAATCTCAGAGCGGTGCAATGACAGTCTGCTGGCGGCCGAATAGACGTATCCGTTGTCGAGCATGGGAAAGGTGAAGCTGCCGCAACAGGCATCTAAGACCTTCACGATGAATTCTGGATCGTGTTGAGTGAATCTCATTCGGTTCGCACTCCCGCGGCAGTTCGGTGTCGCCACGGCCAATGATCAACCGCTCTCCGCGCCACTAAAACTAAGGCGACGGTCAGACCAGCGTAGAACCAACCAAAGACGATAATGGCGAGCACGACGGGCGAATCTGGAACCCAGTGAGTAATGCCTCTCCCAAGCTCGGGGTCGATCAAAGATCCGACTAGCGGAGCCGAAATGTCGAACAAAAGCACCCATACGATCGGCATCCCCCAGCATCTGCCGAACTCCGGACGTATGGCACTGCCATGAAAAACTCGGACAAAAGGGCGCGTCCCCGCCAAAAAGAGTGGAGCCAACGCGACGGCGATTTGGGCGACGGTCTTCACCATACTAAACGATGCCGCTCACCGAACCAGCCGGGGTGAGCTGCCGATTTGGTACCATAGCGCGGCCCCTGAGGTCGGTGCAATATCCTTGGTCGGCTTCATCAAAAGCGACCATTCAGCACTGCCTCCACGGCCCTCGGTAAGTGCCTCCATTGCGCGAACGGACGGGTTAGAAGTCCGTAGACTGTCCCTTGTAACTCGTCGGTCTGAAACCGGTACCTCGTCGGAGGTCAAGCGTCGGCTCGAGAACTGTTGAGGCACCCAACTGTTCAATCGCCTGCTGCCAAGCGTCGCGGCTCGGAACTCGCGAGTCCTGCATGAAGATTTGAAGTTCGAGGCTCATTACAATTGCGATGCGCGGAGTGACACTTAACGACCAAAATAAACGACAGCCGCCGCACACCTGGCGGCTTCATCGGAGCCAACGATGCCAGAATCTTGGAAATTCACAAACCGGAATCGATTAGCGGATGTTCGTTTCAGTGATTCGAGCTCGGGGTCGGGATCGAAATGACAGGCCTGGTTTTGGTCACGAGCGGCTGGAGGTGTTATCGCCACCGCCGTTGAATCGGAGGAGGATTGGGGTATCCAAGGAACGATACCGATTCCGATTCCGACCCCGACTCCGTGCGCAGACAACGTTCGTCGCGCTCATGATCACCGCGCAACTTGGGTTGCGCTTACAGCGCACATCCTCATTGGGGCCGAAGGGTTTCAGCTCGCATTTGCCCAGAACCGCGACCTGGGAAGGTCGCGCCACGTCCAGATTCCTGCCAGCGGCGAGACGCCGCTGCCACTCTGCGGCAGCGCGGCTTTGTTCCGGAGGTGATCATTTGTTCAAGCGAGATCGTCTCTCTAGGTTCTGTCCGAATGTTTCACTGGGTTCATTCGAAGGGCTGACTTCCAGCGACGGCAAAAATTACTATGACGTGTTCGTTAGGGCTTGAATCCAAGCCAGTTGCAGTCCGATCAGCAAATGCTGATTGCGGCCTCGTTGTCCATTCACGATTTACGGAGCGCAGAGTGCGCTTCCATCGCTCGATGGCTACCTCAGAGTATGGAAGGCCTCTTCCTGCTAAAGCACCAGGGGCTGGCGCACTCCAAAACGCTGTCGCGCATTCGGTTCACACGGGTTTCGGGACGCGTGCCGTTGGCTCTGTGGACACCCCGGCGCGAACGACAGCCAGGAAGCGCAGATTCCGCTCGATCGCTATTGTCGCCGGCCCACAGTTCTGTAAGTTGGCTTCTGTGGCTTACGTTCCAGTTCCCAAGCCCAGTGTTCCGCTGCCGATCGGACGGTCCCGTCCGGCGTCGTTTTGCTATTTCCATCTGTCTTGCTTATGAGCCTCGAATCCAAACCGCGTCGTCTCCCTCACGTCTTCCTGGCGATTCTTGGGGGTATCGTTTGTTTTCAAGCGAACGCCACTCCCGCAAGCGACCCGATCTGCTCGACCTCCGCCAGCAGCTTTCAACGCGTGCAGAAACTCCGACTGCAGCTCGCGGAGAGCGCCGTGACCCCGCAAACCCCCTTTCGCTTGCAGGGAATCGCGCCGCGGCCGAGCTTGGCGATCGATCTTCCATCGAGAGCCGAGGCGCCACGTTTGACTGTTCAAGGTGCTGCCGGCCAAAAGTATTCCCTGGAGTCTACAGCGGATTTGGGAGCTCCGAACTGGACACCATGGCTAACCGTCCTGGCTGGCGCTGAACCCTTAACCTGGACCGAAGGGTCGTTGCGCAACCTTTCCCAGCAGTACTTTCGGCTGCGCTCTGAAACTTCAGATTCACTGAACGATGCCGTCTCGAACTTTCGACTCTTGGATCAAAACGGCACGGCCCAGGACCTGTACTATCATACCGAGGTCGACGCTATCGCAGTGCTCGCCGCGGGCCCAACGCTCGACAGCGTTGTTCCGGTCCTGCCAGTGCTGAATGAATTGGCCCAAACCTACACCAACAAGCTCTTGATCTGGCTGCTGCTTTCGGATCCTAACCCCGTTCGGAGCAATATCGCAGCTCAAGCCAAAAGCTTGAAGATCCAATTCCCGATCCTTGCGGACCCGAATCAACTAGCCGCACGGGCGGTGGGGCTAACCCAGGTCGGTGAGGTGGTAGTTATTCAGCCTCCTGCATTTCTGGCCACGTATCGTGGCGAGCTTGCGGCGCCCTCGCAGAGGTCGGCGCCAGAGACTTATCTTGGTCAAGCTTTGGCCGCTGTCACTCTTCCCCAGGCCGTGACGCTGCGCCACATCCCAGCGAGCGGCGCGGCTCTCCGCGACCTCGACGAGCCGGTGCCTGATTACGCCCACGATGTCGCGCCTATCTTCAACCAACGGTGCGCAATCTGCCATTATCCAGGGGGAGTCGCACCGTTCGCCATGACCAACCATAGTGTCATTGCCGAATGGGCGCCCACGATCAAGCACGCTCTCTTATCCAACAAAATGCCGCCATGGCATGCCGATCCCGCCTACGGGCATTTCGCGAATGACATCTCTTTGCCGGGCAACTTGCGGTCAACACTGGTTCGATGGCTGGAGGCCGGAGCGCCTCGCGGGGCGGGAAACGACCCGTTGCAGGAATTGCCACCCCCTCAACGTTTTGACGGTTGGCCACCGGAACTTGGAGAACCGGACGCTCTGGTCACAGTCCCATTGCAGTCCATCAAAGCGACTGGCTCGGAGCCTTATCGCTACATCTTCGTTCAAGCGCCCAATCCGACCGACGTCTGGCTGCGCGCCGCCATCATTCGCCCGTCAAATTATAGAGCGGTGCATCATTACCTCGTTTGGCTCGACCAAATTGGCAATAGCGGCACCCCGGACAATTCCACCTACCAGTCTCATATTGCCGAATTCGTGCCGGGCTATCAGCCGATGCGGATGCCCGCCAACGCCGGGATCTTCCTGAGTGCGTCTAACTGGCTCACGTTCAACCTTCACTACAATCCCTACGGCGTCGCCACCAACGACCAACCCACACTGGCTCTTTGGTATCACAAAACGCCACCGGCTAAGACATGGGCTGTTGGTCCCCTAGGCAACAGGGACTTTACTATCCCTCCTGGAGTCTCGGAATACCCGGTGGAGGTTTCATTGAAGATTCCCCTCTCCATCACTGTCCATCGCTTCAACCCGCATATGCATTTGCGCGGCAAGCACATGAAATATGAGGCGCTCTACCCGAATGGCACCCGGGAGATACTCTGCTCGGTGCCTGACTTCGACTTTAACTGGCAGGTAGGATATCAGTTGGCCACGCCGAAAACGTTACCGGCCGGAACGCGAATTCTGGTCACGGGCGCTTTCGACAATTCCCTTCAGAACGTGTTTAACCCTGACCCTACCCAAACAGTCCAATGGGGCGATCAATCCTGGATGGAAATGTTCGTCGGGTACGTCGACTTCACCTTTTAAAGCTCACGGGATTAAGCGGTTAGGCTTAATTCTAAGTCCGTCCACAAATTGCGGACAAAGTGTGAGACATTTAGGGATCGCCCTGTAGCTGAGGCATTTAGAGGTATCCGTGGCGTCCCATATCAACATCCCTTCCAAGCGCTTGCCACTTGAGACGCGTGGTCCCAGCCAAGCGCGGCTAGCCCACCTTCTACGACTGGTCCGATCCTGTCCCGACACGCTCCGAACGCCCTTCATCCAGTGGTGACCCACAGGTAACCCAATTCGAGTGGGTTACCTGTGGGTCACCAGCGAACGAACACCGCGTGCAGAACGGAGTTTCCGCGATCAGAAAGCCTACGGAACAAGCTGCGCAGGTGGCGAGTGCGTCGGTTTTCTGGTAGTAGGCTGAATTTATCGAACGTTGAGAAATCGCGGGAGCCGGACAAAGGCTGCGACCGGTGCTTCGCACACAGTCGAAGTCCGTCAAATCAACGAATTGTGGTGCGGCTGGATCCGTAAGATCAGCCGCAGAACTATTGATCGAGCCCGACGCTACCGAAAAAACCTACCGAACCAAGGGTTGAGTGCTGCGCAGGTAAGCGAAAAGGTCGCGGAGTTGCTGTTCCGAGAGTGCATCGACGAGCCCCTCTGGCATAAGTGAAACTCCAGCAGCTTTCATTTCCGCAATCTGGTCCTGTGGCACGACATTGTTCTCGCCATCCAATCCTCGGAGGACAATGACTCGATTATCCTTATCGGCCAGGAACCCAGACAAGGTACGGCCATCCTTGGTCGTGACGAGGTAATTCTCGTAACCCTCCCGGACCTCGGCGCTGGGATTGACAACGTTGAGGAGCATGGTGTCGATATCATCGCGTTTGTAACTTGTCAGATCGGGACCGATCTTTCCGCCCTGACCGAACAGGGTATGACACACAGCGCACGCTATCGTAAATACTTTCTGCCCTTCATACGGGCTGGCCGAACCGTCTCGAACTAATCGGGAGAGATGCACAATCTTGGCCTGCATCTCGGCGGTGGTGGGCGAGAGTTCGCCGAGTGTGTGCTTACTCAGCCATTCCGCGAGGTCCGGATCGGAAAAAGACTTAACTCGGCGCACCGCATCTTGAGGGACGGAGCGTT
Organism: Limisphaerales bacterium; assembly: GCA_044225505.1. Taxonomy (GTDB): domain Bacteria; phylum Verrucomicrobiota; class Verrucomicrobiia; order Limisphaerales; family SIBE01; genus JAXMHN01. The sequence continues at coordinate 7,298 of JBGAIN010000229.1, forward strand.
TGGGGATTGCGCCATTGTCCACCGCCTGCAGGAGAGCCTTGGCCCACATCGACCGACTGGAAAGGAGACCGAAGCCTGCGGTTTGGAGATCGGCAGGCCAACTCGCTAAGGAAACGGCCACTTTTTGGCCAATCACGGGGTCGTCGTAGAGTTGCAGCGCGCTCAAGGCGGCCTTCGCCAACGTCAGTTCTGCAGCCGGATCGATCAAGTGCAAGAGCGTCTGGACGCAGGACGTTTCTTTGGTTTCCCCAAACAGCCGGACTAGCTCGACGCGTTCTTGGATAGGGGCATCCGAATCTGCGATCCGTGCCAGCGCCTTGGCAATCGCGCTCGCTTGACCGCGCCGGACGGCCAGGGGCAAGGATTCACCGCCGGCTTTTGCGATCGCCTCCACCAGCTCCTCAGGCAGACCAGACGTGGGTCGTCCCTTGAACGCGAGCTCAAAACCCGCCATCAGCCGCGCAGCCAACTCACGGGAAGGCGCGAGCCGGAGCAATTGAGCGCAGGCGAGCAAATCGTGGCGAGTCCCGGCGGCGGCGTAGCGGCGCATCAATCGCTCGAGGATCTGCTGTTGGACGATCGGCTTGGCCCAGAGGCCGGTCTCATTCATCATTTCCACCACAGCGTCCCGATCCGAATCGGCTTTGGCTTCCATCGCCCACCAGATCAAGAGTGGGAGCCGGGCATCGCCCGCATCCTCATCGTGATCGAGAAGGCCGCGAATGATCGGCAACGCGCTTGCGGCAGGCAGACGCTTGGCGGTGCTGGCCAACTGGCTGCGCACTTCCGCATTAGCTTCTCGATGGGCCAACGTCGCCAGCTGACTGCCGGTGACAGCGCTGAACTGCGGAACTGGCCGATCGCCCAGCAAACGGACGGTCCAGGCCCGGACGAACGGATCGGGATGATCGAGAAACTCCGCGCACGTTTCCGGGTCGAGGGGCTGCACCAGGTTCAAGGCCCAGAGGGCTTCGAGCGCCAGGGGTCCTGATTGCCGTCGCGCCTGCTCCCGCAACGTCGCCGCCAAGTTCGCAGGCTTGCGATCCGCCAGCACGCGCAGGGCCGTTTGCCGAAACCATTTGTTGGGATGTTCCAACATCCGCGACAACGCGGCGTTGTCCAAAGCCGACAGGTTAAATCGCGGCGCGGGTTTGGCCCCCCGGGCTTTGATCCGGTAGATGCGACCATTCTCTTTATCGATCTGCCCTTCGTGATTCCGATAATGGTTGACCTGGCCGTCGTACCAGTCAGCGACGTAGACGGCGCCGTCCGGACCGACCTTAATATCGACGGGACGAAACCATTTGTCTGTCGTCGTGACCGGGAAGCTTAGGTCGCGGGTTCGGAAGGTGGAGGATTCCTGTTGCAGTTCGGCCAAGACCACTCGGCCTTGCAGAGGCTCAACGCCGAACAACTTGCCCAGGTAGAAGTCCGGGAGACTACCTCCGTCGTAAACAATGAAGTTGTGAGTGAACCGCTCCGCCTGGTTGTGCGGCATCGGTGGGAAATAGCCGAACGCATACGGGTTCGAAAGCGGTCCATGCTTTTCGAAACCCTTCTGGAGGTATCCTCCCTGGACATAATGGAATCCGCGTGTATTGCCGCCATTGTGACCAGAGAAGATCCGCGCCTTGCTATCCATCTCCAACCCAAACGCATTGCCTCCACCTTCGGCGAACACCTCGTAACGGCGTTGCTCGGGATGATACCGCCAAATGCCCTGGCCTTGCGAGAAGATCGGCTTCGCGTTGAGCGGCTGCGCGTCCGCACCATAGATTTGGATATTGCCTGTCACGGTGCTTCCTTGACAGCCGTACAGCCAGCCATCCGGTCCCCAGCGCAGGCTGTTCGCGACGGAATGCGTGTCTTCCAAACCGAAGCCGGATAAGCGCACTTCAGGATCGCCATCGGGAATGTCATCATCGTTGGCGTCTCGGTAGAAGAGCAGATAGGGCGGGTTCAAGACCCAAACACCTCCCCGGCCTCGTTCGACCGAGCTGACGATATTTAAGCCGTCGATAAAGGTCTTGTGCCGGTCGAACACGCCATCGCCGTCGGTGTCTTCGTGGATGGTAATTTTATCCGCCCCCGGAAAATGATGCGGCGGTGCCGGCGGAATTTTGTCATAGACCGCGCGCCAGACATTGTCGCGACTCATCAGTTTCAAGCCGGCAGGGTCAGGATATTGGAGGTATTGAACGACCCACATGCGACCGCGCTCGTCAAAGTTCAAGAAGACCGGCTGGCGCACGACGGGTTCCTTGAGCACTTGCTCGATCTCGAGGTCGTCAGCCACTTGGAATCGCGCACACGACTCGACGGGAGTCAAAGGCTGCTCCTGCACTTGATGCTCGGCAGTGCGAGCGGAGATCGCCGTCGCATCGATGACCTGGTTGAATCGGGGCACATCCGCCCCCTCTTCCGGCGCGAGCTTCGCCCACGCCAAGTCATCCCCGGTCCGGAATTGCCAATTGCCTTCCAGTTTGATGGCATCGTCCGGCGTCAAAAGCGCAGGCGCGTCCCCTTTGAATCCACCTCGGCCTCCATCGTCGTAAACGCGGACACAGACCAAATTGTCACCACCATAGACCAGCTGGTCCGAGTTCACGCTATA
>JBGAIN010000230.1:0-10781 GCA_044225505.1 Limisphaerales bacterium
AGGGCTTGCCTAGTGACGAAGGCCCTATTCTGTCTGTTTTTTAGCAGTGCACCTGAGATCGCCATGCACCTCCTCGACGGGGAACTGAAACATTTTTGGAAATCGGGACAAAGCCGTGTCTTGCTAGGCTTTCTCAAATGGAACAGAGACCCCAAAGTAATCCGCTGGCTGCAGACAATCAGAGTCCAGTGCATGCTCGACGACGAACTATCGTACGTTTGGCTCACCACTTTGACCTCCCATTTGCGAGACCCTGAAGCAGCAGAGTTCCTTCTTTCGCTTCCAGCCCTGCTGGGGACCGCAGCCAGCAGTCGGGATACCCCGTCGAACATAAGGAGAGCCCTTTCTGCTGCTGCTACGGAGTCGCCGCAGTTTCTCGAACGGGCCCTTGAACGCGCGGCCAGTGCTCCAGTTATCCGTGAAGCGCAGGCGTGGCTCTTGGTCCTGGGTGAAGTTCCAGATCCGCGCGTGATTTTGCTCGGCCTCGATTACTCCACGAGATTTGGTCCCGCGGTGGGGGTTATTGAGAGCCTGTTTCCATCCAAACTAGGTGGGGGTGAGTACCAGACCGCGGGGTGGTTCACGCATTCCTGCGATCGACTCTACCGTTTCGAGGAGGTGGTGGTGGCGCTGAGCAGGATTGCGGCTGGAGGCAAAACTGACCAGGGCGCGGCGGCCCGAAGAGCTCTTGCTTGGATCGAGAGAGAACGACTGCTGGACGGTCCCCATTCCGCGGGCAGGCGCCGACCCCATGCATGTCTCGGTCACGAAGTTCGCTGACATGGATTCATGGAGCTCCGCAGGGAAATCTTGATTGTCAGCGACAATACAGGCGCACGCGCAATACCAAGAGGCGGTGGTAACATCATTGATGGACAACGGGTAATGACCGTCGGTGAGATTCAATGAGACCATGCCAAAGCTCTTCTTGTAGATCTTACCGTAGATCTTCACCCAGCCGTAGAAGATGCCGTTCGCCCTGCGGAAAAGGTTGGGGACCGTCGATCGGAAGAACTCCGGCTGCTTCTTTGAGGGCTTGTTGCCGCTTTGTTTTTCAGCCTTTTCGGCCTGTTTCTGCACTCATTTTTGGCGGAGGTTGGTACCGGGGTACCATCGGATGGGTTGGGCGTTGACTTTGGCGGCTATTGACGGCCCTTCCGCGAAGGTCAGCTGTGTGCCTCTTAATCAATTGGTTTCCGGTTCGAGTCCGGACCGGGGCACCATTCACTCCCTGACCGTTTCCCAGGTTGTACCCCTCTGCGGCCAAATAGTTTGACCCTGTATTGCACGGTCCGGGCGTGACTCGCGCGCCGGGGTTTTTATTCGAATTAAAACTTATGAAAAGGCGCGCCGGAACTCATGACGGACTCTCGGTCGTCCGTCTCTTCTTCGTTATGAAAAGAATGATTCTATTGACCGCCGCCCTGCTCAGCGCGAGTGCTGTAACGTCGCAGGCCGGATTCCAAATCAACATTGGCGGATGCGTGCGCCCTCCGGTCGTCGTGCAGCCCCCTGTCGTGTGCGCGCCATCGATCCCCGTGGTTCGCTATCCGGGGCGTCGCCCATGGGCACCGGTCGTCGTGGTTCCCCAGTACCGGACGCCGTACTATCCGGTAGCGGTAGGCCGGCCACACCGGCATCATCCTCATTACTGCGATTACAGGCGCGGCTGTGGCTACTGACTCATCGATGGTTGTCGTGTCGCCACGGTCGAACGCGGCAGCAGGAGCGCTGGCCGGTCACTGGAATAGAATAGCGACGGAAGTCCGTTGGGTCACGATATCCCGGCTCCTGACCAGCCGTTCGAGTTCCTTGCCTCTCGTAGGCACAGTAACCTTGGAGGTACTGTGCCGCGACATGAAAAAGCCGCTCTCAGGAACGAGAGCGGTTGAATTGGCTCTAACGATGAGCTTTAGCGCTATCGAGTCAATCGTTTCCGCACTCCAGCGCAACCGACCATGACCAGTCCGAGCATGGCCAAGGTGGAACCGCCATCTGGGACGCCGTTGCTGGGGGGCGGAGTGTCGCCTAAATCTTCGAATGTGACATCGAACTGTCGATCAGACACTGCCTCCAAAAACCACGGATGTACGGAAGGGCTAGGAAATATATACACGTTCCCTGGATCAGGCACGTCGCTCAACCAGCTAATTCCGACAATACGCTGAGAAACTTGAGATAAATCGACACTGAGATGATTAACCAGACCAGGTTCTCCAATGGGTTCGGCGAGCCAAGTAGGGATCTCGAACGCTGCTCCACTCGGAATAGGAACAGATATGAACCAGGCATCTGGACCCGTTTGCGCTATGGTCAAAGTGGGGATATCCGTGGTCAGCGTGCCGTTGGCTTCCCGAATGTAATACGCGTTGGCGCTCGGGCTCCCTATAAGGACGCAGAGCAAGGCTGAAGTGAGTAAGAATCGTTTCATTTAATGAGTCAGGAACAATGGTCAGGGAATTTGTCCCGGACACCGCGTGGCACCTACCGGGAATAGTTACTGTTAGCCCACCAGCGGCTGTGAGTCAAACGTTAGTTCCTAGGCCGCTTCGGTGCGGGCGCAGCTTGGCTGTACCACCCTTAGCCCTTACGCAGCAAACCGAAGTTCATCCCAGTGACGGTTTTCGCGAGCTTGCTTGAGGGCGGATACATGGCGAAAGCCTTCCTCGGTCCAGAACTGTCCGCGTTGTTTGAAACGTCCCTGTTGCCCGCTGCACGCCGATTCGACCGCGCCGCTTCCGATGAGCCAACCCAGTTGGAAGATCTCTTTGTAGGACAGCCGCTGGGACTGGTTCTGGAAATAGTTCTGCTGTTGCCAAAGCTCGTCTTGTAGATCTTACCGTAGATCTTCACTCGGCCGTAGTAGCTGCCGTTGGCGCTGCGGAAGAGGTTGGAGACGGTTGAGCGGAACATCATCCTCATTACTGCGATCACAGGCGCGGCTGTGGCTACTGACTCATCGGCCGTAGTCGTGTCGCCACGGTCGAACGCGGCAGCAGGAGCGCTGGCCGGTCACTGGAATTGAATAGCGACGGAAGACCGTTGGGTCACGATATCCCGGCTCCCGACCAGCCGTTCGAGTTCCTTGCCTCTCGTAGCCACAGTAACCTTGGACGCCCCGTGCCGCGACATGAAAAAGCCGCTCTCAGGAACGAGAGCGGCTGAATTGGCTCTAACGATGAGCTTTAGCGCTATCGAGTCAATCGTTTCCGCACTCCAGCGCAACCGACCATGACCAGTCCAAGCATGGCCAAGGTGGAACCGCCATCCGGGACGCCGTTGCTGGGGGGCGGAGTGTCGCCCAAATCTTCGAATGTGACATCGAACTGTTGATCAGACACTTGCGACAAGGTCCATTGAGTCACGAACGGGCTCGCCTCTACAATTACGTTCCCGGGGTCTGGCAAGTCACTCACCCAGGTAATCCCGAGAATTTTCTGACGAAGCTGAGATTGATCGAACGCGGTATGGTTGACCAGGCCGGGTTCTCCAGCGGGTTCTGCGAGGAAGCCTGGGATGGTTATTACAGCGTTTACCGGGATGGGGACAGATATGAGCCAAGCCTCAGGACCCGTTTGCGTTATGGTCAAAGTAGGGATATCGGTGGTCAGCGTGCCGTTGGCCTCGCGGATATAATACGCGTTGGCGCTCGGGCTTCCTATGAGGACGCAGAGCAACGCTGAAGTGAGCAAGAATCGTTTCATTTAATGAGTTAGGAACAATGGTTTGGGAATTTGTCCCGGACACTGCGTGGCACCCGCCGGGAATAGTTGTTATTAGTCCACCAGCGGCTTTAAGTCAAACACTAGTTCCTACGCCGCTTTCGGCGCTATGGCCGGTGGCAAACTGGCTGGCCCGATTTTGTCCGGGGACTTAGCGGTCACCACACGAGAGGAGTTAATCAGCCAAACTCGTCCACATTTGTGGACGAATTGCCAGAGCGTTGGTAACCAACTGTTTCGCAATTACGCCGCGTTTCTAAGCTGCGTTTTCGCTGGTTCAGACACTGGACAAACAGCTGCGGTGAGACGGCGAGTCGGCGACGCAAGGCTCTCGGTCGAAAAAATCTCCACGCAGGCGGCGCGGTGAACTCAGGTGGCGACCGCTCACGTCGATCTTGGTTAGCGTTGTCGTCATCGGAAACCTTCGCTTTGGCGCTCGCACACCTCCATCCAACCGACACTGGACGCTTCACACTCGGTTGCGGCAAGCGGCTATTCGTCTTTTGGTCGGCGAGGAAACGCCCATTCGAACAATCCGGGAGGAATCTGATCCTGGTTCTCGAGCAGCCGATGGTAACGAGCGGCTGAATCTACCATCAGGCCAACAAATCCGGCGGCGAGCGTCAACGTCATGGTATTAGCCCCGAATTCTAATATGAAAAGAAACACGCCGCAGCAAAACCCGATCAGGAACCCGGTAAAGATGGTTCTGTCCGCCATGACAGCCAGGAAATAATCGTCATCGAGAAAAAGGGTCCTTGTCAAAGTGGAGTGCTCGGACGGCCAAGGAGTCAGGACATAACGATACCATTTGGGAGCGCAGGAACTTTCGCTCTTTTCGCTCACGTAGTAGGCCGATCCTTCCAGGATCAGACGAGGACGTCCGAACTCTCGCACTTTGAAATCGGTGAGCGGGACTTGCGAATCAAGAATGACGTTCGTGCCGTGGAACCACATCTCGCCGCACGGGAATGCCACGATGCGGCTCCGGGCCTTGAACGCCGCGGCAGGATCGACCGATTCTGTGCTGCGAGATCTCACGGATCAATCATCCTGGCCTCGTTTGGGCCCGAGGGCGGAGTCACTGGTTTAAGTCGGCGGCGCATGGCCATGATGGCTCGCACCTCAGCCCTTTCATTGCTAATGGAATGGACTACCAGAAAAGTGGTGGTTTTACAGCATATAATGGCGAGGACGGGCGTTTCTTGACAGTACCCCCAGGATCGCGGGATTTATCCTAATGCCATTCGGTAATTCTATTCAGTCCCGGAAGGGACAGAATGAGAGAAGCCCGGTCGCTTTAGCGCCGGGTGCTCCAGTGAGAGGGCCCAAGCCCCGGAGGGGCGGCTGAGTGCGGCGAGAAAGGGCGTTTGGGTTCTACGACCTTGTGATCCGCTTAATCTCCGGTTCTTCCGTTCAATGCCACCTCCTCGGCCGTCCTGTCGGGACTTGGAATCGCGCCCATTCAACCTCGGCGTTAAAACGCCGAGCTATTCTCGAGTTGCCCCATCCGGGGCGCCAGGAGGCAATTACCGAATGGCATTAGATAAATCCCGCAGGATGTCCGCAGGCACGACCGCGATCGCGAAGGATTCGAGCGCTGCTGGCCGCATCGGACGCTCCGCAAAGTTGCGTTTCTCATTCCTGGATAGTGGCATGGAGGCGGCTCAACAGGGTATTACCCGGCAAATATTGCTCGGGGAACAGATCGGAACCTGGCCGATGAGAACACAGTAACATGAACGCTGCAAGCCGGTTCGTCTGTTGTCGTAAACCGTGCTCGCCTTGCTGACCCATGATAACGCTCTTAAACAAGCTGCGGATCGGATCAAAAGAGATCCTCCGACGCCATTTGCTCCTTCCGAAACTGCAGGCGTGCGTGCCATCGGGCGTGGGAGAGCTGAGCGTGGGCCTGTTTGAGGCCGAACCCGCAGCCGCGGCCACCATCAGCCTGGCACCGGGCGCATCCGGCAAAAATGACCAGGGGCAGAAGAATTTCCTCACCAGCTCGGGCGCGGAAGCACAGGAAAATGAGATTTCGACCGTCACCGTCGAACCTTCGGCGAAACCCGTCCTCGGGCCCCGCACGAGCTCGCGATCGAGCGGATCCTTGGCGACGATTACTCCACGCCCGTCAGCGTTACCTCCAGCACTCGTCCAAGGGATGACTGACAAATCGGGTTTCGCGCGTCGCGCGGCCGCGGAAGCTCTCGTTGAAGTGAACGATCCAGCCGCTGTGGAACTGCTCCTGACGGCGCTCGGGGACAAAGATCCGACGGTGCGGGTCGCGGCCATCCACTCGCTCAAGCGCGCGAGCGGCCAGCCCAAGGTCACCGCGAATTTAAAACGTTTTTTGGCGGATCGCATGCTGGGCATCCGTCTGGCCGCTGCTGAGGTGCTAAGTCGAAGCCAGGACAGCACCTTGGAAACGGCCTTCTTTCATTTGCTAAAAGATGAGAGCTTCGAGATTCGCGCGCTGGCGATTAAGTATCTCGGTCGGACACGGAAATCCAACTATGTGGAGGCCCTCGTCGCCAGTCTCAGCGACCAGGACAATGATGTTCGCGAGGCGGCGGCGTTCGCCTTGGGAGAACTGCACTCCGCGATTGCCATTGAACCGTTAGTTTTGACGCTTGCGGACGAAGAAAGTAATGTCCGCAAAGCTGCGGTTTTAGCTTTGCAGAAAACGGACCCGAAGTGGGCCGAGTCGGAAGCCGCACAGAGTGCCACTCCACAACTGGAAGCGCTGCTCGATACCCGCCCTTCGTGGGTGCGGAGTGCGGTCGGGCAGCTGCTCTCCCAGCTCCATCAACACGCGGTGCTTGCGGATAAACCGTGCTGAATCCGTTTCGCACGGGCGCGGCAGGCCTGGAGTCACTCGACGATCCGTCCATGAATCCCCGTGAATGACTCCATCGATCACTGGAGGATCACTGGAGGATCACTGGAGGATCACTGGAGGATCGTAGGTGCGAGTGACGGGGTAAAAGATTGGCGGAACTTACGCTCCTCGTTCCAGACCCAGCGGGACGGCTGAACATGGGTATTTGCAGGAGAGGAACCTAGGTATCGGAGAGCCCCCGGGGTTTGCGCCTTTCCAACAACATTTCAGGCCCGAGTTCGGCCACCCCTCCGGGGCTTCGCTCTTCTTCAACCGCCCCCCCGGCGCTAAAGCGACCGGACTACTCTCGACTCGTCCCCTTGGGTCTGATCAGAACTGCTGAAAGGCATCCGGTGACAAATTGTCTCCAACGGCCGTTCCGAGACGAGTCGAGCGCGGGATGAGAGCATTTTGCTCTCAATCGCTTCCCAGAGTGCGGCACCGAAAACATGGCGCCGATCTTTTGGGCAAGGTAATCCTCACGCAGAAAAGCGGTGGAGGGCCACCGCACTCCAAAATCTGGCGAAGTATAGTGGCTTAGTCCTTGCGCGACAGCGTCTTGAAGTGCTCCAGCGGTCTGGAGCTGTGGCTGCAAATTAAGCCCGCACCGAACGAGAACCACGAACCGGGTGACAACGATGCGTGCTATTCCGTAAGCCAAAGCCGCAAGCCGACATCGGATTTCGAAGCGGCTGCCGCAGAGGTTCGCACCTCTCGGAGACGGAAGAATTGGCTCGTTTCTGTGGCCGCGGGCGAAAACGGCGGGGTAGCCCCGGGCACAATGGTCCACGGTCCCGCAGGATTGTCCGCGGATTCCAGCACTGCATCCCCTGCCCACGTGAAGGCTAGCGGCTTGGGAGCGACAATGACATTGTTTGGGTTCGCGGAACAATTGATCGTGACTTTGAAGCTGCATGCCTGAGCCGCGGCTTGTTTCGTGGTGCAAACGACCGTGGTGGTGCCTGCCGGGAAGAAACTGCCCGACGGCGGGTTGCACTCGACCTCCACGTCCGTCTTGCACTGGGTGTGCGCCGTCACCCGGAAGACAACGTTCGCCCCGGTGCCTTTGGTGCAAGGGGCCAAGATATCCTTAGGGCAATCGATGGTGGCCACTCCCGGGTCGATGACGGTCATCACCACGACGCAACTCGCTTCGTTTCCGGCGGCGTCGTGAGCCGTCAGCGTAATCTCGTGCGCTCCAACGCCGACCAAGGTGCCGGGCGGTGGCGTCTGCGTCACGGCGCGTTCGCTGGGAACGAGGCAGTTATCAGTCACCTTAACCTGTTGACGGAGGTCAGGCACCGAAGCTCGGCAAGAAGAGGCCCCCGTCGCGGAATTAATGCTACCGAGTGGCACCGTAAAGTCCGGAGGACATTCGAGCGTGGGCGGTGTGGTATCGCCAAAGATCAGCCCGCCAGGCCAAGCGTAAGACTCGTACGGGCCAAACCCATAAACGATGGTGCTGAACGGTTGAGCAGCGGAAAGCGAGTGCTGGCCGGGCGCCACGGCCTTGCGCGCGTAGAAGAATCCCGTTGCAGCAATCGGAGCGTAGTCACCGGCGGCAATTGGAGCGCCGTCCAACGTCAATGTGCCGACTGCGCCTGCTGGGGCGACGATATTAATAAAGTGGCTGGTGAACGCATTCGGACCGGTGCAGACCATATGGTCGGTCGTGAAGAATCGGGTCGCGGGCACCATCACCATGAAAGGATCTGCGAACTTGACGTTATCGGCGTCTGAACTCTGAGCGTACTGCGCAAGGTAGACCGGCTTGTCCGAGGTGATGCGGTTCGCGCCGGTTAAGGACAGAGTCTTGATTTCACCGCGCTGCAGGGTGGCATTGGCGACGCCGTTCACCAGCACCTGGGTATTGTCGTATCCTGCAATGACTCGGAAGATATCGCCGCCGGCCCGAGTGACCAGGGGTGTCGTGTAGAACGTTTTGCCCCAGGCATTCACCGGGAGGAGTTGTTCGACCAGATAATCACAAAACAAGCGACTCGGTGAATTGATGTCCGCGCATTGGTGCCCGCCAAATTAGGATGGCCTAGCAAAGTCTGCGACGGAACGATAGTGACGGTAGTTTCGTCTTCGGTGGCCACCAAGGCGAACTGGGTTCCGTTCAGCGCTGACACGTTGTCGAAGACGTTCGGGTAACCCATCACGATGTACTCTTTACCAAGCACTTCCGTTGGCAATCCCAGGAAGCCGTCGGAACTATAGGGAATCCGACTGAGACCGTAGACAGCGACAGGATCGTTCGAAGTGACGTGGATGCCTCTGTTCTGCACAACGTCCACCGTGTCGCCGAGGCTGGCGGCGTCGGGCAACACGACCGCCACGGACATACTCGCGGGAATGACAAAGCCTTTGTTGAACCGTAAACCCGCGACCGAGACGAGGCCAGTGGTCCCTTGCTCACCGACAATACAGAGCGTCAAGGTCAACGGAGCGGCTGAGGCCGCTGGGTAATTCCCCGGGAAGGTCAACCAAAAGTCCGAGCCCTTGTAATTCCCGTCGCAAGGACCACCGGCGTCAATCGTCACTTTGTAGTCTTCCACTTCGCCATCGGGCGCTTGGCCAACAAAACTGAGCTTGCCGTTCTTGCTAAAGCGAAACCGCGCAAATGTGGCGCCTCCTTTGGCGGAAGCCGGCACTGCGAAAGACAAAGAGTTCACTCCGCCCGCGACGACCTTGCTGAGGAAGATTTGCTCGCCGGCGTCGTTCCACGAACGATTGCCATTGAAATCGATCCAGGCATCCAAATGACCCGTCTGAGACGCCGTCACTTCGATCTTCGTCGTTTGACCCGCCACGAGCGGCGAGAGGAACTTCACGCCGTCTTCGTCATCGGCATTTTGCGGGTTTACGTCATCGCCCGTCGCGTCGAGACTGGCTTGGCCGTCGGTTTCAGCATCGACGATCTTTCCCAGGAAGAACCCCTGAGTGATGACGTGACGAGCCCCGTTATTTTTGAGGTAGGTGGGATAGCCAATTCCTCCGACAGCACCCGCGATCACATCGGGGGCATCGCCGAAGTCCAGCTGCACACTCGATTCCACCACCGTAATCTTGTAGTCCTCGACCTCGCCTTCAGGGACAGCGGCCCCCTGCCCTAAATCGTCCGGACCTTCCACCCCAGTCCGGCTGAAGCGAAACCGCGCGAAGGTGTCACCGACCGCCGCGGTGGCCGGGACGTTGACGACCAGTGTATTCGGGCCGGGATTAAGGACAACGTGATTCAAGGCGCGCTCGGCCGACTCAAAACCGCCCGTTCGGTTAAAGTCGAACCAGGCGTCCAGAATTCCTTGGGCGGAAGCGGTCACGATCAGGGTCGCGCTCTTTCCCGGATTAAAGGGCGACGAGAACTCCACGCCGTCCTCGTCATCCGCCGTCTTGGGATTAAGATCGTCTCCGAACGCATCGGCACTTGGCTGCCCGTCGGTCTCTGCGTCAACCGTTTTCCCCAGGAAGAACCCCGGCGCGATCTTGTGTCGCGGACCTTTACTCGCGAGTTTCGTGTGATAAAGCACCGCCAAAGAGCCTTCGGGAGCGTCACCGAAGTCAAATTGATCGGTCGGAGGCGCGGCCGCAATCTTGACGGCGTAATCTTCCACTTCGCCTTCTTTCCCCAAACCTGTCGGACCGAGATTGCCTTCTCGACTCAAACGGAACCGAGCGAAGGTGTCGAGCGGCTTGAGATCGGCCGGAACGATGAACGTCAGTGTGTTTGCCCCTGGGACCAACGTCTGCGCTGTGAAGATCCTTTCGCCGGGCACGTTCCAGGTGCCGTCGCGGTTGAAATCGATGAAGGCATCCAGTCTTCCTGAGGTGCCAGCGGGAGCGTTTAACGTCACTTTGATCTGAGCGGACTGCCCAATGATGAGCGGGTTCGTGATAAACTCCACGCCATCCTCGTCATCGGTGGCACCCGCTTTATCGTCTCCGGTGGCGTCGGCCGAGACGAGAGCGTCCGTCTCGGAATCGACGAGTGGGCCAAGCGAAAATCCTGAAACGATGATGTGGCGAGCGCCATCTTTCGCTAAGAGCGTGGGATAAGCCGGCGAGAAGTTCCCATCGGGGGCATCGCCAAAATCGAGGCGTTGCACCGCCAGACTCAGGTTGCTCGTCGCGTTCCCGGCGGAGTTGCTCACTCGCACGGTGTATCGCCCTGCCTG
>JBGAIN010000231.1:0-9784 GCA_044225505.1 Limisphaerales bacterium
CGCCCAGGCAGGACCGGTGTGACGCCCCTTGTGCAGATCGTTGATTAAGGCGACATAGCCTTCACTCAGAACATTCCCTTGATATTTTCCTGTGGCTCGCTCGACCGAAACATCCGCCGAACTGCCAGGGCCCTTGAAGACTACGGAACACTCGGTCGGTTCGACGCGGAAATCGTCCACCAACCCGTGCAGCCCGTGCACCCGCCGCAGATACTCAACCACTTTCAGCTTATCCACGGCTTTTTCATCTCCTCCACGAGCCAGCCATGAAGCGTCCATCGTCCCGGCAAGCGTCTGCTCATGGTGTTTAGCCCCAAGCAGCCAGTCCGGATGATTCAGCGTAAAGCCCGTCACGCTGAAAAAGCAGAGCGATCCGAGGCCAAGCATCGACAAGTATGTATGTACCCATCGCGCCCACCCAGGTAGCCCGCGCGATTCCCTGGCTAACACCGGAAGACTAAGGTCGGCGTGTTCCACGTCGGTATTCCAGCGAAGCGGATTTGATCTCCAGATTCCCCGGCAACTCAACAGAGAACGGTTGTTGGCCAACAGTGAACTCGTGTTTTATGAGTTGGTAGGTGCCATGCTCGCGCGCTGCTTCGATGTAAATCGTGTAAGTCCCCCCCGGAACGAGCTTTCCCTGATCGTCCTTTCCGTCCCAGACCACATCGTACTTTCCCGGGTTTCGTGTCGCGCTGGAAACTGTGGCCACGAGATCGCGGTCGTCCGCAAGGCGCCGTATTTGGTCCCGCCGACTCCAGCGCCGCAGATCTGCGTACCACCGTTCTCCTTTAGGGGGCGCGAGAAGCCACAACAGCACCGTGCGGACCGGAAAAGCGTCCTTGTCTTCAATCCAAATTGCCACGTAAGGACGCGCATAGCGGCCGCCCTCCGGCCGATTGATCTCGAAATTGACCGCCAGTTCCATCGACTCAATAGGGGCCGACGGCACGGGCCCTTGAGAGGCAGCAAGCCGAATCTGCCCAGATAGCTCAGTTTCCTTTGGCCACCGCGCGCTGCGCTCCAGCTGTCCGCCAGCCAGGACGAGCAGACACGCGACGCCCTCCGTTCGATCGGCCAGGCGAAGGCTTTCCTCAGGCTGGAGCACACTAAAAGAGGTGGCCAGGGCATCGGCAGTGGCCGCATCGGGCGCGATCACCGTGACACCCGGCACGTGCCGCACTGGCTGCCCGTTGCGAGGATCGATAATATGAGAATAGTGCTGTCCGCCAATCCTAAAGCCGCGTCGATACCCACCACTCGTCGCCAAGCCCATCTCGTGGATGGACACAAAACCAATTGGATTCGCGTTTTCGTCACTGCGCGCAGGGTTGGCAATGGCAATCGTCTCCGCCACGGGGCCTCGGACGCGCAAGTCGCCCCCCAATTCCAAAAGCAAAGTCTCCACGCCTCCAACTTGCCAAGCCGCGGCACTCGCTCGGTCGATGATGTAACCTTTCGCGATAGCGTTCAACGTCATGGGGAGATCGGTCAGACGTTCTGCCGCGCCCGCCCGCCGATCAAGCCGGTAGCTCGGCATTGCCACCCGGTAAACCGTCGCGGCCAAATCCGAGGCCGAGGGAAGCTTCCCGGCTTCTGCCCCTGCTTTCCACAACCGACTGAACAGTTCAACCGTGGGGTTAAACGCCCCCTGGGACTGCTCTCGCCAGAACTCACTGGCCGCGAGGACCTCGAATAGCTCGGGCGACACACGGACAGGCGCATTCCGAGTCGACTGCCATCGGCTGAACTCGCTATCAGTCGCATAACCACTGAATATGGCGGACAACCGATCGATTTCCGACAAGGCCGCAGCCTCGGCTCGCGCTGATACGCTCGGGTCTGCGCTCCGCACCTTGAGCTCGAACGAGGTGCCGAGGACATTCTCGTGGTGAAAAACGTCGACACGAGACCCGCCGCCTGGCACCTCGCCTGCCCAAAGCGCCGAGACTGCGGACGCCAGAACAACCAGCCTGAGTCGCCGCGAGAAGCCCTTGGCTAACACTTCCAATGCCATGTTCAATGCCGGTCCTCGGAATCCAGACGTTGCGGACGCTCGGCTCGCGGGCCGTTGGGCTCCCGGTTGCTGTTCTGGCTCGCGAGGAATTTTGTCAATTCTTCCTTCGTCGCTGCACCGTCTTTATCAGTATCCGCGCGCGCGATAATATTCTTCATTCGCTCCGGCAATTCGTCAGCGGTCAGTTTGCCGTCGGCGTTCTTGTCAAACCCCATCAAGCTGGCTAACACTTCCGCGCTGTTGTCAGCTCGGGGTCCACCCCGTTCGCCTTCCCGGAAAGCCGGGCGAAGTTCATCCGCCGTTAGTTTCCCGTCGCCGTTCTTGTCGAGTTTTTTCAAAGCCGCGGGAGCATTGGCGATCTCCTCGGCAGACAATTCCCCATTTTTATCCGCGTCGAGCGCCTGCAACAACGGGTTCATCCGCCCCATCGGGCCGCCTCTACCACCACCCCCGCCGCCTTCCCGGTCAAATGACCGTTGGGGCCTTTCGCCGGAGGGCTGGGTTTCTTGGGCGCGAGCTTGCGTAAACAAGCTGCTGAGCATGAGCAGAACGGTGCATGTAAAGGCTAGTTTCATATAAAACGGCATTCGAGTAGGCGCGTGGCGGCGAGCATGTCCGATGATGGATATCGGAAGGTTCCCGAACGCAACGAGCCCAACTTTCTCCATCCACGCAATCGTAAGGCAACCGACATGAAGGAACAATGAAGCTCCCATTCAGCGACCGAAACTCGCGACCCGGGGACTCCCATGCCCTTGCCACGGGAATCAACTTCATGACGGATCGCCCGATGATCGCTTTCCCTGGCGATCCAACGAGTCCTCTCCCGTTAGGTTAAACGCTTCGTCGCGATCAAATACAAGCAGCGGAATAAGGAAATGACCCGAGCCCCAGAGTCGAACCCCTGGTTTGCGGGATCTTGGAATTTCCAAAGGCTCCGCCTTGGTATCGTCCGTTAATCTTCTCGATCTATTTCGTCGGCATGATCCTCGTAACTTGGGACGCCACCACCGACCATTGTCCACGCCGTTTGACCCACGAATCAGTAAAACGGAAGGTTGAGTGCGTTCTCTCCCCTTGGACCACTTCGGTGGCGGTCCACACTCCAGTAACCACCGCGACCTTGCCATAGACCTGGACTTCCAGGTCGGTGGTTGCAGGATTCGAGCACTTGTACTCGCCGGATTTTACCATCGCCAGGAAGGATTGTTTGGTGTCGACCTTTCCGTCCGGCCCCGTCAGCCTCGCTTCGTCCGAGTAAAGCTTCTCCAATTGCGCGAGGTCCGCTCCGCACAGGGCCGTATCCCACGTGTGGTATAGCTTCACGAATTCGGCCCGCGGAGTCGAACGCTCCGCTGCGGTAGCCACAAGGTTGGCGAACACCAAAGCAACAATGGCGAGGATTGTATTCTTGATCATACGTTTTCGGGATGAATGACGCCTGTTTCCACGAAGCCCATAGTGGATCTTGACGGCGACTGTGGCCGAAGAATGACCCTCCTCCACTCGAGCCGTCAATAGAAAGTTGTCCGCCACCCCGGCCACGACGTTCCCATACTACTCTCAGGCAGTAGCTTAGGGAGTTCACAGGCTAGTCTACCATCCTTTGCCATCCTGATCTTAGTCCGAGTGGTACGATTCGCGAACGACGTCAGCGCAACCTTCGACGGTCGCACTGAAAAATCCTCCGCAGCCTCTTTACTAATTAATAGCCAACCTTTTAGAAGGCAGCAATGTCTGCCATCGATCCGGCGGCGGTTCGCTCTTGATTCGCTGCTAACCCACTTCCAAGAGGGTCTGCAGTGCGTCAGGAGTGGGTCACCAGTGGGTCACGTCCGAATGAACTGGATAGGAACCACGAGTGGACGAGAGCCGGAGAGCATTCGAGGAAAAGGAGTTACAGAACAGAGGGTGAATGTAAGCGCACGGCGAGACCGCCGCGGGGCATTCGAGCTCACCCGCTTGAAGCCGCGGAAAGGAAATTAGCAGGGCGAAGGTCGCCCAGTCGCCCAGGATGAGATAAAGGGCTGCCCGCCCTATGCAGCTGCCGACGCGCGCAAAAGGAAGCGGCGGCTTACCGCGAACAAAAGCAAACCGATCCCGCTCAAGGCGGCCCATGCGGCAGGTTCCGGAACGGCGGTGCCGTAGGTCATTTGGGCGCCAAAACTACTGGCGGGAACTGGATTCCCTTGGGTGAATTGAAACAGCGACCACTCTCCATTCACCTTTTCCCAGAAATCATCCTGGGATGCCACTTGGCTGCTGCCCACCGTCGCCGGACCATGGATGGCTATTCCAGAACGTTTGACGCCGGAGACGCCACTAAACTGAACAGACCACGTAAACGATTCCGGCAGCTGCACGTTCAAGTTATTTAAGGTGAGAAGAGCCGTACCGGTCCCGACAGGAACGGGTTGACTGCCGCTGTCAAAAAAACTCTGCGCGTTCGGCGAAGGAGCCCCGCTCACGGCAGGCCCGGTGTTCTCGTAGAAGCGAATCCTCACTTGTTCCGATCCCGAGAAGCCTTCTGTGAAGTACTGCAGAGAAAACGTGTTCAGCGTCCTGGGCGTTCCGGATGCGAGAATGATTTCGTCGCCGACTTCCTCAGAGCCAATCTCAACGGAAGAGGGGAAAAACAATCCCCAGTCTGGAGGAGCCAGGTTGTCGTAGAGGACGGTGACCTGAGCTGAGACTTGCAATCCACAGGTACACACTAGCGCTACTATACTTAGGATTCGGGCAGAGTATGACATAGGCTTCCTACGCGTTAGCCGCAACGTGCTATCCGACTAGACCACTAGAATCGCGATGCCGCGAACCGGCGTCGCCTACCCTCTTTTACCTAGAACGACTCGTAGCATGGTCAGTGCGCCAAGTGCTGATCCGAATAGCGCAACGGTAGATCCAAGCTCTGGGACGGGGACGTGTGGAACAACCACTGGGCCACGAGGACTGGGCAAGGGCGTACGCCCCGCCTGCGCGAAAAAGACGCTCGAACCAAGAACAACCGCTACGATTAGGATGGACCGAATCTGGCACATAAGGACGATTTAATCCGATTTAAGTTGTGAACGAGCCCTCGGACACGGTTCCCCAATCTATAGACCGTAGCTGCCGTGTCAAGCGCTCAGCCCCGGCCCATCAAAACCGGTTCGAACGCAAATATCACCTGCCTTGAGCACCGTTCGAACTGCGTGGGATTCCGACTTCCCAATTCAACAGCTTTGGCGTGTAATGATCGTTTCGTGCAAGAACAAACTCAACGACTTTGGAGAGTAGGCCTGCTGATGGCCGGAGCGTTTTTGGCGCTGTTTGCTTGCTCACGCTCGGAAAAGCAACCCCCCCCGCCGGTGGCCCACGTGACCAATACGCCCGCCGTGTCGATCGTCGAAACGAACCTCCCACCGGCCCCTCCCAGCCGTAACGCACCGTCAAACGCCCCGGGCGTCCTCCTGCAAGTACGCTGGCCCGCTGGCAATCGATGGGTATACCGGATGGAACTCTCCCAAAGCAGCACGAACTCCGTCGCACCCACCGCCGAAACGACCGTCGAGGAGCTCTCCGTGGGCCTCACTTATTCCTTGCTCGGCCAAAGCCCAACACCAGCCGGTGAACAGATGCTCGAGATGGAGTTCCTCGCGTATGAAATGGAAATTCGCCTGGCAGAGAAAACGGTGATCAGCTTCGACACCGCGGCCAAGCCAGAGAATGCTTCAACGAACCTTGTTCCAGCGCCATTTCGAAAGCTGATTAATTCGAAGTTGCTGTTGTTACTTGCCCCGACGGGCAAGTTGGAAGGAGTTCTTGGGCTTGAGCAGTGGCTGAAATCACTGACGGGGGATAATGCGGGACCGGCTGGCGAAATGCTCGTGCAGCAGTTTACGGAAGGGTTTTTCCAGCAAGTTGCGGGATTTGGAGACGGTTTGCCAGCGGGCGCGGTTACCGTCGGCGGACGCTGGCCTTATAAAAAGGAGATCCCCGCCGGCGCCCTTGGCAAAATCGCTGTCGATTCGTTGATCACCCTCGATCGCTTGGAGGACCGTGAGGGTCACAGGTTCGCCGTCTTGACGGCCGACGGGAAGTTCCGGGGAATCTCCGCCCCGACGGACGGCAACACGGGCGGACTCACGCTGGAGCACGGCGTTGTCTCCAGTACGACGTGGTTTAACTTGGACGCCGGCTCTTTGTTCGAGTCGATCGTCGAACAATCGATGCAGTTGCGAAGCTCACCGCCCAACGCTCCGGATGCACCCCAGCCCGCCGCTGAGGGAACCAGCCAACTCGCGCAAAAGGTGACTTTGAAGCTGGTTGAATTAACCGCCGGGACTCCCGCTCCTCGCCCTCAGAACTAGTCCAATGCCAGGCGCTGCAAAGATCGAGAAATTTGAATGAGGCCGTTCAAGTCAGAAGGTTTCACGAAAAACGCATCCGCGCCGCAGGCGTAGGCACGACGTTCGGTCTTCTGGTCGGCCATGCCCGTCAGGAAAGCAAACTTGATCCGGGCACGCCCTCGTCGAGCTCGTATGTGTCCCAAAAGATCGAACCCGTCAAACCCGGGCAGGCGCACGTCGGTCACCACGCAGATATTCGTCACGGAGCCGTCGACCTGCGCAAGAATCTCCATGGCCTCATCAGCGGTGTGTGCCCACCAAACTCGCGCCGTAGCACCGCACTTCCAGAGGGCCCGTTTCAATAAAGCGAAATCGTTCGGATCGTCCTCGACCACGATAAGCACAGGTAGGCTTGAGGCCCGAGTCCGGGCCTCCCTGCTCACTCCATCCGGAGAAGACGCGGCATCGGATTCATGACTGGCAAATCGGGTTCCACCAGAGACAATTTCACGAGCTTCCATCGAGGGCCGGTGCGCCTGCTGTGCAAACTCGCCCGAGCACCGGACGCCGTTGAATAAAGGGTTCGAGGGCTGGGGGGCGTGCGGTTCCTCACTCACACAGGCAAGCTATGGCGAATCGGTGATCCGGCACAAGCTTCGCGTGTAAAATGGCAGTAAAATCAGGGTTTCCCTGTTCGCTTGCTACGCCGATTAGCTGCGCGTGAGCTGCAACCCAGTCGTCGACACCTCGTAACTGACGAAGCGCGCCCGCGCATTGGGCGGGTTTTCCGTGAGGGCGTCGCGAATCCGCGTGGCCGCAGCACGGTCTTTCGCCAGCATCAGAAGATAGCCGCCTCCGCCAGCTCCCAAGAGCTTGGCTCCGGCAAGGTAGTCCTGAACACGTGCCAAAATGCTTTGCACGGCTGGCGGATTTGTTCCCGCGTCAAGACGCTGATTGAGCTGCCAGCTATAGCGAATAGATTCAGCGAGCGCGTCGAAATCAGAACGCTGAATGGCGTTGAAAGCGAATTCGGCATTGGCTCCGATCTGTTCCATCACATGCAGATGGGATGGCGAATTCAGGAAGATGCTTCGGACGATTTCGTACAAGATGTTTTTCGCAAGGCGCGTGAGACCCGTATAATAAAGCAAGACGACCTCGTTCGCCCACGATTGACCGAATAGATAGTCCGGCAACCATCGCAACGTCGGCTTTTGCTTTAGGCCCGGGGCTGTCTCAATGAGCTTGATTCCCCGGTAGATTCCACCGGCCTGATCTTGCCACCCTCCACCCGTGGTCATCAGCTGCTCCAGGGCTAGAGTCCGGCCGAACAAAGCGTTCGGATCCCAACTCAATCCACACAGATTTCCAATCGTCTCTAGCACTGTCGCCGCGAGTAAGCTGCTCGTGCCTAGACCTGAGCCTTTCGGGACCGCACACAAGAGCGAAACTTCAATTCCACCACCGAACGCCTCCAATTGCTCGCGCAAAGTCCGAAACGTTCCAGTGGCGTGAAACTGCGGCAAGAAGCCCGCCAACGCAAAAGCCGCTTTAGCGATCGCAAACTCGCTTCCAGGCTGCGCAAATGAAGCGAGTGCTTCGTAAGTCTGGATTCGCTCCTCGGCTCCCAGGTCGATCGACCGCATCACAAGTTCCGGGCGAGGCGAAAGTTTCGCGAAGGCTTGAATCGGGGGCTGGCCATTTAGGTTGACGGCCATGTTGACGACTTTGCCACCGTGTTCCAGACAGTACGGCGGAGTATCCGTCCAGCCCCCCGCGAGATCCAAGCGCACCGGGCTCCGGCCCCAAACGATCTGGTCTTCTTGCACTGCGCATACCGGGAGAACCGGCTGCAGGCCGGCATCGCGAACGATCATCTCCCGCAATCGGGCGAATGCCTCCGCTTCTTGTTGCTGCCAACCTGCCTGCTGCCGGTGGCGCAACACGGCGGCGCCGAACATCCGTTCACGCGCTTGGCGCATCGGCTCGAGCGAGCCTTGGCGAGACTCGGCAACCACGGGTACGTCCTGATTTGTCGCGGCATACACCTTCGCCGTCCATTCGAGATCGAGATTCAAGAAAACACTCCAACGCGCATTCTTGAGCATCGGCTGCAAGCAACGGCTGCGGTTGGCCGCGCGCTGTCGGTAAAGTCGATCTAACTGCACACGCCGAGGAATCTCTCGCGCAGACAAGCGTTCAGAAGAACGCCACGCCTCCGCGAAGCGAAGGGATTTCGAGGGATGCTTGGAGAATAACCACTCAAGAAAACGAGCGTCGGTCCGGTCGACCGCAATGATCGGGAAGAGGGGGACGTCCAGGATGTCCGCGTTGGAATCGATCCCGAGATCGACCCACCGTAATTCACGCTGCTCAAACCAAGTGGGCGCCGCAGTTCCCAGCCAGTGGGTCGATTCGACCCCAATCGCGCCTCGAAACGAATCGTCGATTCCATAGAACCTCACGCAGTAATGCCCGTCGTTGACCGGCACAAAGTCAAGGCAGACTCCCGGCTCCAGATGTAGATCCCAACTATTCTCCGGAACACCCGTTAGCAAATGGTCCCATGCCACGTGCCATGACGCCGGGATCATGCTGTTCTCGACCCACAAGGTGTGGTTCTCGTCCTGGCGAAGCGGAAACTGGAAGTTGGAGTTTTGAAGATATTGCTCAGGGTGACGTTTAGCCCCGGCCTCTCCCAGCTTCCGTTCGTCCAACTCGCGCCGCTGGAGCGCCGACACAGATTCGATCATCTGACGGCTTGCACCGAAATGATAGAATTCGGGTTCTGGAAGGGGTAGTACAGCGCACGTCAACGCTGCCACTAAAGGATCATCGAGAGTTGGAGAGACGCCCAAGGCCAAGCCGAACTGGCTGTAAAGTTCGTAACGTGAAGGAACTCCGTTCTGGAACTCCTCCCGGGTCGGATTCCAGCCACAGCGTCGCAACAAAACGTCGATTGCTCGTTGGCTCAACAGCCACATGCCTGTATCGACGAGGGAGAGGTAATCGGCCCCGAGTTCACGAATTCTCGACGGCGATGGCTTTTGCAAGAAGCAGCTTAACTGCTGGGGATTCTCACGCGGGGTAAAAAAGACGCCAAAGTCTTTGGCCGTTTCCGGTGTCACCCACATGCCGAAGCCAAGCACATCGACATCCGGAAAAGGCGGCAGGTCGTGGCCAAAACGAAGAAGGACATCCCCGCTCGCGATGAGTGCCACGGTTGAAGCGGGAGCTTGCTCCAGGACTCGCTCATATGCGGGAATCTGGAGATCAAGTAGGGTCTGGTCGAGCCTTTGCCCCCGCGCCCAACGGAAGACCGGGATGGGCATGAGCGGCTTTCCTTCCGGCGCATAAGCCGGCAATCGGCGGCTTTCTCCACTGCCGTGAACAACGAGCTTGCGGGAACGATTCAGCCAGCGAGAGAACGTTAACT
>JBGAIN010000232.1:0-9742 GCA_044225505.1 Limisphaerales bacterium
CGCACGCGGTTGAATCGGCGCCCTGCCAGATCTTCGATCAAAGCGTGGTAGTCAGACTCTGGATCATAGCCGCGAAGGGAAAGCTTGAATCCATTCTTCCCTTTGGCTGAGCCGTGGCATGTGCCAGCGTTGCAGCCGAGTTTACTGAGGGCAGGCATCACATCCCGCACAAACCCGATTGGCGGATCTTCCGCTGAAACGACCTTAACCGGCAGCTTCACTTCCCTGCCGCAGGCGCTCACCGCCACTTCAGCCTCCCCGGCACTTTTTGGTCGGATATAACCATCGGCTATCTCTACCGTTGCCGATGAACTGCGTAGCGTAGCAGCGCCCGTTACGTCCACCAAGTCCCCTTCCGCCGTCTTGCCCCAGACCAAAACGCGGCGTTCATCCCGGCCGTCAACCAAGGTGAGACTGGCAGGCTCTATGGCCAAAGACTGAATCGGCGGTAAAGGAGGCTGTTCCGGTGCGGACTCTTTGGCTGGCGAAATGGCGTGTGCCGTCATCGAAACTACCCAAGCACCCAACACCAAAAGCGGCGCAAATCGAACGGCAAACTGGCGATGCATACGTGTTCCCTCCGGCGGTAACAGGAAATGACTACGGGATTTTTGCCAGATTAAACAGGGGTCGGAGCGATTAGCAATCCTTTTGTTGAACCTAAAGCAGGGCGAGCTTGCCGAACGCAATAAGAACCCACCAAACTGGCTTATGTTAAGCCAGTTAACGCGATCTAACGACCTCGCTGAGCAAGCCTCACCGCCGCTGTGCTCGCTTAACAAGACCCATCAACCATTGACCCGCCGATCCTCCTTCGGCATCGATCGATAGCGTCAAAGGCGACTCAGCAACTCGGCTTTCTTGGCGTTGAATTCCGCATCCGTCAGGACACCTTGCGCTTTAAGAGCGCCCAATCGCTCAAGGAGGCCAATGACATCGCCCGATTCACTGGTTCTGGCCGGTAAAGGGGGTGGCGGAGGCGTTGGCGATGGCGACGGCGTTACCGTCCGAGAGATTGGCTGCCCGTTGCGCAATACCACCGGCAACGCACTTAAGTTCACAGTCCCGTATTGGCTCGAAAAAAGGATAGATCCACCTGCTCCCTGCTGCTGGGAAAACCCGCCGATTTGATGATCCAGAGTATCGTAAACCCATGTATCTGAACCTGTTTGCACAGCAAGACGACGAGCCTGAGCAAAGTAAGCGTAGCGCACGGAGTTCTGGGCCCCCGTCGCGTTGGGAACACCGAGGTCTTGCGGCCACCAATTCGACGCTGGATCCGGCACGAACAAGGATGATGCCCCTCGAGGCACACCTGCGGCCTGCGTTTGCCACCCGTTCCCGCCCTGGCTTTGAGACTGGAAACTTCCAGTGCTCAACAGCCCGGGCTGGTTGGCGAGGATGTTCGCAATCTCACTGCACAACGAATCGACGCGGTTCTTCAACCCGTAATTGAACATATCACCCAGCATGAGCATGCCTCCGCGCATCCATTGGCCTGAGCCGCCAAACTCCGGGTGGCTAAATTGAGCCATCGATCCGTTTCCATTCAGCACCGACGCCATCATGTGCGCGACCGCATCGATGCTAAACCCGTAGCGCCGGGCTAGGTCACCAGCAATGCGCTCACCTTCCGGTGTCAGTGGTTGAATGCTCATACGTCGCCTTAACGGTGGAACATCGTGACAGAGTGCACAAGCAATTAAGTGAGTGAGCCATGGGACTCCGAGGCTTCCATAATAAACTCTTCTTTATCAACAGAACACCGTAAGCCTTACTTTCTCACTCAGTCTACCGGCCCTGCAATAGAGGGTGAGAGATCGACAAGTGGGGTTGAGCCCCTCGGGCGTGACCATGGTTGATTTAGACACGTAGGTGCTATGGAAGAAACCATCGACCTGAATCTTCTTTATCTCGCGGCATTTTGCCTGGGCGGTTTTGTATTCGCAGTGGGTCCGTTCATCGCCGTCCATCTTTTATCCGCCCGCAAGACGCGAGCCTACGCTGATAAAACTGAGCAACTCGTGGAGTGCGGCATCGAGCCGATTGGCGACGCTTGGATCCGATACAGTGCCGTTTACTATTTGTATGCACTAATCTTCGTCGCGTTCGCCGTGGACGTTCTATTCCTGATCCCGGTGGCCCTGGTGTACAACAAGATATTCCCGATTCGGGACTTTGTGGAAGTGACGATCTTCGTCGGAATTTTGTCTCTGGTCATCATCTATCCTTGGAAGAAGGGGCTGTTCGAATGGAAACGCAAAAGCAATGTTCCCAATGCGCGGTGAACGACGCGATCCAGCAGCCGGACTGCTCGGCGCTAGTTCATTTCGCCTCGCTCGATAAGTTGCTCGCTCTCGGTCGAGCAAACTCGTTGTGGCCGCTCACGTTCGGCTTGGCCTGCTGCGCCATCGAAATGATGGCGGCGGGCGCATCGCGGTTCGATCTCTCCCGATTTGGGGCGGAAGTGTTTCGCCCTTCTCCTCGGCAAGCGGACGTGATGATCGTCGCTGGAACGATCAACCGCAAGATGGCCCAGGCCGTAAAAACCCTTTATGACCAAATGCTTGAGCCGAAATGGGTCATCGCCATGGGAAACTGCGCGATCTCCGGTGGCCCCTTTGTATTTCCAGGGCAGTACGCTGTGGTCGAAGGGGTCGACAAGCTGTTCCCGGTCGATGTCTTCGTTCCTGGCTGTCCGCCACGCCCGGAAGCCCTGATCGAGGGGATTCTCATGCTGGAAGAAAAGATCACAGGTAAACGCCGCTGGCCAAGAGTTCCTCCGCAATGAGCACTCTGGTGGAACAAGTTCAATCTGCTTTCCTGCGACGCTTTCCAGCGATGCAGGCACTAACCGCACCGCCCCCCGCGGGTAGCCCGTTACCCCCATCCGGGGCTTGGCGAGAAGTGGACGCTAAGAGCAAAGGATACCACCTGGACATTCAACTGCCGCCCGATCAATTGGTGCTCGCGGCCGAAATCCTCGATGGACTCGGTTTTGCGATGGATACCGTGACAGGCGTGGATTGGATGGCGGCGGGGGAGATGGAAGTGGTCTACGACTTCTTCCATTTGCAGTCCGCGCTTCACGTTGTCCTGCGAACCCGGACGCCTCGTATTGATCCCCAAGTTCCCACGATCTCGGGAATCTTTCCCGGGGCGAATTGGCACGAGCGCGAAACCCACGAGTTCTTTGGCATTCGCTTTTTGGGGCATCCGAACCTGACGCCTCTACTGCTGCCGGAAGATGCGACCTATCATCCTTTGAGAAAGGACTTTGCCGGTGTTAGCTAACAAAACAGAGCCGGAAGCTGCCGCCCCTTCGCAGTCACCGCAAAGTCCGGAGTCAGAACGTCCTGACGTTCCTGAATCCCGAAGGCCGATAGCGGCAGGCCAACCTACGGGGCCATCCATGTCCATCGAACGTCTAAGCCCGGCGGAGTCCCCGGATGGCAATGAGACGTTTGTGCTCAATCTCGGTCCGCAACACCCGGCCACTCACGGTGTCCTCCGGGTGAAACTCACGATGGACGGCGAGTTCATCACGCGCGCTGAACCGGTGGCTGGGTATATCCATCGGATGCATGAGAAGATGGGGGAGAACCGGACTTACGCTCAGTTTCTGCCAAACACGAGCCGCATCGATTACCTGGCGGCGATGCAGTATACCCACGCCTACGTCCAACTGGTGGAGAAGGCCGCCGGCATCGAAGTCCCCCTTCGCGCTGAATACATTCGTGTAATCACGTCGGAGCTGAATCGGATTTCGAGCCACTTAGTTTGGTTTGGCGCTTACCTGCTCGATTTGGGCGGATTCACTCCCCTGCTCTTGGCCTTCGACGACCGGGAAAAGATTCTCGACCTCCTGGAAGGAGTAACCGGAGCTCGCCTGACTTACTGCTATTACCGGTTTGGAGGGCTCTACAATGACGTCGACGCGTCGTTTCTCGATGGCACACGCGAGTTCGTCACTTACATGCGGCCGCGCCTGGACGTTTACCGGAAACTCGTCACCGGGAACATCATTCTGCGCAAGCGGCTGGAAGGCATCGGGCCAATTAGCGGGGAAGTCTGTCGCAAGTACGGAGCGTCCGGACCGGTGATGCGTGGCGCGGGGATCGCGTATGACGTCCGGAAAATAGAGCCTTACTCGGTTTATCCAGAGTTCTCTTTCGATATCCCAGTTTATCCGCAAGGTGATTGCATGGCTCGGTATCTCGTCCGTATGGAGGAGATCGAGCAGAGCTTGCGTATCATCGAACAGGCTCTCGCCAAGCTGCCGGAAGGTCCGATCATTGGGAAAGCGCCTCGGGCAGTAAAGCTGCCGCCCGGCGACTACTACTCTGCGGTGGAAGCGGCGCGGGGTCGTTTAGGAATTCGGGTGGTCAGCGATGGTAAAGACACCGCCTACCGATTGAAACTCCGAACCCCGTCCTTCGCCAACCTCAGTCTCTTTGAAGAAGTGAGCCAAGGCATGATGCTCCCGGATGCGATTGCGTTAATGGGGAGTTTGGATCTGGTCATTCCCGATATTGATCGCTGAGAAAATGCCTATGTCCATTCCCGAACCATTTCGAATGTTCGCTTACCTGGCGGGGATCATGGCCTTTGTCGGAGCGAACGCCGCATACCTCGTTTGGGTGGAACGTAAAGGCGCCGCGCGCTTTCAACGTCGCCCGGGTCCTACCGAAGTCGGACCGGCCGGTTTGCTGCAGCCGATCGCAGACGCCGTGAAGCTCTTGACCAAGCAAGTCTTGGTGCCTCCGCAATCGGACAAAGCACTTTTCCGAATTGCTCCAGCCCTCGTGATGGCCCCGGCCTTGATGTGCCTGGCGACGATCCCGTTCAGTTCCGCGATCGGTGCGCGGGATCTAAACCTCGGCTTGGTGCTGGTCTTCGCTTTTGGCTCGATCAACGTCCTGGCGATTATGCTGGGTGGGTGGGCCTCCCGGAACAAATACGCCATTATCTCCAGCGCTCGAATTGTCTCTCAAAACGTGGCGTATGAAATCCCGATGCTGCTCGTTGTCATCACGCTGCTGATGGTCACAGGAACGGCCAGTCTCCGGGAGATCGTCGAGCAGCAAGCGGGTGGGTTTTGGAAGTGGAACCTCTTCAAACTACAGGCGAACCCGCTCATGCCGGTAACGTTCGTGATTTTCTTTATCTGCATGCTTGCGGAGACAAATCGAGCTCCGTTCGACATGGCCGAGGCGGAAAGTGAATTGGTCGCCGGTGCATTCACGGAATATGCCGGGATGGGATTCGGTGTCTTTTTCATGGCCGAATACGCCAATATCCTGGTCGGCTGCAGCCTGGCGACGATCCTTTTCTTCGGTGGTTGGAACAGCCCGATCGGTGTGTGGTCTGGCGTGATTTGGTTTCTGATCAAGCTCTACTTGCTAATCTTTACGGTGGTCTGGGTCCGGTGGACATTCCCGCGCACGCAATTCTACAATTTGCTCAACCTATCCTGGAAAATTCTCATTCCCATTTCGTTGGTCACATTAGTTTTGACCAGCGCCATGCTAAAACTCTTCTGAAATGAAAAACGCGCTTGGCGAAATCTTCACTGGTTTTAAGAGTTTGCTTTCCGGTATGCGGATTACCCTGGGTGAATTCTTTAAACCCGCCGTGACGGTGCATTATCCTCATCAGACGCTGAAAATGCCCGAGCGGTATCGAGGGCATGTCGTCCTGGTCAAGGATCCTGCCACCGGCAAGTCGCTCTGTGTCGCCTGCAAGTCCTGTGAGAAAGCCTGCCCGAGCGATTGTATTGTGGTGGAAGGAATCAAGAAGGAAGGCGAGAAGAAAAAGTCTGTCACGGAGTTCAAACTCAATTTTACAACCTGCAGCTTGTGTGGATCCTGCGTAGAAGTCTGCCCGATCGAAGCACTCCAGTTCTCGAAAGAATATAATCTGGCGAGCACCCGCAAGGACGCTTTTTATCAAATCGACCTCGCCAAGGAGATCGAAGGAGGCGAAAAGTGAATCTAGTCACGATCGCAAACGCGGCGACGCTCTTGGTTTTCGGCACCGCCGTGGGAGCCACGGTCGGCGGTGCGTTGCTCGCCGTTTCGGCAACCCGAATCATTCGGAGTGTCTGTGGCTTGGCTGTCTGCTGCTGCGGCCTCGCTGGACTCTACTATTTCCTGCACAGCCCATTCCTCAGCCTGATGGAGATCTTGATCTACGTGGGCGCAATCTGCGTCACGATTATCTTCGCTGTAATGCTCGCCGAACCGGACGAACCCCCTCGATCGCAAAAAGGCATGGCCGCCTGGTGTTGGGGCGGGTGTGCTTTAGGCGTCAGCGCGGTCGCATTCTGGGGCATTTCCTATTTGGGCCTGACGTTTCCTTGGGTGCCCGCGGCGAAACTGACGCAAGGCTCCATGAAGGATATCGGGGTCTCACTCCTGACGACTTACAGTTTGGCCTTCGAGCTGATCTCTCTCGTTTTGCTCATCGCCGTCTTGGGAGCACTGGTCATCGCACGCGAAGGGAGAAGTAAATCATAGTATGCAACTTTACTGGAACCAGCCGGCCGTCTATCTGGTGGTGGCCGCTTTCTTATTTGCCACGGGCCTATTTGGAATGCTTCGCCGGCGCACCTTTATCGGCATGCT
Source organism: Limisphaerales bacterium (assembly GCA_044225505.1). Lineage (GTDB taxonomy): Bacteria > Verrucomicrobiota > Verrucomicrobiia > Limisphaerales > SIBE01 > JAXMHN01. The sequence continues at coordinate 6,627 of JBGAIN010000232.1, forward strand.
CATCGCGGGGGAACTGATCTTCTCGGGCGCATCGCTCAACTTAATGGCCATGAATCGTTTCTTTGCTCCGGACCCGGCCGTGGGCCAGATCTTTGTCCTCTTCATCATGGCGTTAGCCGCAGCGGAAGTCGCCATTGCTCTCAGCATCATCATCGCGGTATATCGAAACTACCGATCGATCAATTCGCAGACCCTCGCAGAACTCAAAGGATAGCCATGGCCGCGCTCAACGACAGTAGATTGCTCTGGGCAGTACTAGCCCCTTTGGTTGGGGCTGGACTGGTCATGGCCTCAGGAAAACGTCCAAATCTCCGCGAAGGTTGCTCCTTCCTGGCCGCGGTCGTCCTTTTCGCCATCACGGCATCGTTGGTGCCTGACATCCGAGCTGGCCAGACGCTCCACTTCACGCTCTTCGAGCTACTGCCACACCTCTCAATTTCCCTTCGCGCCGATGCGTTATCGATGATTTTCGCCGTGGCAGCTTCGTTTCTCTGGATTCTGACCGTCTTCTACTCGGCTGGCTACATGCGAGGATTGGAAGAACATTGCCAGACCCGGTTTAACACTTGTTTCGCCTTGGCGCTGTTCGGTGCGATCGGTTGCGCGTTTTCGGACAACCTGCTGACTCTCTATCTGTTTTACGAGATTGTCAGCGTTACAACGTATCCGCTGGTCGCCCACCATCAAGATGCGGAAGGGTACGAAGGAGCGCAGAAATACATCATCTACCTGACCACCACCGCGAAGGGCCTGATTCTCCCAGCCATGGTGTGGCTCTACGTCTTGAGCGGGACTCTCGATTTTGCGGCCAATGTGCACACTGGCATTATTCCGGCGACGGTGCACCGCGGGGCCGTCACCGCCCTCTATATTTGCTGCATTCTCGGTTTTGCCAAGAACGGCATCATGCCGCTCCACCACTGGCTGCCTGGAGCGATGGTAGCGCCAACTCCTGTGAGCGCCCTTTTGCATGCCGTGGCCGTCGTCAAAGTCGGAGTCTTCTCGACGGTGCGCGTCATGTTGTATGTTTTCGGAATCGATCGGATGGACGCCCTCAACTTAGGCTTACCCACGGCCTATTTCGTCTCCTTCACCATTATCACGGCGTCGATCATTGCGTTGAGCAAAGATAACCTCAAAGCACGCCTTGCGTATTCGACAGTGAGCCAACTTTCTTACGTCATTCTCGGCGTCGCTCTTTTGAAACCGGCCGGAATTGAAGGTGGGCTCGTCCATATTGCGAACCACGCCTTTTCCAAAATCACGCTCTTCTTTTGCGCCGGTGCGATCTACGTAGCGACGCACAAGAAAAACATTTCCGAAATGCGCGGACTGGGCCGCACCATGCCATTCACGTTTGGCGCTTTTGCTCTGGCCGCGTTGAGTATGATTGGGGCTCCGCCTGTCGGTGGATTTGTCTCCAAATGGTATCTGCTGGTTGGAGCTTTGGATGCGGGCTCACTCCTGATCATAGGGGTGCTAATCTGCAGTACGCTTCTCAATACGGCCTACTTTGCCCCGGTGGTTTATCAGGCATTCTTTGGCAGAGCCACAAGCACGGATACAGAACATTTTTCCGAAGCACCACTGGCGATGGTCATTCCGCTCAGCATCACCGCGTTGATTTCCGTTGGCTTGGGAATTTATCCGAATTTCTTCATGAAATTCGCCAAGGCATTGTTCCTATGAATTTGGTTAACCTCATCGAGTTTCTGCGCAAGCACTTCACCGCGGTGATCCGCGTTTGCGGTGTCGTGCTGGCTCTGCTCGTGTTGGCGGATGTCATTCCGGGATTGATCCATAAAGAACATGCGCACACCGCCATCGAACGGTTGCCAGGGTTTTGGGCGCTCTTCGGATTTCTCGGTTGCGTCGTCCTGATACTCCTTTCCAAGGCCTTCGGCCACGCCGGCATCATGAAGCGAGAGGACTACTACGATGAATAGTTTCTGGATTCATCCTGCACTGGTGCTGATCGTGGGGGGACTGCTCCTGCCGTTAGTGCCCAGGTCGTTGAAACGGTTTTACCTCCTGCTCGTGCCGGCCGCCGCGTTCTTGCGTGTCTGGACCCTATCCAAAGGCACGTTTGGGCAGGTGCCATTTCTAGACTGGACCTTGACCTTTGGGAGAGTCGACGGACTTAGCCAAGTCTTTGGATACATCATGGCCCTGATGGCGGTCGTTGCGACCCTTTACGCGCTGCACGTCAAAGAAGATGCCCAGCACATGACCGCATGGACGTACGCCGCAGGGTCGCTCGGCGCCATTTATGCCGGTGATCTTCTCACGCTCTTTTTGTTCTGGGAAGTCATGGCATTTGCCTCGGTGTTTCTTATCTGGTTCCGGCGTCGCCCGCAGTCGCTCGCGGTGGGCTTTCGGTATCTGCTGGTGCACATCGCCGGGGGCGTGAGCTTGCTCGCGGGCATTCTTCTTCATTCGAAGGAAGCGGGCGGCAGCTTTGCCTTCAACGGGTTTGATGTGGCGCATCCAACCCTCGCTCTCTGGTTAATTCTAATCGGCTTTGTGCTCAACGCGGCCGTTCCGCCGCTGCATGCCTGGCTGCCCGACGCGTATGGCGAGGCGACTTTTAATGGATCCGTCTTTCTCTGTGCCTTCACGACGAAGACGGCGGTCTATGCTCTCTGTCGCGGGTTTGCGGGGATGGAGATCTTGGTTCCTTTCGGCGTGGCGATGGCTCTGTACGGGGTGGTCTACGCAGTGCTGGAGAATGATTGCCGCCGACTGCTCGCCTATCACATTATCAGTCAGGTGGGGTATATGGTGGCCGGCGTCGGCCTCGGCACCGAGATGGCAATTAATGGCGCGTGCGCCCATGCCTTCGCGCACATCCTTTACAAAGGCCTGCTGTTCATGGGATGCGGCGCCGTCCTTCACGTAACGGGCGAAAGCAAGTTTACGGAATTGGGCGGCCTCTGGAAAAAGATGCCTCGGACCTTTGCCTTCACCCTGGTGGGCGGCCTTTCCATCTCGGCATTTCCGCTCTTTAGCGGGTTCGTCAGCAAATCCATGATCGTGGCGGCGGGGTTCGAGAAGCATCAACTTTGGACCGGCTTTCTGCTCATGCTGGCGTCAGTCGGAACCTTCCTGCATACGGG
>JBGAIN010000233.1:0-9715 GCA_044225505.1 Limisphaerales bacterium
TGGCCGTCTGATCCGAGATCCTGAAATGCGATTTGCAGCCACCGGCAGAGCCGTCGCGTCGTTTTCAGTTGCTACGAACTATCGCTACCCGGATAAAGGCGGCCAATGGAAGGATGAAGCAGCGTTTATCCCCTGCGCTAGCTTCGGCCGTACCGCAGAACAATTGTCCCAGAAGCACAAGGGCGATCCGCTGCTGGTGACCGGCCGTCTTCGGACAGAGACTTGGCTAAAGGACGGAGTGAATCACTCGCGGCTTGTTTTGGTCGCGGAGACCGTCAATTTCATTGTGCCTGGAACCAAATTGACTGGCGGCGCTGAAACCGGAGAGCTTCCGGTCCTTTCCGAAGAGGTAAAGAAAGCTGTTCCATTCTAAGCATCGTATGATCCACTTACGTTGTTATGAACCTGCCGGCCGGGTCTTGCAGTTCAGTCCTGACGATCTCACCCGTCACATCATCGCCTTTGGTGCGACTGGCAGCGGGAAGACGACGGGATTGATCAATCCGATGCTCCAGCAACTGCTGAACTGGCGTGCAGATGACCCGAGCCGTCGCCCCGGCCTGCTGATGCTGGATCCCAAAGGGGACGACTCCGCCGAAAAAGTGCGGTCTTATGCGCGCTCCGCAGGTAGGGAAGCAGACTTGGCTATCCTGTCGCTTGGCGGCAACACATTTTACGATATCCTGGGCGGCCTCGAGCGCCTGGAGCAGATTGAAACGTACGCGCGGCGTCTCTTATCCGGAACTCGCGACCTAGGAAGAGACAATGCTTATTGGACGGAGACCCGGGACGGCTTGGTCCAAACCGCTTTGGTTATCCTTCTGGCAAACGGACGGCCGGTCACGTTCGACGACGCAGTTTCATTCATGCAAGCTTGGTGGTTCGCACCTGCTTGCACACGCGTGCAGCCGAAGCTCGATTTCGTTAATCAGCTCTTGTCCGGAGACGTCCTCCATCCGTTATCTCGTCGACGTCTCGAACTCGCTTTGAGCGAAGTAAAGAACTGGACGACCCTCGATGGCCGAACAAAAGACCTGCACCGCAGTACCCTTGCCAATGCCCTTCGCCCATTGCTCTCATCTGCGGCGCATTCTCTGTTCGCCCCATCAGGAATCGAATTCCACGCCGGGGATGTACTGGAAGGTAAAGTCCTTGTCGTTTCGGTGGACGCCGTGTCGCATCCTGAATTGGCCCGAATGGTCTTTCGAATCGTTCGCCAGGAGTTTTACGCGGCAGTTCAGTCGCGAAAGCACTTCCGAGCAGACCGCGACAGGCCTTGTGGCCTTATAGCGGACGAATTAGCCCTCTCTGTAATGCCAGAGGACGTGCAGGCACTGTCCGTAATTCGAGCGAAAGGCGGTTTTGTGGTCGCCGCCGCTCAATCACTCAATGGACTGGATGAGGTGCTTGGGGCGCGGGGCCGGGAGGCATTGCTTGTCAATTTCAATACAACATTCTTTTTTTCCGCTCGGGAGCGGGCGCTTGACGAACACGCGTTCTTTTCACTCGGTATTCGGGAGAAGCGTGAACGGCAGCGGACTCACATCGACCAAGGTGAACTCGTAACCAGCAGTGTCAGAGAATCGGTCGTCCAGGAGGCAATCTGTCCGCCTGGCTCCCTCGCCCGCCTCCAGCAACATCAGGCATTCGTAAAACTGGCGGACGGCACGGGAACCCCAGGGCCGGTCTGGCTCGAACCGAGCTATTTTGACTCCCAAGAGCGAGCCGAGCCGCAGGAAACCGATGATTTAGCAGAGGCCATTGAAAAGGCGAGAAACCTGCCCCTCCAGAATGGCGGGCGCGAGGAGGGGCTTTCTTTGTTTCTCCTTCACATGCACAAGCGCCACCACGCGCTACGAACGTCGCCCACCGTTCTGGCAGCAATCTGGCCCCTCTGTGTGCCAAGGGTCTCCAGGAACGAACTCCTTTCTCGTTTCCCGCAGCGCATTCCCGGTTTGGAATCGCTCCCGTCGTGTTGGTTGGCTGGCCTGTCCCGTTGGTTTGCAGTGAATCCATTGTTGACTCCAGCTGTCACCGAAATTGCAGTCCGATCTGGATTACTTTGGCCGAAGCTGGATCGAGCCTTCACACTCTGGGGAGACGGAGAGACCCTGATCCCTGAAAGTATCAACCTATTCGTCTATCCGTCCTTGTGGCGTTCTCCCTCTCCGCGACATCGGATGAGTCTGGCGGTAGAGCGGCCGGATCTGGTAGAGGAGCTCAACTCGCTTCCGCCGCAAGGCACAGCCATTGCACAGTAAGCAACAGCGCCGCCACCCGCGGCGCTGCGCCTGTGATCTGGTGGTTTAGGGCAGATCGTCCAATTCCACAAGGACTCGCTTGGCCAGCTCGCGGACCTCGCGCACGTATTTGCGGTGTCCTCGGGCCGGGATGCGGTCGCTCTCTAAGAACACCGATTCCCAGGCAGCGATCGTGGGCAGCAGTCGCCGGGGTGCGCGCGAACGCAGCCGCGGGAATAGCTGGGCACTGAGATCCCGGAGCCCTGCCTCTTTAGCAGGCGAACGCGGACCGGCGTCCGCGGAACCGATGTTGTCATCCCAAGTCGCATGTCGAGCGTGAAAGCCGCGTTTGCGGGTCATGGCATACACGAGGGACGAGATGACCCCACGCATGTAATTCAGAAACGTAGGTTTGTCGCTAATGTCCACCAAGCGTGGCTTCCGGCCACCCTGGTCCGTCTCCAACCCCATCAGCACTGCGTGAAAGGCTCGTTGCGTTACGTCCTCCCCGCACGCGGGGGGAGCGCCGGCTGCAACGAGGCGGCATTCAGCAAAGTCCGTAAGGTCGGCGCAATCGGCCTCAATTATCTCGCGCAGGCGAGTTTCGCAAAGGGCCGTATACTCCGGGCTAAACGGAGGATTCATACGACCATTTGTTTGGCCGCGATTTAGTCCGGGACTGTGACTGCGACGGCCGTCGAACTTTGAGCTGCGATCAAACTTCGCCCCGACGGAGTGAACATTGTGTCTGGATTACCGCACACGAGGTGGCGAAGCTCTAGTAATAGAGGGCCGTGAACACCGATCAGAGTCGGAGCCCTCCAAATACCCGCATCGTAATGGCCGACCGGTGAGCACACGAACTCACATACGCACGTGTGGAACACGTACCTCTGGACGGATGGCCGCCATCCAATCTCGGCGAAGACTCGATCTCCTTGACCTGTGACGGAATTCAGGACGAAACCCTTTCGCTCGGCTTGAGGAATCAGAAGCCCTGGTGTGGCGATAGGACACCGGACCGAACCACTCAATGCCACCAACCCTGCAAGTTCAGACAGAACGCCGAAAACGGACCGGGTGACTTGGAACCTGGAGTAAAGCTCGGCGAGCAGCGCTTCCGCGGGCAGGTAAACTCCGAGCCGAGTCTCAACGACATAGTGTTCCGAGCATTCCAGGTCAAAGGGTAGACGGTCCGATGCGAATACGATGTGCTCGAGCCTCAGCCGGTTAGGTGCATGTTGAGAGATGCGCCGGAAGAGTGGAATGGCCGTGCCCTTTCTTGCAGTGGCCCATTCCATCTGCAATCCAAGTGGAGTGATTCTAGCATCTGCCAACTGGGGGGAAGAGCATGATGTAAATAACGGTCCAATTCTCAGGGTTTCCATATTCCTCCTTGGCAACGAACAACTCTTTGTTTGGCCGTCTATTCACTCGCGGGCACAAGATCTCTCAGCCCGGAGCTATTCCCGTTGATGAAGTCGTCGTCTGATCGCAGTGGAACGAAATCGCGCCGACTGGTTGGAATCAAAATATGGAAACCCTCGCAACATTTTTTAAGAAGTTGGCTCAGTACGAAGGCACGCCCGTGGCGAACTTGATTTCTCCGTGGAAGCCTCATGATGTTAAGGCGATCTCGAAAGCCTTCGACACTGATAGACTTTTCAGTTAAAGGCACTACTTCCGTTCAGGCTTTAGGAAATCGCGTTGCTGATGCCGTTGCCGGTGGGTTGGGCAGGTCTCTTCGGAGATACCGCCTCTGCACCTGTTCCGGGCAAGGCTATCCCGATCGCCGCCTCCAAGCGGTAGAGGACAACCGATCATTTGCCTTTGAATTAAAGGCGAAAACCAGATTCAACCCCCAAGACACAAACCGGGTCATCTTGACGTCCGGGACAAGAAAGCTTCGCCGTAATTTCCCGGCCGGCAAGCCGCTCTGCCATGTTCTCGTAACAGTTCTTTATTCGAAATCCCACAGAGGCCGTTCGTGGCAGGTCGAAGTCAACGGGATACGGCTTGACTTCCTCGAGCCTTGGACCCCAATCCAGAAGCGATATGAGGCATCCATAAATCATAGGTTGCTATCTAAGGGGAAGCACTTCACTCGAGTGATCGCGTCTCCTTCGACGAAATCACGGCAAAAACACGGAAGTTAACTACTTCCGCAAGCCTTCGATTGCGTGCCGATACATAGGATCCCAGGCGTCATGGCGCCTTCAACAGCAATGCGGCTTTTCGGGCGATCGAAAAAAGGAACTCTGGCAAATCAGCGTACGATTGGAGCCTTACAGCAGCTATTTTGGAGTCACGTAATTCCAACAGTCCGTCATGTGCGTTCGTCTTTGCCAAATTAGCCAGCACGGCTCTAGACGGTGTGTCGTCGCCAGAGGTGCCAACTGCGAGTATCCGCTTATGCGCAAACACATAGTCCATCATTTTCCAGGTGGTGTGCTGTGGATCACCGAGCGCTTCAAAATAGGCTTGCGAAGAAAGAACTATGTCCATGGTTTCGATCCCGTCTTCCGCATCAAACGGAAGATATCCGTGTGAATGGAAAATGTGAACATCAGCGCGCTTCAGTAGCTGTGGGTACGCGGTTATTGGTTGGGCAATAAAACCGTACAACCTCAAGTAAGTTTCCAGTAGACTATCAAAGTTTAGTGTCAGAACGTTCTCCACTCGCCCGCGTGCGGTGCCGCTAATGAGCGAACCTAGCGCAACGAGATTGTGTGATGCCCAGTTGCCCCTCCTTTCTCGCCAACGAAAATAGAGCCACTTCTTTACTTTGGCCTTGAATCCCGATTTATCGAGTCGCTCGATTTTTCGAAAAATCTCACCTAGATCGCTACCGTTTTTCTTCTTCCTATTGATTCCTTGACCGCTAATCTTCGGAACCTTGTTAAGTCCAGCCTCGCGGGCCATTACTCGGGCCAAGGTATGCCACGTCGGGATTCCGAGGCCACGAGACACTCCGGCGCCCAATAAGAGGGCTAGCTCACCGCGATGGAGCATTCTCGCGAGCTCGCTGGCGGCAGAATCTGGATCGCTTAGATATAATGACCAATCAACGTCCATGCTAGGATGCCTGACCGCCAAGGGCGGCCTTATTCAGCGGATTTGCTGTTGCCGATGTGCGAAGAAGTCCGAATTCTCCTAAGACATTTATCAACTCAAGCAATTTACATGCGGTCGTCGACCAATCTGCGCCGGGGGTAAACCGAAAATTGCCATGCTGGTCGAACCAACATACAAACGGCCGACGGTTGCCACCCACCGGATCAAGATAGTTTCGAGCCAGGCGGCAGTCTTTCGGCTCGACCAAGACCCCTTCGGCTCCGTTCAGTTCGGAGTAAAGGCGGGACTGAATAACATTCTCCCCAAAGAATACGGCGGAGCGGAGGAAGGGAATGCCAGTAATGATCATCCTTCCTGCACGCACTGAAAGGGTACCATTTTTCACCTCAATCCCCTTCAGCTTCCTGAATGCTTCTTTCACATCGACGGCAACCGGCGCGGTGAAGATGCGGCCGGGTTGCCAAAGTGAAATCAAGTACCGCAAAAGAGAAAAGTACGGGCTTGCAACGATACAGACGGTTCCCTCCGCTTCAATTCTTGCGATGGAAGTAAGCATAGGGTATTGAAAAAGCCCTTTGTCCAGGCGCCGAGGAAAGTCGCGAGTCTCCGGGTCTAGTTCCCCCCAGGTTGCACCCCCATGTTCCAAGCTGTCCTCAGCGAGCGGAAAGAAAACTCTATCGGTGTTGATGAAGACCAGAGAAGAAAGCCCAGGCTTGGACGTAGGCCAAGCACGCTCGGTGTCGATCTCGGCAACATGAATCCCCCGCTTTGGGACTGTACTACTCTTCAGCGGTGTCCCAGAGGTGGACCCGAACCTTAGGACCAAAATGCAGGAAAATTAAGCTATGGTTTCGGGGTTCTGCTCAGGGTTCATGGTTGACTATCCAGAGCGTCAGCTCTGGCCTAAACTGATTAACGAATCGGTCTCGGTCAAGGCTCGTTTCGGGGTTCTGCTCAGGGTTCATGGTTGACTATCCAGAGCGTCAGCTCTGGCCTAAACTGATTAACGAATCGGTCTCGGTCAAGGCTCCACCCAAGGTCCGAAGATCGGCGGCATCGGGGCGGGGAGGATTGGCTTTCGAGCTCAGAGCTCGCAAGCCTTCCCGCCGAGCGAAGCGAGGGGACCCTGGGCCGCCGCAGCTGAGGGCCGGGGCTCCGAACTGAGAGGCGCCCCGACGCGCGCGACGTCAATAGCTGCTGGTGTCCCAAATCGGCGGCACCGCGCCGAAAGCGGCCGGATCGCGGTAAACTTCTCCCGGAGCCGATCCCTCCCAAACCGAATGCGGGCGATGGTTGTTGTAATGGGCGAAGTACTTGGCCAAACCGCGCCCGGCTTCCAGCCCATCGAGGTAGTCCTGGAGATAGATGTCTTCGTATTTGACGGTCCGCCACAGCCGCTCGATAAAGCGGTTGTCGACCCACCGTCCCCGGCCGTCCATGCTCACATCCACTCCGGCAGACTCGACGGCGTCCAGGTAAACCTGGCTGGTAAACTGCGCGCCCTGGTCGGTATTGGAGATCCGCGGTGGCCGGTTTCCCGACGCCAGAGCTTGCTCCCAAGCGCGCACGCAAAACTCCGAGTCCAAGCTGTTGCTTAAGACCCAGGAGAGCACGTAACGACTCCACCAGTCCATGACCGCAACCAAATACATAAACCCCCGCTGCATAGGCACATAGGTGATGTCGCTGCACCAGACCTGGTCCGGCCCTGTGATCTCCAGGCCCTCCAAAAGATACGGGTAGATTTGATGGCCTTCTCCAGGCTGACTGGTCCAGGGCCTGGGGTGGATGGCTTGGATTCCCATCACCCCCAAGAGCCGCGTCACTCGCTTGCGATTGATCCGGTAACCCTGGCGTTGCAACAGCAGCAACAGCCGCCGACTCCCGTAGACCGGATGTTTCAAATGCAGCTGATCCAACTGCCGCATGAGGGCCAGGTTCTCCGCCGTCTCGGGACATGGTTCGTAATAGAGGCCGCTGCGCACCAGGCCCAGCAGTTCGCATTGATGGCGGATGCTCGTTTGCTCGCATGGCTCGACTAGTTGCCGGCGCTCGCCTACAGACCCAACTGCTTGGACTTTTTTTTCAGCCAGTCCAGATCGACCGTCAATTGGCCGATCTTTTCGTGCAGTTGGGCAATGGTCCGTTCCGAGTCCGGATTGGCTTGAGCAGGCGTCTCGAACAGCTCCGGAAGCCGATCTCGGATCACCCCTCGCCACTGCGTAATCAGGGTCGGATGCACCTGATATTCTCGGGCCAGTTGCCCGACGGTTTTGACACCAAGAATCGCCTCCAATCCAACTTTGGCTTTGAAGGCCCCACTGTATCGTTTGCGTTTTGCTTTCATGGTTCTGCTCTTTCTCATATCGAGCAGAACCCCGGAAGTTTATAGCTTAGCCTCTGGTCCAAATTTCGGGGACCACTTCAGCTCCTTCGATTGTTGCTTTGACGGTGCGTTTAAGCTATTCAGGAGCCCACGTCAATCGGGGCGCTACCGGCTGGACGGAGTGCCCACTCGCTTAGCGAAAAGTCAGACCTCGTTCGCAGTCGTCATTCGGAGACTCTTTTGGAATTACAGGCCATTACCGAGATGCGAATAATTTGCGAGCGGATGAGAGGATCACCTGGAGGAGAATCTGCGTTCGCGCTCGATGCGTCAGTCGAAAAGGGCCAACCAGCCATTGCAGCTTAAAGAGCGGGTTAGCTTACCGAAATGAGCGAAACCTGTCCGCCTGGTTGGCTGTTGCTAACTCCGGTGGCACGTGGGTCCAGTGTCGGTTTGCCGTCGATCACAAACTGATAGCGATGATGGCCATGCGGCAAGTTAATCTGCAGGGACCAGCACCCGTCTACCTGACGCTGCATGGGATGGGAGCGTTCATTCCAATCGTTGAAGTCCCCCATTACGAAGACCGCGTTGGCCCGAGGCGCTACGCAATAGAAATTGATTGGCTTCGCCATTTTGGCCGCCTCGCGTATTGTATTTCGTTCCTCGCAGTTCGCTGTCATAGCCTTTTCACCGAACTGCCGACGCGTTCCACACTGGGTATCGATATCTGGTGCGATCATCTCTTCGGCTCCATAGCAGATTTGCCGGTTTGTCCTTCCATAGAAACTAGCGCGGTTGACGACCGGAGCCATTGGGGTCCCTGCGAGGATCGCCTGAGCGAAACGCCTATCTTAATATACTCGCAGGGCAGCGTCGGCGGCGTCGGCGATGTTGCATCAACATTGCTGCAAGGCCACATTAGCCGTTTGCACTCGTCCACCAAGGATCGGGCCGTCTGCGCTGTATCGGCGAGCGAGGGTTGGGAGTGGACCCTCGCCAGGGACGTCGATTCGTTTTCCAAACGCCCGGAACTCGGGGGACTCAGAAAAGCCAGGTTTCAATCGAGGGAGGATCCTCAAGTCTTGTCCAGATTAATAAGATTAATGTGAAGCTATTCACGAGGAATTCCAGTCGGACGCTATCGCTTCGGCGACTAGAATTAGACCGAACAATAAAGCGAGTTCATTCGCCAAGCACGCATGGGCCCATGGGATCGCCAATTGTTCCGATGAGCCGCGGCCCAAGTGAGGGCGGCCGATTATGGCACTTTGGTCGCCGTGTCTCCAGATTTCCTTAAAATTGGCCGTTCGCAATTCCGTTAGCCATCTGCCTTCGAACCCGCCAACCGAGTTCTTAATTGGACGGTTACCGATTTCGGGAATGTTTAAATGCAGACGCCTGCCCCCTCACCAGCTTAAGCCCAGAATTCAGTTGCCCGCGGAAAACACCGTTGGCATCCAAGTAATGTCATGACGCATTGCCTTGCCCAAGAGTGCCGCCGCTTGGTGAGGCCCCTCCAAAAGCCTCGCCTTGCTCCTGCCACTAATGAAAGGAGCTTTTCCCGTCTCAACACGTTTGCACCGTCCAAAGGCTCCCCAGGCTTAACGGCAACCGTCATATCATCCCCAGGATTCTGAAGCTGGAGGCACGGATTCTGCGGTCATCTCGGGGTCCGCCGCCAAGACCAAGCGGATCTTACGGCTATTTCTCAGGACCGCAGTCTTTTAGCCAGTAGATCCTGGCGGGTGGTGTTCGTTTCCCGATGAACTAGGGGCGGAGATGCAGCACGAACCGACCATTCAACAGGGCCTGAGCGGGATCCCATCCTGGCATTCATGCGTGGTGGCAGCAACACCAGAAGCCCAAGACTAGAACTGGACGGGTGTATCATGGTTGATTAACCATCAATCGCGCATGCCGCCAAAGTCCAATGACTCTGCCGACTTGATTCGGATTCGAGTTTTAGCGGCCGCTGACCTTCATCAATCGCGCTTGCATTATCGTAGTCTGGCCCTGGCGGTGAAGGTGCACCAACCCGATGCCGTCGCCTTAGTCGGCGACTTCCTTCATG
>JBGAIN010000234.1:0-9645 GCA_044225505.1 Limisphaerales bacterium
GCCCCTTGCTGGCAGAAGTCGTGGGGTCTTCATTGAACGCGATCGACGTCATCGTGCCGCTGCGGCAGTTGCTCCCGCAGCTCTACTGTCGAACCGAGGCGGTGCAGAACGTCGATTTTGAGAAGCGCCAGGTTGAGTATACCGGTGAGAATGGGGGGACGCATCAGTTCTCGTATGACCATTTGGTGCTGGCTTGCGGGAATGTGACCAATCTGAATGTGGTGCCAGGGATGGTCGATCACGGATTCCCGCTGAAGACCGTGGCCGACGCAGTCGAGTTGCGCTCGCACATCATGGAGCAGATGGAGCGTGCGGAAGTGGCCCGAGATCTGGAACGACGCCAACGCCATTTGACGTTCATTGTGGTTGGAGGTGGGTTTAGCGGCGCTGAAGCCGCGGGGGAAGTGAACGACCTGGTACGAAGCAGCGCCCGCTATTTTCGCAACTGGCACAGAGATCAGGTGCGTGTGATCCTGGTGCATTCGCGCGATCAGATCCTGCCGGAGATCAGTCCGAAGCTTCGCGATTTCGCAGGACGTGAGATGGAACGGGCTGGGGTCACGATTTTATATAACGCGCGAGTGAGTCTGGCGACGCCAGACGGAGTCGGCTTGCAGAGCGGGGAGTTTATCCGAGGTGGGACGATCATCTGCACGGTGGGAAGTTCGAGTTCCCCGGTGGTCGATCGGATGAACCTGGCCAAGGAGAAAGGCCGAATCCTGACTGAGCTGGACATGCGGGTCCGCGGGCGCAGCCACGAATGGGCGATCGGCGATTGCGCAGAGATTCGGAACACGTATGACCAGCAGATTTCGCCGACCACGGGGCAATTCGCGGAGCGTCAGGGGAGGCAATGCGCGTTGAATATTGTCCGGGTCCTGCGCGGGAAACCGACGCGTCCGTTTAATTTCCAGCAACTGGGCGAGCTCTGCTCGATTGGAGGTCACAAAGCGGTGGCCGACTTGTTGGGAATGCAGTTGTCCGGGTTTATCGCGTGGTTCATCTGGCGCGGGGTGTATCTTTTCAAGTTGCCTTCCTGGGCGCGACGTTTTCAGGTGGGGTTCGACTGGGCGTGGCTGCTGCTTTATCCGAGAGACCTGGCGCATGTCAGAAGCAATCGGACCGACCGTGTCACGCATGCCCACTACCGCGCTGGGGATGTCATTATGGAACGGGGAGATCCTGCGACGAACTTCTACGTGATCGAGAAGGGTGAAGTGGAAGTCGTCCGTGAAACCGAGAAAGATACCGCGGGTCGGGTCATCGCGGTGCTGGGCGCAGGTTCTTTTTTTGGCGAAAAGGCGCTGATGAGTAACGAACCGCGCGTGTCCACTGTGCGAGCGCGGTGCGATGTGGATGTCCTGATTCTCGGGAAGAATGTTTTCACCCAGATCTCCGGAGCATTAGTTCCGTTTCGGGATGCGCTCGCGCAAACGCTCAATCGCCGCTTGATCGATCCGTGGAAGGAGCAGCCGCAAGTTTTGGAGCTTCTCCGGCGAACCAAGCTCCGGGAACTGATGGAGCCAGTGCCGGAACCTTTGCTTCGATCGACGAGTACGCTCGCGGAGATGAGTCGCGCCGTGGTGGAACGAGGCAACGAGTTTTTCTACGTGACCAACGAGGCGGGGCGTTTGGAAGGGGTGGTTACGATGACGGATTTGTTACGAGGACGATCGGCTGGTTCGACGACCAACACTCCGGTTAGCGAGTTCATGACGCGAGACCCTGTGGCGTTGGCGGCGGACGACGATTGTGCCATCGCTGCGGCCGCAATGCGCGAGTATCGGCTAAAGAGTTTGCCGATTGTCGATCAAAAGGGAAGTCGGCGCGTAGTTGGCTGCCTACGGATACGTCGGTTGATGGGTTTTATCTTCCAGGGAACTGGGTATCCGAGTGAAGGAACGGCCAGACCGGTGGATTCGGAGACAGCGGTCAGAGAACAAGGGGCGGCGTCCAGGGCCGAACGGAGGGCCTAGTGTGCTGTCCCCTAATTCCGTAAGCTTTCGCGGCAAGGAGTTTTGCCTCGTCCGCAAGGCGCGAGTGAGGCGCATCCCCGTCCCGACAGGTCGGGAGAATGAGCGAGCCACGCCGCGGGCGGGCAAAAAAACTGCCGCCCAAAGGGTTGCGCTGAAAACGGGTCCTGGCTTCGTTGCTCCTCGGTCAGAGAGCACTGCGGCTATCCTCCGTCGTCACGCCTCGCCAGGAACCCATTGTGAGCGCAACGAAAGCCTGCGGAATTAGGGGACTGCACACCAGGAGCCTGTCACGATTACCTGTGACGGGCGGGCGCTCTTGGATGAGTGCCGAAGCCCCTGGCCTACTGCAAGCCATTGCCCATGGCCATCCCGCCCGGGCCTGAGGTGTCCCTCGTCGGAAACCAAAATCGTTTGGATTTCGCAGCCAGGTCGTATTGCGCTTTCTTCAGCTTGGTGAGGTGAAGGTCCGCGAAGATCAGATGGCCCCGTTGATTGTGCCACGACGCGAGCGTGTGAACCTGGAAGGAAGGACCGACAATCCCGGAGTAATCGTTCGTGGCGAGATTCGGCTCCATATAAAGCATGGTAGTGGCGGGCTCGAGAAAGGTTGATAGGTCGGTCGCGTGGCAGATGCCACAATTCATGGCGAAGCTATAGTCTCGAGGCTTGTTAACCGAGCCGAATCCCGCGGGGCCCGGGGCTGTGATCTTGCCTCGGCCACTGCGCCGCAAGGTATCTGTCGGGCAAGTATAAACGGGCTTGGATTTCAGGTAAGGATAGAGTCGGCCACTCGTGAGGTCTCCGGCTTTGGTGTAAAGCCAGTTGCGGAACGAAGGAAGGTGGCCGTTGAAGTCCATCGAGTAGGTCATCGACGCCAGGCCGATTTGCCGAAGGTTGTTCGCGCAGACCGCAGCGCGTCCGGATTCTTTGGCTCGGCTGAGGCTTGGCAAGAGGAGGCTGGCCAGAATTGCGATGATGGCAATCACCACGAGCAATTCGATGAGCGTAAACGCTCGGGTCCAACTTGGGAATCCATCACGTCGCACACTCATAGAATCCATTTGCGCAATGGTTTTAGGAACCGGGTATTAATGGGACGGGAATACTTTGACCCAAGTTGGGGAGATTGTCCGCAAAGAAATTTGTAACGGTTCGGAGAGTCGGAGGGGTGGTGGATGAGCTCTGGCTAAAAAGCTTGGGGATGAGCAAAAGGCAACAGCCACAATCCGCACCGGCGAAAGGGAGCTAGGGCTCGGGCTGTGCGTAAAATTCTATTCATCAATTAGATACGGTTTTCGAGACGATGCTGAAATTGCCGTGGCATCTCGGTTGCTAAGTGGAAGATGCTCATATCTCTCCTGAACGGAATATGCCGATTGAGCGGCGATCTTCCGGGGACGTACGGGCTTCGAAAAGACTTTAGGATTCACTGGACAACTAGGTGAGGGCAGGAACCGAAGCGTGCCGTGAATCAGTAAACCTTGGCGCTATACACAAACAAAGCAGTTCACATCCCGAACTATGAAGAAAGTCGAAGCAATCATTAAACCGTTCAAACTCGAGGAGGTCAAAGACGCTCTGGGCGACATTGGCATCGAAGGCATGACCGTTAGCGAAGTGAAGGGGTTTGGTCGGCAAAAAGGGCACACCGAAATCTATCGTGGCAGTGAGTACACAGTGGATTTCCTTCCCAAAATCAAAATCGAGTTGGTCTTGCCGGACAATCAGGTGGATTCCGCGGTCGCGACGATTATCAAGACGGCGCGGACGGGCAAGATTGGTGACGGTAAAGTGTTTGTTTCGACGGTGGACGAAGCCGTTCGAATCCGCACCGAAGAGAAAGGAGAATTGGCCATTTGAGTTTGCTGCGTTGGCACTGTTAACGATCCAAATCTACCTATGAAACACTTGATCCTCTCTTGGTTTTTAGCCGCGTCGATGCTGTTGGTTGCTGCCACCGCGCGTGCGGCGGATGCTCCAGCACCTGCCGCCCCCACGATTGAGCAACGCATTGCTGATCTGGAGGCCTACGTTACGAATGGCGCCCGGCAGACGAACGGTCCCACCGCCCTGGAGAAAGTGGCCGGACCGGGGCATAACGCTTGGCAAATGACCTGTACCGCTCTGGTTCTGTTCATGACGCTGCCTGGCCTGGCGCTTTTCTACGGCGGTCTCGTGCGCCGAAAGAACGTGCTTTCGGTGCTGGCGCAATGTCTGGGCATTGCAGGCTTGGTCTCGATTCTCTGGTGGTTATGCGGCTATAGCATTTCCTTCCACGCCGGGAAATCGTTTTGGGGATCATTAGATTGGGCATTTCTCCGTGGCGTGGATTCGACACCCAACACCGACTACGGCGCTTGGGTTTCTCACAACGTCTTTTCCATGTATCAGTTGATGTTCGCGATCATTACGCCTGCGCTGATCATCGGCGCCATCGCTGAACGCATGAAGTACTCAGCGATTCTCCTCTTTGTGACGATCTGGATGTTTGTGGTGTATTTCCCGCTCGCGCACATGGTCTGGGGCGTGGACGGCATGATGAATGGAGTTTGGAACAAGGACGCGGCCATCAAAGCGGTTGATTTTGCTGGTGGCACCGTGGTGCACATGTCTTCCGGTTGGTCTGCGCTGATCCTCTGCTTGATCCTTGGTAAACGCATGGGTTTCGGCAAGGAGCCAATGCCGCCGCATAGCATGGTCTTGTGCATGGTTGGGACGGGAATGCTGTGGGTGGGATGGTACGGATTTAACGCCGGCAGCGCCGTGGCGGCCGACGGCGTCGCCGCGAACGCCTTCATGACCACGACGCTGGCGACGGCAGTGGCTTCGTTCGTCTGGGCAACCGCGGAGTACATCCTGAAAGGCAAACCGAGTATCTTGGGCTTTTGCTCCGGGGCGGTGGGTGGATTGGTCGTCATCACTCCGGCGTGCGGCTTCGTGAACAGCAATGGCGCCATGCTCATCGGAGTGGCAGCGGGTCTGGTCCCCTTCTTCGCTTGTTACAAGCTCAAAGGCTGGCTTGGGTATGACGACGCGTTGGATACCTTCGGCGTGCATGCTGTGGGTGGAACATTGGGAGCGTTTCTCACTGGGTTTCTCGCGACGCCGGAAGTGAACGCCAACCTCTCGCTGAATCTGGCCGACGTGGTGGGCAAGACCCTGTGGCTTGAACAGCTCAAGGCGATCGGTCTGACCTTGGTGATGGCGATCATCGGAACGACGGTGATTGCTTATCTGGTGAACGCGATTGTCGGTCTGCGCGTGGATGAGGAGACGGAATCGGTGGGGCTGGATTTGGCCGAACATGGCGAAGAAGCTTACCACGCGAGCGCTATGAGTGGTCATATGAGCCGCCCGAGCGAGTCGTCCGCGTTGGGCTTGGAAGGACTTGGGGAAGCGATGCGCCGGCCTCGAGGTAACGAAGCAGTGTAAGAGTCGTGACCCTATAACTGACGGAAAACCAATGAGAATTCGAACGTTCTTGCTCATCGCTCTCGGGATACTCACGTGTCTCGGCAGTGCCTGGGCCGATCAGACGAACGCCACGCCCAGCCTGGAAGATAGGATTAGTGATCTGGAAGCCTACGTGATCAACGGCGCGCGACAGACCAATGCGGCGACCGCCTTGGCGGTCACCGCGGGTCCGGGCCATAACGCCTGGCAAATGACCTGCACCGCCCTGGTGCTGTTCATGACCTTGCCAGGGTTGGCCCTGTTCTACGGCGGCTTGGTTCGTCGCAAAAACGCCCTCTCGGTCTTGGCTCAATGCCTAGGCGCGGCAGGTCTCGTCACGATCATCTGGTGGCTCTGCGGCTATAGCATCGCCTTTCATCCCGGCCGTCCATTCTGGGGAAGCTTGGATTGGGCGATGCTGCGTGGAGTGGATTCGAAACCGAACACGGATTACAGCGCCTGGGTCTCTCACAACGTGTTCTCGATGTATCAGTTGATGTTCGCTATCATCACGCCGGCGCTCATTGTCGGCGCGATTGCGGAGCGCATGCGCTATTCAGCCGTGCTGCTCTTCATTACCCTCTGGATGTTCGTCGTTTATCTTCCCTTGGCCCACATGGTCTGGGGCGTGGACGGCATGATGAACGGGGTTTGGAATAAGGATGCCACCATCAAAGCGATCGACTTCGCTGGCGGGACGGTCGTCCACATGTCCTCCGGTTGGTCGGCGCTCGTTCTCTGCTTGATCCTGGGCAAGCGCTTGGGTTTCGGCAAAGAAGTCATGGCTCCTCATAGTATGACGCTGTGTATGATTGGCACGGGCATGCTCTGGGTGGGATGGTACGGTTTCAACGCGGGCAGCGCGGTTGCCGCGGATGGGGTCGCGGCCAACGCGTTCCTGACCACGACACTGGCGACCGCGGTGGCGAGCTTTGTGTGGCCGGTGATCGAGTGGATCATTAAAGGCCGGCCAAGCGTCCTGGGCTTCTGCTCCGGCGCGGTGGCGGGACTGGTGGTGATTACGCCCGCGTGTGGCTTCGTGGATTCGACCGGTGCGATTCTCATTGGCATCGCGGCCGGTGTGATCCCGTGGTTCTTCTGTTACAAGGTGAAGGGCTGGTTCGGGTATGACGATGCCCTTGACACCTTCGGGGTCCACGCGGTGGGGGGAACCTTGGGCGCCTTCTTAACGGGCATCCTGGCAACCAGCAAAGTCAATGCGAACCTTGACTTGAATCTCAAGGACGTCGTCGGCCACACCCTGTGGCTAGAGCAGCTCAAAGCCATCGGCTTGACGCTGGCGCTGGCGATTATCGGCACGACGATTCTGGCATTCGTCGTGAAGGCGGTCATGGGCCTGCGCGTCAGCGAAGAGGTGGAGACCATCGGTCTCGACCTAGCCGAACACGGCGAAGAGGCCTATCACGGAGTTTAAACGACGCTTGGTGGGTGGGGGAGGGGATAGCCAAGGCGCGGACTTTTAAGTCCGCGCCTTTTTCATTGGGAAGTCGCGCCTCGTTCTGGCCTGCGAATCCAGGCCGCTGAGAACGTCGGCCACCAGTCGTCATGGGAGACGGCAGTCCCAACGACTTTCTTTTGTCGTCCCTGCCATTCGCCTTCTGACGCTGCGCCGCAGGTGCGTGCTGGTAGGATGTGCTGCTCGCAGTATTTCGGCCATGCCAGCGGCCGCGACACCGATCAGAGTTCAGCGAGCCGGATGTTGCGGAACTTGACGCTGCATTTGGCATCGTGGTTCTGCAGCCCAATGTAACCGCGCAATGAGCGCTCACCGCTATACTCGACGACGCGTTCTCCATTCAAGGTCACGTCGATGCGGGAACCGTGGCAGTGAATTCGAACGTGGTTCCATTCCCCTGCGGCCTTCGCGACATTCTTAGCGGGCGCCACAACGTCGTAAAGAGCGCCGCTGCCACCTTTTCGAGGCTGACTGCCCGCGTCATCCACGATCTGCATTTCATAGCCGGTAAATGTCGGGTTCTTGTCCAGCCGCGACCGAAAATGAATTCCGCTATTCCCTTTGGCGCTGATGGCATAGTCCAGCTCGAGCACGAAATCCCCATACTCGCGTTCGGTGCGCAGCCAGGAACCGCTGACCTCCGGGTTAGTGCTCCAGTTGGTGCCGTTCCGCCCCACGAGCACTCCGTCTTCTACGGACCATTCGCCCCCGTGCATCCTCACCCATCCGGACAAGTCCCGTCCGTTGAATAAAGGCTTGAGGTCGAGCGGATCGGCAGGACGGACGGTGAGAGTGACGAACAGGACTGATAGCGACAACGCGATTCGGAATGGTCTCATTAAGAGTTGCTAGCACGGGTGCGCATTGGCTTCAAGAGACATCGAAAATTCGACCCCAAACGAACAGGGAGCGCTCCCCGCACGCGATGTCTGGTGGGGCGGTAAAGGGTTTGCTCTCTAGGGAAGCATCGGGTTCCGCATTGACACTGAAGAACGCCCCTGAATAGGGTGTATACGGTTGCAGACTTGATGGTTCCCCCAGATTCAACACCGGCCAAGCCATCGAACGCTCCTGCTTCGGACGAAACTTCCGCCACGACGGGGAGACCTGCGGGGCAGGAAAAGTCGGAGTGGTTCGCCACGACGCATTGGAGTGTTGTGGTCACGGCTGCCCAGGGGCGATCGCTCGAGGCGGCGGCGGCGTTGGAGTCTCTCTGCCGCGCCTACTGGTTGCCCCTTTACAGCTACGTGCGCCGCCGTGGGTATGGCCCGCACGACGCGCTCGACTTGACCCAGGGTTTCTTTGCGTTGCTGCTGGAGCGGAACGATATCGCCATCGCTGACCCGCAACGGGGGAGGTTTCGCTCATTCCTCTTAAGCTCGTTGAACCATTTCTTGGCGAATCAGTACGACCGTTCGATGGCGGCCAAGCGAGGGGGAGGGCGGATGATCATTTCACTGGACGACGAGACCATCGAGAACAAATACGCTTACGAACCTTCGACCGACCTGTCCCCGGACAAACTCTACGAGCAGCGTTGGGCCCTGGCGGTGATGGAACAAGCTTTGGAAGCGTTGCGCAGCGAACTTGCCCGAGCTGGCAAAGACGAGCACTTCCGGCTCATGAAAGACTTTCTGTCGCGCGAGCCGGTGGCGGGAGAGTACCGGCGGGTGGGTGAGGCGTTAGGGATGAGTGATGGCGCCGTCGCGGTGGCGGTGCACCGGTTGCGGCAGCGCTATCGGGAGCTGGTGAGGCAAACCGTGGCGCAAACGGTTGCCAGCCCGGCCGAGATCGACGATGAAATGCGACATCTTCTAAGCTTATTACGCGCTTGTTAGATTCGCGGGGCTGTTGCGCGTGGGTGTGCCAGGCCGCGTGGGGAATGCGATCTGGTTTGGTCGGAGCTCATCGGAGGATCGAGGCCGCGATGATTCGTTGATTCTCTGTAATCGGCGCCTCCGAATTCTTCATGCATAAGTGAATACAGCGACATGACTGGATTACCCGGTTGCCAAAAATGCGGCGCCTCTCTCTCAATGAGTCTTTTGGGGCTATGTCCCAAATGTCTCGGGTCACTGGCATTTGGGGATCCTGGCGCCGATTTCCTGGGGAACGATCGATCACCGCTTTCCTTGGGACTGGTGCCTAAGTTGGGCGAGTACGAGTTATTGGAAGAGATTGCTCGGGGCGGGATGGGAATTGTCTTCAAGGCCCGTCAAGCCAAGCTGGATCGCATCGTTGCTGTCAAAATGATCCTGGCGGGACCGTTTGCCAGCGGTGAGTTCGTGCAACGCTTTCGGACGGAAGCTCGTGCCGCCGCGAGCTTGCACCACCCGAATATCGTGGCGATTCACGAAGTGGGCGAGTCGGACGGGCACCATTTCTTCTCCATGGAGTATATCCAGGGGGCGACTTTGGCGGACCTTGTCAAGCAAGGGCCATTGGAGCCCGAGCGGGCCGCGCGTTACTTGAGAATAATCGCCGACGCCATTCAGTACGCCCATGAACGAGGAACCTTGCACCGGGATCTCAAGCCTTCGAACGTTCTCATCGATGGGGCGGATCAGCCTCGTGTGACGGATTTCGGCCTGGCGAAACAATTGAACAGCAGCGTCGATCTGACGGTCACCGGGCAAGCGCTGGGATCGCCAACTTATATGCCGCCTGAGCAGGCGGCGGGACGCCAGGAAGAAATTGGGCCCGCTAGCGACGTCTACTCTTTGGGAGCCGTTCTTTACC
>JBGAIN010000235.1:0-9627 GCA_044225505.1 Limisphaerales bacterium
TCTCCTGCCGCTGGTCTACGCTGAGCTGCGCCGTCTTGCGGCCGCTCGCTTGGCGAGTGAGCAGCAAAACCAGACGCTGCAGCCGACGGCGCTCGTGCACGAGGCTTGGCTACGATTGAACGGGCCCGACCCCGTGACCTGGGCTAATCAAGCTCATTTTTTTGCCGCGGCCGCAGAAGCCATGCGTCGCATCTTGATCGACCGCGCCCGCAGCAAAGCGCGGCTGAAGCGTCACGGCGGCCAGCGTTTGGATGTCGAGGAAGTCGAACTCTCCGTTGAGCACCAGGAGGAGAGACTGCTCTTGGTTGAGGAAGCGCTGGAACTATTGAAATTGGAGGATCCGGAGAAGGCGAAGATTGTCGTGCTGAAGTTTTACGGTGGACTGACCAATGAGGAAGTAGCCCGGACCCTGCAAATTACCGAGCGCACTGTGGAGAGGAAATGGTCCTATGCGAAGGCTTGGCTGTACCATCGGATTCGGGCCGAGGGGGGCTTGAAGGGAGGGCGCGCGCCGTAGCCCTTGAGCTGAGGAGTGGGGACGTCACTCCGTGCTCGAGCCGATGGTGACGGCGCGTGAGCAGCGCCGAGTCTCCCGCGATGTCAATCATGATCGAGCTGTTAAAGTGAGCGACCTGAGCGATTTGGAAGAGCTGCTCTACGAAGCCCTGCGTCAATTGCCCGACCAGGAACGTCGCCGGTCCTTTCTCGAGCTGGTGGGGATCGATCGACCGGAACTCCGTCATCGGCTTGAGAGCTTGCTTGAGGCTGGCGAAGGAGCCAACGCTTTCTTTGCGTTGGATTCCCGGAACCAGCCAAAGGTTGAGGATGTCCTCCGCGAGCTGCAAGCCGATCCGGCAAGCCTTGGCGCCGCGATCCGCCCGGATCCGGATGCAGCTCCCAAAGCGAGTCTCCCGAGGGACCTGATTGGTACGGTCATCGGCCGGTATCAGATTCTGGAGAAAATCGGCGAAGGAGGCTACGGGGTGGTCTACCTGGCCGAACAGGACAAGCCCGTCCGCCGAAGAGTGGCTTTGAAACTGATCAAGCTGGGGATGGATACCAGCGAGGTGGTGGCCCGCTTCGAAGCGGAGCGGCAAGCTTTGGCGCTGATGGAACATCCCAACATCGCGAAAGTATTGGATGGGGGCGCGACGGAGACCGGACGCTTGTTCTTCGTGATGGAGCTGGTCCGTGGCGTGAGAATCACTGATTATTGTGACGACCACAAGCTGACCACACGAGAACGGATTGCCTTGGTCATCCAAGTCGCGCAGGCGGTTCAGCACGCCCACCAAAAAGGGATCATCCATCGCGATCTCAAGCCTTCCAATATCCTTGTAACAATCGATGACGGACGGCCAGTGCCGACGGTCATTGACTTCGGGATTGCCAAGGCGGTTGCCGGACGGCTGACGGACCGGACCCTCTTCACTGGATTCGAGCAACTCGTCGGCACGCCCGCTTACATGAGCCCGGAACAGGCGCTAACGACGAGCTTGGACATCGACACTCGAGCTGACCTTTACAGCCTGGGCGTGCTCCTCTACGAGTTGTTGACGGGCAAAACCCCGTTCGAAACCCAGACTCTGCTCGCGGCAGGGTTGCACGAGATGCGCCGCACCATTCTGGAAATGGAGCCGGCCCGGCCTTCCACCCGGTTGAGCAGCCTCACCCCTGCGGAACTCACCACGACGGCCCAGCGGCGTGCGATCCAGGCGACCAAGCTCGTTCACCTCCTTCAAGGCGACCTGGACTGGATTGTCATGAAGTGTCTCGAGAAGGATCGCACGCGTCGCTACGAAACGGCGAACGGCTTTGCGAAAGATTTACAGCGATACCTGGACAACGAACCCGTCCTGGCGCGTCCTCCCAGTGCCACTTATCGTCTCCAGAAATTGATTCGCCGGAACCGGCCGGTCGTGATAGGGGCACTCGCACTCTTGGTATCGCTTTGGATTGGCCTTGGACTCTCCACATGGCTTTACACACGGGAGCGAATTGCCCATGGTCGCGCGCTGCGCGAGCAACAGAACGCCGAGCAAGAACGGAAACGGGCCGACCAACTTCGTTCCGAGACCGAGCATCTCCTGGCCCGGGAACGGGTCGATGATGGCTGGTCTGCTTTTGAGCGAGGCAGTTATTGGGGGGCCATGGCCGCCTTTACGGACGCTCTGCGGCTGGAACCCGCCCCGCCCAGCCGGGCCGCGGCCCACCGGTTGCGACTGGGCGCGATTGGGCCTCTCCAACCCAAACTCCTGCGCCTCTGGCAGACAGGCACGGAAGTCACGGCGGCTGCGCTCAGCCCGGATGGGTCTCACCTCGCCCTGGCCGGCGTGGAGGGCGGTGAAAGCCCGGCCACAAGGATTTTTGAGCTGGAATCGGGGCGGCCGGTGTCAGCGCCCATGGCCCACGGCGCGCGTATCAACTGCATTGCCTTTAGCCCCGACAGCCAAAGCCTCGTTACGGGCAGCCATGATCGGACGGCTCGAGTCTGGGACGCCTCGAGCGGGCGTCCTCGGACGGTGCCCTTTCCTCAGGCTGCGCCTGTCACCACCGTCGGATTCAGCCCGGACTCGAGCCGAATTCTTGTCGGGGGATGGGACGTTTCCACCTTTGCCACCGGGCAGGTCGCGGTGATCGATGTCAAAACGCAAACTCAGCGGTGGCAGGAACAGGAATATGGAATGAACGTGAGATTG
Organism: Limisphaerales bacterium; assembly: GCA_044225505.1. Lineage (GTDB taxonomy): Bacteria > Verrucomicrobiota > Verrucomicrobiia > Limisphaerales > SIBE01 > JAXMHN01. Next base: position 2,700 of record JBGAIN010000235.1, read on the forward strand.
GCTCTCTTCACCCCGGATGGTCGCCAGATTGTGCGTGGGTGCTCCTCCTTCCTCGGCATGCTGCTCGACCTCGAACGAGGGGAAGAATGGCCCATCCCTGAGTGCTGGTGCTTATTGAGTGGCGCATTCAGCGCCAGCGGAAGCAGCTTTTTCGCGGGCGGAAGCTTTGGCGGCGATGGTGGCGACGGCGGAGCTCGGTGGCTGGACTTGAGTACGTTCTCCTGGCGAGGCCCACTCTTACGGCACGACGGCCCCGTCGTCAGCGTCGATCTCAGCCCGGACGGTTCTCTGGCTGCGACCGCGAGCAATGACCGGACGGCGCGAGTGTGGCGGGTCGATGACGGGCAACGCGCCACTCTCCCACTCCCACATTCCAGTGCGGTTTTGCTCGTTCGGTTCAGCCACAACAGTCATCGGGTTCTCACCGTGAGCGCCGATCGTACGGTGCGCGTTTGGGATGCTCACGATGGCCGTCCTCTAACCCTTCCCATGCCTCATGCCGGGGCTGTGGTCCTGGCCGCGTTCAGCCCGGATGACCAAGCCATCTGGACGGTTAGTTCCGACGGAAGTGTCTGTGCATGGGCCGCGGGCACGCAGCTGGTTCCCCGCCTTAACCTCACGCATGGATCCCCTGTCTCCAATGTCATTCCGGGCCCGAATGATACCCTTGTCACAGCCGACCACAGTCAGGTCTGCGTTTGGGACCGCCAGAGCGGACGCTTGCTAAGCAAGTCCCGCGAGGTCCCCGGTCAGGATTGGACGGAGCTGCACGGCTGGTCGGGAACTCGGGTCTGGGTGAACCAGTCTGCCGCCGTCTCCATTTTTGATGTAGCGACGGGTCGCACCGTCCACGGTCCATCGGCCGAGCCTCACACCAGCTTTATTGGCGGACAGTTTTGTCCGGATCCAAGCCGAGGCCTTGTTCTTCCCAAGGGAAGCGCGGCCGTTCTCGAGTTTGACACGAACACCGGCCAGGTCACCCGCCGTTTCGAGGCGGACGCCCCGTTGCTGGCCACAGCGCTGCGCCCGGATGGACGGGAACTGCTCGCGCTCGCTGCAAAGAGTTCTGCTTTCGTTTGGGACGTTGGCACAGCTCAACTCCGCCAGCGGATCCACTTATCTTCGGTCTACTCCCCACCCACCCTTCTCTTCTTTTCACCCGACAGTAGCAGGCTTTGCCTGGTCGACGCAGAGAATAACCTAATCGTCTGGAAAGCCGCGGAGTTGAAGTCGACAGCCCCACCCGTGATCTATTCCCACGGAGTGCGCACGGCGCAGTTCAGTCCGGACAGTCGCTGGTTGGCGGCCGGCAATGTCGACGGTGCCGCGCGGATTTACAGCGCCCAGAGTGGCGAGGTAGCGGTGCCAGCGCTCCCGCATAATGGGCCCATCAACTGCCTCCAGTTTAGCCCGGATAGCCTCGCCTTGGCCACTGGCAGCGAAGATTCCAACGCGCGCGTTTGGGAGACGCTGACCGGGCAGCCCATCACGCCGCCCTTGCCCCAAGGGGCCAGCGTCGTCCACGTCAACTTCACCGCCGATGGGCGCTCGCTTCTGACGGGATGTTGGGATGGTCGCGCCCATCTTTGGGAGGTCCCGTCTCAGTCCGGGCCGATCGCCGATCTGCTAGCGGCGTATTGCAGTCCGTCCCACGCCGCCAATCGCGCCTTACAGTGGGACCCGGGCGCGGGCTTTGCCCAATTTGTCCGAGTGCTGCGGAACCGCTGAACGCGCAGAGCGAGCCGCCTACTGACCGCCAACTTGAACCTCGATCTGGACGATGCGTTGCAGAGCGCCGCGCAATTGATCCCGGAGTGACTGGTTCTCGCGTCGGACTTCTTCGAGCAACCTGGCGGATTGGCCGTCAGCCTCGGCACGCAGACGTTCTACCTTCAGATTGAGACCTTGAATCGCGGCAAGCGCAATCCCGTCCGCGTCCACCGTCGCGATCTGTTTATCGCCCGCACCCAAGCCGAAGGCCGAGTAAAAGTCTTGAGCCATCGGTCCGAGGTGTCTTGCCGCAGGCTCCGATTTGAAGCTCCATTCCATGATCGGTAAGCCAGCCACCTTCGCCAGAACAGCTTGAGGATCCGCTGCCTGCCCAATGGTTTTCGCATGGCGATCGCTGCTCGTGTAGAAGGCCGTTGCCGTAATATTGCCGACGGTTCGGATCGGTCCATCAAACAAACTCACGCCGCTGAAGACTGGATTGCTGACCAAGCTCTGCGCCACCAGCGCATAAGGTGCCGACGCGACGCGCTGATCCGGCGTCAGTTGCTGGAAGCCGTTAATCCCGTCACAGAACCAAACGCGCAGACGGAGTCCTGGATCCTGAAAGGCATTAACGGACAGGGACGACATATTCTGAATTCCGGGATCTCCTAGTAAGACCGCATAGAGCCCTTTGCTCACCGGCAACGTGATAGCCGAGTCGGGTTCACCATCGGCAGGGGCAATGTCTGACGAATTGCGCCAGTAAGTGCTCTGGCTATCCCCGCTGACCAGCGCAAATTTGAACAAGCCCGAACCGTTGAAAGGCGCACCCCCCGACAAGATTCTCCCTTGAAAGCTAATGACCGGAGGCACCTGTCCATTATCCGAAGCATCCTCAACGAAGACCATCGGCCCGGGATCGGTGTTGCCGCTGAGCTGCGCTTGGACGCGAATTTCACCTGTTCCGGTCACGAAGGACTGGTGTCTCTCGGTTCCGCTTAGGGAGTAGTTGAACTTAAAAATGGCGGCCCGGAAAGAGATCGTTGATGGAGTCGGCACATGCGTGTCGAAACGGAAGAAGCACCCGGAGTTAGCCAAAATAGCCCCCGGCGTTTGGAACGACACAGAGCCCCGCAAATCTTCGAATTCGATCGTGGCCGTTTCAGTCATCAAGCTAGTCCAGGAACAGCCGTCGACCCCAAAGTCCAAGTCGTTGACTAGACTCGCACTGCCATTGGCCGGCGGCCGGATGACAATGCGTTTTCCCGGTGGCGCCTCGACGCGGAGCGAAACCGCTGTGTCGCCCGCCGGATCAAGGTACAGAGAAGGCGGCACGGCCTCGCCGTCTCCTGTCACAGAGGCGAGAATATCGGACGCGCGAGCGGGCAATCCCCGGACGGCGGAGGCGAAGCCATGGCTGATCCTGGTTCCGGTGATGGTAATAGTCGGAAGTTGGATCTCTGCATGGAGCAACTGGACCGCGCTGAAAAGCAGCACGATGGACGTTTTCGAGTGTAACAATGTTTTCATCGATTTGGATCTCCCCTTTCCCAAGCCCGACAGCTCGAGATCTTCAGTGCTCACATTTTACTGCGCCATCCAGCTCCTCGGCCCGCGACAGGTCGACGCTGCACACGCCGGACGAATGCCACCGCGACCAGTGCCAGCCCACAAACTGCACCCGTTGCCGCTGGTTCCGGAACAACACTGATTTGGACGTTTGGCAACATGATCCCGCTGACCGTACCCCCGGTCGAATCGGCGAACGACGTTCCAGCAAAGCTCAAGGAAAAAGGCCCGCCGACCGGGAAAGAGTCGAAGGTGAGCGTCGCCAGATCCTTAGTTTGCCCGGGCGCCAAGCTGACAGGGGTGAGGGTCAAGACACTCCAACCTTGTTGCCGCTCTTGCGGAGTGCCGATCGGGAATTGCCCCAGCGGGTTGCCATGAAAGAGCGCGTCCATGCCGCTAAGCAGATCTACCCCCATGGCCGGTTGCGGAGGAGTTGGAATCGTTGTATTGAGAGTGGGTCCTTGGGATCCACTACCGATAGTAACGACGAGATTCATGCCACCCAGAGATAACGGGACTGAGCCCCCGTTGGCGACTACCACCGTGATGCTGGGCAGATCCGACGAGATCGTGGGTAGAGGCACGTCGACGATCAATTGAGCCCTCGCCTGCATCAGCAGGAGGGTGGCAGCGGCGGCAAAGAGGAAACAGCGAGACAGCCCTCGCACCGTCATCCGGGGCCGTTCGAGCGGAAGATTAAGACGGGCGTAGCGAAGGTTCAGAATCGGGGATTGATAGGTACTCATAGAAACACGCAGTTGCATTTGAAGGCCAGAATCACTCTGGCCTGGTGCTCAGTTGGAAAAACGCTCGCTCGCCAGCTCGGCCGATGGGCAACTCCACTTCTAGCAAGCCGCCAGGATGGACCCGCACGGATGACGCCGCGATCGGTTGCCAGTCGGGCTGTTCGAGGCTTCTAGTGCTCGAGACCGTCACCGGCTCGGCTCGATCCAACCAAAGCCAAACGCGTGGTGACGTCCCCTGAAGCTCTGCGACAATCCGCCTGATGCGTGGGATCGAATCTGGCGCCTGCTCAGTCGGGGCCAATGCGAGGGGAACAGACTGGAAGCGGGAACCGATTGACGTCTTATGAAGAGCGTGGTGGACGGGGTCAAGGCCTGCCAGGGTTGAAAGTTCGGCGCGGTTGACATGAATGAGCTGAAGCGCCGAAGAACCGACGGTCAGATGGTTCATGGCTTGGAGGGCATCCTGGACTAAAACCGTCTTGTCGCGGTCGAAGTCATACGGATTATTCAGGGACGCGGTCAGGCTCAGGTGATTCATGACTCGCACAGCGTCTTGGACCAGGACCTCGGCCTTGCTCAGGTCATCTCCGGTTTCGCCGATGGCATTCCCAAAGTAAAAAACGTCGTCGCCCCCCAAACCGGTGTTGGCGTTGGCCAGCGCGGTCACTTCTAGCCAGAGCTGCTGCAGGGAGTTGTTGGGCCAGATCAGGGTAATTCGATCCGAGCCATGGATTCCGGCGCCCCATCGAACGCTGATAGAATTCGGGGCCGGGGCAGGCGCCCAGGAGGCGGGCGAACTGTCGTTCCCCATTTTCAAGACAAAATCTGCGGCCGTGGGCGGGGCACTCAACTCAATCACATCGAGTATGATCCCGTTCAACCCTTTGCTGTAGCTGGTGTAATTGTCGAAGCTCGCCATGGCTCCAGGAAGGAGAGCCGTTTTATCCGAGGCGATGGCCTGATCGTCGGAGGCGTTGGCTCTCGGATCATTGCCGTCCCAGGCCGATTCGTTGTAAAGGACCCACCGCCCTGCCACCACCGCGGAAAGCTGCGGGATAAAGCCGGAGGTGTACTGCAGCGATCCGTCGCTGTTGCTGCCGGTCGCGCTGCTTGTCTGACCGATGCTGCTCTGCAGGGAGTACGGGCCACCGGCTGCGCGCTCGCCGCCGCAGTCGATGACCTCGGTGGTCGTCTGGTAGTTTGCGCTGGTGCGAGTCGCGGCGATCGGGCTCAGTTCGAGGGACAAAACGCCGGCGCCAAGGCAAACGAGGCTAAACCACCGGAAACGGGCTTCAAACTTTCTCGTCATAAAACAACTGATTACCCTCTCAATGCGTCGGCCACAGAAAAAAGCCGACACAGTCATATCGAAAATGAGCGCGGGGGCTGGAGAGGGCAAAATTCCATGATGGAGATCCTTCCTGTCTTCCGCATATAGAGCGAAATCTCGACTGTCCCGTCCGGAAGTTTTTGACGGAACCCCGAATAGCGGTGATGAGTGACGACAGAGCCAAGGGGCGTGGACTGCTCCGGCTCGAACTCAACGGACGTTCTCATCCAATTCAAGGGCTGGCTCCGGACCATCCGACCGGCCTGATTGCCTAGCGAGAGTTTCAAGCGCCACGTGTCGAAATCGGCTGCGTGTCGGTTTTTTCTGCGAAACGGCGCATTGGAGCAAGGAAACCAGTTTATCCGTGATGATCGCGGCAATCTGACAACCGACCATAGCACCATGCATACAGCTCTGAGCGTGAAATTAAACCGAGTCGCTTTTTTGTCCCTCTCGATCCTGGCATTGGGCCCAGCCGCCTCCAGCAGCGGGTTACTGCCAGCGATAACGGCGGCCGAAGTTCCACATTTGTTGCATTTCCAAGGCCGCGTCAGCGTCAATGGCGTCCCTTTCCAGGGCACTGGCCACTTCAAATTCGCCCTCGTGAACGGTGCAGGCACGACTTCCTACTGGAAGAACGCGGCGGACTTAGCTCCGAATGATGGTATTCCGGACTCGGCGCTGACTCTCACAGTCGACAAAGGTATGTATTCGGTCCTGCTGGGAGAGTCGGATGCTCTGGGGACACCCCCGATTCCGGCGTCTGCGTTTACCAATGCCGATGTCCGATTGCGAGTCTGGTTCGACGACGGCGTCCATGGATTCGAATTACTGAGTCCGGATCAGCGCCTGGGAGCGGTCGGATATGCGTTGGTGGCCGAGCAGGCGAACACGGCGGACATTGCCTTAAAGCTTGTCGACAATCCCAGTTTCACGGGGCAAAGCCAATTTAGTGGGCGGGTCGGAATTAGGACGGCAACTCCAGCGGCGGAGCTGGATGTGAATGGGATCGCCAAGGCGACGCGATTCGAGGGCGATGGCGTCCAGATTGGGAGTGCGGTCCTGGAAAAGTTTGCCGGAGCGATTGCCTGGGGGCTGAACAGCTCAGGCGAATCAACCGTGCCGCCTGGGTTGGGGCGGCCGCTCGCCATCAGCGCGGGCGACGTTCACTGCCTGGCCGTGAAGTCGGATGGCACGGTGGTGGCCTGGGGATCTAATCAATATGGCCAGACCGATGTCCCTGTCGGCCTGAACGGAGTCGTCAGCGTCGCAGCCGGGAACTTCCACAGTATGGCGTTGAAAAGTGACGGCACCGTCGTGGCCTGGGGACACAATGTTCTTGGCGAAGTAACAATCCCGGCTGGTTTGAGCGGCGTGGTGGCTATTTCCGCAGGCGTTCATAGCCTGGCATTGAAAAGCGACGGCACCGTTGTAGCCTGGGGGTATAACGAATATGGTCAGACTGACGTTCCACCGGGCCTAACCGGCGTCGTGGCCATCTCGGCCGGCGATAATAACAGCTTCGCTTTGAAGAACGACGGCACAGTGGTGGGGTGGGGCCAAGATATCC
>JBGAIN010000236.1:0-9455 GCA_044225505.1 Limisphaerales bacterium
CCTGGGACATGCTCCTCGCGCCAAAGACACGATCCCGCCATTCAACTCTATGTGATCTTGCCAAGTGCAGGATTCCGATCGATGATAAGCCGTATGGGTAACTTTTCTGCTCAATTCAGAAAGTTGTCGAACAGCCTCATGGGACCTGGGCCTGTCGCTCTAGGTTCGGTCGTAATGATGCTGGCGACGTCGCAAGTTAATGCGGGCGGATGGCGCCATCATCATGGAGGGTACCGCTGGGGATTCCACCCCTCCGTCTCTTTTTACTACGGGCCAGGTCCATTTTACACGCCGTACTATTACACCGCCTACACCGACAATTACGTGGTGCAGCGTCCGAACTACGCCGTCAGTGGCACGCTCCTGGGCGCGCTCACTGGCGGTATTATCGGGAATAGTATTCATCACCAGGGATGGGAAGGTGCGGGCATCGGAGCGGCGGCCGGCCTTTTGTTAGGAGGCCTTGCTGAGCATCAGGCACGTGCGCGAGAGCGCGCCGTGTATGCAACGCCGACATCGAACTATTATGTTCAGCCGAGCCCGACGGCTTCTGCTGCGCCGATTGCCGATGCCCCGACCGTTCCGGCGGCGCCGACCGTTCCGGACAGTTCCGGCAGCCGGTCCGTTGAGAGTCGGTCGATGAGCAGCGCGAATAGCTTGTTTGGACGTTAGAACGGCTGCGAGCTTTACAGTCGGTCGGGGCGGGACTAGAGGTGAGGGCACGATATGAAGGGATTGCATCGTTCCAGTGCGTTTACGCTGATCGAACTTCTGGTGGTCATTGCGATCATCGCAATCCTGGCTGGGATGCTATTGCCGACGCTCGGCAAAGCGAAAGCCAAAGGTCAACAAACAGCCTGCCTTTCCAACATGCGCCAAATCGGCATGGCCACGATGATGTACGCTGGAGACCACAATGACTTTCTCCCCTATGGTTATGCCTACACTTGGCCTGGCCAAAAGGAACTATACTGGTGGCAGGATCTTTGTCGTCCGTACATTGAGAGTGAGCCGGTCTATAGTTGTCCCTCCGCCCGCATCCACGCGTCCTGGACGGAACTGCGTCCTCCGAATGTTCCCAAGAAGCTGATCAAAGACTATCTCTGCAACGCACAAGGCGGATCGTATCCGGCAACGGGAAAGGCGACCTGGGTGGGTGCCAACGGGCCTTTTATCAACAATTGGCAGAACCCAAGCCGGTCCATGGCGGAAATTCAAGATCCTTCCGGCACGCTGGCGATTTGCGATGGCAATACCAACGTTTTCGAGATCTGGCGGTTGGAGCAGACCGATGCGTGGTTTAGTGCGGGGTTTGGACCAGCTTACGTCGGGGACAACGCCGATCGAAAGAATCCGTCGATGGGACACACCGCGAAGCGACATAACGCCGGATACAATGCCACATTTGGCGATGGGCACGCACAGTTTGTGAAGAAGACGACTTTAGGGATGTGGAGCAATCGCAGCGGAGATTAACGTAGCGCTGCTAAATCGGACTCGTCAGAACGCGCGGTTTTTCTTTAATGTTGGCGTCATGAAACCCCTGACGCTGCTGTTTGGTCTAGCCTTTGGCACCCTCACCGCTTTCGCCCAAAGCCCTGCATCTTTGGGAAATCCTCTGTCGGGACTCGAACAACTGAAAGATTTCGAAACGCACCGAGCGTCTTCTTCAGATCCGAATTGGAAAGACGGCAATGGTGATGCCCGGCCTATCGAGCCTGGCGCCACCCTTACTTTGGCCGATTTGAACGGCCCTGGAAGCATTGCGCACATCTGGTTTACCATCGCGCATGATACCCCCTTTTATTCGCGATTGCTGACCTTACGAATGTTCTGGGATGGTGAAGAACATCCCAGCGTCGAATGTCCCGTGGGGGATTTCTTCGGTATTGGCCATGGGGTAGACCAGCCGTTTAACTCGCTTCCCATTCGTGTCACGTCGGATGGGCGGGGGCGAAACTGCTATTGGCCAATGCCGTTCCGGCGCTCGGCCAAGATAACGGTGACGAACGAGAGCCGCAAACGGTGTGACGCATTCTATTACTACATCGATTGGCAAAAACATCGAAGCCTCTCGGCCAATGCGGCCTACTTCCACGCCCTGTATCGACAGGAATATCCTTGCGTCATGGGAAAGAATTATCTCCTCGCGAACATTTCCGGGCGTGGACACTACGTCGGGACGATCCAAAGCGTTTACCATATGTCGGGCGGCTGGTACGGAGAGGGAGATGACTTCTTCTATATTGACGGTGCCTCGGAGCCACAACTCCGCGGGACAGGAACCGAAGACTATTTCTGTGACGGATGGGGATTTCGGCAACAGGACGGTCCGTTTTACGGAACCCCACTTTGGGAGGGATTTGAAGCAGGCGCGCGGAGCACTGCTTACCGGTTTCACATCCCAGACCCTATCACGTTCACGACGTCGTTGCGGGCGGAGATCGAGCACAAGGGCTCGCAGAGTTTTCCAGACGGAACGGGAAGCGGCTATATTGAACGCGACGACCTGATGTCCAGCGTGGCCTTTTGGTATCAGGTTGAGCCCCATCAGCCGTGGCCCGCACTGCCCGCCGGGCCTGAACGCTTGCCGTTCCAAGAACAGATGCTCGTGGTAGGCCATCGCGCGGTAGCCGGCGCCAAGCACTCAGCGCACCCAATCCAAGTCCAACCGGTGGGCGGAGTGACCGATGGAAAACAGCTGTGGTTAACGCCAAATGATAATCAAGGATGGGTCGAGTTGAGCTTTAAAGCTGAGAAAGAAGCGGCGGCCGAACTGTGGATCAAACTGTTGCATTCTTCGGATTACGGTATTTACCGTGTCAGTGTGGACGGCCGCGCGATGGGTGAATTCGATTTGTATAGCGCTAACATCGGGCCTGTCACGCATAAGCTTGGAACGCAGACGCTATCGGCCGGCGAGCACACGCTGCGGCTTCAGTGCGTGGGCAAGTCAGACAAATCCAAGGGATATTTCCTAGGTTTCGATACCCTCCTGGCACGAATCCCTGTTTACAGTCGTCCGCCCGGGTTCGATCTCCGAACGATTCAGGTGAAGGACTGACCGTCCGCGGAGAATATCCGACCCTCCCGAACAGATCGCTTCGAATCTACAATCGCCCTCGATTCGTGCCAGGTCTGTTACCGAGAGCACACAATTGCACTCCCCGGCGGATGTGGACGCTGCGGACGGGCCGCGAGTCTCACGGCATCCTCCGTGCCATGCGGGCGTAACCAGCGTCAAGGCGCTTCCGTGAGCACGGTTTCGCGCGGCTGACATTGCGTTCCGGCAAATCTGGATCGTGTATGGGGAAATGAACCCGGACGGCAAAACCAATTTCTGCGGGCATTGGGGAATAGCCCGCACTCGGTCTCAAGCGCGACGGCGGTCGTCGACGCTCGCAGCGCTGCGAACCGCGCGTGATCTGGCATTGCTTCCGTGTCTTGGCTTTGCATACCATTTGTCTGAATTATGAAATGCTGGCAATTGCAGGTCAGACTCTTTTTGACGATCATCGGGGTGGGGGTGGGGCCATTCGGCCTGGGCACATTGTGCGGTTGCTCATCGCGCTCGGCCGACCCAGCTGTCGTCGCGCAGGCCGAACAGGAACTCCAGCAACTGCGCGAGGCCAATCAAGAGCTTCAGCGCCTTCGTGCGGAGAACCAAGAGCTGCCTCGATTGCGGCGCGACAATGAAGAGCTGAAGCGACTACGGGCGCAGAGCGATCAAGTGGCGAGCTTGCGCCAGGAACAAGAGCAGCTCCGGTCTCAGCTACAAGCCCTCAAACCCGCACCGCGTCCTCGCCCCTGAGTGCTGACCCGCTCGGGTGTCAGCGGCGAGGGGTGTCGGAGTTCAGGGATGTGGCACAACCTCGTCGTAGACCGAGCGGATCGCTTGCCGGAATTTTCCGACCGCGCGGAGAAAATGCTCGGCGTTTGTAAAGCCGCACCGGACCGCGACGCGATAAAGGGGGGCCGGATCGTCGGGCAAGACGGTCTCGCCGGCGTAGCTCCAGCGCCGCAGAATCCCTTCGACACGTCTCAATTCCCGGTAATTGTCGATGAGTGTTTCAGCGCGAGCGATGGGCAAGTGCCGTTCGTCGCGCGCGCGCCACAACGCTTTGAGAGTATTGGGCTCGTGCCAGCCGTGGGCCAGACTTAAGGCCTGGGCGAGGAACTCGGCGTCGATCAAACCACCGGCGCCGGTCTTAATGGCGAGATGTTGTTTGCCCATGGGCGTGCGTTCTTTCTCGATCCGCTGGCGCATCCGCCCAATTTCCAACTGCCAGTTCGGTGAGTAGGCAGCGAGGCGTTTGGGCGGCACGCGGAAGTTTGTGAGACGCAGCACGAGTTGCTGAAAACGCGCGCCCAGCTCGAGGTTGCCGGCGACAGGCCGCGTGCGCGAAATTGCCTGGATTTCCCATAGTTGAGCACGTTGTCGGTAATATTCTTCATGGGCCGCGAGCGTATTCACGAGCAGCCCCTTTTCCCCATCCGGCCGAAGGCGTGCGTCGGTGGGGAAGGCAATGCCGAGTTCGGTCGGAGCGGAGAGCATCTCCATCACTTCGGCCGCCATGCGTTGCAGGGTGGGTAAGTTCTTGGTTCCATTTTCCGCGACGAACAAGATATCGAGGTCCGACCCATAATTCAGTTCCGCACCGCCGAGCTTCCCGAGGCCTATGATGGCAAAAGGCGGGGACTTGCATGGATGTTTGCGCATGACGGCTTCCAGGGCATAGGTCAAACAGGCATCCGCGAGCGCCGACAGCTCGACAAGATTCTGTTCAAAATCGGCCAAGCCGAGAATGTCGCGCAATCCGATACGCATCAGTTCGGCCTGATGATAGCGGCGCAACCAAAGGCGTTGGTCGGCATCCCCAGCGCCATGCCGTAAGTCACGAAGGGTCTCGGAAGCGGTTTTGGATCGTCGCAGGCGACCACTGAGTTCCAGTTCGTCCACTAGATCCGGTGTGTGAATGGCAATTTCAGCAAGAAATTCCGAGCGGTCGAAGAGCTTTAAAAGCAAGTCGAACAGCGTTGGGTTGTTCGTCCACAGCTCATAGAGTGTAGCTCGAGCTCCGTAAGCGCTGATAAAACTGTCGAGCCGTGCGATGACGCGATCTGGATCCGAGAGCACCGGGCTATCGAACGTGGGTGCTTGCCGCAATACCTCCGTCGGACAGAGCGAGAGCAATCGGGGCAGCAGACGCATGGCCAACTCAACGGTCCTCGGAGAAACATGAACGTAGCCTGGCCCATGGACGAACTCGCGGATGAGAAGGAGCGCTTTGTCTGGATCACGAAACGAGACCTGGCGAAGACGTTGGAGCCACTTTTCGCGGTGTTCATCCAGGTTGGGCAGTGTCTCAACGGCGGCAGACCCGTCCGCCTTCAACAGGCTATCGTAGGTCGCACGAACTCGAGCGGTGTGCTGGCCATGCCTCTTTTCGAAGTCGGCCGGTGAAGGACAGCCCATGAGGAGGGCTAAACGCTGTCTTGCTTTCCGTTCGGTTGGGATGGTGTGGGTTTGCAGATTGTTGTCCATCTGGAGCCGGTGCTCAACGCGGCGGAGCCACGCATAGGCCACCGTTAAATCCTCGGCTTGACCCGGGGGAATCAAATGGTAGCGGGCGAGTTTGGCCAGGGCCGGAACTGTCTGCGAGTCTTGCAAGAACGGATTCAGTCCTCCATGCAACAGCTGCAGAGTTTGACAGATGAACTCAATTTCTCGAATGCCTCCGCGTCCAAGTTTGACATTGCGCTCAATTTCACCCGAACGGACGACTTCGGTTTCGATTCGGTCCTTAATAGCAGCGATTTCTCGGACGACATTCTGGTTGAGCGAGCGCGGATAGCGGAACGGTTGGATCATTTCGAGAAACTCGGCGCCCAAAGCCTCGTCACCCGCGATGGGGCGTGCTTTGATGAGCATCATACGTTCCCAAGTTTGGCCCCATTGGGCATAGTAACTCTCGTAGCTTGCCAGGGAGCGCGCGAGTGGTCCTGCTTTCCCTTCCGGCCGTAAGCGTAGGTCAATGCGATAGAGGTTTCCTTCCGGCGCCAAGCGGGCGACCTCCGAGATGAAGGCCTCAGCCAAGCGCAGGAAGAATTGGTGGTTGTTCAGACCGCGCCCGGTGGCTTCGCCCTTTCGAGGAGGTTCTTTGAATGCGGACCCTTCATCGCTGTAGACCATCACGACGTCGACGTCAGAACTGTAGTTAAGCTCTTGTCCGCCCAGTTTGCCCAGGCCGATGATGGCGAATTGGGTCCGTTGCCAACGTCCCTGCGGGTCTTGATGAAAGGGCTGGCCAAACCGGCCAACGAGTTGATTCCAACAAAGCTGGCAAACAGACGCCAGGCAAACATCGGCAACGTCCGTAATCTCACGAATGATGTCGCTACATTCCCCCAGTTCGGCCAGGTCCCGGGCGGCGATTCGGACGAGTTCCTTTTGTTTGAACTCTCGCAAGCTGGAGTAACCGCGGGCGTAGGCCTGGGCTTTTATTGAGGTCTTAAGCCAGGGGCTGACCTCTCGTTCTAAACCTTCCTTTCGGCGGGGTTGGCGCAACGAATCCAGGTCCAAAAGGGCGGCGAGCCAGTTTGGGTGCCGGACCAACTCCTCGGCGGATGATTGAGATCCTGCGAGAAGACCAGTGACAACGCGGGCTTGTTCGGCGGTGGCATGGCGCAGCAGCGCCGCAACCTCCGACGTTTGCAGGATTTCGAGGTAATGCTGCGAACGCGATCGATCCGCGCATTTGTCCAGGGCCGTTTGCCAGACTGAGTTTTGCATATGAGACAATTCCTTATGGCGCGCCTCCCGGCGGAAGGCAAGGGAGGGTCGATTTGGGTCTGAGCTTGACAAAGAGGAATCGAGACGAAGAGATTGACCGCCGTGACTAGGGTGATCTGACACACGGAAATGTACCCCAATAACCTGTTTCTTGATGGCCAGTCTCGCGCTTCGGCGTCGGGACGCCGTAACTCTCTTATTAACCCGGCGACGGAAGAGCGCTTCGTTGACGTTGCAGCTGCTGACCCCGCGGACGTCGAGGCGGCTGTGCAGTCGGCGCATAAAGCCTGGGAATCCGGTTGGCGTGACCTCGCGCCGGCCAAGCGCGAAGCGCTGCTGCATGCGGTCGCCCGGAAGTTGCGAGACCACCTGGAGGAAATCGCTCAACTTGAGCTCCTACATATTGGCAAACCGATTGGCGACGCCCGGGACGAGGCTGGCTTGGGCGCCCGGGTGTTCGAGTATTACGCCGGAGCGGTGACCAAGTTCTGCGGCCAGACGATTCCAGTGGGCCGAGGCGGTTTTGATTTCACCTTGCGCCAATCCATGGGCGTCGTCGCGTGCATTGTGCCGTGGAACTTTCCGTTCCCGATCGCCTGCTGGAAGGCGGCGCCTGCTTTGGCGGCGGGAAACTGCGTTGTGCTAAAGCCGGCTTCACTCTCGCCACTGACGGCGATCCGGTTGGGCGAACTGGCCCATGAGGCCGGGTTGCCTCCGGGGGTGCTTCAAGTGCTTCCCGGTTCCGGTGCAGCCATCGGCGACGCGCTGGTCACTCATCCCTTGGTGCGTAAGATTTCGTTCACCGGTTCCACCGAGGTTGGGCGGCGGATCATGGAGCTAGCGGCACGCGGGATCAAGCGCATCTCGCTGGAGTTGGGTGGGAAGTCTCCGAATATCGTTTTTGCGGATTCTGATTGGCAGCGAGCTGCTGAGTCGTCACCGATGAGTGTCTTTGCCAATACAGGTCAGGATTGTTGTGCTCGGAGCCGTGTCTTCATCGAAAAGTCGATCTTCGAGCCATTCGTGGAAAAGTTCGTCGACGCGACCAAGAAGCTTGTTGTCGGTGATCCGACCCGAACGGAGACTCAGCTCGGGCCGCTCGTGTCCAAAGAACAGCGGGCCACCGTGGAAGAGTTTTTGGCCGACGCCAAGAAGAGCGGCAGCCGATTCGCCGCTGGCGGCGCGCGGCCTGCTGGCAAGGGCTACTACCTCGAACCGACCGTTCTGCTCGATGTCCGGACAGGGGATCGTTGCTGGCGCGAGGAGATCTTTGGCCCCGTGGTGGCCATTACTCCGTTTACGGACGAGGCCCAAATGCTGCGGGAGGTCAATGCCTCGCCTTACGGATTGAGCGGATCCCTTTGGACAAACGATCTGCGCCGGGCTATCCGGGTCGCGAAGGCGGTCGAGAGTGGGGTGCTCAGCATAAACTCGCACAGTAGCGTGCACACAGATGCTCCCTTTGGCGGGTTTAAGCAGAGCGGAATCGGGCGCGATCTAGGCATGGCCGCCATGGAAGGCTATACCGAGGTCAAAAACGTTTACATTGCCGACACCTAAACCCTGGAACGGCGCAAACCACCGCTCTCTTTTCCGGTTCCAATGAACTACGCCAAGCTGAAAACCAAAATTCGATCCGGTGAAATCGATACGGTCATTGTCGCCTTCCCGGATGTCTTCGGGCGCTTGGTCGGAAAGCGCTGTACCGGGAAGTTTTTCCTGGATAGCGTGGCTGAGCACGGGACGCACGGCTGCAATTACTTGCTGACGGTCAATATCGAGATGGATCCGTTGGAAGGATTCCAGGTCGCCAATTGGGAGAAGGGGTTTGGTGACTTTGCGATGCGACCTGATCTGGGGTGCATCCGGCTATTACCCTGGCTACAGAGCACTGCATTGGTCATATGCGACTATGTTCACCATGGCGACCATTATGTCGTAGAAGCGCCTCGTTCCGTCCTCAAGGGACAGTTGGGTCGTCTCGCCAAACGAGGACTCAGTCCGCGGATGGCAACGGAGTTGGAATTCTTTCTCTTCAACACCACGTTCCATGAGGCTTTCACCTCGGATTACCGCGGCTTGACCCCTTCAAGCGATTACCGGATCGACTACCACATCATGCAGCCTGGGCTTGACGAACCCCTGATGCGGGCGTTGCGTAACCAAATGCCCCTGGCCGACGTGCCCATCGAGACGAGTAAAGGCGAGTGGGGCCGAGGTCAGCATGAAATCAACTTCCGTTATGCCGACCCGTTGACCATGGCCGATATGCATGTGGTCTTTAAACAAGGCGTGAAAGAAATGGCCGCGCAACACGGGAAGTGTGTGACCTTCATGGCGAAGCCCTGGGCAACGGAGGTAGGCAGCAGTTGTCATATCCACGTGAGCCTGTGGCGACCGGGGCAGAACTTGTTCTGGCAACCGGCGGCCGCAAAACGCGCGCAAACCGAATCTCACGCCGGGACCGGCTCCAAGCTTTTCCGCCAGTTCCTCGGGGGTATGATGAAGTATTCGCCTGAGCTTTGTTACTTCTTTGCACCCACCGTTAATTCTTACAAACGATATCAGGCAGCGAGTTGGGCGCCTACCAAGATGGCCTGGGCGCACGACAACCGAACCGTGGGATTTCGCGTGGTGGGTGAAGGGAAATCCTTTAGAATTG
>JBGAIN010000237.1:0-9438 GCA_044225505.1 Limisphaerales bacterium
GAAGCGGCTGAGCGGCTCCGCCAGAGCGAATTCGCTCAAAAAGCGTTTGGAGGCGAAGTGGTAGATTTTTACGCGCGAACGGCCATCCTGGAGGCCGATGCCTACGACAGCGCTGTCACGGACTGGGAGAGGGCGCGCTATTTTGAGAGGATTTGATTACCAATTCCGATGCCCGTCATGTCTCGCCGCGCCGCATCGCACGGACGTTGCGCCGAAGCCGGAGAACCCTTCCACCTTGCCGGAAAAAGGCCGAAACCTATAATGCAGCGATGCTGGATATTAAACTGATTCGAGAACAGCCCGACTTGGTCCGGGACCGTTTGGCCGCCCGAGGCGGCGGGGATGATCGCGCCATCGCCCTGGTTCTTGAACTTGATGAGAAACGCCGAAAAGCACTGGCAGAAGTCGAGGCTTTGAAGGCGCAGCGCAATCGAGTTTCCAAAGAGATTGGCGCACTCATGGCGCAAAAGAAGCCGGAAGAAGCCGAGGCGCGAAAGCGAGAGACGCGTGAGATTGGTGAGCGCGTGGCCGCCCTGGACCGGTTGGTAGAGGAGAGCGAGGCTGAAAGGGAACGACTCTTACTGCGTCTCCCGAATTTGCCGCATACGTCCGTTCCGATGGGCAAGAGCTCCGCTGATAATCCGGTGATCCGGGCGTGGGGCACCCAGCCGACGTTTGAGT
Organism: Limisphaerales bacterium; assembly: GCA_044225505.1. Lineage (GTDB taxonomy): Bacteria > Verrucomicrobiota > Verrucomicrobiia > Limisphaerales > SIBE01 > JAXMHN01. The sequence goes on from JBGAIN010000237.1 coordinate 682, forward strand.
TTAAAGCGAAGGACCACGTGGCCCTCTGCGAGCAGCTCGGTTTGATCGACTTTGCGCGGGGAGTGAAACTCTCGGGCAGCGCCTTCCTTCTTTACACGGGGTGGGGAGCAAAGCTGGAGCGAGCGCTTATTCAGTTTTTGCTCGATCTTCACACCGAGTTGCACGGATATACGGAAGTCTCGCCTCCCTACATTATCAGCCGAGAGTGCATGGTGGGTGTGGGCCAGTTTCCGAAGTTTGAAGACCAGGCGTATGCCGTGCGGGAAGGGAATGATGAGACCAGTTTGGGGAAACTCTATTTGCTCCCGACGGCCGAAGCCCCGGTGGCGAACATCCATCGCGAGGAACTACTCAAAGAGGCGCAACTCCCGATTCGATACTGCGCCTACAGTCCGTGCTTTCGGGCGGAAGCTGGAGCCGCGGGGGTGGGGACTCGAGGGATGATCCGGGTTCATCAGTTTGACAAGGTCGAATTGATCAAGGTGGTGAGACCGGACGACGGCTATGACGAGCTGGAAAAGCTCGTCGCGGACGCAGAGACGGTTTTACAGAAACTGGGCTTACATTACCGCGTGATTCTGCTGTGCACGGGCGACATGGGTTTCGCGAGCGCCAAGACTTACGATATTGAGGTTTGGGCTCCGGGCCAAGGGGAATACCTCGAAGTTTCCAGTTGTTCAAACTGTGAAGATTTTCAGGCACGTCGCATGAACCTCCGTTTCAAATCGGCCAGTGGGGAAAACCGTCACCCGCACATCCTCAATGGCAGCGGGACCGCTCTGGCCCGGCTGTTCGTGGCATTTGTGGAAACGTATCAGCAAGGAGACGGCTCGATTTCGATTCCGGAGGTTTTGCAACCGTATTTGGGCACGGCTCGGATCGGGAATTAATTCCGGATGCGCGCTGCCAACTCCTCGCTCAGACAAAATGCTTCTCCGCCAGGGGAGGCGAACGAGTCGGTTGGCCAGCTGTGGTCGGAACTCTGCTTTGGCACGACGCTATGAAGATCCTGGTGGCCAGTGGCGAGGTGTTCCCTTACTCAAAAACGGGCGGGCTCGCCGATATGGTTGGCGCACTGGCCAAGTATCTTGCGGAGGCAGGACACGAAGTCGCTGTGCTCACGCCTCTGTACCATGGGGTGCGTGAGCGGACCCTCAAATTGCGAAAGGATGATGTTAGTGTCAATCTCCCTCTAGGACGCGAGACGGTGCATGGTGAATTCTGGACACTCAGCCTCAGCAAGGCCCTCAAAATCCATTTTCTCGATTGCCCGGACTTTTTCGACCGCCCGGCTTTGTATGGAACCGCTGGCCAAGACTATCCGGACAACCCGGAACGGTTCATCTTCTTTTCCAAAGCCGTGGCGCATTGGGCTCGGCGCAGTGGATGGGGGCCCGATATTGTCCACGTCCATGATTGGCAGGTTGGGCTCGTCCCGCTGCTGATGGCACACCAACGCTGGCAGGACGGTTGGGCGCGTGCACCCCGCACCTGTCTTACCATTCACAATTTGGCTTACCAAGGAGTCTTCCCCCTCTGGAAATATGAGCTGACCAATTTACCCTGGGAATACTTCAATCCGAAAGGGGTTGAATTCTACGGGCAAATGAATTGTCTCAAGGCAGGGATAATCTATTCCGACTGGATTACAACGGTTAGCCCTCGCTACGCCCGCGAGATTACAACGGAAGAATTCGGCTGCGGTCTCGACGGGGTGCTTCGCGAGCGCCAGCAATCCCTCACGGGAATCCTCAATGGAGTGGACTACAGCGAATGGAAAACGACGGAAAACCCATTTCTGAAACATTCTTATACCGCAGAAGACCTTACCGCTAAACGCGCCGCGAAGTTGGATCTGCAAGCCGAACTCGGACTGGCTCCGAATGACCAAATCCCCCTTTTTGGCACGGTCGGGCGGTTGGTTGAGCAAAAGGGCGTGGATATACTCTTGGACGCTCTCGAGGAAATGCTGAGTGCAGAACTGCAATTTGTGCTCTTGGGTAGCGGCGAGCCTCGATTCGAAACGGCCTTCGTGCAGTTGGCTGCCCGCTACCCTGGGAAGGTTGCCGTGAAGATCGGGTATGATCACGCGTTGTCTCACCGAATCGAAGCTGCCTGCGATTTTTTTGTCATGCCGTCTCGCTTCGAACCTTGCGGGCTTAACCAAATGTACAGTCTTCGGTATGGCGCAATCCCTATCGTCCGAACGACAGGAGGGCTGGACGACTCAGTCACCTCTCCGGCGGACGACGGGGAGTATCCAGATGGAATCAAGTTCACGGAATACTCCTCGCGCGCGCTCGCTAAAGCGCTTCGTAAGGCCTTGGTGCTGTACTCCCATCCGGAGGTTTTGCAGCATTTCCGACAGAACGCGATGGAAGCGGACTTTTCTTGGACCCGGACGGCCGAGGAGTATTTGCAGCTGTTCCGAAGTCTCTTGGACTGAGGAGCCTGACTGCACAGGACGGCTACGAGAGGTGAACGTGCTGGAAGGGTGATTTCCGAAGTTCTGAGGGCCCTCAGGCGCTTACCGGCTCCCCATGCCCAGCAGAAACCGATTGAGGCTCTGCGGGTAACGCTTCGGACCGCATCATCAACAAAAGCTCACACTGGGTGTCGAGCAGTTGCCTCATGAGACGACTCCGGGAACGGAGCAAAGGAATGGCTCTTTCCGAATCACGTTCCGCGATGGCGGACCGATACGCTTGAGTGGCGGCCGTCAATTCCTGACGCACTTCCTGGAGTCGCGCACGGAGAACTCCGGCGTCGCTGAGATTGGTTGTTCCCAAAGCTATAGAGTCCAGAGTTCGGAGTTTCGCTTTTTGGCTTTTCGGAGTTTCACGAGAACGCTCCAAGCCCTTCGAAATATTGGGGCAAGAAGTGTGCCGTCGTCGTTTCGTTCGAAACGCTGACGAATTACGAGTCGAACGCGGCGACCGATGGGGAAGGATTCCCAGATTGTTCGGACTCGTTGGGGGAGATGTAGGAAAGGTGCCGCGAAATGAGTCAGGGAGTCTCTCAGGAAGTGCTGTGGCCTAACGTTCACACGTCCGAAACAAGTCGCGCGTCCCTCCTTCAAAACGAGGGCACATTGCCTGGTCTATTTCGACGCCCAGTGTGATTTCCACTTGTTAAGCATGCTGGGCTGAGTATCATCCTGCTAGTTACCACCTGTTGCCACGGAAGACTCATGAAAATCACCGGTACTCTATCCCATTCTAACGGCACGCGGCGTTTGTTGTGGCGCGCCGGCTTCACCTTGATTGAACTGTTGGTTGTCATCGCGATCATTGCGATTCTGGCTGGAATGTTGCTTCCCGCGCTGGCCCGAGCCAAGTCGAAGGGGCAGCGGATTGTTTGTTTGAACAATCTCAAGCAGATCGGATTGTTCATGCAGCTCTATACGGACGACTACAACGACATGTTTCCCGCACACCGGAATAACGGGGTGACGACCGACGCGGCCATTCTGACAAACTGGTGGGGGACTACGATCGTGGGATATGGGAACAACGCCAGCAATCTGTTTCACGACCCTAGCATCAAGGGGAAGCGGCTCGACAACGGCATCAAGTGGGAATGGAAGTTTGACTGCCACAATGTGGGATATGGCTATAACGGATTCTTCCTGGGCATCCACCCGTACACAGGAGATGATCTGACGGTCGGGGGAGTGCGCTTCACGACCAAGCCCTGGTTCAAACGAAGTTCCGTGCGCAATCCGTCGCAGAATCTAGTGATCGGAGACAAACAGCCTTACGGCACTCCGCCGGTCTGGAGCAGCAGTCTCTGGTGGAGGAATGCGTGTATGGATCCGAAACAGAGCACCTCCAAAGCTTATGAGGGCATCGAACCGAAGCGACACATTGGAACCTGTGTAATCTCCTTCAACGACGGCCACTCCGAGGTGCGTAAGGATAGCCAGATCAATCCGCCTGTCGATCCAGGTTCCACAAGCGCAAAAGGCTTGATCAACTCCCAATATTGGGATCCTCTCCAACGGGCGGGCGCGCTTTGATCGGGCGGCTTCCATCGTTTGGCGTGTGACCACGGGCTCGGCCTGCCCGTGGTGGCCATTTTCCGTGACGAGACGCGCCGCTCTATCAAGACGTGCATTCAAAATCTCTGGATCATCTGAGGTCGGAGGGTGACCTCAACCTGTCGCCTCATCGACAAGCCTGGTCTGAAACCCATATCGACGCGGAAACCCGCCATTGGCTCGAAGAGGACGCGCGCTATTTCCTTCACCAATCGCTCTCGACTCCTTGCCTCAATGTCCTGAAAGGCAGTTCCGGGGCTCATCTGGAGGATTTGCAGGGGCGTAAGATCCTCGATTTCCACGGGAACAATGTGCATCAGACCGGTTTCGGTCATCCGCACGTGATACAGGCCGTTGTTCGCCAGATGGAAGCGATGCCGTTCTCAACACGGCGTTACACCAACCTTCCAGCCATCCTGCTCGCCAAGAAACTAACCGAGCTAGCGCCCGGAGATCTCAAGAAGGTGCTGTTCGCTCCAGGAGGCACGAGCGCGATCGGGATGGCCCTAAAACTTGCGCGAGCGTCGACGGGGCGTCACAAAACAGTTTCGATGTGGGATTCGTTTCACGGCGCATCGCTGGATGCCATTTCCGTGGGTGGCGAGGCCATTTTTCGTCGAGGGATCGGCCCACTGCTTCCAGGGTGTGAGCACGTTCCGCCACCGGACAATCGTCACTGTCCGTTCAAGTGCGGGGCGACCTGCAACCTTTTATGCGCGGATTATGTGGAGTATGTGCTCGAAAAGGAAGGTGACGTGGCGGCGGTGGTTGCCGAAACTGTGCGCAGTACGCCGTTCATCCCCCCGAAGGATTATTGGAAACGCATCCGAGCGGCCTGCGACCGTCATGGCGCACTTCTGATTCTCGACGAGGTTCCGCACTGTCTAGGCCGTACGGGCAAGATGTTTACGTGCGAACATTACGACGTAGTGCCAGACATGTTAGTTATCGGGAAAGGCTTGGGTGGAGGTGTGTTTCCGTTGGCGGCATTGATGGCGCGGAGCGATCTGGATCGCGCGATGCCAGAACGGGCTTTGGGCCACTATACGCACGAAAAAAATCCCGTCGCTTGTGCTGCAGGGCTAGCCACCATCGAAGTCATCGAGAGTGAAGGACTGCTCCAGAGAGCTGCAAGGTTAGGGGAACAGACTCTGGGCCGCCTTCGGGCTATGGCCTCAACGCATCCCCTGATTGGCGATGTGCGGGGGCTGGGATTGCTTATGGGTGTCGAGTTGGTTCGTAGTCACTCCACCCTGGAGCGTGCCACGGACGAGGCCGAACGAGTCATGTATGCGGCGCTCCGTCGAGGACTCAACTTCAAGCTCACAATGGGCAATATCCTCACTCTGACACCGTCTTTAACCATCAGCGACGCGGAGATGGATGAAGCCTTGGGGATTCTCGACGAGTGCTTGACCGAGGTGGAAGCGCGGCGTGCCTGAGAGTTATGAATGGAGAAGGCCGACGGGGATGGGGCAACGTCGCGCATGTCTGCGGCGCGGCCGCCAGGAACGTTCCTCGGTTTCCCGCGCTTAACGGCTACGGGCTTTTTTGTTCCGGAAGAATGTTCAACCGTTCCACCGCGCTTTCGCCGGGGAAGTATACCTTGACGGGATAGTTCTTGCCGTCCGAGAATGTGCGTGCCAGCCATTTCTCGACAAACTCCGCGGTCTCGCGACGACCGATTTCTTTGACTAACGGAACGTTTTCTTTTGCCCGGAGGAGCGCTAGAGAGCTGATGGAACTTTTTAGATTCGCCAAGGCTTCGGCTGTGCCAAATCGGCCCTTTTTGACCTCATAGCTCAATGCAGAGACGTCGACGGCGGGTCGATTTGCTCGGATCGCTGGAGCGAAGACCTGAATCACACCATCCCGTAGGACAAAATCCCATTTCCCGTTGAAGTCCAGATAGTAGGTGTATTCCACAGGCGCTCGGGCTTCCACAATGACGTCCGGGAGTGGCACATAACCGAACGCGGTGCTGGGTTCCTCGGTGCGGGTAAAGACCTCCATCTGTTTCAGGGTCGCAAACTGGAATCGCTGACTATTGGTAACAGTGGTGGCATAGCTGACGAAAGAAGTGGTCACCGTCTTGTGCTGAAAGGCCGACGCGACGGTCGCTAGGGCATCTCCGGTTTTAGCTACGGTTTGACTAATTTTCTCCAATGCGCGCTCGGGAAGAGTCATGCACGAGCGGATGATCAGGACGCCGCCCGTGGTTAGGATCAACACGATGGCCGTCCACATCGTCGCCCCAGCCCAAGACGCATTCGCGGAAGCGCCCTCTGATCGAGCGGGCGGCAAGGGCGTGTCTTTCTCTGGCCCGGTATCTTCCATGTAACGGTCATTCATTCCTCTTAATGCCGCCGAAAGTCAATGGTGCGTCACTGCCAAGAGGATCGGGATCCGAGTCGAATTAATCGCGACTGAGCGTAGGTTAACTGCATGGAACAGTTCGTAACCGTGGAATGCCCTGTATGTGGCGGCTCGATGGAACTTGGATTGGACACGTCAATCCCTGATCAGTTATTTACGACTGATTGCGAAGTGTGCTGTCGCCCCTTCCAAGTGCGGGCTGAATGTGAGCCCGGAGAAATTCTTCGAGTCGATGTCACTTGACGGCAGAGGTGACGCCTCGAAGCCGATTGTGCTACTTGTCTTGCTTCCGCGCTGAGCCCGACTAGACTGCGCGCCGGTTCTTATGGCGAATACTATACTCTGGATTTATATTGTGCTGCTCATCGTTGGGGGCGTTATGGGATTGGTGAAAGCGGGCAGCAAAGTGTCGTTGATTATGTCGGCGATTTTTGCGGTCGCTTTAAGCTTATGCGCGCTTGGAGTTATCCGGTGGCCGCTCGGTCCCGACGTCCTGCTGGGAGTTCTCCTCCTTGTCTTCGTCATGCGCTTTGTTAAGACCAAGAAATTTATGCCAGCGGGGTTTATGATCGCGCTGACCTTGCTGACTCTGATCGTCCGGTTGATGGTGTCGCGTGGCGGCACTGTCTGAGCCGTACAAAACCGCTCTGGTTGGCTTCCAGGCCGAATTCCCAAGCGGAGTCGTCCTACCATGTCCGAGCCCTCCAACTCCGCTCGACCGACTGATCCCTCCGCGCGTGCTGGCCGGAGTTTGCCGATTTGGATGGTCCAAGAACCCATCCTTCGGGCTCTCCGATCGGGCAACCGCCTGGTGCTCGTCGCGCCTACGGGGTCCGGGAAAACGACACAGGTTCCGCAGATGCTCGTCGACGAGGAGATGATGGGGCGCAAGAAAGTGGTTATTTTGCAGCCTCGGCGCGTCGCCGCTCGGACAGTCGCTGCCCGTGTGGCTTGGGAACGGGGTGTCGTTCTGGGAGGGGAGGCGCGCTCATTTTCGATGAGTTCCACGAGCGTAACCTTCTCAGTGATGTGACGCTGGCCTTGGCCAAATCAATTCAGGAAACCCGCCGCCCTGACCTGAAAATCGTTGTCATGTCAGCGACGATGGACGCCGATCCTGTGGCCAAATACCTAGGTCCCCGGGCCGTGCCAGACTTAGCCGAAGTCTCAGCAAAGAGCACTCCCACGGACTCAGTGGCTGCCTTGAATGCCTGTCCCATTGTCATCTCGGAGGGGCGCACGTTTGGTGTCGAAGTGCAATACTTGCCGGAACGGGAGGAGCGTCCAATTTCTGAGCAGGCAGCCTTGGCGGTGGCGCGAATCGTCGAGGGGGGAGATCCAGGCGACATCTTGGTTTTTATGCCTGGAATGGGGGAGATTAACGCGACCATCAACGCGTTGCGCACGACGCGAATCAGGGAGCGATTGATCGCGCTGCCTCTACATGGCGAGTTGCCCGTCGAAGATCAGGATCGTGCCTTTGCTCCACAAGAATTCCGGAAGGTTGTTGTCTCAACCAATGTCGCCGAGACTTCCGTCACGATCGATGGGATACGCCATGTGGTTGACAGTGGGCTGGCACGGGTCGCGCGCTACGACAGCGAACGTGGCATCGCGACCCTGGGCCTCGAACCGATCAGTCGCGCTTCTGCGGAGCAGCGCAAAGGCAGGGCCGGACGAACTGCGCCGGGAACATGCCATCGGCTTTGGACGGAAAGTGGGCATCTGAACCGGCCGGAGCGGAACACTCCAGAGATCCAGCGGAGCGACCTGGCGGAGGTGATTTTGCTGCTGCATTCATTGGGGATCAGGCAGGCGGCGAAATTTGACTGGCTGGATCGTCCGGATCCTCAAGCGGTTGAAAGAGCGGAAAAACTGCTAGTGGTGTTAGGGGCGCTGAGTTCAGACGATGGAATGTTGACGCCCGTGGGGCTGCAAATGCTCCGCTTGCCGATGCATCCACGTTATTCGCGGATGTTGGTAGAAGCCGTCCGCTATCATTGCGTGCCCGCGGCGGCTCTTTGTGCCGCGCTGGTGAGCGGCCGGGACTTACTGCTGCGTTTGGGACGTGACGACAAGCACATGGCTGAGGCGCGCGAAGTTTTTGAGGCGAGCGAAGAATCGGATTTCTACCGCTTGATCCGAGCGTTCCAATTTGCCAGAGAGCGCGATTTTAGCGTTGAGGCGTGTCGGCGCTACGGGATCCACGCCCAAACCGCACGTCAGGTCGAACAGACATACCTGCAGATCCTGGAGATTGTGGGGCGTCAAGCTCGCGTTGATCGTTCGGCCGAGCAGGGATTGAACGAACGGGCAGGGGAGGGTGGCGACGGGATCGTGGG
>JBGAIN010000238.1:0-9435 GCA_044225505.1 Limisphaerales bacterium
AATGCCACGTCCTCGGCCGTCCCGTCGGGACTTGGAATCGCGCCCATTCAACCTCGGCGTTAAAACGCCGAGCTATTCTCGAGTTGCCCCATCCGGGGCGCCAGGAGGCAATTACCGAATGGCATTAGGATTTATCCCGCAGGATTTATCCCGCAGGCACGACCGCGATCGCGAAGGATTCGAGCGCTGCTGGCCGCATCGGACGGTCCGGCGGACTCAAGTCCCCGCGCCAACAAAGAGTGGTACTGTCGAGATGCACCCGCTTGTTCTGCAGGCATGCCCGGCGAAAGCTGGAAGGCCCGCAGCGAAACGCCCAGTCAGGAATGAATCGAGCCTTCGCGACGCAGCCTGCCGCCAACCGCCCCGCTTGAGGGACGGCCGCAGACAGAAGGCCAGACGCATGCTTTCCGCACCGTCAACTAAGAAGCCGGTCGCAGTTTCAGAAGCAAATCTTTGCTTTGCACTGTTTCGCCCAGGCTAACAAAGAGCTCTTCCACAACCGCGTCCATGGGTGCAGCGACCGTGGTCTGCATCTTCATGGCTTCCATCATGAGGAGTTTGTCGCCTTTGCTCACTTTGTGACCCACACCCACCGAGATCGTGGCAATGAGTCCGGGGATGGGCGCGGGCACTTGTCGCGGATCGTTGAGATCGGCTTTGGGGCGTTGTTTGACTTTGGCCGCGAGTTGCTTGTCCGCAATCGACGCTTCCCGAGTTACACCGTTCAGTTCATAGGTAACAGTGCGGCGCCCGTCCTTCTCCGCTTCGCTCACGTTCACGAGCCGAATGATCAGGGTCTTACCCGGTTCAATCGTGGCGCTGATTTCCTGGCGCGGTTGCAGCCCGTAAAAGAACGCCGGAGTCGGCAGCACACTGACATCCGAAAATTCCTGCCGGTGTTTTTCATAGGCAGCGAAGACCTGCGGATACATCAAATGCGAATAAAGATCGTCATCCGTCGGAGGGCGTTTCAGTTTTCCCGCCAACTCCTCGCGAAGGGCCACCAGATCGATGGTTTCATCCGCGGAACCGCGAGCTGGATGCCCATGTCGGACGGCGGCTTGATATCGCGCTTTCGCTTGTTTGAATCCTGCTTCGCCCAGGACGACCTTCCAGACCGGTTCTGGCCAACCGCCTGGCGGCCAGCCCAACCCGCCGTTGAACATATCAATCACGCTTTCAGGAAACGGCGTCACGCCCGGTTCCAGGTTCACAACGTGGGCTGGTTCGATGCCTCGGCTGAAAAGAAAGAGTGCCATGTCTCCCACGACTTTGGAAGAGGGCGTCACTTTGACGATATCCCCAAAGAGCTTATTGACTTCGGCATAGTAACGGGCGATTTCGTGCCAGCGATGGGCAACTCCCATGCTCGTCGCTTGTTCCTTGAGATTGGTGTATTGGCCGCCGGGCATCTCATGCAGGTAAACCTCGGCGCTACCCGTTTTGGGCGCCGCATCAAACGGTCTGTAATACTCCCGCACCACTTCCCAGTAGTCGGACACGAGGTTGAGTGTGTCCAAATCCAGATGCGTATCCCGGGGCGAATGCTGGAGAGCAGCGACGATCGAATTCAGGTTGGGCTGGCTGGTGCTGCCGGACATCGACGCAATCGCGAGATCAACGATGTCCGCCCCTGACTCGCTCGCCTGGATGACCGAGGCGGAATTTATGCCGCTCGTATCATGGGTGTGAAAATGGATAGGAAGCCCGACTTCCTCTTTGAGCGCTTTAATCAACTTGCGTGCCGCGAAAGGGCGGCACAGACCGGCCATGTCTTTGATCGCGAGAAAGTGAGCCCCCATCTTTTCAAGTTCACGAGCGAGTTCGACATAATACTTGAGTGGGAACTTATCGCGCTTCTCGTCGAGGATATCGCCCGTGTAGCAAATGGCGGCCTCACAAATCGCATGGGTCTGGCGCACCGCAGCCATGCCCACACGGAGGTTCGGCAGGTAATTCAGTGAATCGAAAATGCGGAAGATATCAATTCCAGAAGCAGCGGCATGTTGCACGAACCCAGCGACGACATTCTCTGGATACTGCGTGTAACCGACCGCATTAGAGCCACGGAAGAGCATTTGAAAGCAAATGTTTGGAATCGCCGCGCGCAATTGGCGAAGACGCTCCCAAGGATCTTCGTAAAGAAAGCGCATGGCACTGTCGAAAGTGGCGCCGCCCCACATCTCAAGGGAGAAGAGCCCGTTCTCTAACCCGCCCAGCTTATGCGCCAAAGGGGCTGCGCACGCTAGCATATCATAGGTCCGCACGCGCGTGGCCATGATGGACTGGTGCGCGTCGCGAAAGGTGGTATCCGTGACGAGCAACCGCTTCTGTTTGCTGGTCCACTCCGCGAACTTTTTCGGGCCCAGTTCCAAAAGCAAATCACGGGTTCCCTTGGGCAAGGCTGCGTCGAGATCGCAGGCTGGAGCTTTGGCAACTTCAAACACTTTGTCCGGCTTGAATCCTTTCACTTGCGGGTTGCTGTTAACAATGATGTTTCCCAGGTAGTTCAGCAACTTGGTGGCGCGGTCCCGTCGCGGTGTGAACGTGTAGAGCTCCGGCGTGCTATCAACCAGCACCGTCGTGGCGCGCCCCTCGGCAAAGGTCGGGTTGTTAATGACGTTTTCCAGGAACGGAATGTTCGTCTTCACTCCGCGGATGCGAAACTCCCGCAAGGCCCGATCCATGCGGTGCCGGGCGAGATCCCAGTCGTTCGCCGAGGCGATCACTTTCACCAGCAGAGAATCGTAGAAAGGCGTAATGACAGCGCCCGCGTAGCCCATTCCCCCGTCCAGCCGGATCCCAAACCCGCCCGTGGATCGGTAAGCGAGAATCTTTCCGTAGTCCGGCGTGAACTTGTTTTCGGGATCTTCCGTGGTTAAGCGACACTGAATGGCATACCCGTTTCGCGGCACTTTATCCTGGGTGGGCATCCCAACAGGTTGACCATGCAACGGATGCCCTTGCGCAATGAGAATCTGCGCTTGCACCAGATCTACCCCGGTAATGACTTCTGTAACGGTGTGCTCCACCTGGATCCTGGGGTTCATCTCGATGAAAAACCATTCATGCCTGTCCAGATCGTAGAGGAATTCGATCGTGCCAGCGTTGTCGTAGCGAATCTCCCGCGCGATCCGCGCGGCCGCTTCGCAAAGTTCCTTGGTCACTTTCTCGGGCAGGTTATAGCTGGGCGCGACCTCCACGACTTTTTGATGGCGGCGTTGCACGGAACAATCTCGTTCGTGCAAGTGGATCACATTGCCATGCTGATCCCCAAGAATTTGCACCTCGATGTGTTTGGCATGTCGAATGTACTTCTCCAAGAAGACGGCCGGATTGCCAAAAGCTCTTCCCGCTTCGCTCTGAGCCTCATCCAAAAGCCGGGCAAGATCTGCGGCTTTGTGCACCACGCGCATGCCGCGTCCGCCGCCGCCGAAAGCCGCCTTGATCATGAGCGGAAAACCGATGTCACGGGCGACTTTGATGGCTTGTTCCCTCTCCGTGATCGGTTCGGCAGTGCCCGGCAAGGTCGGCACGTTCAGGCGCTCGGCCAATGCTCGCGCGGCCGTCTTGTCGCCCATGGTGTCCAGAAGCTCAGGACGTGGCCCGACAAATGTGATTCCAGCGCGCCCGCAGGCCCGCGCGAACTCCGCGTTTTCACTCAGGAATCCGTAACCCGGATGAATCGCTTCCACGCCGATGTTCTTGGCCAACTCGACAATGCTTTCAATGTCCAGGTAAGCGGCGACCGGCCCTTTTCCAACGCCGATTTGATAGGCCTCGTCCGCTTTAAAGCGATGGATGCTGAAACGGTCCTCTTGCGCGTAAACCGCCACCGTCCTCAATCCTAGATCCGTGGCCGCCCGAAAGATACGGATCGCAATTTCAGAGCGATTAGCGGCCAAAAGTTTGGTGAAGCGTCGCGGTTTCAATTCCGTCGCTGCTTCTCGCGATTGTTGTAAAGCCATAGGCGGGGCCTATATAACCAGCTTTGCCCAAAGCGACACAAGAGAAAGCCTACGCGGGCTTGTGCTCCCCCCTGCCCTCCTCGGCGAGTCCTTTCCCTCTCGGACGGGCTCTTCACCGGATTTCAGTGCGAGTCTGGCGTCGCCTCAAACGTGGCCAAACGTTGGCCAGTAACCCCATTCCAAACAAACACCTTGCCTTCTTCCCCCCCGGCCACCACCACGCGGCCGTCGGGCGTGGCTGCCGCGCTGTAAATGAACGCTTGGGCGCCCGCAAAGCTCCGGACAGATTCCCCTTTGTCATTCACGATCCGGACCTGGCCATCCCCAGAAGTGACCAGAAAACCATCATCCACGAATGGCGTGATCGAGGTAACCTCCTTTCCAGATCCCTCCACATTCCTGGTCCGCTGACCGGATTTGTAATCCCAGAATTTCACCACGGCATCCGCGCCAGCGGTGGCCAGGGTTCGACCGTCCGGCTTCCAGGCGACGCCCAACACATGGTGAAGGTGCCCCTCGAACGAGCGAGTGACCCGCCCGCCTTCCAGGTCGATAACCTTCATAAACCGATCCGCCGCCGCGCTGGCCAGCAACTTTCCAGAAGGAGCAAGATCGACACTGAGCACTGCATCGCTATGTAAATTCCGGAACTCACGCGCAAGACGGCCAGAGGCCAAATCCCATAGCTGCACATCACCCGAGCGGCTAGGCTCGCCGCTCCCGACCACGAGGGTCTGGCCATCGCGCGCGAATGCTAGTGCATTCGCTCGGTCAGAAATCTGGGATTCCAGATCACCCGTCCCAAGCGTTCTCTGCAGGGTCCAGCGCGGTGCTAGCTGCCACTGCATCCGCGTTCCTTCGTGGGTAAACCCTTCCAGCGTCTCTTCATCCGCGAATGCCAGGTTCGCTACGGCTGCGGTCCCGCACGACAACGTATCGATGGCCCCGCCAGTCTCTCCGTTCCAAGTGTGTATCACGCCACCGTCGTGGAGGGTGGCAAGCACTTGACCCGAAGCCGAGAATGCCAGCGCCTGGACTGGTTTGAACGATTCCTCAAACGCACGGTTCGCTGCTTCTGCCAGGCTCTCGGACCGTGTCCGTTCCGTTTCCGCAGACGCCACCGCCCGCTCCACCTCCGCCAGAACGTCTGCAGCTCGTTGCGCCGCCGCGATGGCGAGCGACAGCTCCGTCTCGAACGTCGCGCGCTTTTGGTCCGCCTTTTGGAGCTCCGCCTCGATTTGTTGGGATTGCTTCTCCGCGGCCTCAAGCGCTGCCTTTGCGGCCTTGCTTCGAGCTGTAAACTCCTCAGCTGCGACCCCGGCGTTGTCATTCGCTCCTTTCAAATCACGCGCCGTTTTCTGGGCTGCCTCCAAGGTCGCCTTGGCTTCCGTCGCACGCTGCCTCTTTTCTGTCACGGCCTTCTCTGCTGCAGTCAGATCCTCGGCACTTTTCCGGACCCTGGCCACCTGCAACTGGCGCTCTTTCTCGGCTGTAGTGGAGGCGGCAATCTGGTAGTTCAACTCGTTCGTCGCCTGGCGGTACAGCCTCCGACAGACAGCCGCTCGTTCCTGGGCGAACCGATCGCCAGCCAGAGTCTGAATCGGGGTCCCAGCAGGCAGTGCCCACAGTCTCATGCGATGATCCGTGCCGACAGAGACCAATCTCCTGCCATCGGGTCGCCATGCCACCGTGCGAACGGAACTTCCGTGATTCATGGATGCCACGACCTGCGCCGTGCTCAGATCCCAGACCTGCAACAGACCGTCGTCCGTGGCAAGAACGATCGTCCTTGGAACCCGGCAATCCCAATTCAAACAACAGACATCGCATTGACCCGTTTCGATCTCTGCACTCAAGACCAGAGTCGGTGCGGCGCCGGGAGTGACCGTCCAGCGTCTCAAGACGCCATCCCGCGTCACGGCGATGAGTTCATTCTCCCGAGGCGCTCCGCACCACGCAGCCAAGTGATTTGAGTCCGAGCGAGCACTGGTGTCCGGCAACGGCGCGTCCCCTGGACGCAAGCCAATCAACGGAGCTAACTTCGCTCGCTGCCAGAGTTTAACTTCTCGATACGCTCCCGACGCCAGCATTTCCCCAGTCGGACTGAACGCCAAAGCCCGAACCGCATCGCGGTGCGCCACTTGGCCTTTGGCCGCAAACAGCGAGGAATCGGTTAAGGCCACGGGATTGCCGGAAGATACGAGCGGGTAGATATAAAGCCGGTTGCCACGGTTACAGGCCACGAACTGGCCGTCGGCCGTTACGGCCACCGCATAGATCGGCTGACAGCGCTCCGGAAGTTCCTGCCACGAGATTTGAGCACCGGTCGTCACCTCCCCACGCGCCCCTTGTTCAATCCAGAGCTTGAGCAACCCCAGTTCCGAAGCACTGAGTGGCGACGCGGCGACTTTATTCTCGGGTGGAGGCATTTCCGGATCCGACCGATGGGCGGCCGACTGGAACAGCAAGCTTTCCTGGGCGCGCCCTGGGACAACGACCGGCCCATTGGCGCTGCCTTTCAGGATTGTGGCCGGCGTTTCCAAGACCAAGCTGGCCTTGGCTTTGCCTTGCGCATGACACGCCAGGCAATTGCGACGAAGCATTGGAAGGATCTCTTTCGCAAAATCGATGGGCTCACGGCGCTGAAGATCCGCAACGGGCAGTGGCGCGGCCAACAAGGCTGGAATTATTCCAAAAAGGAACACCATCATCGGAATCGCGCTGGAGCAATGCGCCCGGGCACTCCAACGGAAAGAAATAGGGTTCATTCTCACGGTGCCAACGACGCCACTCCCGGAGACGTGACGTCAATCGTGATCAATCCGGAATAGGCGGTCACTCGCCTTTCTTCATATTGAAGCGGGGCCGACGCTATCTTAGCCGCCTGGCTCAACTCATCCGCCTTCTTGCGCGCCTCGCGCGCGCGCTCAATGGCGTCGCGTCCTGCCTGTTCTGCGGGTCCTCGCGTCAGTCCGTTCGTTACTGTCCTTCCTTGGGCCGCGGGATTCCTCTCTGCGGACTTCCTCAAGTCGGCCGCCTTCTCCTGGGCGGTGCGGGCAACCTGTTCTGCTTCTCGGACTCGCGCCTCCGCCGCTGGAACTTCGCTGGTGGCCAAGCGGCGGTACTTGGCTTGGGCTTGAGCCCAGACGTAGATCTGGTGTCTGCCAGGGGCTATCTTCTGCTGCGTAAGATCCAGCTCGAAGGTGAATTCGTTGGTCTGTGCACTCAGATCAACTTCTTTGAGTGAATCCACCGCCGAAATGCCCGCGAGCTTTAGCTTGAGGTTGCCCGTCAATTCCGCCCGAGCGGATAGGCGAATCGGAATTCGCAGTTTGCCTCCCACCGGTGCGGTCAATTCGCGCGCTTCCGCCATCGACAAAACGAGGGGCGCGGTCTCGTCGCCACTCACTCCCACCCACAAGTCGTGCGTGAGACGCGACTCGATCGGTTCTAGATTGTAATCCGCGACCTCGCGAATCACCGTGGCCGAGCGTGCCGTTCGCACCACGCAGTTTGTTCCTTCCGCTTGCACGCGCCCCACCACCTGGATGGGGCCATGCCAAGCAGATGCAGTCTCCGCGGCCCGAAGGAAGATTAGGCCGGTGGTCTGGTTCGGTGCGAGAATCGCCGGGCTCGCACTGACGAAAGAAGGAAGCCCTTCCACAGAAAGTTCCACAGCTTTCTCAAAGCCATCGCGCCGCAACACGATGACTCTCAACGGGACGGTCTCATCCTGGCGGAGAAACGGCGTCGTGACGCGCCCTTCCCGCCGATCTCGATTCAATTCTGGCGGAGCGTGTGAGACGACAATCATCCGAAAGTCAGGCGTCTCTCGGCGCAAAGAAAGCCGGTAAATGCGCCGCGGATCCGCTTGTCCGCTGGTGTTGAATAAGTCCCGAATCTCGACGCGGTACCGGCCGGACTCTTTCGGTTCGAGTCGCCAACTCACGTCACGATGCGCGGTGTTAAACTCCACCCCGCCAATGTTCGCGTCGCTTCCGTAAATCTCTTGCACATCGACGCTCTTCTCTTCATTGCCGACTCGGGTCAACCGTTGGACCAAGATAAACGGGCTGGTCGGAAGACCTAACCGATGAGAAAAGGTCTCTATCCAGTAGCGTTCCCCTTTCTCGGCCGTGAAAGTCACCCAGTCCCGGTCTCCCGCCGGATAAAACTGGCCAACGACCTCGCAAGGCAAAGCAACCAACTGCGCCTGATTGACTGAATCATTGGGCTCCAGTTCCGGAACGACCGACGCGGTGGCCAAGTCGACGCTCACGGGTATGGCCGCGTGAGGGTCCGGATGAAACGCGGTCCGGAAACTGTCGATCACAACGCCAGCCAAAGGCCGTGTTCTTCCTAATAGGCCTGTCGCCAGCGTTGCTTGGCTTGGAACAGCAATTGCCCGAACCAGCTGTTCCACAGGCTGGCCGTCCACCCGGAGCGAGTCAGCACTCCCGGCGCGACCCAGGTTCCGACCATACACAGCCAATTCCGTCTCCGTTCCCGCGTGAGCCGACGGCGGAAATATCCAATCGACCCGCGCTCGCGACGAGACCGCCAGGCGGTAAGCGAACGCCTCGCCTCCCCGGAAGAGTGTGTCGTGGATCGCTACGAGAAACTCCTGATTCCCGGTCGCGGTAAAATCGACGGCCCCTCGATGAGTGCGTTGGAGCTCGCGCCCGTCGCTCGCATAGAGGCGCAACGTCGGTTCCATGCGCGAATCAATTTCTTTGGTTAAAGATTCGACCAAGACCCGTTGCCCGGCGCGGGCTTGCACGCGGTAATACGCGATCGCTTCCGGTAGCGCACGCGCGTTTATGGTTGTGCCGACGGCGATCAAGGTGGCGCTGGACGGCGTCGTGTTCGTTTCTGAACCAATTATTTCGGGGTGAACCTCGACCGCGAACCGGCGCGGGTTGGAGACGCCGAATCGACCGGCCACTCGAACATCATAGATACCCGCCAGCACATCGCTTCCGATCGACACGCGAAAGCGGCTGGGCGTTTGCGCTGACGTCCGGCTCCCCACGATTTGAGGATCGGAAAAGAAAATCTCGTTAACGCCGTCCAGGTCCGCGCCTGTGATGGACACCTCCACATCGGTGCCCGCCTGCCCGCCAGGAGGGAAAACAGACCAAAGCCGAATCGACGGGAGCTCCGCGAAGGCCAGGGCACTGCTGCAGATCAACCCAAGGAACGCGACCACAGGCCAGCGAGCAGTTGCGGACGGGCCATCACCCAAGCCACGAAGGGCGTTTTGCCAGAGCTGAAGCCACCAGACGCAAGAAGTATTCCCGAAGGTTTTGTTTACCTTGGTCCCGGACTGCCGACAACTAGGAGCCTGTTGAAGAATCAGCATGGACGCTGCGGCGAGGGATTTTGGCTGTAGCCAAGGCGGCGAGGCCCACGCATCCCCGCAGCGGGCTGTAAGGGCCGAGCCAACGCCGGATGCAGGCAAAAGACC
>JBGAIN010000239.1:0-9427 GCA_044225505.1 Limisphaerales bacterium
AAGTGTTACGGTCAAGGCACGTCCATCCAATCAAGCGATCCCATGCCCCAGCCGAAGGGTCCGCTGGGATCAATCCGCCAGACTCGCGGCCCGGGCGGTTTGCCGCCAACGAAGGAACCATCCAGAGCGTAGTCCGGATACCACGTAAGATCCGCATGCCCGTCCACGAACAACGTTGTGAACCGCCATTTGCCGTGCGCCTGAGGCAGAGTGCCATCGTTGTTTATTTGGTTTTTGTCCTTTTGAACAACGGCGTCGCATTACATGATGATTTTTTTGGACGGATACTTCACGTCGTTGACTGACCACTGGCGCGGGGTCCGCGCAAAGTCGCTTCCCTGCGAGAAGAATTGCAGCCAGTACCAGTAAGAATTCGGGCATGGCAGGTCGTTAGTCTTGATCCCGGCCACAGGGGGAAAGGTGGCCCAGACCTTGGTAATCATGACGGTATTGTACGGGCCCCGATCGGACGGACAGAAATAGAACGAGCCGTTGGTCCCGAGATAAGGTTGCAGCAGCTTCCAAGCATCGATGAACTCTATCCTCGCCCAGCTACTGGAGGTGAAAGGAAATTTCTCGTTGTAGTCGGAGGTGTACTGCAACGTGCCGAGACCAAGCTGTCGCAAATTGGAAAGGCAACGCGCGGTTTGCGCTTTGGTTTTTGCTTGCGACAATGCCGGCAACAGCAGGCCCGCCAGAATCGCAATGATGGCGATGACGACGAGCAGTTCGATAAGGGTGAAAGCAACCGCGAGTTTGAACGATGCACGAACGATGAAGCGATTCAGTCTTGGCGTTTTCATCTTCGCTCGTTACTGCTCTATCTGAAGGGAAAGGTTACAGCGCAGGCGAAGAATTTTCTGAACTGGGCGCGAACCGGCCGGTGCTCAATCTGCGGATCACCGTGCCAAGGACGGTTGGAGCGTTTAGGGCTTCAACGTGACCTGAATCCCTTTGACCGGATTGCCATTTGCATCCGCCAGCCGGACCGCACCTTGCCAACCGGCGCTTTCATTCACCACCTTGAACACCAACACGTTCAACCCGGCGTTCAGGATGAGGTCCGGCACCAAATCTTCATCCGCCATGAATTCCCGCGATTCCGCAAATCGATGCACCTGTTTTCCATTAAGATAGACTTTCGCCTGATCATCGCTCCCCACCAGCATTTGAAGCCCTGTCCGTTCAGTATCTGAATGGATGTAACACACCGCGTAGGCGACACTCCGGGTGGTTTCGCGTCCCAACAATTCGTTGAAGTCGATTATGAAATCGGCGTCAGCACTCAATGCCACTTCACGCCACGGCAATCTACCTTCGCGGGTCGATGCAATCTCTCCCGCCACGGGCCGGAGCCGCGCTTCGCCAATCAGTTGCTCGGCGTCCAGTCCTTCCCGGCCGTTCTGTTCGGGCTGCAACGCGATCGGCGCGAGCACGAGCCATCGCCCGATGCGCCCTTCCTCTCCGGGAAACGTCGTCCGTCCATTTGCCAGTTGACGGATCGGAGCCTGCTCCGCTTTCTCCACGGCTTCGATCTCTGCCCACGATGGCGCGCGCCAGAGGTGCAACACGCGGTTCCAATTCATGGCCGCCAGAATATTGCCGTCCGGAGAAAATCCGATGGTGTTGAAAAGAGACCCCTGACCTTCCAAGTTCAGCACCTGCTCACGGCTTTCCGCGTCCCAGAGTTTGACCGCCTCTTGGCCGTAACTGCCTGTGGCCAGCCGCTTGTCGTCCGGCGAAAAGGCCGCGGACCAGACTGGTCGAGTGAATTCGTGGATTCTGTCGATCTCCCTTCCGGTGGCTGATTCCAGCAGCCGCACGTCGCGGGACCAGCCAGCCAGGGCAAGGAGTTTGCCGTCGAAGGAGAAGCAAGCTGCCGCGTACCAGTTCGGATTCAGATTCGTTTCAAGGCGCGAGTTCAGGTCCGTAAGCGTCGTCACGATCCGTGCGTCTGGATTAAGGATCGAAGTCAGGTAGGAATTGCCATCGGGTGAAAATGCGCCCGTGTACCGTCCAGGGCGGCCAGGCCAGGACCGCGTCTCCCGACCGCTTTCAAGATCCCATTCGTGCAACGAGTTGTCATCCTGGTAGACGAGCATCAATTTCCTTCCCCCGGCCATGAACTCAACCGGGCTGACGTTTTTCGCGCGGGTGGCAAATTCACCGACCTGGACGCTGCGCTGCAAATCCCAGACTTCAAACATTCCACCCGGCCGACTGGCAGCCATCCAGCGCGCATCGGTCGAGAAGCATATCTGGTCGGCATTCGTGCCTAAGTTGAACAGCGGCTGACGATCCTGAAAATCGACTCCCTGCCATCGCGCCATGACCGCTTCAGGATCGTGATCTTCCAAAACAACCATGGATTTGCTGTCCGGCGCAAAACGCCAGAGTCCGACGGGCGTTGGAAGAGTCAGTCGCTTGTGGTCCTTCGGTTTCTTACGCGTATCCCACAGGCGGACCGTGGCATCGCCCGAACCGCTCACCAGCGTGATCTTGTCCGGTAGCAGCGCGAGCGCGCTCACAAAGTCCCGGTGACCTCGCAGGAGGTTGATCTCGCGCCCGCCAGCCGGATCGGTCACATCCCATATACGGACGGTCTGGTCGTTGCTGGCCGAGGCCAGCGTTGTGCCGTCTGGAAAAAAGAGCAACTGGCAGATGCCGGAGCCGTGCCCTGTGAGCCGCCCGAGTTCCCGTCCCGTGGCCACGTCCCACAAGCGGATGAGCGGATCGACTGGGCCCTCGCCAGAGGCGAGTATTTTCCCGTCGGGTGAGAATGCGAGCGCCAGGATAAAGTCTTCGGTTGCTTTCTCTGATTTCCAGCGTTGCTCTCCGGTGGCCAGGTCGATGACGCGCACCTGCTTGTCCTCGAACACATGAGCGCCAACGCTGAAATCACCGGCGATGGCGAACGGTGTTCCCTCGCCCTGTCCCTTGAGCGGCGCAGAAAGGCTGGCGATTTCTTTTCCATCGGGCATACGCCACAAAGTCATCTGGCCAGTGTGATCGCTCCACGATTTGTCCTGTGTCAATGTCACAAGGATCCGGCCATCCGGTGAGAAGGCCAGGCCGTAGCAAGCGTTGCTCAGTTTCAGCGAAGCCACGATCCGCTGGGTGGTCCCATCCCAGAGGTGGACACTGAAGTTGGTGCTGGAGGAGCCAAAAGCGGGGAAATCTGAATACGCCAGGAGCAGTTCTCGCGGAGAAAAGGCCGCGCGAACCATCTGCCCGCTCGCTACCAGCTTGGTGATCCGCCGCCGCGTCGCGAGGTCCCAGACTCCCACGCCGGTGTTGCCGGTCGCCACCGCCAGCCATTTGCCGTCGTGGGAAACTGAGAGTGCCGTCGAACGCCTCCCTTTGCAAAAGACGGACTCAGGGTCGCTACGGCATTGATTCCACAAGTAGCGCCACTCCCAGCCTCGCAAGTCGGTGGAAGGCGGAGAGACGGGAGTGGGTGGCGTTTCGGGCTGCGGATTTGAGAAACTCGATTTCTTCGCAGGCCGTTGACGATTCAGCAAATCCAGAGTGCGGCCGAGCTGATTTCTCTCCAAAGCTTGCTGGGCTTGCTTCATGTCCGAGGCGTAGGCCCGGTGCTCCATCTGGCGACGAAGTTGAACCTGCTGTTTGGCCAGTTCCTCAGCTCGCTGCTTTTCGCGATGGATGTGGAACACCGCGATGGGCGAGCCGATGATGACCACCAGGCACAAGACGGAGATCAGAAAGAGCGACGCGGCCAATGCCGGCTTGCGCCGGCACCAGCTCAAGAATCTCTCCGCTGTGTTCACAGGCCGGGCGGTGATCGGCTCGCCATTGCGCCAGCGATCCAGATCATCCGCCAGCAATTCCGCTGAGCCGTAGCGTCGTTGCGGATCCTTGTTCAGGCATTTCAGACAAATGGTTTCCAGATCGCGGTCGAGTTGCGATCTTCGATTTCCCATCTGCATTGGGAAAAACGAAGCGGGGGCAGGGAACCGCTTCCATATCAATGAAGGGGGAATCGGCTCCTCCTCGACCACCTTGCGCATCGTCTCAATCGCCGTTTCCGCGCGGAAAGGCGGCTGTCCCGTGAGCAGTTCGTAGAGGATCGCGCCCAGGCTGTAAGTGTCCGCGGCGGTGGTCAACCCCTTGGTCCGTCCCGCCGCCTGTTCGGGAGACATGTAGGCGGGAGTGCCGAGCACGGCCGTGGTCAGCGTGAGGCTCGAATCATCCTCCGCCAGCTTGGCCAGGCCGAAGTCCGTGACGTGCGGCTCGCCTTTCCCGTCGATCAGGATGTTCGTGGGCTTGAGATCGCGATGCAGAACACCGCGCTGATGGGCGTGATGGACGGCGCGGGCGACTTTGGAAATAACGAAGGCCCAATGCCGAATGTCGTATGAACGACCAGGCTCGAATTCTGAAGAACCGGTCGTTTGCTCAAGGCCGCGTTTGGATCTCAGTCTTCGTGTTTCCTCGGAATCTGGGCTCTCGGAATTCGTCATGGCCTCCGCCAGCGTCCCGCCCTCGATCAACTTCATGCTGTAGAAATGCCGCCCGTCGTGCTCGCCGATTTCGTGGATCGGAACAATGTTCGGATGGTTCAGACGGGCGGAGGCCTCCGCTTCGGTGTGAAAGCGTTGCTTCAAGGCGGGAGTCGCCAGTTGCCCTTCGAGGATCATCTTGAGCGCAACGGGCCGGTTCAGGCTCACTTGCCGCGCCCGATAGACCACCCCCATGCCGCCGCGGGCAAGCTCCTCGATCAGTTCGTAGTCACCGAAGTAGCGGACGGGTCGATGGACGCCTGGCGATTGGCGGCTGGTGTTTGTAGATGGCGCGTCCGAATCCATCCCAACGCCGAAGGCGAGTCCCAGCAAACACGCAGGACAACTCCCGGACGGTCCATCGCCCGAAAGTTGGGCTCCGCATTGCGGACATTTCTTCACCGCTTCCACAAGTCAGTGGGTGGAATAACTCAAATCGTTTTGCCAAGAACTTGGATCAACAAAGACATCGTTTGCGACACACTCGCGTCGACGTTATCGGCCAGCAAGGTGGTACCCGCGGCTGTCCCCTCGCTCTTCCATAACTCTTCACCGCGTGCGACATCGTAACTGCTGAAGAACAGAGTCTCGCTCACGTTGACCAGATTGTTGGGCTAGCCATTCTGGATGCGGAATGTGCCAGCACTCGTTCCGTCACTTCTCCACAATTCAGCGCCGCTGTCAGCCAACTGGACTGCGAAGAAGAGCAATCTGTTGACGCTGACAAATTGTGAAGTCGTCGCGCTTTTCGGGAGGCCATCGACCGTGAGCGTCGTTAGCTGGTCGGCCTGAAGCGCCTGGGATGCAAGGGCGGACGAGACAGCGACGATCGTCAGTGCCAGGCAATGTCGGCATTTCATACATTCAAACGCTTGGAGGGAGTTGTTGTTGCTCACTTCTCAGGCCTTTTCTGAGGCGATGGTTTCTGCAAAAGACAGCCTAAGGCAGAGCGACGCGATAAAACCGCGATGAATTCGACGCCGGGAATGTGATCGGGACGCTCACCTGGCCAATTACATTCGTCACCAGACCGCTCTCGATCCAAGCGCCGAGATGGTCGGCCCCTTCGACATGGTAAACCGCGGGATACGCCTTGAGCGTCAGCTCGAACTCCGTCGCGCTTGTTTTGCGAAGTGAAAGGCTGGGTTCGGGTGGATAGGTGAAGATGCGAGAGGGATCGCCGTTCGAGATGCCGTTGGGAACAAGGCGTTCGGGAACGACCACGGTCACAGCTGGGCCGCCATCAGTGGAGATGCTCACGGGTCCAGTGATATCGGGCGCGATGACCAATCGCTTCACCGCGCTGTTGATCAAGTGGATCTCCCCCAAGAGAGGCGCGCCCTCCGGGAATTGGAGCGATGAGACTGGAACATCGTTCAGGATGAGCGTGGTGAGATCGGGTGTCTGCTTGACGAACTCGAGTTCAGCCAGGGGGTTTTGGCTGAGGTCAATGGAAGCAAGGCGATCCAGCTTATTCGGCAGGCGCAAGTCGCGGATGCCGTTAGCCCCCAGGTCGAGGGATGTCACGTTGGGGAAACTGACGAGAAAATCAAAATTCGTGAGCTGATTCCCGGTTAGGTGCAGGTTTGTGACATTGTTCAGTACGGTGGGCACTTCCAGAGTGCGGAGACCGTTATTATGAATGCTCAAGTAAGTGAGTGCGGGCATGTTGGTGAGAAAGTCGAAGGTCTTCAATCGATTCAATCCCAGCCAGAGTGTCGTCAGGTTTGGCAGGACCTCAGGTGCGTAAACGCTTCTAAGGCTGCAAGACGAGCCCTCGAGAAACTTCAGTCGAGTTAAGCCTGTGGGCAACGTCAGGCTCGTTAACGTCGGGCTGTAACTGACATCAAGCTGTTCGAGACGCACCAGTCCGGAAGGGAGGACGAGATCAGCGAACGGATACTCGCTAATGCTGACTGCAGCCAACTCAGGCAGCCGCGTCAGGAATGAGAAATCTTTGATCGGGTTGCGTCCCAGGCTCAAGCTGGCCAGCCGACGCATATCGGACGGCGGGTCGAGCTCCTGCAGCTTGTTTAAGGCGAGTTCCAGCTTCTCGAGGGAAACCAGCCCTGCGGGCAAGGCCAGAGTTGTGAGGTTGTTGATCCGAAGATTGAGACTCACCAAATTGGTCAGATCATTTGGCAGAACGCATCGGCGAATTTGATTGTAGCCGAGATCGAGGTTGGTCAGTTGCCCGAGGCCCGGTGGAATGACCACCTCTCGCAACTGCGCGCCCTCTGACGCATCTACGGATCGCAGGTTGGACAGGGTCGGGGGTAATGACAGAGTGCCCAGCGGAACAAAATGGGCATCCAGTTGCCTCAAGGCGGTGAGATCTCCTGGGAGAGTCAGCTGGGTCAGTTTGGTGCCGGCCAACCGCAAAGTCTCGAGGTTGGTCATCCCTATGCCCAGTTTGAGCTGCGAGAGAGGTTGAAACGAGAAGCTGATGTCCTTGATACTTCCCATGCCCGTCCCGAAGGTGACGCTACTCAGCGCTGCGCTTCCCAGCTCGAAAACCGGCAGGCTGGCCATGCCGTCACCCAGAACCAATTGCCGGATCGGGTTGTCGGATAGCGTGAGGGTCTGCAAATTCCTTAAGCCATCAGGCAGGGTCAATGTCGCAAAGCGATTCCTCTCCAAACTCAGTGTGCGAAGCTGGGCATTAGCCGCCGGCAACGTCAGTGATGTGAGCCGATTGTCATTCAAATAGAGTTCCTCCAGTCCCGGTGAGTCTGGAGGCGAAACGAGTGTTGCGATTTGGTTCTGGTCCAAACGGAGCCGCCGGAGCGATGGCATTCTGGCTGGCAACTGAAAAGCAGTCAGACGGTTCCCGAACAAGTAGAGAGTCTCCAGTTGAAGAAGATCGGAAGGCGGTTCGAAACTGGTAAGTTGATTGTTGTTCAAGGAAAGAGTCCGCAAATTTGAAAACTGGCCTACAAAATCGGCGTTGGTCAGCTGCGAACCGGTGATCGACAGGTATTTCAATTCCGGAAGGCGGGCGGGCAGGGCCAGCCGAGTGAGAGGGCCTGACAAGTCGAGGAATTCCAGTAACGGAGCGGGATCATAGAGAACGAATTGTGCCAGCGGATTCTGACTCGCGGCGAGAAACTGCAAACTGACCCAGCTCGAGGGAATCTCGAGGTTCGTCAGGGCATTGTATTGCACGTCTACCAGCTGAACCCTTGGTGCGTTGGTTGGGAAAGATAGTTGCGAGAGTTGATTGCCGCTCAGGTAGAGTGCGAGCAGCTTGGGCAGGTTTGCTGGGAGTTTTAGATTCACTAGCCCGCCCGACGTAGACAGGTCCAGGGTGCCATCGGGTGCCGGTGAGAATTGCGAACTGACATCAAGCACCGCGAGTTGTGGCATCTCCGAGGTGAGAGTCAGGTTTGTCAGGAAGTTGCGATCCAGGAACAGTTCGGCAATGCCAGCGAGCCGGACGTCATCAGCGAACTCGCTAAGCCGATTCTCACCGAGATCAAGCTGCCGAAGGCTGGCGAAACCATCCGGCATTTGGAAGCGGGTGAGATGATTGCCGCGAAGTCTCAGCGATTCCAACACTGGCAAAGAGCGGGAAAGCACGAAGTTCGTCGCGGAATTCCAACCCAGGTCGAGCGTGACCAGATTGGTGAGCGGCTCTAAAAATTGAAAATCCGAGAAGGCGTTCCCCGACAGAAAAAGCTCGGAAAGGGTTGAGGCAACGCCCTCGAGGACGAGTCGATTCCGGCCCTGGCCGGTGATGCCGTTTCCCTCGAGATGCAGCACTTTCAAATTGGGCAAGGAGGCGAAAGGAATGAAACTGCGCACCGTGTTGCCTGCCAGATCGAGACGCTCCAATTTCGTCAAAGGCTCCTGGAGATAAAAGTCGTTCAAATTATTCCCGCTCAAATCCAGATCGACGAGATTCCGCGCCTGCTCCAGTCCGCGCAGGTCTTGCACGCCGCGAAAGGACGCATCCAACACCTTCAAAGTTTCGAGATCCTGAATGCTGATCACCTTGTCCCGCAAATCGAGTGCGTCCTCGATGGCAGCGCGGAGGCCAGGATCACGGATCGGCGCAAGTTGCCCGTGGAGTTGCGGAAGGCCAAGGAGCAGAACGCCGAGGAGCACGAAACAGGAGAGCTTGGGACGGAGATTGTTCATGGTTCACTTCGAAAATATTTCCCACGGGCCGGCTGTCATTGTTTTAGCAGGGCGGAAAGGTGACTGGAAATCTTGTTTTTAAGTGCAAAGGATATGTGTTCGCCTGGGTGGGAAAGAATTGCCATCGACGCAGGCGGAGGAATTGCGCGTGGTTCGTTGCCGACACGGTTGCGAAGTTGCGAAGGTCCATCCTCACCTCAAGGGCTGACCGCGCGGTAGAATCGATGCGGCGTATTTGCTGACCCGATGTCCGAAAATTGGATTATCTCGCGACCAACACCCGGTGGAAAGGATGCCAGCTTCGTCCACGGGCCGGATGTCAGGTCTGGACTGAACTCCACCACTACCGTCCGGTTCGTGGCGGCGGTAATCTGGAACTCGACGGCCCGATTGGATTGGGCGCGAATACTCGTCGGCACGATATAAGGCACGCCGTCGCCGTGCAGGCGGAAGATGGAGCGGACTCCCGAGGCTGTGCTGCTGGAAATTAAAAGCTTTTCGTCCGGTTGCAGCACCAGCGCATGGACGCTATAGAGCTGTATACCGCTGACGTAGGTTTCGTCGCGACGACCGTCCGTATTCAAGCGCACGAGTTGCGTGAGAGAGTCATTCGCTTTCCCAAACTGAGTCAGGATTATTCTTCCATCACGCTGGATAGCCAGATTTCCCCAGCCGAGGGCGTCAGTGAAGGGGACAAAATTTGTGTCGAGATGTCCATCGGCATGGAGACGCGCCAATCCGGGTCGGGACATTCCATTCACGCTCGA
>JBGAIN010000240.1:0-9716 GCA_044225505.1 Limisphaerales bacterium
GGCGGCCATCATGTACGTAGAATTGCCCCCAACCCAGATCGTAACACAAAACCGTTGCTTCTAGATTGAACTTACCGCCAGCGCCGTCCTCAGTTGGAGGCAATCGATAGAGATCCTCGAAAGATGTGATTTCGCCGGCGGCACCACTGCGCACCTGGGATACATGCAACACCCACCAGGTCAGCATCCAGAACCAGACATGCCATGAATAGTTCACGGGCTTGAATACGGTCGTGGTTTGGTGCGGCTTTACCTTGGAATGGGTAGACGCCGGCGCGCTCGAGGCAAAAAGCGTCACGTCCCGCCAAAAGCAGCAGGCTAGTCGCACAAACCAACACGGACTTGTGAACGACGCGGCAGGCATTGACAACGATGCATCATTCAGAGTCAAACTGACATCCACTCGCCCGGCGCATCCTGAACGATGAAGGCGCGGTGAGATAAGCAGGAACCATGCAAGGCGCAATCGGCATAGCAGCGGTATGTTCAGAAGGTGTTTCTGCGGGTTCGAACTCCATGGGGTTGTCTTGATTTCAGACACCTGCGCCTCCTCGCGGGGTTAACGGTAGAATCCAATCTTAGAATTTTGTTGGGGAGGCCTCCGCAGCACTGCTAAAGTCCGTTGGTGGACTTGTTCAGCTCTATCGGTGTCGCTCTGGTTTCGTACCTTTTCGGGTCTATCCCGACAGGGTATGTGGCTGGACGGCTACGCGGCGTGGATATTCGAACCGCTGGCAGCGGCAATATCGGCGCCACCAACGTGTTCCGGACTTTGGGGAAGACCGCTGGAATCATCGTGTTGGTCATCGACGCGTTTAAAGGATTTGCCGCATGTCGGTTTGTCCCTCTGTTCTTTGCCGCGAGCCCGTCTGAAAATCTCGAAATCGTCGGTGGGCTGGCTGCGATACTAGGTCACAACTATACTTGCTGGTTGAAGTTTAAAGGTGGGAAAGGCATCGCGACTTCCGCTGGGGTACTTCTGGGTTGGATGCCTTGGGGGCTAGCGTTGGTCCTGACCGTGTGGCTGGTCGTCTTTGCCGCAAGTCGCTATGTCTCGTTGGCATCGATTGTCGCGGCGGTGGCCTTACCCGCGGCTGCATGGCTCACGACAGGAAGCTTCCGCATGATTCTGATCGGGACGTTGGTAGGAGCGATGGCGGTTTATAAGCACCGGAGCAATATTCGCAGACTGCTCGATGGGACCGAACATCGATTTGGAACCCGCAAGCCGCCTGCAGCTAACCCTGCGTCACGATGAGAATCACCGTTTTGGGCGCTGGCGGTTGGGGAACCGCGCTGGCAAAACTCCTTTCAGAGGCCGAGCACGAAGTCACCCTTTGGGGTCACAACTCCCTGCATCTGGAAGAACTGCGTCGCACCGGCATGAATCAACGTTATCTTCCTGGAGTGCGCCTGCCGGAGTCCTGGCACCTCGAACCTGAAATTCAAACTGCGGTTCAGACGGCGGAGTGCGTGGTAGTCGCCGTTCCATCCAAAGCTTTTAGGCAAGTCACGGCGCACCTTCAGACATTCCAAGGCGTTGCTATCAGCGTAACCAAAGGAATCGAGTACGCAGACGGTCTGACAATGTCAGGCATTCTGCGCGAAACCGCCCCACGAGCGAGTATTGCAGCGCTCTCAGGTCCGAACTTGGCGCTCGAGGTGGCACGCGGGATGCCCACCGCCACGGTCGTGGCCAGTGAGAATGAGTCCGTCGCCCAAACTGTGCAGGCGCTCTTTCACCGCCCTGCTTTTCGTGTGTATACCAGTTCGGACGTCCTCGGAGTGGAACTCGGCGGCGCCTTGAAGAACGTCATCGCCATTGCTGCAGGAACGGCGGATGGACTTGGTTTCGGTGACAATTCCAAGGCCGCCTTAATCACGCGCGGTATCGTCGAGATGCGCCGATTGGGAGTGGCTTGCGGCGCAAGCCCGGAAACCTTTGCCGGACTGAGCGGTTCTTGGCGACCACGGCGGATCTGCGTTTTCCCGCCCAAGGCGCCGAAATCGGAGCCTGGGAGAACGCTTAGGCCGTGGGGAACAGCTACGACATCCTTGCCACGACCGAGACGACTGCCGAGGGCCGCCCCCACCGCTCGTTCCGCCATACTAAGCCTGGCAACGGGACGTGGCACGCCATCATGGGAGAGGTTCAGCGCATACAAATAGGGCAAAAACGTTGCAGCCGAGGCGACCTGATCGTGGTCGCAGTGAATCCAGCGTGCCGAGGATTGATTTTCCACCGCGTAGTCCCGCGCGACGTTTCCCGGCGCACGTCACATTCCCAGCGCTTTTAGAATCCGGCTCTGCAAATCCGAATAAGTGTCCACTGCTTCGAACTGTGGGAATTGCTTTTGAATCGCCACGGGGGCGTGAAAGAAGATACCAACATTCGCCGCCGACAGCATAGCGGTGTCATTGAAGGAATCGCCCGCGGCGACGACGAAGTAGTTCATCGCACGAAATGCCTCAACCGCACGCTGCTTCTGGTTGGGAATCCGAAGTCGATAATTGACGACGCGATCATTGACGATCTCGAGTTTGTGGCACAGAAGCGTCGGCCAGTCCAATTGCCGGAGCAAAGGCTTCGCGAACTCCTCAAAGGTGTCGGAGAGGATTATGACCTGAGTTAAGGTGCGAAGGTGCGACAGAAACTCGTGAGCGCCCTCAAGGAGAGAGAGACTCCCAATCACACGCTGAATGTCAGAGAGTCGCAGACCGTGCTGATCGAGAATCTTGAGCCTCCCTTTCATGAGCACGTCATAG
The DNA here is from genome assembly GCA_044225505.1 of Limisphaerales bacterium. Taxonomy (GTDB): domain Bacteria; phylum Verrucomicrobiota; class Verrucomicrobiia; order Limisphaerales; family SIBE01; genus JAXMHN01. The sequence goes on from JBGAIN010000240.1 coordinate 2,767, forward strand.
TCAGGAATGTCTCGCGTGGTGAGGCGCAACTCCTTGATTCCAGTCTTCTCGGCGACGGCAATCCATATCTCTGGCGTGAGCACGCCTTCCATGTCCAATGTCACGATTGATTGTTGCACGGGCGGGATTCTTCCCGAGAAAGGCGGCAGTGTCCAGAAACTCAAGTTCTGTGCCGAGAAAATTCGACAACGTTCCGGCGCGAAAATACTCGTCAGTCGCCTTACACCGACTCCCACCATCCCAGTTGGGGAGAGGAGACGGCTTGTCTTTCCAGATTCCAATGGCAGATTGGCGCCAGGTGACCAGACCCGTCAGCTTGCTCGTCACGGTTCCCCTGCTCTGCGCGACCGTTCTGCTGGCCCAGCGTTATCCTGGCTGGGGCGGAGGGGAAGCCTCGATTCCCGAGGATGCCCCGATCCGGACGGCGCGCGAAGTCGAATCCCATAGCACGGACACACCGCGATGGACCAACGCACCGGGCTTAGAAAAAGACGTGTTCACTTTTGTCCGGGTGCGTTACCACCGTCACCCCTACGAACGCCGCTACGGCCGGGGGGGCCGAGGCCCGGGTTACTGCTTCACCGACTTCCCCGATAGCGATCTCAACCTTTCGTATCGCTTGCAACAGATGACCTCGGTGAAGGTTGATCCGGACGGACGCGTGCTCAGCCTGACAGATCCGGAGTTGGTTGAATTCCCATTTATCTATATGGTGGAACCCGGGGCGATGCATTTGGAGGAAAGGGAAGTGCAGGCCTTGCGGAATTACCTGCTCAATGGCGGTTTTCTCATGGCGGATGATTTTTGGGGTCCTCGACAATGGGAAAACTTCGAGCGCGAGATGAAACGGGTGTTGCCCGAACGGAGTTTTGCTGAACTTCCCATGGATCATCCCATCTTTCACTGCGTGTTCGAATTGGGCAACGACAAGAATGCCCTGCAAACTCCGAACTTCTGGACGGGCGAACGAAGCCAGGAGACGGGCATCACTTGGGAAGTGCACGACGGTGAAGCATGCCAGGAGATGCATGTGCGAGCCCTGACCGATGATCGCGCCCGAATTATGGTGTTAGCCTGCCACAATACTGACAACGGCGATGGCTGGGAGAGGGAAGGCGAATATGAATATTTCTTCCGCCAGTTTTCGGAAAAGAGGGCCTATCCGCTCGGAGTAAATATTATCTTCTATGCCATGACCCACTAAATCCTCGCGCGCAGTGCGGCAATCCACGTCCGTCTGATCGCACCTGCCAATCGCCTTGGCTAGGTGGGACCGACACAAGACGCTCCTCTTATTGACTTGAGCAATTGCCTCCCGGCCAGGTGGGTCGAGGCATCTAACGTTGTCAAATCTGTCCGGGCTTGCTTTGCTTCATCGGCGTGCAGCTAGACCTCTTCAGTCCGCAGCGAACCCCGCGCGCGGCCGAACCCTTGACGATTGCCGTTGGAGCGGCTCGAGTTCCCATTGTCTTCGTTCGCAACCCTCGCGCTCGTCGCTACATCCTGCGGTTGACGCGCGCCGGAGTCATTCGGGTCACAATCCCTCGCGCCGGCTCAGTCCGGTCAGGTGTGGAGTTTGTGCATCGAAACTCGGCCTGGCTCGCGCGCCAATGGCAACGGCGAACCGAAGAACTGGCTCGTCAACAACAGCGCTGGTCGGACGGGGCCACGGTCCTGGTTCGAGGAGAACCGATGACGCTGCGCGTCCACCAGGATGGCGAACGCAGTTTGGTCTCATTTGGCCAACACCGCGTCGAATTGCCCTCGGGCATTACCAATGTTCGCCAAGCGGTCGAACGTTACCTGCGCCAACTCGCGCACCTGGAACTGCCTCCGCGAACCTTGGAGATCGCGCGCGAGCACGCTCTGTGCGTGCAGCGCGTGACGGTTAGGGACCAGCGATCCCGTTGGGGATCCTGTTCCCCGCGCGGGACGATCTCGCTGAATTGGCATTTAATTCAAACTCCGCCCGTCGTGCGCGATTATTTGATCATCCACGAATTGATGCATCTCCGTGAGATGAACCATTCTCCTCGTTTTTGGCGTTGGGTGGAACTGGCGTGTCCGGACTACATGGCTTCGGAAACGTGGCTTAACACCCACGGTTATCTGTTTCAACGGTAGGCGGGGCGTTGGAGAGTGCTTCGGGCCGACCAGAGAGGCCATCCCGGCGCTTGGCCTCTCGACTCCGAGGCGAAGCCCGCCTTCGTTCCTATTGCTTTCCTGCTTCCAAAGACTCGAACAAGCTTTCCAGGCTATTAAGCGACGGTTCCTTGGGCGGGACGGGGTTGAGAACGTGCTGTAAGTACTGAATGGCTTCCGGGATATGCTGCACTGACCGCGGCAACGTCGCCCCGCAGGCGTTTGGATGACCTCCACCTTGCAGTTGTTCAGCGACTTTCAAAGCCTCCCCGTTACGGCTCCGGATGCTGATAATCACCGTCCCGTTCCCCTTTCGGAAAAGGGTGACCAAAACGCGGTAAGGGGTTTCGGCCTTTTCCAACAACTGATGGACGATCAGATTCACATTTCCAACCACCGTATCGACAAAACCAACAGTCGGACTTAACTGAGTGATATTAGTCTTGCTCCATTCGTAACCGAGCGGGTTTTCGACCTTGCGCTTCACGGCCATGACCTCGAGCAAGGGGTGATCGAGCAGGTTCTCCAATTGGCGCCCGATCAGTTCGTACAGATTCCAGAATTGATAGGACTTCACCAGGTTCGCGTAGTCGTGGGCGAGAAGGAAGTCTGGATCTCCATCCAAAAAGAGATCAGCGACGTTACTCAGATGGATCAATCGATCCAGACTCGGCGTGCCCAGGCCGTGCTCCTGGCAAAGCTCGTAACACAGCAAGCTAGCGGACTTTGTGGTGTCGTGGATAAAAGTCGCCCGCTTGGCTCGAACCTCCGTTGCATGATGGTCGATAATCACCCAATCCGGCCGGTCCAAACGCGCTTCGAAGTTCAGGTCTGTCACCCAAGCACTCTTCTCGGCCAGGCCGCGTTGACGCCAGTTGTGGTTATGGAAGGCCTCCAAACGCACATCCGCATCGAACAGTTTGCGCGCCAAACGCTGCAGGAGCAAACCCGACACGAAGCCGTCCAGATCGCTTTCGTGAGTGCAGATGACTTCGGGTCTGGGCAGAGCTCGCATTGGGCCGAGATTAGCCCATGGTCCGACTCGGTGCAACTGTTGCCGCCAAAATTTGCCTTCAACATCCGTGCGTCCTGCCGCACACTTGCCTCGGTATGAATCTCTTTGACCTGACGGGAGAAGTGGCTGTGGTAATCGGAGGGACCGGCGTGCTCGGAGGCGCAATGGCCGAAGGCTTGGCGGGAGCTGGCGCTCGCATTGCCTTGCTCGGGCGCAATGCGGAGCGTGGGGAAGCGCGCGCCGCCAAGATCCGAGCGGCCGGCGGACACGCCCAGTTCGTTTCCTGCGACGCCCAAGACCGGCCCAGCGTGGAAGCAGCGATGAAATCTGTCGATCAGACGTTAGGTCCCGCCACGGTTCTTCTAAATGCGGCGGGCGGCAACGATCTCAAGGTAACGGTAAGCCCGGGGCGAAGCTTCCAAGACATCACGGTCCCGGACTGGAAAGCGAATTTCGATCTGAACGTTGTCGGCGGCGTGCTCGTCCCTTGCCAAGTCTTTGGTCCAGCAATGGTGGCGCGTGGGAGAGGCTCGATCATCAACATCGCCAGCGTTTCCTCTCACCTCCCGCTATCGCGCGTGGTGGCTTACTCCGCCGCCAAAGCCGCCGTTCTCAGCCTAAGCCAGTTTCTAGCCCGGGAATGGGCCGCCAAAGGAGTGCGCGTCAACTCGATTACGCCTGGCTTCTTCCCGGCCGAGCAGAACCGCAAGATACTCTTTCAAGACGATGGAACGCCGACGGAGAGGACACGAGTGATTTGGGCACATACTCCAATGGGGCGATTCGGATCGGCCGATGAGCTCGTTGGCGCAGCGGTCTTTCTCGCCAGTTCGAAAGCAAGCGGCTTTGTGACAGGGTCCGATCTTCGCGTCGACGGAGGGTTCCTCTGCCAGACCATTTAGCGTTTGCAATCGTCCTCCACGCTGCCTACCCCCAATATGATCTCACGAATTGCCACCCCCGGGAAGAGTCTGCAACGGGAGGACGTAGCCGCGCTTCTCGCGCGAGCCTGTCCAGCCCAGGATTACGTCGGCAAGAAAGTCCTCGTCATCGTGCCGGACGGCACACGGACAGCCCCGATCGGCTTGGTCTTTCAGTTATTGTTCCAGGAGATCGGAACTCAAACAGCAGCGTTCGATATCCTAATTGCCCTTGGCACCCACCAACCTATGAGTGAGGCGGCCATTTGCGAGCGACTCGAAATCTCCGCCGAAGCGCGCGGCGGCACCTATCGCAAAGTCCGGTTCTTCAATCACGCGTGGAATGATCCGCAGGCGTTGCGAAAGATCGGGACGATTCCGGCGGAAGAAATCCGCGAACTCTCCGGCGGTCTATTTGAGATGGAAGTCCCCGTGGAAGTGAACCGTCTGCTTTTCGATTATGATCAAGTGATCCTCGTTGGCCCGGTCTTCCCGCACGAGGTGGTAGGCTGTTCCGGCGGGAATAAGTATCTTTTCCCTGGGGTCGCAGGTCCTGAAGTCTTGAACTTCTTCCACTGGCTGGGCGCCGTTGTTACGAACCCCATGATCATCGGCAATAAATGGACACCCGTCCGGAAGGTGGTGGATCGAGCTGGCGCTTTGGTCACCGTGCCCAAGCTCTGTTGTTGCCTGGTCGTAGATTCGCACGGGTTGGCCGGTTTTTTCGTCGGCACCCCTGAAGGCGCTTGGGATGCCGCGAGCGACCTGTCCCGCCAGCTTCACATTACCTACAAAGAACGTCCGTTCCGCTCGATTTTATCATGCGCGCCTAAGATGTATGACGAGCTTTGGACTGGCGGCAAATGCATGTATAAACTGGAACCGGTCCTGGCGGATGGCGGAGAACTCATTATCTACGCTCCCCACATTACCGAGGTCTGCATCGCCCATGGGAAAGTCCTCCACGAGATCGGCTATCATTGCCGAGATTATTTCTTGGCCCAATGGGGCCACTTCAAAAGTTATCCTTGGGGAGTCCTCGCTCATTCTACCCACGTTTACGGTCTAGGCACTTTCCGCAACGGCGTGGAAACGCCGCGAGCCCGGGTGACCCTGGCTACGGGCATCGACGCCGCCACCTGCCGCAAGATCAATCTCGGATATTGCGACCCGGCCACCATTCGCCCTTCAGACTTTGCCGAGCGCGAAGCGGACGGCGTCCTCTACGTTCCGAAAGCGGGCGAAATGCTTTACCAACTCCGTCAACCCCCCGCTTGGGCAGGCGGCCGCTAAGGTCGGTCGGTTTGGGTCTGACCCATTTCCCAGCGCGAGCGCCTTCCGCCTCTATGAACCTCGGCCGTTCCAAATTCGCAACGGAGCTCCAAGTGCGTCCCGACGACATCGACATGAATCAACATGTCCATGGCAGCCGGTATTTCGACTACGTCCTGGCGGCGCGTTACGATCAAATGGATCGCTGCTATCACATGTCCCTCGAAGAGTTCACCCAAGCGGGGTATGCCTGGTTCATTCGCAGTGCGCAGATCGAGTTCAAACGCCCTCTGGGACTGGGCGATTGGTTCACCGTTTACACCTGGATTGAGGACATCCAAGCGGAAAGCGTCCGCGTCGATTTCGAGATCAAGAAGCGGGTCAACGGCAAACTGGTCTCGGACGGCCGTTTTGACTATACGCTGGTCAGTATTGAGACGGGACGCGCCGTCGCCATTCCCGACTGGATTGTTGCCAAATACGCCATCTGACGAGGACTGGACGCCGACCGGTGCTCCTGCTAGACCTGCCCAATGATTCCTTTTCAGCGGGCCACAGCTGCTTCCGTTCAACGCTCTCCCTGCGGTTTCTCCCTTTGGGTCGTTGCCCTGCCACTTTGGGTGATCAGTCTGGGCGCTGCGGAGTTTCGTGCCGGAGTCAGCGTCCGCGTCGTCACGCCGGACCCGTTGCTGCCCGTTTCGGGAGGCGTCGGACCTTCGCATCCCGCGACGCAAAAGCTTGGAGATTTGACTGTCCGTTCCCTGGTCTTGGACGACGGCACGACCCGCGTGGCGATCGTCCAGACAGATTTCCTCGGTTTCCCGTCCGTCCTTGGCAATAAGGCCAGGGCCTTAGTGAAAGAGATTCGCCCGGAAAACATTTTGATAGGCGCCACGCATACCCACAGCGCGCCCGACTGCTATGGGTTTCCGGATGAGAAAGGCCATTTTGCCTCGGACTTGCGCTACTTGGACTCTGTCTGCCAGAAGATTGCCGAAAGCATTCACGAAGCGGTGACAAAACTTCAATCCGTCCGCCTCAAGATCGCGACAGGCCAAGCCCAAGGCAAAATCGCTTACAATTACTACGCGGAACAGCTTTACGACCCCCGCTGCCATGTGATTCAAGCGCTCGACCTGGACGGAAAACCGTTGGCGACTTTGGTCAACTACGCCATCCATCCCGAAGTCCTAGGCTCGGATCAAGGGATCTTAAGCCCCGATTTGATTGGTCCGCTCTGCGCGCGGATCGCCGCGAACGGCGGTGGGACAGCCATCTTCATGAATAGCGCCCAAGGCGGCATGGTCACCGCGGATTGCCGGGGCCCGGACGGTCGCGACCTCAATACCTGGAGCGAGTGTGAGCGGATTGGCCGGCTCCTCGCGGACGAGGCGCTCCGGATCGTCCAACCTGCCCCTCCCCAATCCGCCCCTAACCTCTATTGCGCCGCGCGAACGATCTCGTTCCCAGTCGAATCGCCATTGCTCAAAGCCGTCATGAAAGCCTCGCCCCTCGGCTACACTGCCTCGTCCGATGCCGTCTCAGCGCAAATCAATGTCGTCAACATCGGCAACGCGCAGATTCTTACCATCCCCGGGGAA
>JBGAIN010000241.1:0-9385 GCA_044225505.1 Limisphaerales bacterium
CTAGCGGTCGTGCAGGTGCCTCGGGTTTTGCCCCGGCTGGTGCGCATGCCGCGGAACGATAGCCAGCAGCGTTACCTGATGCTTGATGACCTGATTGGTTACTATTTGGGCGATCTCTTTCCTGGCACAAAGATTCTTGGGTTCTGGCGGTTTCGTGTCACGCGCAATAGTGAGCTGTACATCGATGAGGAGGAAGTGGCCAACGTCCTCAAGGCGGTCGAAACGGAACTGCACAACCGCCGCAAGGGAGATGCGGTGCGCTTGGAAGTGGAAGAGAACTGTCCTGCAGAAATCCGTCAGGCCTTGTTGTCGACCTTGCGCCTGAGCGATGTGGACTTGTACGTCCTGGACGGTCCGATCAATCCCACGCCGTTAATGGCGATCTACGAAGGCGATCACTCGCCAGAACTTCGCGACCCTCCGTTTGTTGCCCCGATCAGCCTCGCGTTGCGGGAACCGGTGAACATCTTTGACGCGATCCGCCAACGCGATTTGCTTTTGCATCATCCCTACGAAAGTTATGAAAGCATCGTCCATTTGCTGGAGGAAGCCGCGGAGGACCCGAATGTGCTTGCGATCAAACAAACGCTCTACCGAACGGGCGGGGACTCCCGCATCATCGGCGCACTCATGAGCGCGGTCCGTCACGGCAAACAAGTTACAGCGGTCGTCGAACTCCGCGCCCGCTTTGATGAAGCGAATAACATCCAGTGGGCGCGGCAACTCGAAGAAGCGGGAGTTCACGTGGTCTATGGCCTGGTCGGCTTTAAGATCCACGCCAAGATCTGTTTGATTGTTCGCCGTGATTCCGATGGAATCCGGCGCTACGTCCATTTTGCGACGGGCAATTATAACCCCACGACCGCCCGGCTCTATACCGATTTGAGTCTCCTCACTTGCCATCCTGATTTCGGTGAGGACGCGACGAATCTTTTCAACCTTTTGACCGGGATTTCGCAGTTTAAAGGGATGCGTCGTTTGGTGGTCGCACCGTTCGAATTGCACGATCGAATCCTGAGCCTGATCGCTCGCGAAGCCGATAATGCAACCAAAGGTTTGCCCGCTCGCATCATTGTCAAACTGAATGCCTTGGTCGACGAACGGGTGATCGAAGCGCTGTACCGGGCCGCGCAAGCCGGTGTTAAAATCGACCTCATCGTGCGAGGCATTTGTTGTCTCCGCCCCGGATTGAAACGGCTGAGCGAGCGAATTAACGTCCGGAGCATCGTTGACCGCTTCCTCGAACATAGCCGGGTTTACTACTTCGAAAATGCCTGCCAACCTGAAGTCTACATCAGTAGCGCCGATTGGATGCCCCGTAACTTTTTCAGACGCGTGGAAGTCGCCGTTCCAATTGTCGATGGCGTTCTCCGAGACCGTTTGATGACAGAAATCCTGGCGTGGTCCCTTGCCGACAATACGAAAGCCCGGCACCTTCGACCAGACGGCGCTTATCGACGCGTTACTCCTGCCAGCCGGCAAAAGGCCACCCGCAGTCAATTCGAATTCATCCGCCTCGCCACAAACGATTCCAGCTTGCGATCGACCAAACCCCGATCTGACTCCCCCTTTCCCACGATGAAGCTCGCTGCGAGGCCGTCGGCGCTGGACAATCCTTGAATCGCTGGCGCCATTCACCACCTGGCCATCATAGGATTACGCGGAAAAGAGCATAAACCTGAATATTATGGACTTGTATTTACTACGTCATGCCATCGCGGTGGAACGAGGCACGCGGAAGTTCAACGACGACTTTGACCGACCGCTCACGACCGAGGGGGAAAAAAAGCTGCGGCGAGTGGTCAAGGCTATGCGTAGCCTTGAAATCTCATTCGATGTCATCCTTTCGAGCCCCTACGTGCGAGCCCGGGAAACGGCGGAAATCGTAACCTCGGAGCTTGGGTTGGGCAAAAAGCTGGAATTGATGGAAGCACTCGGCGTCGATGGCAGTGCGCAGGAGTTGATTCAATCGCTCCGCACCCGCAACCTGGCCGAGAAATCGGTTTTGCTTGTCGGCCACGAACCCTATTTGAGCTTGCTGATTGGCTTGTTGACCACGGGGACATCACGATCCACTGTCATTATGAAAAAGGCCGGTCTCTGCAAGCTACTCGTTGCGAACTTGCGGGCGGGACGATGCGCGAAATTGGAGTGGTTTTTGGCTCCGCGTCAGATGTTACTTATGACATGACCCGAATAGTCGCAGCGCCAGAGTCAACAGAAACCACAACTCCCAGCCCGCCTATTCCAACTCATTCCTCATGTCTCTGCCAACCACGACCCCTGCTCTAGGAGATGTTTTTGAAACGGCGCTCTACGTAAGCGACCTGGCAGCTGCTGAGTTGTTCTACGGCGGCGTCTTAGGTCTCCCCAAGGTATTTGCCGATCTGGGACGTCAACTGGTCTTTCGCGCAGGAAACAGCTACGTCTTGATTTTTGATCCGGACAGCACAGAGGCGGAGCGAATCGTCATCAATGGATCTCCCATCCCTCTCCATGGGTGCCGCGGCATGGGCCATCTCGCTTGGCGTATCGCCAAGGAAGGCTTCGGCCCGTGGCGTGAACGTCTGCGCCGTGCTTCCGTCGAGATCGAGTCAGAGGTGACGTGGCCGAATGGAGCGCATTCGCTCTACTTCCGCGATCCATTCGGAAACTCTCTCGAACTGGCGACCCCAACCCTGTGGGAAACGCCGAGTCTGTCCGCCGCACCACCACCACCACCGGCCTCGTCCACAAAAGGTGGCTGACTGGCCACCGGAACAGCGTCTTGCCCGGGCGTTACCGGGTTTCTTGTCTGGCTAAGACCGCACCGCCAGTGATAGCCGCATTGTCGCCAAGGCTCGAAGCAATGATTTCGACGTCCTTGGCCGTTCCTGGCATCGCGTAATCGCGAGCTGTCTCGATAATGACCGACATCATCTCATCGGCCAGGGCTTCAATCACTCCCCCCCCCAACACAACCATTTCCGGATTGAAAATGTTGAGTAAATTACCGACCGCGATCCCGGTGTACTCCGCGGCGTCTTCCACCACGGAATCGACGAACTTATCCCCTCGACGGATCGCCTTGCGCAAATCCCCGCTGCGCAAATCCTGGAGGTTGTCTCCAAGCATTTCCGTCAACACGGTTTTTTGCCCATTCTTTACACCCGCCTTGATGCGTTGAAAAATTGCCGTTCGACTGGCCAAGGCCTCAAAGCAGCCCTTGTTCCCACATCCACACTTTGGACCGTCCACATCCAAAACCATGTGACCAATCTCGCCGGCCGTGTGCTGCGCTCCGTGGTAGGGTTTGCCACCGATAATGATCCCTCCGCCAATGCCTGTCCCGAGGAAAATTCCCACCACATGCTGCGGTTTGGATTTAAGTTCAGCCACGTAGATTCCCTGCATGGCCACGGTGCAGTCGTTCCCAACGAACACGGGAATGCCGACCTCTTTTTCGAGCTGCTTCTTGAGTGGGACGTCTTTCCATTCCAGGTTCGGTGCGAAAATCACATCCCCGGTTTTTCCATCCACTGCGCCGGGAGCCCCAATGCCAATGCCGCGAATCTGCTTTGGATCCAGATCGGCTTCGTCGATCGCGTCGCGGACACAGCGCGCGACACGCTCGATAACTGCGTCTGAGCCGCGCTGCGGCTTGGTGCTGACTTTTGCGACGCCAGCGCATTCCAGCGAGGAGTGGAAGACCCCGGCTAGGATCTTCGTCCCGCCCAAGTCCACGCCGACCACATACTCCGCTTTGTTGCTCGATTCAGCCATGGGTTAGGGTGGGTTGCACGGCATTGTTGTCTGGCTAAACGCGGTTGGTTAATGGGGTTGCTTACTTGTGCGCGAGCACTGCCGCAATCTTCTTTTGCAGTTCAACGTTAATCGCATCGACAGACCTGTTCCCATCGACGATCGTAAAACCATACGAACTTTGGAGCTGCTTGAAGACCTTTTGCACCTCCGCTTGATAACGCAAAAAGCTATCGAACATATCCCGAGAAAACCCGAGATCCATTCCGCTCTCCCAATAATCAAGTGAGGCGTTCTTGGCAAACGTCCTTTGCACCAGTTCCTGCGGAGAGACATTGAGATAAAACACCGCGTCGGGCTGCAGAGCGATTCCGTAAAGATTTCGGAGCCATGGCTCTTCGATGCCCCGCACCATGTCCCGGGCCATCAGAGTGTAAATATAACGGTCGGCCAAAACGATCAATCCTGCCTTTAAGGCCGGCAGAATAATGTTCTCCAGTTGATCTGCGAAATCCGTTGCGTAGAACAAGCTCAGGGTAATTCGACTGAGAATATTGCCTTGCTGTGCGCGGTCCAGTTCTTCGCTCACCAAGGTCGATCGTTTTAATCCGACCTGCGTTGTGGCGTAGCCGCAACCCTCCAGCCATTCCCCCAACCGGCTGATCTGAGTAGACCGGCCCGAGCCGTCAGCGCCTTCCACCACAATGAGCTTCCCGAGCAGCTTCTCACTCAACACCCCGGGAATGCCATGCCCATAGAAACGCTTCTCCGACGCTTCCGCCTGTGTGCGACGAGCATTCGCGCGTTTCACGCCTCCACCTCCACGTCCTTGACAGCCGACTTCCGACTGGACAGAGACAAGTGTCGTCCGTTGCCGTCGCTTTCGTCTCGCTTGAAATGGCTCAAATCCAGGCGTTGCATGACGAGCTCCCGCACGATCTTCTGTTGCGCTTCCACACGCTGGTTGGCGTCCATCACTAAGAAATTAAATTCCGTGCTCATCGCCAAATACTGCTCCAAAAGTCGGCCCTGGAAGATCCGAAAGCTCTCCCGCGGATCGCTGGAGAGGTGCAAGTCCATGCCCGCTTCGAAATACTTCAATTGTGGCCGTCCATCCAGGATCCGCTGCAATGAGACTTCAAGGTCGGCCTTGAAGAAGAACGTCAAATCGGGCAATGCCGCGAAACTGTAGATTCCGCGAACCCAGTCCGGCGGACATCCACGAACGATATCTCGTGCGTAAGCAGTGAAGATATATCGGTCGCAAAGGACCAGGTATCCAGCGCGAACTAACGGGACAAGCTGCCGTTCGTAGCGATCCGCAAAATCCGTCGCGTGGATGAGGCTGAACGTTGTCGGGGTCAACAATTCCTTGCTCTTGCCTTTGCTGGTCGCGCTCTTGACCAGAACCGATGAGTTCCATTCGCTGAAGAAGACTTTCGCTCCCTGAAGCTCCAACCAGCGCTTTAACAGGTGAATCTGAGTCGATTTTCCCGATCCGTCCAACCCCTCGACAGCAATCAGGCGGCCGGGAAAGTTTAGCTGCGCGAACGTTTTGGTCATTTGCGACTCAAAGCTACGAAGCGCCCCCGCAGAAAACAACTTTAATTCCAGCGGGAGGAGTGCATCCCGCACCGCTCTTGGCCCTGACTTTAGCGGAAGATTCGCTCCGCGCCGTGCGAACGGTAGGGATTCATTCCCGGCACAAAGAAGCGGGATTTGCCGCGGGCTTTGGCCTCGAAATCGTATTGGAAGAGGAAGGCCACCTGGTCCGAACCACGTCCATGCGTCCGCATTGCCTCGAAACCATGCCCGTAAAGCACGCTCGCCAGCCAAGAACCCGTCGGCGAGATGTAGGTAATCCCCCCGCCAACCCCCGAGTGCCAGTCTCCCGCCTGCTGCTGACCCGCGAGATAATCCACCCAGGCAGTAGCCGCCACCAGATCGATTCTCCAGTTCTTGGACGGCATGAGGGGGAATGAATACTGCCCGTTGAGGAGAGCAAATCGCTTGGCCGAGACTTCCTGAAAATAATAGCCTGGGATGCTCAGCGGAAATTCCGAGGAGAAAGGCAGGATACCCCCCAGACGATAGGCACTAAACCGATCCGCTTCCCAGCTCGTGCCCGTGGTCAGGCTCCCTGCGATCATATGCTCACTTGGATGTAGGGCATATTTCACCAGGGCTCTTCCCCAGAGCAGTTGGGATTGACCTTCGACCTGGCGGTCTTCCTGGAAACCGTAACGCCCAGAATCCATCCGGATTTGGGCCTCATGCCACACTGACAACTCCATCGCGACAGGCTCTGTCATACTCGGTTCCTGACCGCCGAAGCGCAACCCGCTACGGAAATGCAACGTCGTTCGATCATCCGGCAGCTCAAAGGCATCGTCCGTCTCACTCTCACGCCGGTAAAAGCTCTGATGAGCGCCCGCCCGTAACACTAGGTAAAGCGGGATCAACGAGTCGGGATTGAAGCGATGGTAAAGACTGGTGGAGAGTTCCGCGCTATCTCCAAGAAAGGACTCCTCTCTTCGGAATGTGCCGTGCACAATTTCGGCGTAGCTATCGGCAAATCCCCCTCCAGCCATTCCAACGGCTAAATCCGTATTCTGGCCGATCAATCCGCTAAACCCGAGTTCAGCATCCAGATAGATAGGAGCAACAGCCAACCGCAAGGTCAAATTCGTGGCATAAAACTGGGGCTGATTATGATAATAAAAGCCGTAGGCAGCAATTGGAGCACGCCCTTGGATCGGCTGGTTATAGCCGACTTGGATCAGGCGTCTTTGTTCGGGGTCTATCTGCGCGTACGCACGGCTTTGCGCCATCGTTACCAGCACAACCAAAAGCCATCCCCACTTTCCTGGAAGCATCCTCAGAAGTATAGGAATCGAGCGGCAGCCAGCAAGCGGATTTCGGCGATTGCCTTGAACGCATCCCGGATTATTGTCACTCAATGAAAACGGCACGAAAGCTACTGCACACTCGTTACCGGGTGAATGATCTGGAAAAGACGGTCCAGTTCTACAAGAACGTCCTGGGTCTAACCGAGGTCCGGCGTCACAAATCGCCACGGGGATCGGAATTGGTCTTCATGAAAGCTCCAGAGAGCGAAGAACTCATTGAACTGTGTTGTTTTCCGCAAAGCGGCCCAGTCCAAGTCCAAGCGGACCTGACTCATCTAGCCTTTGAAGTCGACAGCCTGGAAGACTTTGGCCAACACCTGGCGAGCCTAGGATACCGGTATTCTGACGGGCCGCACCTTCGCGACAATGGCAGTGGTTTCGCGTTTGTCGATGCCCCTGAGGGCTATGAAATTGAAATCATGCAACGCGCCAAAGAGATGATTCAAAGCCTATCGTAGGTGAAGGAACCTCGATGCCGGACGCAGGCGTTGGTCCGTCCACAGGCCAACGAGCATCGGTTGCCGGCATTCATTGCGGGTGAGGCGCGCCAGGTCGCGGCCACGTTTTTCCACCTCAAGGATCCCCTATAACACGGCATCCCACTCTCACAGATTCTGTCCGCCGGGCTGCGAAGCCATGGCTGAACCACCCAGCTTCGAATTCCTCCAACCGCCAAGCTCCCTGGTCTTGCCACAGGTCGGAGATCTCGTGTCCGCGAAATCCAGCCATGACACTTGCGACCGCATCATGCCTTGTCACGGCATTACAGCCCAAAAACCAAACGAGCGATCCGGCTAGAGTCGGATATGGGAATCTCTTGGGTTCGCAAGCGGCAAACGCAGGGGACTTGCGAGAGACCAACCCTAACAACGCTTGCAGATCGGCGTTCGTGAAATGATGCAGGAAAAGGTTTGCCACGAGAAGATCCACGGATGAAGGACGCGACAACCACTCGATCGCATCAGCCTGCACAACCGTGGCCGTCCACCCCAATTCTTGAAACTCCGCGATGGTCTGCGACGTAACAAGACTCAGGCGATCGACCATCTGTAACTCGACACCTGCCCATCTTGGAGCGAGCTTGCGCGCGACCTGCAACATGAATCGACCGTCGCCAGCGCCGATCTCCGCCATCAATTTCGGAGGGCGCAATCCCATGGATCCAATGAGTTGCAGCATGTGGTCTGCGTTCCGCATCCAAGCGTTGACCCGCTGCAAGTCGCGTCGTGAGCGCTGCGCCCGAGGATCGCTTTCCGGCAGATGGTCGAGCAACTCCGGAACAAGCGAACGCAGCGAAGAGGTTGTGCCGGGCGAGAGTTTGGATGGCGCAAGACCCATAGGCCCTCATTCCACCTCAAGAAACGCGCCATGACAACTGAACCCTGCACCGAAAGACGACATCCACCAGAGACCTCCGGTCGCCGCACCGCGCAAGGCCGCATCCAACACGAAGTACACGCACGGGCTGCTCAGATTGCCGAATTCCCGAAGCACCTCCCTGCTCCACCTAAGATCCTCCTCCTCCAGTCCCAAAGCGGCCCGAACTTCCGTAAGAATGCTCCGCCCCCCGGAATGTAAAATCCATTCGCGAATCGCGTCGCGACCGAAGCCAGTCAAGCTGAGTTGCTCGGACAGAGTTCGTTCCACAGCCTGTCCCGCAAGTTCGGGCACTACTCTCGCCAGGATATTGCGAAGCATTCCGTGGCGTTGCTCGAAGCGCAGCAGATCGCGACTCTCCGGCCGCAACACCGTATGAGCTGCGAGCCATTGAATCCGTCGTTGCTTCAGCGCAGGATTACTTGAAAGCACCATCGCAGCGGCTCCGTCCCCGAACAGGCAAGCACTCACGATCACTCCGGGGTCGTTGTCGATGTAGAACGCAGCGCTACAAACCTCAACACATATAGACAGGACTTTGCCAGCGCGTCCGGAAGCGAGAAGGGCTTCTCCCGCGCGCAAATTGGGAATAGCCGCTCCGCAACCCTGTCCGACCAAATCCAATAACAGCACGTTCGGCCTCAAGCCAAGGGACTGGCTGACGTAGCTAGTCAACCCAGGACACAAGTAGCCAGTGCAGCTGCTAATGATCAAAGCATCAATTTCAGAAGGGGATATCATTCCTTCCTGCAGAGCGTTTACGCCGGCTTGCTTAGCCAAGATTGGGGCATGACGAGCATAACGTTCATGCAAAGAGTCAGGATTCAGCTCAAAAGCATCGCCAATCGAATCCAAGGCCAAATAACGCGTTTCAATCCCGTTGTCCCCTAGAAGCACCTTTCGAAGAAGCGATTGGGCCCTTGGCTGAAGTTCTTTAACGACTGTTTGCTCGCGCACCGTTTCCCAACACTCTCGCTGGGTGTAACGCACGGCTGGAACGGCCCTCCCGACCCCCAATATGAACATCGCGGAAGCTAACTCACAATTTCTGCGTGTGCGAGACACCCGACCCGAGATTCCGGGTAAGCACTGATTCGGGCTGAAAACAAGATAGAAAACAACCCTGTTGAAGATCGCAGTTCATGGAGGACACCAGGCGGCGCCACAGGGATTATGTGAGAAGGATTAAAAGCAAACGAGCTGAGGACCCGTGAAGGAGCTCAGCTCGTTTGAGGAAAGATCTGGCGACAACCTACTCTCGCGGAAGCTATACAGCCACTACCATCGGCAAGACTGTGTTTGACGGCCGTGTTCGGGATGGGAACGGGTCGGGCCACAGCTTTATGGTCACCAAAAAA
>JBGAIN010000242.1:0-9380 GCA_044225505.1 Limisphaerales bacterium
GTTAAAACGCCGAGCTATTCTCGAGTTGCCCCATCCGGGGCGCCAGGAGGCAATTACCGAATGGCATTAGGATAAATCCCGCGATCGTGGTGGGACTGTCAAGATACGCCCTGACTCAGACGAAGTCTGTCTTCGTCCTTGTGATGGCTATAGCGGTACTGTAATGTTGGCCGAAGATTATTCCGAGCCTTGCTTGGAAGCCAAGGGTCCGAGGGATTCCTACTCTCGGAGGCCAACGAGGATGGTCGGGCCGCCATCCCACCAACAGAAGAACCTGGCGGCGACCGATTTGCCGAAGTCGTGGGGGCATTTTGCGTTCTGATTGCGGAAACGCGCGCGAAGCCTGCACGTCAGTCGGGTCAAAAACGTAAGTCGCAGCCGGTGGGACCAAGAGAGCGAATGAACCCGGACGAAATCCTCGGCTACACCCCCTCGGACTGCGAACCGGCAGGTCTCCTGGAACGATTGGCGATTCCAACGAACGGAAAGCGACTAGTCCTGGTATCGAACCGGCTACCGTTCACAGTTTCATTTTCGGATGGACAACCTCAGTTTCAGTCAAGCTCAGGCGGCCTGACTACCGGATTGTGGAGTTACCTCGAGCGACGCTCGTGCGGCCCATCGCATGGAGACTTTCTCTGGGTGGGGTGGCCTGGAGCAACCACACCTGAGGAATCCCGACTGCAGGTCCGGAGTTTTGGCGAGAAACACTTCAAATCGGCTCCGGTATTTCTTTCCGAAGAAAGGATGCATCGGTTTTACCTGGGATTCTGTAATCGCACGATCTGGCCATTATTTCACTATTTCCCATCCCTGGTACGCTATGAGCAGGAAGACTGGGAGGAATATCAGGAAACCAACGAGGAGTTCGCCCGCGCATTGCTCCAAGTCCTCAGACCCGATGACATGCTTTGGATACACGACTACCAGCTCATGCTTCTGCCCAGGCTTATCCGTGAGCATTTTCCCGAAATGCCCATCGGCTTTTTTCTTCACATTCCCTTTCCTTCCTTCGAGGTGTTTCGCTTGTTGCCATCGACCTGGCGAACCGAGATCATTGACGGACTGCTGGGCGCGAGCCTGCTCGGATTTCACACGCATGATTACACGCGTCATTTTCTCGGGTGCGTGCTTCGCGTGGTAGGGCACGAGCATCATTTAGGCAGACTGACCGTCCGGGAGCGCGTCATTCATGTCGACACGTTTCCAATGGGTGTCGACTACGAGAAATTCGCGGCCGCCGCCCGGTCTCCTGAAACCGAACGCAGAGTCCAGCAGCTCCGCGAACAGAGCGGCCCGCAAAAGGTAATCTTTTCTGTCGACCGCTTGGATTACACAAAAGGGCTGCTGAATCGCCTCCGTGGCTACGAACTGTTCCTCAAGAACAATCCGCTCTGGCATGGAAGAGTCGTCTTCATTCTCTCAGTTGCTCCCTCGCGAATCGGCGTGGAAACGTATCAAACGATGCTTCAGGAAATTGAGCAGACCGTCGGCCGAATTGTGGGTGCCTTCGCCAGGGTGAACTGGACCCCACTGATTTACCAGTATCGTACCCTCTCCTTCGAGGAGATCGTCGCGCTTTACGGCCTGTGCGACGTCGCCCTCATCACTCCTCTGCGCGACGGAATGAACCTGGTGGCGAAAGAGTTCGTGTCGTCCCGGATCGATCAAACCGGCGTGTTGATCCTCAGTGAAATGGCCGGAGCAGCCAAAGAAATGGGCGAGGCCATTATTACCAGCCCAGTTCACAGCGGAGAGATTGCGCACTCCTTGGAGGTGGCCCTGGAGATGCCAGTCGCTGAGCAAGTCCGCCGGAACAGTCTTCTCCAGGAACGGCTTCGCCGCTATGACGTGAATCGTTGGGCAGACGATTTCCTGCAAGCGCTGCTGGCCACCCAGCAAACAGAGGCCGCGCAACGGACCCGTTCCCTGACGGGAAAGGCGCACGGTGCCCTCGTCGAACAGTATCGGCGAGCCACAGCACGAGCTTTGTTTCTCGACTATGACGGAAGCCTTGTGCCGTTCGCGAGCCATCCTCACCAGTCCGCACCGGACGCTGAACTGCTCGACCTCCTTCGCGGCCTGGTTGCAGACCCGCGCAATATGGTTCTTGTGCTGAGCGGCCGCTCCCGCGCTGACTTGGAACGTTGGTTTGGTCAACTCCCAATCGGCCTTGTCGCGGAGCATGGTGTTTGGCTGAGGGAACCAGCCGGGCCGTGGCGAATGCTCAAGATGATGGCGAACGGTTGGATCGCCCAGGTCCGCCCCATCCTCCAGCTCCACGTGGACCGACTTCCAGGGGCTCTGCTCGAAGAAAAAGAATTCTCACTGGCCTGGCACTACCGCGGTGCGGACCCGGAACAAGCTTCGCTCCGCGCCAAAGAACTTCTCGATGACCTGGCGGACTATACTCGCAATATCGATGTCCAGGTGCTCGAGACAGACAAAGTCATCGAGATTCGTAACACCGGCGTTAGCAAAGGCACCGCCGCCGAGGAATGGCTAACGACTAAAGCCGCGGAATTCATCCTGGCCACGGGTGATGACCGAACGGACGAGGAATTATTTCGAGCCCTCCCACCCGAGGCCTTTTCCATTCGAATCGGTTTGGCGAAAACCACGGCCCGTTATCACTTGGGGTCGCATGCGGCCGTCCGGCGTCTGCTTCGAGAACTCCGGGAGATCTCTAACCAAACCGTTCTCGACGACAAGCCAGCGATCTTGTGAGCCTCGCGACGGGCTTGGGTCCGCCCCAAACCGAGTCCTTTCGCCGCTTGTCAGCGGGCCCCGGCGCCGTATGCTATGAATCCACGCGTTCCTGTCGGTGTAGGCCTTAGACCCTATGAGAAGATGCCATCTTGCCTTGACCGTGCTGGCGGCAACAATCGGTTTGCTCGGCGACGTGAAATTCGTTCACGGCACGGTAGAATGGCGACAGGGGTTCGAGAATGGCCTCGAAAGTTGGACAGTCGAGGGCGGGCTGTGGGCGGTGGGTCAACCGGTCGCGAATGGTGGACCCAAGGCATTCGCTGGCTCTCGAGTCGCTGGCACCGGGCTGACCGGCAACTACGGAGCGACGCATGATGCCCGCCTGATTACGCCAGAATTTACGGTGCCACCCGCGAGCACGGCTCCGCGATTTGCCTACCAGTACTGGTATCAAATCGGCGCCAATGACGCAGGGCAACTGCAAATCCGGTCCGCGAGTGGACCTTGGCAAGACGTCGCGGGCGAGCGCCTCACGGAGGCCAGCGGCGGCAGTTGGGCTCGGCGAAGTGTCGATCTGCGCCCGTATGCCGGACAATCGATTCAACTGGCGTTTCATCTTACCGCGGCGTTTCAGAATCGCGCGGGAGATCTGGCGTTGGGTTGGTTCATCGATGAAGCGGGGCTTGAGACTGGGTCCACGGGCCTCTTCGCTTCCGAGGGGTTTGAGAACGGCTTTGGAGACTGGTCCGTCGAGGGCGGAGTGTGGCAAGCGGGAACACCAAGCGGCGCGGGTGCGCCCCCTGCATTTCGCGGGACCAACGTCGCCGGCACGATTCTATCCGGGAACTACGGCACCACTCACGACACGCGCTTGGCCACCCCCGAGTTCGTCGTCCCTCCCGCCAGTGAACATCCAAGATTTGCTTACCATTATTGGTATCAGATCGGCGCTAACGATTACTCCCAACTCCAGATCCGAACGGTCGGAGAACCTTGGGTCGACGTGGCGGGCGAGCGACTCACGGAAGGAAGTCCCGGGGCCTGGGCCAGGCGCAGCGTCGACCTCACTGCGTATGCGGGGACGACGATTCAGGTCGGCTTTCGGTTGGTCGCGGCTTATGACAATCGCGCCGGAGACCTGGCACTGGGCTGGTACATTGACGAAGCGGCCATTGAAACTGGCGCGATGATTTTTCCTTCCCCCTTTGGATTTGAGGCTGGGTTTGGAGACTGGTCCGTCGAGGGCGGAGTGTGGCAAGCGGGAACACCAAGCGGCACGGGTGCGCCCCCTGCATTTCGCGGGACCAACGTCGCTGGGACGATTCTGGCGGGCATTTACGGCACGACCCACGATGCGCGGGTGGTTACCCCGGAGTTTCTAGTCCCATTGCCCTCTCAAGCCCCGCGTTTCTCTTTCTACTCGTGGAGCCAGTTCGGCGCGTTTGATTACGGTCAAACACAAGTGCGAAGCCTTGGGGGCGATTGGCAGGATTTGCCTGACCAGAGACTGACTCTGAATAGCGGAGCTTGGGTCCGAAACAGCATCGACCTGCGCCCTTATGCCGGCCGTGTCATCCAGCTCGGTTTCCACCTTGTCTCCGCCTTCGAGAATCGCGGAGGTGATCTGGGGCTAGGTTGGTATCTGGACGATGCCCGCCTCGAAACTGGCGCGATGGAGTTTATTACCCCTCAAGACTTCGAGAGTGGGTTCGGGGACTGGTCGTCCGAAGGAGGGGTTTGGCAGGTGGGGATCCCAACTGGAGCAGGCGCGCCCTCGGTGCTTGCAGGCGGCCATGTCGCCGGGACGATTCTCGCTGGAACCTACCCGAATAATGCCGACGCCAGGCTGATTGCTCCCGAGTTGACCGTGCCGCCTGCCGCCCGCGCGCCGCAACTCACCTTTGACCATTGGCGGGCGATGCCAGGGAACGACCGTGGCCGAGTAGAGATTCGTGTTGCCGACGGGCCCTGGATCCCGATTTCCGAATACTTCACGGGCTCCGATACCACTTGGAAACCGGCGACGGTGGATTTGATTCCCTACGCAGGCCAGCAAGTGCGGCTCTCGTGGCATTTCACTTCGGACACAGTCACCGTCAATCGCGGATGGTATTTAGATAATATCCGTCTGACAGCGCTCGACCCTACTCTCCTGAACCTTGGCACGCCCGTCCAAGGCGTGTTGGCCCACGCGGGCGCGCGCGCGCTTTACGTGGTCAACGTTCCCGCGGGCGGGCATCTTAAAGTCCTGCTCGATGATTTGGACGGACTGGGAGGGAATGAGGTGTTCGTCCGCCGCGGTGCCCTGCCCACAGCTGGCCTTTACGACTACCGCGCCACGGGAGGCGCGGACTTGGCGTTATTGGCGCCCAACGCGGGCGCGGGCAGTTGGTTCGTGCTCGTCGTGGGAAGCTCCATTCCAGCGAACGGCAGCCCCTTCCACCTTCGCGCCGATTTCCTGTCGGGGATCGCCGTGACTGGCGTCACCCCCTCTCGTCTTGGCAACCGCTCGATTGCCAGTATCGAAATCGCCGGGGCTGGGTTCGACGGGACGGCGCAGGTTGAGTTGCGCTCAGGAGCGACCGTCCTGGCGCCGAACGCGTCTGCCATCATCAGCGGAGCAAAGCTCCGGGCCGATTTTCCACTCGTCGGCGCCACCCCGGGCGAATACCAACTGTTCGTCCGCCAGGGCACCAACTCAGGCTCGTGGCCCATTGAGGTGGTGGCGGGCGGTCAGCCCAAGTTTGAAGCTCATTTGACCGCACCAGGACGCGTTGGAAGACATGCGCCCGCCACGTTGCTCGTCGAGTACGCCAATACCGGCGACGCACCGCTCGCGTCGCCGCTGCTAATTGTTCATGGCAGCGACCGCGCACTCATGACGCTGGATTCGACCCAGAACGGGCGAGGACTCTGGACCGCCATGGCACCCCGCGGTTTTACCGATACGATTCAGTTTCTGGCGAGCGGACAGGTTCCCGGAATCCTGCTGCCCAGCGAACGCCGCCGGGTCCAAGTCTTCTACGCCGGGCTGCAACAGCCGTGGAATTTCGGCGATGGCAATGTCCAGTTTGACCTCGTCGCGTTCAAGGATTCCAATGCGGAGCCCATCCACTGGGACTCCCTCAAGCCCACTTTTCGGCCCGAGAAAATTTCTCTCCCGGCCTGGGAGATCGTCTGGTCGAATTTCACGGCGGCCGCCGGCAACACCTGGGGTTCGTTCGTGGGGATGCTCGCGGACACGGCGCGTTACCTGGGCGATCTCGACCTGAACGTGATTGATGTGGGAGATCTGCTCGCGTTCCGATTGGCGCAAGCGGACGGCCTTAACCCTGTTGCGGTCTTGGCTCCGGCGACCGATGTGGAGCTTCGCCAGCCTGGATTGAACCTCACCTTCTCCCGAGTTTACCCCCAAGCGATCAGCCAGCGGTTTAACGCCGGGCCACTCGGCATGGGATGGTCGCACAACTGGGATTTTCGACTTCAGAAAGACCCGAATGGCACGGTGTTCGTGGCTGGCCCAATGGGCGCCCGGCGCGAGTTTCAACCAGACGTGCGAGGGGGCTTTTTTAGTGCGCCAGGCGACTATGGCAAGTTATCAAACTTGGGAAGTGGCCGCTACCAGATTACAGAACGGGACGCTGTCAAGATCGTCTTCCATTCGGACGGCGCCCTTGACTACGCGGAAGACCCGAACGGGAACCGCATCACTGCTCAACAGAGCGGCGGCCAATTGCAGGCGCTGGTTCACTCCTCGGGCGCCCGATTGCAATTCACCTATAACAGCGGCTTGCTGCAATCGCTCACGGAGCCAAGCGGGCGAACCACGGTATTCGCCTACAATGGCTCTGGGCAACTCGTCCAAGTCACCTCTCCAACGGGAGCGATTACATCTTACTCGTACAGCCCACCGCAAAATGCCTTACGCGCTCCAGAATTAACGACGGTGACTTACCCTGGCGGCGAGGTGGATCGATTCAGTTACGACTTGCAAGGCCGACTGACCACAACGAGCCGAGGCGACGCCGCCGCGCAGCTGACTTTTGGTTACGCCACTCCCGGCCTGGTCACCGTCACGGACTCGGCTCAAAGTGTTTCGAAGTTTTACTTCGATCATCTCGGCCGAATTGCGCGCTTGGAAAACCCACTTGGAGCCGCGACGCAGTGGACGTTCGACCGCAACGCCAACGTCCTCGCGACGCGAGGGGCCAATGGCGTTACGACCACTGCAGCCTACGACTTGAGCGGCAATGTTGTCCATTTGATCGATGCCAACGGCCATGGGCTAAAGATGACCTATGCGGCCAACAACCAGCTCGATCGCCTCACCGATGCGCGGGCGAACGTCATGGATTTCGATTATGACTCGGCCGGCAATATCGCACGCTCTCGGTTGCCCGATGGCTCGGTCGAGGGTTATACGAACAACTCGAAGGGCACATTGATCACCGTTCAAAACCGGCGCGGCCAAATCATCGAATTCACGGTCGATTCCGCCGGCCGGGTCATCCGCCGCTCTCTGCCTGAAGGACAGGTCGCCGAGTTCACCTATGACGATCGCGGGAACCTGATCCAGATCACCGATTCGGCGCAAGGGGAAACACGGCGGCAATTCAATGCGCAGGACCGGCTGGTCGCCGTCACATTTCCAAGAGGGCCAGGCTTGACGTTTGAATACGATAAAGCCGGTCGCCGGACGCGGCGCGTGACGCAGGACGGCTTCGATGAAAAGTCCGTTTACGACACCAACGGACGCTTGGCGCGGATCGAAGATGGCGCTGGGCGTCTCCTGGCCGAATACCTTTACGATCCTCAAAGCCGACTCGCTCGCGAGAACAAAGAAAACGGCACATGGACCACGTACGAGTACGACGCCGCAGGGCAGTTGCTCCGCTTACAGAACTTCGCCCCGGACGGCACATCGATTTCAGATTTCCAATACCGCTATGATTTGAACGGCCACCGAACCGCGCTCACCACCGCGGCTGGCACCACCGAGTTTGCTTACGACCCGCTTGGCCAACTGACTCAAGTCGCCGAACCTGGAGGCCGATTTGTTTCGGTAGCCTATGATCCGGCGGGAAATCGATCCGCCTTTGTCGAAAATGGAGTTACGAATCGCTATCTGGTGAACAGCCGAAACCAGTACCTTCAAGCGGGTCCGGCGAGCTTCACCTACGATGCCGACGGTAATTTGACCAATCGGACGGATGCAACCGGGACGACGTCCTGGCAATATGACAGTTTAAATCGGCTGGTGAGCTTGAATGCGCCGGGCATTGGTCTCTGGACTTACACCTACGATGCGATGGGAAACTGTGCCTCGGTCTCTCACAATGGTGCCGTCACCCATTTCCTCCATGATCCAGGCCCAACCGCAGATTTGATCGCTGAGTACGATGCAGCTGGCGCTCTGCTGGCTCACTACCATCATGGTTTGGGTCTCGTCCGTCGCACCGACGCGCAAGGCGTGGGGCTCGTCTACAGCTTTGACCCCTTAGGCAATACCCGAGAGATGACAGACGCGCGCGGTGTTGTGCTCCAACGATACACTTACGACGCTTTCGGCGTCGCTAGCGTGAATTTGGGAACGTCGAGTAATAACTTCCTCTTCGCCGGTCGTTGGGGGGTCAGAGCTCTGCCTGATGGGAATTACGACATGCGCCTCCGGCAATATTCGCCTGGCCTCGCCCGGTTCAATCAGGAAGACCCGATCGGCTTGGCGGGAGGCACCGCCAATCTCTATGCGTATGCCCGCAACGAACCCACCCGGTGGCTCGACCCGTTCGGCACCCGCACTGCCGCGGAAGAATGGAACGATATCTGGCAGCGAATTCGGTCGCTGCAACAAGCCGCCGCGGACGCCGGCTTTGGCAGCAGTTGGATTGATCACCTTTTTTTAGGCACGCTCAGCGCCAATGGCTACGACACCGGCACCTATTACCTGAAATGTTATCAATGGCAGGAACTCGTTTTGCAGAACCTCGCGGCTGCGGGCGCTTATGAGCATTGGGAAATCCTCCGTGGGGCACGAGTCGGATACGGCATCAACGTCGGCGGTCGTGATTACGTCTCTCACTATTTTGTCGTCATCCGAAACAAGGACAACGGCACCACCTGGAAGATCGATCCTTGGGAATATCCAGATCAGCCGATCCGACGCCTGGGGCCGGACCCAGGGGACAAACATGTCTTCTGTTACCAGGGCGCAAATCACGAGGATACAGGCGTCCGCGACGCTTGTGGGGAAACCGCCATTGCCGCTGCACACGACCCCAACGAGCTCATCGGCCCAGGAGGTTATGGCACCCCCAATTACCTGCCCCCGGACCGCATTTTCCAGTACCGCATCGGCTTCGAGAATGCCACGAATGCCACCGCCCCAGCGCAGGTTGTCGTGGTAACCAACGCCATCCCCTCAGATCTGGACTTGGCCACCCTGGAGTTTGCCAGTGCCGGTTTCGGAGATTATCTCTGGGACATTCCAGCAGGCTCCTTACATTACGAACACACAGAATCCGTGACCTACGCTGGAATTCAGTTCGACGTCAATTTCGAAGCGAGGATCGATCGGGCAGCCCGTCAACTCGTCGTGCGCTTCGATTCGATCATGCCAGATACAGGACTTCCTCCCGTCGTCGACATCGGCTTCCTACCTCCAGAAGATGGCA
>JBGAIN010000243.1:0-9364 GCA_044225505.1 Limisphaerales bacterium
GACTTGGAATCGCGCCCATTCAAGCTCGGCGTTAAAACGCCGAGCTATTCTCGAGTTGCCCCATCCGGGGCGCCAGGAGGCAATTACCGAATGGCATTAGAATTTATTCCGCCCGGAGCCCCGACTGGCGGACCGCGCCTGGAATCATCCGCAGCGCGCCCTCCGTGCGTCCGTTCCTGCGGACTGAAAGTCCGCGTTCCCATGAAGTCGCGAGCGTTCAATCTCGTCCCTCGTTGGTCAACTGTCGCCTAAGTCTGTTCCCACATTTCAGCAGCTTGCGCAGAAGGGTCGTTCCAGGAACACGTTTAGCGGCGCTTTTCGAGCCTCCGGTTTGCCCGTATGCCCTGGCCGCCTCTTCCAGGACCCATCTCTCCTTCCCGCGCTCCGTATTCTCCGTGTCTCGCCGCGACAGGATCAGCGGCTTGATCCTCTCCACAAACCCCGCGCTCCTTACAGTCAGACTTTCCGTCCACCACGGCTCCCGCTTCAGATTCAACACGATATCGCAGAGACATTCCCACAAATACCCCCCCGGACTCCCGGTTCTCTGGTTAAACGCTTCGTGCAACTCTTCGTTCGCGTCCACCAGCGTCACGGCGACAGCCAGAGCACCCGGTAGAATCGTTCCTCAAGCTCTCCTGACATGGTTTTATCGTCAACGAGGTAGGGCATGACAGAGCTCGATCGCCGATCTGTAGTCGTCCAGGTCTTCAAATCCGCCGAGACTTGGAGTTCATAGGTCTGCCCGGCGTGCCCGCGGATCAAGAGTTGCGATCCGGCCGACCTGGAAGGCGGTTGTTGCACCTCCACGGACGGAACCAGCGCGTCCAGGTGGAAACGAGCTTGGCGCTGGAACTCTGGAGTGACGCGGCCGGCGGAACTTAAGGCAAACGCGCTGAGCGACTTTGCGGCCCCAAGGTAGTCCTTCAACCTGACGCTAGCGGACGCAAGCACGAATTGATTATCGACCGCTTCAGGGTTCACGGCTCCGGGAGCAAAAAGCGCCGCTTGTTGGGCGAGATCTCGGGCTGATTCCCAGCGTTCTTGGTCCCAAGCTTGAAAGGCTAACCGTTCCAGATGGCGGGCGCGCGCGGAGTCGTCTGTCGCTGCAGCGACTCGGAAAGCGATCTCCGCTCCGGTCAGAGCGGAACCGCTGACGGGAGCGGCCAGGCTAGCGAGGCCATGGCCATCCCATTGTACGCGCAGTGCGTAGTTACCTGGTTCCAATCCCAAAACGGCCGGGTCTGTCAAATACTCCTGCGTCCAGCTTCCCAGCCGCTGTTCAATCCCTGTCGATGCGTCCGAAACGGTCCTGGAATAGGCCGCCCAACGGTCGGGCGCCAGGACACTCGTCCGAACCCCGTTAGTTCCCAACCGGAAGAGTTCCAGGCGCAGCCCGTTCCACCAGTCGGACGCCATGGCTGGGAGCGTCGGAGGTCCGTTGTGCTGCCCTTGGCGCAGGGCTTGTGTCCAAGCCTCCGTTGCTGACGGAGCGTTCAAGCGGACCACTAACCGCAGCGGATCCCCTGCCAGAACCGGTTCCCAAAGCACCTCTGCGCTCACTTGGAAGCCTGGGGCTGTCGCCGTCGCAAACGACTGCAGGGAGCGGTCCGCCATAGCGAGAGCATTCTCCCGCGCCGCGATGTCCATTTCCGGGCTGGCGCCACGCGGGTGCAACGTGAGCAGGGAAGCTTTGCCCTGACGGTCGGTGACGTGAATCTGCTTGTAACACCCTTTGCCTTCCTTGGTAGCGACGGCGCTTTGACAAAATTCCTGAGGTCGAATGGCATCATTGTTCCAGCGCGCTTTGAGTTCCATACGGTCTGTAGGATCCTTGGGACAATCGGTATCCAGGTATCGCATGTAACACGTCCAGGGTCCGCCGGTGTTGGGGGAGACAAGGTCGTCAATGCCGACGCCGTGGCCCATTTCGTGGCTGACGCCCGCCATCAGGTAAAAATGATTCTGCGCTCCCCACTCTCCTGGGTTCGAAAGAATATATTCATCCGCTAACCGCCTCCACTCGGTGTTGAGCCAAGCCTTTTCGTCCGGTGGAGCCGAGGAGTAATTGGCAAACAACGGCAAAGCTGCGGTGTGATAGCGGACATACGCACGGCAGATAGCCGCCAGACTGGGGGGATACAGTTCAATGGCGAAGGTCGCCCGTGGCCCGTCCGGCCAACTGCCGCCGGTCACGTCGTGGTAGGCGAACCCGTAACAGGCGCTGATGTCATTCTTCAGCGGACTGCCGTATTTGGCGACCCACATCTCTTGAAAGTCTTCGGCCAGGGCGGGCGATTGACTCTGGACGACACGCACATGCACAGCGTGTTGGTCTGTGGCATGGCCGAATCCGGACGTATTGAAGTTCACGATCCGCTTGTCGCTGCCCGCGGGGCCAGGGCCCGTCCAAGTGTCGGATTGCACAAAGCGGACCCGAAACTTGCTGGCCGTTTCAAAGCTCATCAGCGACTCCAGATTCAGCCGAACCACATTGTCCGGATCGTAGACGAAGAGGTGCTTCTTGCGCGCTTTGAGTCGTTCGTGGGTTTCCCCGAACTGAAAGCCTCGGTACTTCTCATACAGAGAGATTCCATCCCCGTTCGCTTCGTGATCATTCGGTTCGTCCGCCTCATCCCACGCTGGATCCTGGGCCTGTCCAAACGTGCCTTCCTCTTTTTCCCAGGTGTCGGCGATGTGATTGTCATTCTCGTCCTTGGGCAACGTGATCGCGGTTTGCTCGGGATGCCCTTCGACAAACCCTTCAATCTCTTGGCCCGTGTCCAGGATTGCCGTGACTCTCACTTTTCCATACGCGCCGTAGTCGTAACACAGCACAACGGCAATGGCGTCTGTCGTGAAACGCTCCGTTTCCAGCGATTGAGCCTGGTTTGGAGGTGTAAACCCTCCAGGCGTCGCAAATCCGAGATCGAAATAGTCGAGCGCTTGATCTTTGGCAGGATGGTTCATGCAAATCCCAGGTTCTTTGGAGGTCTCGACCAACTCGAAACGGAACTTGGCTTTCCGTACTGGCGGTGGCGCAGTCGTTCCCGCCATGCGCAATTCCGCCCGGACTTCGACAGGGAGAGTTCCGGGGAACACATGGTCAGGGCCGGCCTTGGGAATCCAACTGTCGTAATCGCGCGGTGGAAGGATCACCACTTCGACCTTGCCGTCGCCGCCTCGAGTGAGTGTGAATCTTGCCGTCACTCTTCCCTGAGCGAGCGGACCCGAATAGCTGGCTTCTCCTTGTCCGGAAGCGTTGAACTCGGCGGCGTTCGGTTGAAACTGGACCATTCCCGATCCCTCCTGCATCGAATAGTTGTCTTCGGCCATCTTGATGGCGGTTCGGGCCATCCGTTCACTTCCTTGGCCAGCCTCGGGCGTCGACAGAATAAGATCGTTCAAGTAACTCCACCCGATCGTGGCTCTGCCTTGGGACGGCATGTAATTGACCGAAATAGTTCCTTTGGGCACCGATCGTTCGCTGTAGGTCCACGACTCAATATCCAGGATGTGTCCACCTCCAGAAGCCGTCAGGGTATACTGCTCTTCCGAAGCCTCTTTGTAGCGGCCGGTGGCTGGATCGGGTCGGAACACGGCCCGCCCAGTCAGGTGCACCTCACATTTATCCGACATCGCGGTTGAGATACTGGCTTCGCCGGTCGCTGAAACGTCCACCGTAACCACCAGTTCATCCGCGCCAGCGGCTTGGCTCGGGAGCACACCGTTCTGGAGCGCAAGTGTGGCTGACAGCAGCCCGCCGCTGAGAAGCAATTTCGATGAGGCAAGTCTGAGTATTGGCAACAGTCGGCTTACTAAGTGCACGCCACCAGATTAGGATATTTTATCGTCAACGGCAATATTCAAACCTGACGGCAAAGGTAACTTCACACAGCTCGCGTGACTTCACGGAAATGTTGCACAGTTTGTCCTCAATTTGTTGACGGCTGAACGCTCGGTCTCTTTATCGTATAGCCGCTTTATTGCTCGCGGGGTCACTTTCCGAGCAGGGAATCCAGTCGCAGAGATCCAGAGATTCGATAGTTTCCAAAGAATCCTCACGATTGCTTGAGGAACTGGCGCCACGGAGTTTGAGCAGCGCTGCCGTGAGCTTACAATCGAACGGGTAAGTCTTTACTCATACCGTTACGCTTTTGCCGAGAGAGCTCGAGTATCGCGTTATGGCTGTATTGCTCGATAAAAGCGTTGGTCGAGCATACCATTAGAACGGAGACGGACGAGACCGGGGAATGGATGACCTTCCACCGATTCAAAGTAACTGCACAGGTAGACCCCGCCTTGCGCATCCGCCAGCAATGCAGGAGGCATGGAAAGTTCCACAGGCAACTCTGCAAGGCCGGTCAGTTTTCCGGTGGGATCATAGGTAAGCAGAATGGACCGATACTCGTACTCCTGACCGTCGAGACGATCAATTTGTTGGACGGTGAACAGACCCCCATCGGGCCGATCCGCTGCCGAAATGACGGCGACGGACGCGGGAAACTCTTCCGCAGCCACAGCCCGGAAATCTAGCGTCGCGGGAATCTCATTGTCGGCGACACGTGTTATAGCTGAAGCTTCGTCGATAACTGCGCCAGGAGACGGGTTGGAAAGCCGGACTGCAAGAGTTTGCGGAAGGTTCACCAAACCATTGTCCGTCCACGGAATCTTCAATTCCATGACTCGTTCCCCGGCGGGAAAGGTGACGGTGCCGGCCGCGGGCTGGTAGTCCACACCCGGCTGTGCAGTTCCCTCGCCGGTGGTTGCCCAATCCGCAGTTACGACCAGGTTGGTATCGCCGCGGCGATAAACCTGAAAAAGCGCGCCGAAGTTCTCGCTGCCGTTCGAGGGAAGGATTTTCAGTGTCGGCACGAGATTGCGGAGGGTGACGGCGAGATTTGTTCGCGCCCCCGGCAGAGCACCCGCAATGACCTGCAATTGGAGTTTCAACGTCTCATCAACCTCATGAAAACCATCGTCGTTGATGAAGAATTCAATAAACTCGTGCCCTGGGCGTATGGAAAGGATTTCTCGAGGAAGAGAATAGTCCGGAGTGGTGGCTGTTCCTCCAGCGACCACCACCCGGATGCGGATATCGGTCTCGGGCCAAGATGAGACGGAAATTGGAATATATCCAAACCCTCCCTCGGCGACTTGTAAGGCATCGACACCGAACTCAACCATTGACGCGGCACGAGCCGGGATGCAGGCGATCCAACTCAGACAGAGCATGCTAATACAAAATCGTGAGGATAGAGACTGCATTGGACTCATGAGAAGGGCGAAGTCTTAGTCAGAGACTACTATCGAACTCGGCGCGTGGTGCGATGCTGAATCCAGATGAGATCGCGATTGTTGGGAGAGGCAACGCCATCGTTGAGCCAGAGCCAATTGCTTCCCTTCTTCAAGCTTGGCATCGTTCGCGAATCAACCCACCGATGGATTTCAGAATGTCCGTCGGCGAAGGACAGGCCGCCCGCACGATGATGGTAGCTGCCAGGGAAATCCGTGCTCCACCAAGCTTCTTCCGGGTGGTCTGGATAGCCCGTCATGTCGGTGAAAAAGCCCCCCGAATTCAGAGAATCCTCACGCATGTCAAGAAAGACCCAGGTCATCGCGGGCCCCGGGTCTACAAAGTCCGTGTCCCGGTGATAAACGCGCCAGCCGCTGGTATTTCGATAGGGTACAAGTCCGGGAGGAGTTGTCCAAGCGGTCCCTCCGACCCAATTGTTCATGCTCATGCTGCGAACGCGAGGGACGACTCGACCGCGGAAAGGGCCGGAAGAGGGCTTTACCACGGAGAGGTCCGCAGGACATTTGAAAATTCCGGGCGAACGGCCGCAATACATCCAGAGCGGGCTCGCTGTAATGTCCTTATCAATATCCCAATTGCTCTGATTTTCAGGCTTAAAGTCCATAAACCCGGTCATCCAAGCGCCGCTGGTTGGGGAGAAACCTTCTGAGCAGGGAAGGCGGCCATCGTTATCGTCAACGTACATGCGCCAAGCTAAGGTGAGCTGTTTGTGGTTACCCATGCATTGAATCCCCTGGGCTTTGAGTTTCGCCTTGGCAAGGGCCGGCAGGAGCAGAGAGGCGAGAACCGCGATGATCGCGATGACGACGAGCAACTCGATTAACGTAAAGCCTTGGGCGCAGCGCGGCCTTCGCAGCCGAGGGGAATTCATGCTTAGGATGGGAAAGGTTCGCATTGGGTTGTTCACTGAAAGTTTGGCTTCGAAGTTGATTCCGCGCGCCACAGTCTGAATTCATCGAAGCTCGCTGAGACAATGAGCTGCCCGTCTGAAGTGAATGCCAGTTCACGGATCTCCTCCTGATGTCCTGTGAGCCTTCCAACTAATTGACGTGAATCAAGGCTCCAGAGGGTGATCGTTTCCGATTCCCCGAGAGCCAAAGTCCGACCGTCGGGAGAGATGGCGGAGCTCACCCCAAGGTGCGGAGTGGGATGGAGCTCGGAATGTCGCTGTCCGGTTTTCCAGTCATAAAGAAACACGTCCTGCCAGCCAGAAGCGACCAGCAGGCTGCCATGAAAACGAACGCTTTTAAGTTGCGTGAACTTCGGCTGGAACGAGTGCAGAAGCCGGGATCGCTCCAAATCCCAAACGTAAATGAAACCGCCGAGGGTAACGGCAGAAGCGTACCTGCCATCGGCTGAAAAACCAATGTCTCCAACGGTCGGCTCGCAAGTGAAATGCTTCAGCTCCTGCCCCGTTAAAGCGTCGCAAATAATGAATGAGGAAGGTGACAGGCCAAAGGCGAGCGTTCGCCCGTTGGGGGAGAAACGGATTCGGTTCAATTCGCCAGGCGGCAACGATTTCTGGTAACGCACGCGATCACTTTCGATATCCCAGATGAGAAGATCCGAGCGATTGGGAGCGCTGGCAATAGAGGTGCCCAAACCGAAGGCCGCAACCTTTGCTCGTGGACCAAGCGCGGACTGGCCAACAGTTCCAGCCGGCAACGAATGTCTTTTCCCTTCCCGAAAAGTTCGGGTCTCCCAAACCTTAAAAGTGTTATTGGAGAAAACAGCGAGGAGATGTTCTCCATCCGGAGAAAGAGTGAAAACTGGACCATTGTCGATAGTAACGGCGAGGCCTTTAGGCAATGCTTGCGAGCTTTTCTCGACAGGTTGCTCAGTTAGGTTCCAGATTCGGATGGTATCGTCGCCTGCCGTAATGAGCTGGTCGGCCTTTGGCGAGAAGGCTGCATCGTAAACCTCTTTGGTATGGCCTCGGAGTTGCCGCTCCAGAGCGCCTGTCTTGGAATCAAAAATCTTAACTACCTGGGTTTCGTCGACCGAGGCGAATGACCCTGAGTCCGGGGCGAAAACGAGGTGGGATGTGGCTTTGCCGACGTTTGTTAAAACGAGCCTTGCACGATGAGCCGCCGTGTCCCACACGCGTACGCTGCGGTCCAGGGCCCCTGAGGCCAATTGATTCCCATCCGGAGAAAACGCCAGAGCCAAAACCAAATCGTTATGCCCGCGTAATACCGCCAGGTTGGTCCTAGTCGCGATGTCCCAAAGAATAATTTCGCCTGTTCGCCCAGGACAATATGCGACCGTCTGATTATCCGGAGAAAAAGCAAAACCGGTCGGTTCTTGTTTGGTCCAGAAAGCGGGCAAGGTGGCGATTTCCTCACGGGTTGCCACGTTTAACAGGTGAACTCCGTGGTAATAGTCCTCGTAAGCGAGCATTTTACCATTCGGTGAAAAGCGCAGCAGTGCTCTCGGCCACGAATTCGAAGCGATCTCGAGTTCCAACTTGCGCGTGGAGAGATTCCAAAGCCGGAGGAAGTGTTGCGGCCCCAGTTTGGCCTTGCTTCGATCGGTTATAGTGGCGAGCCAGCGACCATCCGGGGACTGCGCCGCCGCGGAAACCGGACGATCATGCTCGAACTGGGCAATCTGAGTGCGCGATCCGAGGTCCCAAAGCCGAACAGTTTTGTCGAGGCTGGCAGACCACCCAGTCCTGCCGTCAGGCAAAATGCCAACGGACGTGACCAAATCTTGATGCGTCCCAAGCACAACGCTGCCACCCGACTTGGCCTGGGCCTCATAATATCGCCAGTCCCATCCGCGGAAATCTTCGGTGTTTTGCCGCCGCGGTTTGTGCTTCTCGAGCAGAGCTACCGCACGCCCCAAATCGTTTTCGTTGAGCGCCGTTTGGGTGAGAAGCATGTCCGAAGCGTACAGGCTGGCCTCAGCCGCTTTTCGAGACTGATTGATCCGATAGAAGGCGAAGGGCGAGACGATCACGATAAGAATCAAGATCCCGCTCAGCAGGAAATAAGCAGTCGCCAGAGCTGGGTTCCGTTGAGACCAGCGTCGAACCCGTCCCACCCGGGTGATCGGGCGGGCGGAAATAGGTTCCTTGTTAAGGAAACGCTGGATGTCGTCTGCGAGCAACTGAGACGTGGCGTAACGCCTCGATGGATCTTTTTCCAGACACTTGAGACAGATGGTTTCAAGGTCGCTCGGAATTTGCGGGTTAAGCAGACGCGGGCGGATCGGTTCTACATGCAGGACTTGGTGGAAGATTGACGGGACGTTGTCGCCCGTAAAGGGGGGACGCCCGGTCAAGCAGTGGTACAAGATGGCGCCCAGAGCATAAATATCGCTCGTTCGCCCCGCTTCCGGCCTGTTGGGATCCAGGGCCACAGCGCTCCGGATTTGTTCGGGTGGGATATAGTTTGGAGAGCCAAGGGTTTGGCTGGTTTGTGTCAGTTGCGCATCGCTATTGAGGTTCTTGGCCAGGCCGAAATCGGTCACGCGTGGCTGATCGCTATCCAATTCGAGGAGAATGTTGGAGGGCTTCAGATCGCGATGGATAATCCCACGATCGTGCGCATGTTGGATAGCCAGGGCGACGGTGTAAACGAGATTGGCCGCACGCTCCGGAGGCAGAGAACCATCACGCAGCGCTCGGGCAAGGCTCGGCCCGGAGACAAACTCCATCGAGAGGAAGTGCTGGCCCTGCTGCATCCCCACTTCATGAATCGCGACGATGTGGGGGTGACGCAAACTCCCAGCAGCGACGGCCTCAGCGCGAAGACGTTCCGCATTGCCGGGCCCGGCCAGACCTCCGAACGGCAGAAGTTTCAGGGCGACAATCCGGTTCATGCTGACCTGGCGCGCCCTGTAGACGATGCCCATGCCCCCTCGGCCCAGTTCCTCGATCAGTTCGTAGTCCCCAAGGCGCGCAATCGGGGCGTCGGATTGGCTCACGATGGCCATCGGGGCCGCGACCGAAGGCGATAGCACGACGTCTAGAAGGCAGTGCGGACAAAGCCCGCTCAAGGCGAGCGGAGTGCCGCACGTCGCGCATGTGGCTCGGTTTTCCAT
>JBGAIN010000244.1:0-9353 GCA_044225505.1 Limisphaerales bacterium
CTGCCGGCGCTTTCTCTTTTCGGTTCACGCATCAAGAAAGCCCACGCTCCCAGGGCAATCCCAGGCAACACCACAATATAAAAAGCCCACCGCCACCCAAACGCCTTCGCCACTTGTTCCCCCAGCACAAACCCCAAAGCGCTGCCTACGGGAATGGCCATGTAGAACCAGGACAACACCCAACCGCGCACTTTGATGGGATAAAAGTCCGCGATGACTGCCGGCGCCACGGGCCCGTAAGCTGCCTCACCAACGCCAACGAAACACCGGGTCAGTAAGAGCATCCCAAACGTCGTTGCCAGCCCAGACGCACCACTCGCCAAACTCCAGAGCACCACCCCAATGCCGATAAGCACCCACCGCGACGTTCGCTCGGCCAGTTTTCCGAATACTGGCGCCGCAACCATGTAAGTCACCATGAACGCCATGGAGAGCGCGCCAATCAGTGCGTTGGCCGGCGTAAACCCGAACGCCGTCTGAAACCACGCTAGAAAGCGGGCCGTTACCGACGTGGCATCGCCCATCGCCTGAGCAGCGCCAGGCCCTTCAAAAAATGCCGTCCGGATTTGTGGCACGACCGCCGCCAATACATAGCGATCAATGTAGTTGAAGAGATTGATGCATAGCAAAAGCACCAGAGCCGTACGGGCTCCCGGATGAGGCTCGGCCTGGTCACCGGCCACCGGCGTCGGGTTGCTCGGGCTGGGTGGATTCATTTGTAATGCGCCAACGGTCTCCTGTTCAGTAACGCAACTCCGGGAAAGTCACCAGCAAATCCGCAGGTACCCGGCTCGGTTGACCTACGGCCCGCTTTGAGACTGAGGGCGATGGAACAAGTTGAGAAAGGCAAAGCGTATGCTTTGGAGGAAGCTAAGCGGAGCGGGAGAGCACATATCTTCCAATCTAGATGTATTGATTTGACAGAGGCCCGCATATTGTGCCATGTTCCTCAGTCACAAATCGTAGTTCCTGATCAATTGAAAGTGCCCGGATGGAAACGCCAATTAAGCCTTCGCTAGAGACCCTTCAAGCCCTTTTGCGCCAGCGGATCGTCGTGATTGATGGCGCGATGGGCACGATGATTCAAACCTACCGTTTGGAAGAGGCGGATTATCGAGGTGACCGTTTCAAGAACTGGCATCGCGACGTTAAAGGCAACAACGATTTGCTGAATTTGACTCAGCCCCAGATTATCGAGGCCATTCACCGAGAATATCTTGCGGCGGGCGCGGACTTAATCGAGACAAACACGTTTAATTCGACCACGATCTCGATGGCGGACTATGGCATGGAAGCGCTTGCCTATGAACTCAATGTAGCGGGTGCCAGGAACGCCCGGCGGGCTGCCGACGGTTTTATGGCAGAAAACCCAGGACGAAGTTGCTTTGTCGCTGGGGCCTTGGGTCCGACGAACAAAACAGCCTCTTTGTCTCCAGATGTTCATAATCCCGCCTATCGCTCGATCACGTATGATGAGCTGGTCGAAACCTATTACGCGCAGGCTAAAGGCTTGATCGAAGGGGGAGCGGATCTGCTGCTTGTAGAGACGGTTTTTGATTCACTGAACTCCAAAGCGGCACTCTTCGCGATTGCGAAGCTTTTTGACGACCTCGGAATTGAGCCGGTCCAACCTGAATTTGCATCGAGCCGCCGATCCACGGCCGCGGGACAGCGACGGCTCCCGGTCATGCTCTCGTTTACGATCACAGACAGGAGCGGCCGCACCCTTTCGGGTCAAACGGTTGAGGCTTACTGGAATTCTGTGTCCCATTTTCCCTTATTGAGCATTGGGATTAACTGCGCCCTCGGAGCGAAGCAAATGCGACCGTTTATCGAGGAACTCGCGGGTTTGGCGCCGATCTACCTCAGTTGTTATCCCAACGCTGGTTTGCCCAACGCCTTCGGAGGTTTTGACGAAACGCCCTCCCACATGGCGACCGATGTTGGCGAGTTTGCGCAGAATGGCTGGATCAACATTGTTGGGGGCTGCTGTGGATCGACACCAGCCCATATCCGGGCGATCGCCGAAGCGGTGCGAAAGCTTCCGCCTCGACTGCCCAGCCCGGGTCGATCTGGCACTCGCTTGGCCGGTTTGGAGCCATTGACCATCGGTGGCAAGCGTTCGACCCAGGCTTTAGACTCGGATCCGGAAAGTTCGGAGACTGATCCTGTTCCGGCCGATGCTGCATTGGACGCATCGATCAACTTCGTAAACATTGGGGAACGGACCAACGTCACGGGCTCTCCCAAGTTTGCCAAGCTCATCAAGGAATCGAAATTTGAGGAAGCGCTGGCAGTGGCGCGCCAGCAAGTCGACAACGGAGCCCAGATTATCGACGTGAATATGGACGAGGGGATGCTCGATTCCGAAAAGGCGATGGCGCATTTCCTCAATCTCCTCGCTTCAGAGCCAGATATTTCGCGAGTACCAGTGATGATCGATAGTTCGAAATGGTCGGTCATCGAAGCGG
This sequence comes from Limisphaerales bacterium, assembly GCA_044225505.1. Classification (GTDB taxonomy): domain Bacteria; phylum Verrucomicrobiota; class Verrucomicrobiia; order Limisphaerales; family SIBE01; genus JAXMHN01. Next base: position 2,472 of record JBGAIN010000244.1, read on the forward strand.
GGCTGAAATGCGTTCAAGGAAAGCCGGTCGTAAACTCGATCAGCCTGAAGGAGGGAGAGTCCAAGTTTCTGGAGCAAGCCAAGCTGGTCCGACGATATGGGGCTGCCGTCGTGGTGATGGCTTTCGATGAGCGTGGGCAAGCGGACAGTTTGAAGCGCAGAATTGAAGTTTGTGAGCGCTCCTATCGCTTGTTAACAGGCCAGCTTGGGTTCCCGCCCGAAGACGTTATCTTCGACCCCAACATTCTGACGGTCGGCACGGGGATCGAGGAACATAACAACTACGCGATGGACTTCATCGAAGCCACTCGATGGATCAAAAACCACTTGCCTGGATGTAAGGTGAGCGGCGGAGTGAGCAACATTTCCTTCTCGTTCCGGGGTAACAATGTGGTGCGGGAGGCCATGCATTCGGCATTTCTCTTTCACGCGATTCGCGCTGGCTTGGATATGGGGATAGTGAATGCGGGGCAATTAGCGGTCTACGAGGAGATCCCGAAAGAGCTATTGACGTTAGTTGAAGACGTCCTGTTGAACCGTCGTCCGGATGCCACGGAGAGACTGATTCGGTTCGCGGAATCGGTCAAGCAACGAGAGAAGGGCGTGGACGTGCCAGAGGAGCACGAGTGGCGCAAGGGATCCGTGGAGGATCGACTCAGTTACGCCCTGGTCAAAGGCATTGTTGATTTTATTGAGCTAGACACCGAAGAAGCGCGGAAGAAATCGAACAAGCCGCTCGATGTCATTGAAGGCCCCCTGATGGCGGGGATGAATGTCGTCGGCGATTTGTTCGGAGCGGGCAAAATGTTTCTCCCGCAGGTCGTCAAGAGCGCGCGCGTCATGAAGAAAGCGGTCGCTTACCTGTTGCCCTTCATGGAGGAAGAGAAGCGGATCTCCGGGAAGAATCAGGCGCAAGGCAAGGTCCTTCTGGCCACAGTCAAGGGTGACGTCCACGATATCGGCAAGAACATTGTCGGGGTCGTCCTCGGCTGCAACAACTATGAGGTGATTGACTTGGGTGTGATGGTGCCCTGCGAGAAGATCCTGGCGACGGCCCGTGAGCGTCAGGTCGATATCATCGGTTTGAGCGGGCTGATCACCCCTTCCCTGGATGAAATGGTCCACGTGGCTAAAGAAATGGCCCGTGAAGGGTTCAACATCCCGCTTTTGATTGGTGGCGCGACCACCAGTAAGGTGCATACGGCGGTTCGGATCGCCCCATCGTATTCGCACCCGGTGGTGCACGTTCTCGATGCGTCCCGTGCCGTCGGGGTCGTCAGCAACCTGGTTAGCCAGGATTTGAAACAACCTTTTGTCGAGAAGACGCGCACGGAATATGAGTCATTGCGACAGCATCACCGAGTGCAACAGGAAAAGCCGCTCATTAGCATCGTGGAAGCGCGACGCCGCAAGCCTCAAACCGACTGGAACCAATACCAGCCTCCCAAACCCGATTTTCTTGGGCCGAAAACGCTGATTTCAAATGAGTCGACCAGCTCACCGGGCGACGAATCATCCGAATCAATTTCCCTGGCAGACCTTGTTCCGTATATCGACTGGTCGCCATTCTTCCACACTTGGGAGATTCGCGGGCGATATCCGGCCTTACTCGAGAACGCCAAGGCCAAAGAACTATTCGACGATGCCCAAAAGCTCCTCTCGCAGATTGTCGGCGAGAAGCTCTTGTTAGCACGCGGTGTCTACGGTTTCTTTCCGGCAAACTCCGTCGAAGACGACGTGGAGTTATATCGCGATGAATCTCGCAGCCAGGTGGTCGCGAAATTTCACTTCCTTCGTCAGCAAATGGACAAGAGCGACGGATCGCCCAACTGGTCATTGGCGGACTTTATTGCACCGAAGACCGACCTGACAGGAAATCAACCGGTACGGCCGGACTACCTCGGGGCATTCGCTGTGACCGCTGGATTCGGGACCGAAGACCTTTGCCGAAGATTCGAGGTCGATCACGACGATTATAGTTCAATTATGGTAAAGGCGCTCGCCGACCGTCTGGCGGAAGCGTTCGCCGAGTTCCTGCATCAGCGTGCCCGAGTGCATTGGGGGTTTGGCAAGATCGAGCAGTTCTCCGCCGAAGATCTAATTCGTGAAAAGTACCAAGGCATTCGGCCTGCCGCGGGCTATCCCGCCTGCCCAGATCATACGGAGAAGTGGACATTGTGGCGACTCCTGGACGTGGAACGACGGACGGGGATGCGGTTGACCGAGAGCTGCGCCATGTGGCCCGGGGCCAGCGTCAGTGGGTTGTACTTTTCCCATCCGAAAGCGAAGTATTTTGCCGTCGGCAAGCTTGGACGGGATCAAGTTCTTGACTATCACCACCGAAAATCGATGAGTTTGGAACTTACGGAGAAATGGCTTGGGCCATACTTGAACTACGAGGTCGGAGCGATCAGCCCCACGCCGCAACTCGCCCAGGCTTGCGCTTGCGGAGTGCCCCACTGATACGACCGGACAATGCACTGCCGTTCAGGTGGTGGGATGCGATCGACTCGGGTTTAGGGAGCGCTCCCTTGAATCAAGCTCACGGCGGCCAAGGTGCGCTCGAATTGAGCGGCGCGCTGGTCCGGACCTGGATCCAGGGAACGTCTCTGGGCCCTTTAGGTGATGCGACAATTTTCTTCGAGAGGGTATCCGGATCTAGCCACTTACGAATCTCTGCGTGGCCATCTGCAAATGAGAAACCGCAAGCGCCATTGTGGTAGTTGGCTGGCATGTTGCCCCAAATCTCCTTGCGATTGACGAACACGAGGAAATAGCCGTCGTCAATGCCATCGGGATGCTCGTCGAGAAAAACGAATGCCTGAGAAGGCGATGGCGTGACAATCTCCGACGCTTTCCGAAACGTGAAGTGGGTATTCTTGATCTCCGCGGTATACCAGCTGTCGCCGTTCATGTTTCCATTCATGGAGACACTCCGGACCCGACGATAGGTTTTGCCACCAAGTTTGACCGTGCTTCGATCCGCTGGGCAACGGTAGATATCCAGCGACTGGTTATAGTTCCATAGGAGACCCTTTGGCGCTTTGAGGAGGTTCACATTCGTCGCGTCTTGAGCCGTCATGAGCCACCCTTCGACCCAGCCGCGCTGGTCGCCCGTGCCATTCGGAACCAAACGGTCGTTGTTGTCTTCGGGATACATATACCACGCCAGATTCAGTTGCTTCAGGTTATTGAGGCAAGCGATCCCATGGGCTTTCGTTTTGGCCTTCGCCAGCGCCGGTAACAACATCCCCGCGAGAATGGCGATGATGGCAATGACAACAAGGAGTTCGATCAAAGTAAAACCAGCCCGGGAGCGTCGGAGGTTCATGGTTTGGGCATACACCTCTCGGGCCAGCGTGTAAAGCCTGCATCTCCGAGGGGCTGCCCTAGAACTGACCCGACAGGAGCGAAACGTTCGCCTAAATTATTGCACGAGAATAATTCGGTAAAACTTCGTCTCTGCATCGGCCCGCTGAAACAAAGATTTCTTTTCTCCGGTCGCGATAAATGACTCTCCTTCGTTGATCCACTCCGTGCCAGTTTGGAGCCGGGATTGCACTTGATAACGCTGACCGGGCTGGCCTTGCCATTCAATCTCAATGGCATGAAAGGCGGAAAAAGGCAGGGCTTCCGGCACGGGCTGGATTCGGATCGTTCCTTCGGCGATCCGGAGCGTGTCACCGGGGCGATAGTGGCGAACATCCTGCACCCAATACGGGATTGTTTCCGGGAGATTGTTGCTAAACGTGAAATCCAGCGCCGTCGCGCTTCGAGCGACAACCGTTCCGTTCGTGCTGACGCCAACGTCCAACAGGACTCGGCGATCTCCATCGGCGTCGTGTGTGTAGCCATCTAGAAGTTCGGAAATCTCAAGGTGAACTGGAGTATCCCAAGAACGAAAGAAGGTGGCAGGCACGGTCGTTGGCGGTCGATTGGCCTTGAACGAAAGATTGATGGACTTTCCGTCTGCGCCTAAGACAAGAGAAAACGTGCCTCCTTGCAAATCCTCTATAAAACCCGACGTCTGCAATTGAACTTTGCTGGAATCGAAACTGGTTATGTTCGTATCAGAGATAACAATCGGCCAAAGATAGTTGCTAGTGCTACTGAAATTCCGCGGAGCTCCCACCGTGCCGTCCGGGGCAGAAGAAACAATCCGCACGGTAAATCGATTGGTCACCGTTGCGGTCACTTCCAAAGGCCCAGACAGATGAACGGCGTCCCAGCCAGGACTGGCCCCGGCGGTGCCTCGCACATCGTCAAAGTTCCAAGTGCGAGTCGCTCGACCAGACCAAGTGAAGTCATCCGGTGATGCGGTGGCAAGGTTTACGGAAACGAAGGCTCCCTGGCTCGAATTCAAGTATGAGCCGCTGCTGGACTTCTCCAGTTTTACCGCCTTTACCATGTAGAACTGTTCGTCCGTGAAGGCCGGATCCGTGAACTTTGTGGAGGTGATCAAGGCCGGAGTTAAACGGGCGAACGGCCCGAAGGCAGAGCCAGCCCGGTAGACGTGATACCCTAAAATCTCTTCACCAGTGCCGAACCAATTCAAGTCGACGCCGCCCGCCTCGTTCGTAGCGGCGTTCAGCGAGGTGGGAGGAAGAACCTGATGCATTCGGAGTGTCGGGTCGCCTAAAAGCGCCACGTGCACCCCCTTGGTGAGCCCGGCGGTATCTCCAATCTGGATGACTGGGCCCGACGTGATCGGAGCGTTCGCCTTGTACAGGCCCGCATTGTTCTGCGTCAACCGTGCGCAGTAACCAAGGGTCTCACCCATGGCAAAAGGATGAAAATGCCAAGCTGGGCGCCCACCCCAAACTGCGGAGAGGGTGTTGGTGGAACTGCCGAGTGGAGCTCGCAACAAATTGTTCTCGGAGTCCCAGTCGCCAAAATAGCTACCGAACAGCATCGTAAAGATCACTTTCGGATCGTAAACGAGGTAGTGAACTGTATCGACCACACCGCCCGCACTGGTGAAGGATCCAGGCCCGCAGCCGTAAGCCCACAAATAATCTTCACGAGGTAAAACACTGAGCCAGCGCCCACCGGACGTATTGAAAGGTCCAAAGAAAGGCGCAAAGTTGTCCCAGCCCACCACAGCTGGCACTTCACCGATGAGGACACCGAGGTTGTCGTCCACCAAGGCACGAGGACGCGCGGTCAGAATCCGATGCCGAAAATCGTGATCCTTGTTCAAATACTGACGAAGCATCTCGACTTCGCTCGTCTCGAAATATGACAGGTTGGCCATGTCCACGCGCCCGATCTGCAGCGCGACTTGGCCAGGAATCGAGCTTTGATCGAACTTGCCATCGCCGACGACATTCTGGTTTCGAAGGTCCAGAACGGAAGCTGACTTGGCTGTGCTGTCCGTCCACAACCCTGATATATCTCCGTAATAGGCATCAGCGGGCCAAGCGCCACGATGGTCTGGATGCTGGTCCGGGGCGAGGACGCCCGAATATGGGACTGGCACATGGCCAATCAGGAAGACGGCTTGCACATTGGTAGGATCTGCGTAGTAAGCGGACTGGATCAGTCGTTTCAGTTGAGTCACCTCGAAGGAACGAGCCTGGCCCGCGATCAGATTTGTATCACTCGGAGAGACCGATTGTCGCGGGACGTCGTAGCGGAGAACGCTCCAGCCATCACCGACCAAGTCTTGGTGGAGACGCGCCAATTCTGTGGCCAAGGGGCCTGCGTGGGTCTGATCGACCACGAGCAGGGCTTTGCCGCGTGATTCGTTCAACGGCACTGCGATTCCCGTCGCTATGTAGGCGTAGGTGTTGTATGCAGCGGTCGCCCGGGCAATTTGATATTCATAGGACTGTCCTGAGAGAACGTCCGCATCTGAGAAGAATGATGAGCTTCCAGGGAGGACGGTTGGTGGTCCGAAGTTCGTGTCACCCTTGAGTTTGCGAGACACGGTATAGCTCAAGGCGCCGTCCGAGACCGGCCAAGTTAGGGTAATCTGAGGCGGCTCGTCCTGGATTAGAGCACTGACTTGAATCGCAAATCCAGAAGTGGGCTGAGCGTAAGTGGAAGATGTAAAACCAAATAACACCAAGAGGCCCAGTGTTAGCCGGGCCAATGCGCTGTTCATGCACCCTATCATACTCAAATAACTGAACCTTCTAAAAGCCCTGATCAGCACAAACAGTTCCACCGACTCGCACTGGGTTCGGTTTCCGGCCTGTGCCCTTGCCTGCTCAAGAATCGTTATCCCACTTTGGGCAGGATCCCCTGCTTCCGGAACTCGCCGTTCAACGGCCCTTCAACCGTTGGATGAAAAACTAGACGGCTCTGTTCCCAACGCAACTTCAAATCGTGAGTCTTTCAGCCAGACTGGGTGGGAGGACCCAGTGTTGGTCCGGCCTGGGTGACTCCCCAGAAATACAAAGGCCGGGCAATTGCCCGGCCTTTGGTTTTCAGGACTGCCCGAGATTACTGCTTGATCTGGAAGAACATCGCGCTCCCGGTCGGCGCGACTCGGAACGGACTTGAGGCACCCGTCACCGGGGTGTAAGGGCCGCGAACACTCGTTGCCGACACGAGGCTGCCAGCGGTCCAACTCAGGACCAACTGACCGCCATCGGTCGCGAGCTTGAGTTGAGAATCACCACCGCCCCCGCTCGCCGGCGTGGTGGGATCGTCTTTCGGCGCTGGATGGCTGAACACCGTGTAGAAGTTCACCTCTTTGGGTGAATCCGGTCCCGCGGACGGGTTGTTCTGGTAGTTGATCTCGCCCTTTGCGGCGATCAGGATCTGTTTGGTCGTCATTGCGACACTCATCTGGATCGTGTGGATGTCGTTGGTCGCATTATTGACGAACGGGAAGAAACTAGCGGTCAGAGGAGTAATTTTCTTCGCCGCCGCATCC
>JBGAIN010000245.1:0-9701 GCA_044225505.1 Limisphaerales bacterium
TCAGACAGTCGCCATAGGGTGTGCCATCGGTCACGGTCGCGATGCCTCAAGATCCTCCTCTGATTACACCTACTGTCGAGATTCAGCAATCACCGCCGCAGTTCTATTGAGGCAAGCCCGGAGTCGGCGGGAACTGGATATGGGGATTTGCGATCTTCTGCAGTTCCATCATGATGATATCCTGTTCTGATGCGTAAGGCCGAACCGCTAGCTGGGAAAGGTTTGCCGGAAGAGGCGATACTGACGCTGTTCGCGCGTTCCGCCTCGGAATCGTTCGCAGACGGGTGTTTTGAGGTGTGCCCCCGGGTGTACCGCCACTGGGAGAGGCGGGCGAGATTACGGGTGCCGCGACTGCGCCCGCAACCGAAGGCGGTCTAACGCCATTCGCTGGAAAGGTCATGGTCAATTCGATGCCGTCCCGCTGAATCCGCACCGCTTTGGCGACAGGGTCGATGTCGAGCACTTCAATTCCATTCTCGCTCTCGCCGACAGCAAGCCTGAAGTACTGGGGCGCGTGACTTGTCCTTGGTTTGCTCATAAAGTAGGCTTGCTTTTCGCCGATTGAGGTAATCCCGGTCAAAAAGATCTCGTCCTTGGGGAGCGCGACTATGACTTTCTTTTGTGGCGGAGGCGGTGATCTTAGCCCAAACGGATTTCGTTCGGCGATTACACTGTAATCTCGCTTCTCCAAATCCGTGCCTCCAGCTGAGCCGCAAGCCGAGAAGGCTAATAACAGGCAACCGAAGAGCATCAGCAGAATCCGAGTCTTTCGGCTTAAGTTCATGTTTCTGTCGGGTGTTTAACGCAAACCTGCTCACCCTCTCGCGGGCAGGGTGCGAGCACGGCCGTCTCACGGGCCTGTTGCCCGCACCCTTTCTGATGCTGACGCGCGGTAGAGGACGCGCGCTCTTCGGCAAAGTCGGAGAAGCACTTGATGAAGCAATCGTAAAGCCCGAAACACCAATTCTCGCTGGCCAACCCAAGGCATAGCGCAAACGAGTGCTTCACTTCGCCGTTCCCGACTATTAACGAGCCTACAACTGATCTCCGATCTGACCAATTGGGAGCGACGCGACAAGTGCATCAGCGAAACACCGATGCTCTGGTCCCCAGCCCTTGGGACCGTAGACTGCTTAGCGCTGGTAAGCGCCAGCCGAGAAGTGCCCGACTTGCCTGACCTGAATGTCTTGATTTTCTCACTTGGCGGCGCTAGAAGCGGGGCTGCGTTGATGCTTATGCCCATCCATCTGAAAGCTCGGAGCGCCAAGTTTCTTATGCTTGGCTTGGTCCTCACAGTCTTCACTTTGGCGACGGAGTCAAATGCAGCTTCGGATCTGGCCCAGCAAGCGAAGCCATTGCGCAAGGGGCCAATTCGAGGAGTCGCATTCTCGCCAGATGCAACACGAGTCGCCTCCGGGGGACGCGATCGATTGGTGAAGGTATGGGATTTGAACACGGGTGAACTCAGCAAAGCGTTGGCTGGACATAGCGGAGCCGTGAGCAGTGTCGCCTGGACACCTGGCGGCGACCGCCTGGTGTCGGGCAGCGATGATGGAACAGCCAGAGTGTGGCGACTCTCCGACGGTTGCGCTGTGGCGGTGCTTCGCGGGGAAAAGAGTGCGGTAAATTCAGTCGCTTTTTCCCCTGATGGCCGACTCATCGCTTTAGGAGGTTCCGATAACTCGCTTAGCCTCTGGCAGGCGCAAGACGGGATTTTGCTGAAGAGGTGGTTAGCCCACCGCGCTCCGATTTACTCCGTGGCTTTCTCTCCAGATGGACAGTTCCTGGCTTCTGGCGGCGGAGGTGGCGAAGTGAAGATCTGGCGAGTAGAAGACTTCTCGCTGGTTCATTCGGTTCGAGGGCATTTCAGGGACGTGACCTCGGTGCAATTCTCTCCAGATGGCAAAAGGCTGGCCTCGGCCGGACTGGATGGGATGATCCAACTTTGGGCGGCTCCCTACCTGGTCCCTGTCCGAACCATCGACGCTCGTTCACGTCTGGTCTATTCGATTGCGTTTTCACCGGATGGGGAGGCTCTAGCATCCGGTGGTTGGGACAACAGCGTAAAAGTATGGGGCCTTCCTGACGGCAGAATCAGGTATTGGTGGCGGGCGCACAAGAATCGAGTGACTTCGGTGACGTTCTCGCGTGATGGAAAGATGCTTGCGTCCGGAAGCACAGACAAGTCTGTGAAGGTGTGGAGAATCCCCGAAACCGTTCTGATCAGGGCCTTCTAAGCGAACAGGAAACAATTGTTCTGAGGAACTCGTGTCAACCCGACCGAAAGGGACGATCTCGCTTAATTGATGCGCGGTCTTCCGAAATCTGGTTGTTCGCTGTGACTTGCTATCAGGCATCGGCGAATTAGGGAGAAGGAAGACTCGAACCCAATGTGGAACCGTCCCTGGAACCAACGCGCGGGCCTAATCTGGCCTTGCTCGCGCTAACCGCGCTGGCGCTTTGGCTGTGTTTTCTCGTCGCACGTCCGTTTGTCTCAGCGCTGGCATGGGCGATGGCGCTGGCCATTGCGACGTATCCACTCCATCGCGGAATTGCTCGGCGAATTCGTCGAGAGAACCTGTCATCGGCCGTAAGCACGTTGCTCGTCTTGATCGTCCTCCTTGCGCCTTTGGGAGTACTGCTGCCCATAACGATCAATGGGGAAATTGACGGAGTCAATGCCATTCGGACCCAAATCGAGTCGGGAGAGTGGAAGTCCAAAGCATTGAGCCATACGTGGCTTTGGCCCGCCTGGCTCTGGCTGGAAAAGCGGGTGGACTTGGGGGACGCGATCCAACGCCTGGCTTCGCTGATCACCGCTCTGGCATCCTACCTTCTCCAAGGTTCCCTCCTTGGCGTTTTGGAAGTTCTGGTCATTTTCTTTCTCCTGTTCTACTTCTTCCGCGGCAGTGCTACTATTCTCGTCACGATCCGGGCATTGCTCCCTCTTTCGATTGGCGAAGCGGATAGATTATTCGGCGTGGTTACCGATACGGTCTATGCGACGATCTACGGCAAACTTGCGGTTGGTGTCGTCCAGGGTTTTCTGGGTGGACTAATGTTTTGGTGGCTTGGCCTGACCGCCCCTTGGTTTTGGGCCATTATCATGGGGATCTTATCCATAATCCCTGTCGTTGGCCCTTCGCTCATCTGGTTGCCCGGGGCGATCATTCTCTTCCTCGACGGACACTGGATCAGGGCCACAATTCTTGTGGCCTGGGAGCTGTAGTAGTGGCCTCAATTGACAACCTGACAATATCCGATGCTCGTGCAAAACAAGCTGCAGCTCCACACTGTGCCGGTCTTCATCACGATGGTGGGAGGGGTGGTGGTGTTTGGTCCTGCTGGATTCTTCCTGGGGCCAGTTATTCTTGCCGTTACTTTGAGCTTGCTGGAAACATGGAAAGCGAGGACGGATCCAGCGCAGTCAGATTTTCGTTCGCGGCCCGGGGGATGAATGTTTGACTGACGCTGGCTGGAGACCAAAGTCGTTGGTAATCGGTGAGCGATTCAGAACGACCAGAACTTTGGGATGAGATAGACGGCTAACACACCAAATAGCAGGTTCAGCGGAACACCGACTTTGACAAAGTCAATAAACCGGTATCCACCCGCGCCGTAGACCATGGTGTTCGTCTGATATCCGACTGGGGTCGCGAAGCTGGAGGACGCGGCAATTGTCACGGCAATCAAAAAGGGCTTGGGATTAGCCCCCAATTCATGAGCCAGCGAGATTGCAATCGGCGCAAGGAGCACGGCCGAAGCGTTGTTGCTCATGAACTCTGTAAGGACAGTCGTCAGAAGATAAACAACGGCAAGAGCGGCAAGCGGTCCGGCATCCCCGATTCCTCGAAGTGTCTGTTCCGATATCCACTTGGCCGCGCCAGATTTTTCCAAGGCCGTGCCCAACGGCAAGAGTCCAGCCAACAACACAATGACGCGCCAATCTACGGCTTCATACGCTTCCTCAAGGCTGAGGCAGCGAGCTAGCGCCATTGCGACGCAGCCTGCGATCGCGGTCACCACGATTGGAAACACGTTTAACGCTGCAACCGCCACCACGGCCGTTAAAATGAGCAAGGCGGCCAGGGCACGCTTGCGCCGTGGAGCCGGAGGCTGTACTTCGCTAAGAATGATGACATTTTCGTTCTGACGAAGCCGCTGGATGTCACTCCGCTTACCCAAAAGGAGCATGGCATCGGCAAAACGCAACCGCACCGCGGCCAGTTTTGAGGTGATGAATCGCCCCCGCCGCTGCATCGCCAGCACCAGTGCATTGAATCGTGCCCGAAAATCCAATTCTGCCAACGTGCGACCGATCCAGCGGGACCGGGGCGCCACCAATGCTTCGACGAGAACGGAATCAGCGTCTTCGAGAGTCGCATCGCGAAGCCTGAATTCCGGTTCGATTTCGAAATGGGTCTGAGCTCGCATTTCCATTAGTTTTCGGACGGGACCTCGAATCAAGAGAATGTCGTCGGCGTGAAGAGGCTCCTGGAGTGGGTAATGACTTTTGGCTTTTCCCCGGAGGAGTTCAAGGACGGTAATGTCGTACTGATCGGCGAGTCCTGCGGCCAATACGCTTTTGCCAACGAAAGGCGAATTGGGCATGATACGTATCTCTGTCACGTAATCCCCCAAATGATAGACCTCCGTGAGTTCCTCCGGGCGCCGCGCAGGCAGTAGCCGACGCCCCACGAACAGCAGGTACGCCGAGCCTGCAACAAACATGATCCGACCCACGCCTGTGAGTTCAAACATGGAAAAAGCGCCGACGCCCGCTCGCTCGGCAATGGCGCTTACCAGCAGGTTTGTCGATGTCCCAATAAGGGTGCATACTCCGCCAAACTGAGAAGCATAGGACAAGGGAATGAGGAGCTTCGAAGCGGAAATTCTTCGTTCGTCCGCCACTCTCAGAACTACCGGAAGGAGGACGGCGACAGCTGCCGTGTTGTTGATAAACGCCGAAATAAACCCAACGCTTACCAGTAAGAGAACCAGTAGGCCGGTCACGTTCTTCCCCCACATCGACAGCCAGCGGCTGGCGGCGTTAACAGCACCTGTTTTCGCAAGCCGGCACTCAGCAAAAACATCGCTGCGACGGTCACCGTGGCGGGATTACTCAATCCGGAGATGCCCTCTTCGGGGTGACTATGCCGAAAAGGAGCAGTGTCGAAAGCACCATCAACGCAACTAGATCGAGCGGCAGAAACTCCGTTACGAACAAACCAACCGCGCCAGCGACGATGGCGAAAACAAGTGCGATCTCCAGTGTCATGCGCCTCTGGTCTGCTCGCAGGACTACTTTCGGGCGCTATGAAGCGAGTCAATGTAGGCGAGCCACCGTTTACCCACGAGGACGCGAGATCTGATCTGCAAAGGGTTGGGCGGTTTGATGAGGTAATCGTCGACACCGGCGGCGAGACCCTGCTTAATCTCATCCAAGCGCTTCATCGTGCTGAGCATGACGACGTAGACATAAGGGAGGAGAAAGTCCTTGCGGATCCCGCGGCACAAGTCCAGGCCAGTAAAGCCGTCAGGAAACTGACGCTCTGTGATAACGAAGCGCGTCGGACGTATCGAAAATGATTCCCAGAGCGCGGTTGCCGACGGAAAGACCGACACATCGAATCTGTCGAGAACGAGCGTATCCTCCAGGCGCGAACGCTCGTCCTTATTCCGAACCGCCAGATAGATGCCCCGTTTGGCCGGCGCGGGCCTTTCTTCTGTCTGCTGAGAATCGTCGCTTGTCATAAGAAGTCTGGGCTCGAGTTTCTTATGAGCCAACGATGAGCGCGAGAAAAGCTTATTGTGACCTCTTCTTGCGAGCGGTTAGCAATCAGGGAACGATTGGCGCAGCAAGGAGGGACCTGAGCTTGAGGGAGAGCGGCGCTATTCTCTGTTCCTGAACTTGAACGCCTCCGCAAAACTCCTGATTGCAGACGGTGGTCCGGAATAGATCAATTCAATGACTCGGTGCCTGCTCGTTTTGTAGATCGCCGCGAGATCGGCAACAATCTGGCCTTGTTGATGATTTGACGGCTGGTAGCGGTAAAGCCCGGTTTGAGCTGATTTGGACAACACACCCAGACGAACAAAGCCCTCAAGCCAGCGAGACACCATTTCCGGATTTGAACGGATGATGGCATCAATGGCAACGACGGACCACTCACGATCTGGAAGCGAGTTCACCAGCAGCAACACTTCGAGTTGATCCAGGGATCGAATGTGGTTTGAGATGAACCGAAGGACCGTGCCCGGAACATCACAGTCCATTACTCGGGATCAGGCTGAGACGGACAAAAATAATTTGCTTTCACCCTGACAATCTAGCAGTCGCTCCCATGCAATCCCACTGGGGCACACGCTAATGATCGGCCAGCGGAAAGACTACCCGCTTCCTCTCGATCACGTTATTCCTCGCCGGTAACCTTTCTTGGCGCTCTCCCATCCCGAGTCACCGTCTTTCGATCCTCTCCCTTTGGACAAGCAGCTACTTTCCTTTCTGAACCGGATCCCGACGCAGATCGGGAGAATTCAGCTTTTGACCGAGCACAATCTCAACCGGGATCCACATATGCTTCTTCAAGGTCTTCTCGATTTTGAAACCGGCATTTTCCAACGCATGGCGCACGAAAATGGGTCGGCAGTCGAGGAAGTTGGGAAAATGCTGATGTCCCCACTCAAACACTCGAATCAGGGGCTCGCCACGCCCGTCCTTGGACATGCCAATGACGACGATGCGCCCACCAGTCCGAAGCACACGACGGCACTCACTCAGCACGAGTGGGATTTCTGGCGTGTCGAATAGTTCCAGGGTAAAACTCATGAAAATCGCATCAATGCTTTCGGTTCGATAGGGCAACTGGGCTGCGTCTCCGCAGCGAAGTCGGGTCCGGCTGACCATTTTCGTCTGGGCAAGCCGTGCCTTGGAGAGCTTGAGCATCTTGTCCGATAGATCGAGGCCAAAGACCCGTCCTTCAGGACCGACAGCTTTGGCAAGTGGCACTAAACATTGCCCCGTGGCAAATCCGATCTCCAAGACGATTTCGCCGGAACGGGCCTTCAGCAGTTCCAGCCCGCATTTACGCATTGGCGCTTCGCTGCGATCAGACAAAAGATCGTAAACTTGGCTGATCTTGTTGTAAAAGGATCGAGTCTGCTCTTTGGATTGGAAGACCCGCAGAACATCTGGGGAGCCGCCCGAAATGGAGACGGATTTCATCAATTTACTGATAGTGGGATTTGAGTAGGAACGATTCATATCCTGGGCGCAGCGGCGTTGAGGCCTTCACAGCGCTCAAGACCGAGATGGCGGGGGTAATCGTCCCATCGCCATACAAGAGTGCAGTCCAACCAGACCAAGCTCCGTCATCGGCCCGAACCAGCGTGCTCCTCGAGCGTTCCCTTCGGGAAAGTCCAAAGCCAAAAGAGCGAGGATCCCCCCTTCGCCCTCGATATCGGCGCGCATCACCAAGGCAACTTGGAGCTGGCTGCAAAGGGTCGGCTAGTTTCATTTCAGTTCCTGACTATAAAGACAAAACTCCGGCCATTTTCAATCGTAATGGAGCGGGAAGGTGAGAGGCTCGGTCAGGTTAATTTAAGGACCGCCATTATGACAATCCGTCCAGGTGAAACCAGGATCAAGTTTTCCGCCAGAGTGCTTGAATGGCTCGCCTTCAGCAGAAAGTTGCAGCAGTTCTCTGCCGGATCTCCGTGCCAAGATCGTATGGCAGGCTTCACAGTCATTCGCCTTGATGGCCTGTAGTCAATCATCGGTTTTGTGATTGTTATCCTGACAGCGGAACCAGCGCGGCATATCCATGTGCCCAATGTTGTCAGGGTAGTCACGCCAGCTGGCTTTCATGGTCGAAAAGACATTATCAGCAGAGATCCTTTGCTCCGTTGAAATCGCCTGACGCAAGGGTGGGCGATGACGAACTCAAGCGCCTTCGAATAGCCAGCAACCCCAACATCGCTCTCGCAATCAGAATGATCGCACACCGCTGTTTTGTTCCGCGTGCTCGCCGGTCGAGGCCAAGTCGCGCCCGAAAATTGGCGTATTTTGTCCGCAGCAGGATTCGGTGAAGTTCAGCCTCTGCCACGAGAAACCTCTTATGTTCCTCAAAGGGCATTGATGATCGCGTCGCAGGCATTCGCCATCCTTTCTGAACTCG
This sequence comes from Limisphaerales bacterium, assembly GCA_044225505.1. Taxonomy (GTDB): domain Bacteria; phylum Verrucomicrobiota; class Verrucomicrobiia; order Limisphaerales; family SIBE01; genus JAXMHN01. Next base: position 8,178 of record JBGAIN010000245.1, read on the forward strand.
GCGATTGTTTCTTTGAAAGCAGTTGGACCATTCCGAATCCGGTGGCGAATACTCCACAAAAGACCAGCAGCGGCCGCAATCAGAGCCGCCAACGCTAGTCCGATCAAACCCAGGTACCTCGCGATTTCCCATAGGCAGATGGACAGCGCACCAGTCGCGACAAGTACACCAACCGCCCCCAGAACGAGTACGAGTTCCACCCGGACGAGGACTCCCACCGCACTTAACTTCTCTTCCTTCAATTCGATCGTGAACAACTCCAAGCGCGTCTCGACAAGCGTAAGCAAGGAGTTGCCGGCACGCCTCAGCGAGTTCCTGACTCCCCTCGACTTGGATGGAGCGCCGTTCACCGGCTTTAGCGAGGGACGACTAGCAAGCCCAACAGAAGGCCCAAGCCGAGCGCAACGCCCAGTGATTCGTACGGACGCTTCCGAATCAAGTTGTCGGTCCTTCGCGCCGCTTCCTTCGCACGGGCCGTGGCGCGGGCCTGCATCGTGGCGCAGGTCTCCCTGGCACGTTCTACTGCCGACGTCAATCTCGTGCGCAATTCCTTGCTCTTTTCGCAGGCGTCATGTGCAGTCGCCTTCAATAGGTCTTCCGCGTCATTTGCGAGCGCCTGCAAGTCGGCGAAGACTCTCTCGCGTGCCAAGGTGCCATGCTGTTCCTCGATTTTGTCGAAATAGGTTTCCATCTGATTCCTTTCCCGTGGATCAGACCACGTCACCTGTCTTGATCGCTGTCAGTATTATGGTACGCCAAAGTTTGGAGGATTGAAATTTAGTGCTCTACCAGGTGCGCCTCAGTCAAAGGCTAAGATGGGTGGAAGTGCCGAATGAATCCAATGCTTCATTCATTTCACTTGAAGCGCTTTTCGAGTTACAACATAGATCTGGGTCAAACGCTCCGCGGCGGCGGGATCGGCGCGTGCAAGCAGCGTGATGATTTCATCTCGCTGCCCAAGCAATGGAGCAAGCTGTTCGCTCTGTGCGTTGCTCAAATCTGCCGTCGCCGGAACATTTATCTCTTGTTGTATGGCCTGGAAGAACTCGCTCGCCGACCAGCGGGCCGATTCGTATTGTCCGAGGCGCGAGTCAATTACTGCGGCGGCGATTAGCCTCTCGAGTTCGTCCCGGCGTAATGCACGCTGGGAGATTTGGAGCTCGCGGCGGGACTCATCCCGCTGCACAGCGTACTGGCGGGCGCGCAGCCACATCGGTATGAGACCCACGAGAAAGGCAACCACCAGAACGATCACTCCCAAAACAACCAAATGCCTGCCCGTAAAGAACCGACTATGGGGCTCAACTCCTGGCCCGTTTTCAGTCGCCTCATCATTCATGGTATATTGTGCGTGGTCTCAGGCGTGAAGGCAAGGGAGGCCTGAGTGCATCAGGGCAGCACCAGCGCGTATGCATGAAGGGTTCAGGAGAGTTTTGGGCGGCGGTTGGTGAGAAAGGCCAGGGCCTTAGCCAGATTGTCCTCGCCCATGGCAGCCTGGAAATCGGTGAACCAAAGGGCGCAGGG
>JBGAIN010000012.1:0-88249 GCA_044225505.1 Limisphaerales bacterium
CGTCGCAGACTTTGGCCGACGTCCAGAGCAAAAGTCATTGTGAGGCTTGCCAGATTCGTTACGACGCTGAATTCGATCGATCGGTGGAACTGCAGTTCACGGTGAATGCATCCATTCGCGCCCAACGAAACGAAAGGTACTGTCTCGCCGGCCCCGGCGGCAAACCCCATATCGTCAGCCAACTTTTCCTAGCCCCCAACGAGTCCCGCTCGTGGAAACTGCCTAATGCGACCGGAAGCTTGCGCCTCCGCTCACCCCAAGTGGAGCATCCTTGGATGCTATCGAGCGAGGAATTGCGGCGGTTCACTTCCAGTTCTTTGATTTGCGAACCGCGAGCATTCCGGGTCGAACCTCAACCCGCGTCCGCGGGCGCGGGCACTCCGAGGCCTGGCGTGGTGGTCAACTCAATGCCCTATCCCGTGTTTCTGGTGCTTGAACATCTAGCCTGGAGCGAGGAGATATTGACCGCGGCGCGGGTGACGAACTGCCAAGACTTCCGAGACCTCTTCGCGAGAGAGGTCATCTCTCCATTGGAGCGAATCACCGTTGGACAGCAGGTCATTCTCTTCACAGATTTACGAGGCTCCACTGCTCTTTACAACGGCATTGGAGACGCCCCAGCCTACGTGTTGGTCCGAGAGCACTTCAACCTCCTCTTTGATGTCGTGCGGCGAAATCACGGTGCTGTGGTCAAGACGATCGGCGACGCAGTGATGGCGGTGTTTAGCCGTGTGGACGAAGCGCTCGCAGCCGTTCTGGAGATGCACCGAAAACTCTCGGCTGTTCCCTACGAAGCTTTGGGTGGAAAACCCCTTCATCTGAAATCGAGTCTTCATCTTGGCCCTTGTCTGGCCGTCAACGCCAACGACCGTTTGGATTACTTCGGAACCACCGTCAACCTGGCCGCAAGAATGATCAGCTGTTGCCAAGGGGGCGATCTGACGGTCTCACGAGACCTTTTTGAGCATCCCGAGACTCGCGCGTTTCTCCACTCCTTGGATATCAAGTCCGAGCCTTCGGAGGTCATCTTACGCGGCTTTGACATACCGCGCCAAGTTTGGCGCCTTCCACTCCTCTGAAAACGAGACAAGCCACCTGATTCACTCTCAAGGGGTCGCACGAGGGCGAGCGACTCCGGTCGTAGGCTTACCAACTCTAAAGCGATTTCAAACTGACCTGGTAAAATCGCGCTGGGCCGTCGACAGGCTCTGGATCGGTCACCTCTAGCCGGTTTGTTGCTGATATTTCCGTGAGGACCGGCACCCACACTCTCAGATCGGTCGATCGATGGATTACGACCTCCCGATTCTTCGGAACAGTGATCACAATTCGAACCAGCCCATTCGGCATAATCTGCAGAGATTCCAGACGAAGGGCGAGCGGAACGCTTCGTCCCGCGGGAGTTCCGTCCGGGAAGACTTCCACCAGGCCGTAGACCGCCCGGCCATTATATGAGATGAAGTTGCCGCCAATCACGATGTGACCGTCGGATTTGAGCGCCAACGCATTCACGGACGGGTTCTCCAGTGAGAGCGTCCGAACATGACCCCACATGTCAGAATCGTATTCAATCAGTGTCTGAGGCGATTCTGAGCCCAAGGTCGTGGTGGCAGTCGCATCTTCCACGCCGTCTGCTCGCAATCGAGCTAGCAGACGGGGCCCCCCAACCCAAATAGCCCCATCGTCCCCTTCCAAAACGGCGTGGACGGCGCGGTTCGACCAACGTTGGCGTGTCCAGGGTGAGTTCGCCTCAAAGGAGAAATCTTCGGATCCGTTCGGATCGAGCCGGATCACGGGAGATCCAGATGTTTTATCGGATAAGTCGGACTCTTCGACCACGAGGAGCTGGCCATTCCTCAGCAGCCTGATCAACCCGACATGAAACGGCACAATTCCGCCCCAACTGGCCACCTGGCTAAGACCAGCTCGAAAGTCGTTGTCTAAGCCACCGTCCTGCTCCAAGCGCAACAAGGTGTTGCTGTAGATGTCACGCAGAGTATTCCCGCGCCCGCTCATGAGAATTCGTCCGTCGAGTTGTACCCCGAGATCCGTGGCGAATCCACCGTCTTCCGGACGCGAGAGAAAACTGCCGTGGCTGAAATTGCGATCGACCGTGCCATCCGCGTTCAGACGGGCCACCCCGACACGGAGCACGCCATCCACTTCGGTAAAATGTCCGCCCACCAAAATCTTGCCGTCTGGCAAAACAGCGACCGAGTCAACCACTGAAACCTCTCTAGAAGTATCGGCCGACATCGCGGGAACGAACGTCGGGGCAAAGGTCGGATCCAGAGCGCCGGTGGGTTTGAATCGAGCCAGATGCGCACGGGCGATCCCTTGAATATTGGAGAACGAACCAGTCATGAGAATGTCCCCATTCGGGGCGAGGAAGACCCGGCGGATTGTCGTTCCCGGAGACAATCTGGCGTCAAAACTCTCATCGATGGCCAGGTCTGATTCGAGACGAGCCACAGATCTCCGCGGCGAGCCGTGGATTGTCGTAAAACTGCCACCGACCAGGAGCTTGCCATCGGTTTGGGTCGCTAAGGTTCGGATTTCGCCATCGACTCCCAGCCCCGGTTGGTTCGGAGCATCATTGTCGACGATCGACACGGTAACGGCCGAGTTCCTTCCCAATGCCGCTCCGCCCGTGGGATTCCCTAAAGCGACCTGAAAGGTCTCAGTGCTCTCGACTTTGGTATCGTCGACAATCTGAATCACCAAGCTCGCGGCCACGGCATTTGGATATTCAAAATAAAGCGTTCCATGATGAGCGAGATAATCCTGCCCCTCCAAAGCGGTGCCGTCTTTCGTCGTATAGTCAACGCTTACCAAGCCAGGGTTAGTGCCTGACCGACTCGCTTGTAAAACGACGAATCGACCGAGCTCTCCAATTCGATAGGCCGCAGCGTTAAACTCAATTTGGACTGGAGATTCAGCCAAAGCCCCGGTCAGCCGCGGCTGGCTCGCATCCACCACGGTTGACGCCCTACCCAACGTCTGGTCGGAGATCTTAGAATCGCCTGCCCTGGCGTCCACTGCTTGGAAACAGAGCGCGAGCGACCAAGTCCAAATCATCCACCCACATCTCAGGAGCATATAGAGTGAATCCTGCCGTTACTGCCGTCCAAGCACAAGCTTGGCCCTGCGTTAAGCTTGGTCTTGAACTGACGCCCCCCTCGGGGGTCCGACTCGGCCAACGAGCATTTCTCAAAACCGGCCGCGAACCTGCCCATCCCCAGTTCACTTCTTACGGAACAGGAACACAACAAATGACCAGAGCCCTGCAAAGCGAAACTTTGAGTCGACATATTTCTCGATGACGTAGAAGGCAAAGTAGTAAAATCGACAGAAGGACCACACGGAAAGAACCAATAAACCGGCGACCCTCCAGGTTGGACATTCCAGCCAAAGCAAAACGGCCGAACCAAACCCAAGCAGCAAGAACAGAAACCCTTTGGATTTAATGGCAGTCGCGCTCGTCAGATCCCTCATAGCTCTCAGCACCCTACCCTCCAACGCTGGCTGATGGCAAATCGCCATGCGCCCTGGCCGCCAACGCCGTCTACGCATACTTCCCAGTCGTTTTCGCACCCCACCCCTGAGTTCCCCGGGCAGTGAAGGCCGGTTGCTTATCGCAGCGCCCAGGAGACAGCGGGTCCGTAGTGCGTGAGCGTGACATTCCGCAGCCGCGCGCTAAAAGCGACTGTCGCTCCAGATATGGCAGGTCAACTTGCCTTGACGCCCTTGTCCTGGATGAAAGAACAGGGCATGCTTCGGGCGTGCAGCAAGCAATCCGCCCAGAGCTCAACGTGCGCCGTGCCGCCGCCCCGTTCCACACCGCCCGTTCGGCCATCGTCGCTTCCCAACGACCAGTGACCGTCGTGCGGAGAATCCGCCATCCAGGCGCTACCGGCCAGTGGTTCTGGCGTTGTGGATGCCTTTTCATTGGGTTGCTCACGGCTTTGGTTCATGCCGCGGGCGCAACCATTCAATTGTCAGCCGCCGCCAGTCTCGCGGACGCCGTTCGAGACATCGCCGCCACTTACGCTAAGCAGTCGACGAACAAGGTGGTCGTGAACCTCGGTGCATCGAACTTCCTTGCTCGGCAAATCCAGGAAGGCGCTCCGGTAGACATTTTCTTCTCCGCGGATGAAGCCAAGATGGACGATCTTGAGAAGAGCGGTCTTGTGGAGCATGCCAGCCGCCGAAGCCTGCTTTCAAACACGCTCGTGATTGTGGTGCCCAAAGATGCAAAATTCCCCCTGACTTCGCCCTCGGATCTAGCCACAGCACGAGTCAAACGATTGGCGATCGCCGAACCTCGCACGGTCCCTGCAGGTATCTACGCTCGCGAATACCTCCAAAATCAGAGACTCTGGTCCGCAGTACAAGAGAAGGTCGTGCCTACAGATAGCGTCCGTGCGGCCTTGGCTGCGGTGGAGGCTGGCAACGTCGAGGCGGGCATGGTCTACAAGACGGACGCCGGTATTTCCAAGCGGGTTAAGATTGCCTTCGAAATTCCAGCCAGTGCCGGCTTGAACATCAGCTACCCAGTCGCGGTGATGAAAGGAGCTCCGGAAAAGGCCGCAGCCTACGAGTTCCTCACTTACCTAGGGTCTGATGAGGCCAAGACAATATTCGAAAAATTTGGTTTTAGTGTTCGTCGTTGATTGATTGAGCCAATGACTGGGGAAGAATGGCAAATCGTCGGTTTTACTGCCTGGGTCTCGGCCTTAAGCACTCTCCTGATTTTGCCTGTTGCGCTTGCCGTGGCCTGGGTTCTCGCGCGTTACGATTGGCCAGGCAAATCTCTGCTCGAGACCGTGGTCTCCCTGCCCCTCGTCATGCCGCCCGTAGCCACCGGACTATTGCTCCTCAAACTCTTCGGCCGGCGCGGGGTCGTAGGAGCTTTTTTGCACGAATGGCTCGACCTGGATATCATCTTCACCTGGCGTGGGGTGCTATTGGCCTTGGGCGTGATGTCCTTCCCACTCCTCGTGCGTTCTATTCGCATTGCGTTTGAGGAGGTTAATCCGCGTTTGGAGGAAATCGCCCGTACCCTCGGCGCCAGCGAGGTGCGAGTCTTCGCGACTGTTACGGTTCCGTTGGCTGTTCGTGGAATAGTCGCAGGTCTGATCTTGGCATTTGCTCGGGCTCTGGGCGAATTCGGCGCGACGATTCTCGTCGCCGGCAATATCCCCGGGAAGACGTCAACCTTGTCGCTCTCGATTTTCCAGGCCGTCCAGATGGGGCATGATTCCGAAGCGTTTCGACTGCTCGGCTTTTCGACTGCGCTAGCGTTCACCGCCGTCTGGACAAGTGAATGGCTCCTGCTGCAAAAAAGGAAGAACGCGTGAGTGTCATCCTGCGCCACATCTCTTTACCTCTCGCCAATTTCGCCCTAGAACTGAGCACCGAAATGAAAGGGCCGATCACGGTCCTCTTTGGCCCTTCCGGTGCGGGCAAGACTTCATTACTCGACCTTATCGCCGGATTGCGCTCTCCACTCTCCGCATTTATCCAAGTAGGAGACCACGTGCTCACGGACACGGAGAGAGGAGTTTCCATTCCGACCTATCGTCGCCGCGTCGGTTATGTGCCCCAAGACCTGGCGCTCTTTCCCAATACGGGTCGCTCTCGGACGCGCCTTGCTCGCGTCACCAAGGTTGCTCCTGCTCGATGAACCGCTAGCCAGTTTGGATTTGCCACTCAAACGGAAGATTCTCCCGTACCTGGCAAGAATCCGTGATGAGTTTCGCATCCCCATGATTTATGTGACGCACGATCGCTTTGAGACTCTTTCGCTGGCCGACGAAGTCATCGTCCTGATCAAGGGCCGGGTATCACAGAAAGGCCCCACTCGAGAGGTCTTTAGTCGGCCTGCTAATCTCGCTGTAGCGGGATTACTGACAGTTGAAACCATTGTGCCGGGTCGAGTGCTCGAGATCTCCCGCGGCCTGGCTGTCGTCGAAGTTGGGTCCATCCGGCTGACGGCCCTGGATCCGGATCTTCCCAGCGGCTCGAACGACGTTCACGTCTGCATCAACGCGGACGATGTTATCTTATTGCGGGGCCCTGAGGGCAAGCCGAGCAGTGCGCGCAATCACCTTGTCGCCCGAGTGGAAGCTGTCACGCCTGAGGGTTGGCTGACGCGCGTTGACCTCGATTGCGGATTTCCTTTAACCGCGTTTGTGACGAAACAGGCGTGCGAGGAACTGGGAGTGCGGGTTGGTGACGCATTGATTGCCTTGATCAAAGCGCCGAGCGTTCATTTGATTTCGCGCTAGGCTATTCTTTCCGCTCGGTTTCCTTCGTGGCTGCGGTCGTGGTCAGTTCTACTCGCCGACCGGGCGCATCTCTGATAAGCAGAACATCACGTGAAATCTCTCCTCTTTGCATTGGCGATTGGGCTGGCAATGACCACTCTGGCGATTCCGACAGCGCGCGCCCAAAATGCCGCCACGGGACTAAGCCATGCTCGGCCTGCCGCGAACGCGCCGAGCGGACTGGAGAAGATCAACGTCTTCTCTCAAAACTCAGACGGTTATCATACGTTCCGAATTCCATCGCTTTTGACGACACCGCAGGGCGCCGTTCTAGCCTTGTGCGAAGGGCGCCGTCAGAGTGCGAACGATTTTGGGGATGTGGACCTGGTGTGCAAACGCAGCACGGATCACGGTCGAACCTGGACACCATTGCAAGTGATCTGGAATGACGGAACCAACACCTGCGGTAATGCCTGCCCGGTGGTTGATACTCCATCGGGTTATATCTACCTGCTGATGACCTGGAACCGCGGGGAAGACCGAGAACCCGCCATCATCGCGCGACAAAGCCACGACACTCGCCGCGTCTTTGTGAGTCGCTCGACGGACGACGGATTGACCTGGTCGACACCTCGGGAAATCACAAGCCAGGTCAAACGGGAAGACTGGACCTGGTACGCCACAGGACCGGGAGCCGGAATCCAAATGCAACACGGCAACTACGCCGGCCGACTTGTCGTCCCTTGCGATCATATCGAAGCGGAATCCCGAAAGTATCGATCTCACATCATCTACTCCGATGATCATGGCGCAACTTGGAAGTTGGGTGGGTCCGCGCCGCTGCCAGGAGTTAATGAGTGTGAGGTCGTGGAACTGGAGGGAGGTCAATTGCTGTTGAACATGCGCAATTACACCCCGGACCAATTTGCTCGTCAGGTTGCCAGAAGCACCGATGGCGGCCAAACGTGGATTGACCAGAAGCACGATCCCGTCTTGATCGAGCCGATCTGTCAGGCGAGCCTCCGGCGTGTCGCTTGGGCAGCGGATGGGCAGCCTGGATTGATCTTGTTTTCCAATCCTGCGAGTCGACGACGCGAGAACCTAACCGTGCGAGGCAGTTTGGACGAAGGGCAGACCTGGCCGTTCCAGCAATCTATCGAGCCAGGGCCGAGCGCGTATTCCTGCCTAGCGACATTGCCAGATCACAAGATCGGAGTGCTTTATGAGAGTGGACTTCGATCCCCTTACGAAACTATCTTCTTGGCTCGCTTCACCCCAGGGTGGGTGACAAATCAATTGGGAACAATCGCGGAGCCGGTCGATGTCAATCCGTTCCCACCCGTTACGAAAGCGTCCATCTCCTTTCGGATTGGGGTTCCACAATGGTCGTCGGATTCTCGCTATCGAGAGCTGCTTGCCTGGTTTGAAAAATATAAGGACGTCACCGATGAACTCACGTTTTTCACGTCGGCTACGCATCCCCCACTGCCGATGGAGGAGATCCGTCAACGCGCCCAAGTTCTAGCCGGTCGGATAACTCAAGCAAAGAAATTGGGCTATCGCGCTGGCATCAACGTCCTCTCCACGATCGGGCACCACAACGAAAATCTGCGGAATTCATTGACCGGTCCCTACACTCGCGCGACCGATCCCGACGGCGCCGTTTGCCAAGGCTCCTTTTGTCCGAACGATGCTGCGTTCAAAGGTTATGTCCAAGAACTCTATCGAGTCGTGGCGGGAGCTAACCCAGACTACGTCTGGATCGATGATGACGTGCGCCTGGCCGGGCATATGCCGATTGGCTTGACCTGCTTTTGCGAACATTGCTTAGCTCGATTTGCCCAGGAGTCCGGTCGGACCTGGACTCGGCCTGGGCTGAAGTCTGCCCTATTTGACGGGCCCCTGGAAGGTCGGCTTGCCCTTCGTAAAGCATGGCTCGCTCACAACCGGACCAGTGTTGCGAGACTTCTCGGAATGATCGAACAAACAGTGCATCGTGAACGCCCCGGTTTGCCGCTGGGCTTTATGTCCGGAGAACGCTTCTACGAAGGATACGACTTCGATGGCTGGGCCCAGGTTCTCTCCGGACCGTCGCGGGCCCCTGTCTACTGGCGCCCGGGTGGTGGCTTCTACGAGGATTCGGCGACACCTGGGTTAGCAGGAAAATCGCACGAGATCGGGCGGCAAGTCTCGCTGCTCCCCCCGGATGTCCGCGCCATCCAATCTGAGATCGAGAATTTTCCCTATCAACTCCTTAAAAAGGCCGCCCGTACGACGGTCTTGGAAGCGGCATCCCATATGGCAGCCGGTTGCACTGGGGCAGCCTTCAACGTCCTCTCCGGAAATGACGAACCTCTCGACGAATTCGAACCGATGCTTGCGGCAGCCCATGAAGCTCGTCCGTTCTTTGATCTGCTCGCCCGGAATTTCCAACGTCTCGCCCCGATTGGGCTTTGGGCGGCCTGGAACAAGGATTCCTGGGCAACCGATACGGGGATGCTCAGTTTGGCTCCCGCCCTTTGGGAAATCGGCCTACCCGCGGCCTACTCATCTTCAGCTGCCGCGGTCACGCTGCTTTATTCGCAAAACGTGGCAACCCTTTCGGACGCTGAGCTCAAGAAGGTATTGTCTGGCGGTGTTTATATGGATGCTGAAACCCTAGCAGCGATCAACCGTCGCGGATTGAGCCATCTCACTGGAATGGCTCCTGGCCAAGCCTTCGCGGTTGATGGCATCGAAGAAATGACGCAGCATCCCCTCAATGGCGCATATGGCGGTCGTCAGCGTGACAGTCGTCAATCGTTCAACCATCGCACCGCGCTTGGGTTAGAGCTGATCGACCCCACCGCACAAAGTCTCGCCCGATTGGTCGATTACGTCGGGCACGAGCTCGCCGCGTGCACGTTTGCTATATTCGAAAACCAGCTTGGCGGTCGGGTCGCCGTTGCGGGCTATTTTCCATGGAGCTTCCTTCATAGCTTGAGCAAGACAACGCAGTTGAAATCAGTAATGCGCTGGCTATCGAAAGACCGCCTGCCGGCCTACGTCAGCTCGTTTCACAAAGTCAATGTCTGGGCGAGAGAATCCAAAACGGATGGACTGGCCGTCGCGATCGTGAACTCGAGCTTTGATCCAGCAACCCAGCTCGATCTCGCACTACGAACGTCGTCCGAGCGCCTCGATACGTTTGATATGAAGGGCCTCCGCCAAACCATCTCCGCAACCAGGAGGGAGGGACCTTACCAACATTTCGTTCTCCCCATCGTAGATCCGTGGTCGATGCGTCTGGTCACGACCGGTCCGCCGTAAATATTCGGCTCGGACGATTTCGAAGACAAGCGTCGTTCGGTCAGTACAGGGAACAGCCTATTGTGCGACCGAGCGTCATGGCAGCCCGCACGAATAGTCTCAGACGCCGCCTTGATTCGTCGGATGTGCCCCTCCATCTCCTCGCCCTGCAACACTGGGTGGTGGAGAAGAGGGCCAGAACATCGGACGAATCTGAACCATGACATTGGCCAGGGTGATCAGGCCGCCACCCAGCAGTATCCGAGAAGTCGCTGTCTCATTCTCGTAGTCAACGCCAGCGAAATGTGAAAGCCAACCCGGAACGAACAGCGCAAACAGACTGGCGAAGACAGGTTCCGCCGCGTAGATCAATCCCGCTTCCACGGCAGGGACGATGCGCTGCCAATGGTTCATCAAGAGGAAAGCTACCATGGTCGGCAGCGCCACCAGGAGCCCCATCATCATTAGAACCGGAGCGGACGCATAAGCGAGTGTCCAATCCCCCGCGTCCCGCATGGTCAAAAAAGCAATCGGAAGCGCCACGAGTGTCATGCAGACAAACATCCCCAAGGTGAAGTGCCGAACAGAGTTTTCCTTGAACACAGGTCGCTCGAGCCAAAGAATTTGTCCGGCGAACACTACTGAACTGAGCAGCGTCTCGAACTCACCACGCCCCATTCGCAAGGATTGCCAGTCAAAATCCGCTAGCACCGCCACCCCGGCGGCGGCCACACCAGAACAAAGAAGGATAAAGGCCGATGGCATACGCCGATCGCGCGTCGCCACCGCCCACGGCAGAATCAAGCAGCCACACTGAGTGAGGAACGCCGATACCGAAGCTGAGGTGTGAGCCAAGCCGTCAACCTGTAACACCATGCCCATTCCGGCTAAAACTCCCAAACCGATTCCTTGCCAAAGCTCTGATGCGGTCATGCGAAGCAAGCTGGGCCAGCACCAGACGCCCATGATGAGCGCCGCCGTTCCAAACCGAACAGCCACCATGCTAGAGGCAGCAAACCAACTCTCTGCTGTTACTAAGAGCGATTGCTGCAGCTTGCCCAGCGCTTTCATCACCGGAAAACTGAGTCCCCATAAGACGGTGGCAAAAGTTAGCCATTCCGCCGCACGGCGACGCATTCGTTGAGAATCACTCTGCACAGCAGCGAGGGTACCATCAGTTGCGGCCTAAAAGAAACCGCGATTCGGTTGCATGGCTTTCATTTTTCAGAGAACCAGGTGCCGCCGCTCGTGGCAGTACGGAGAAAATGTTGGAGAAAGCCAAATCGGTTTAGTGATCCGCCGCCGGCAGTGACTGGCCGTCCGAATGGCCTGCGAAGGCCGCTTGATGCTCCTCGATTCGGTCTTTGATACGACGAGCCGCTCCCTTGGTATGTCCGTGACTCGCGAGGGGATCGGTTCCGCCCGAGGATTCAATCAAGACGTCCGCCCAAATCAGCCCGGTCTTAATGTGCACGGAGGCAACGCGAGACAGATTAATGGTGATTTCATCCACCGTAAACCAGTGACGCTTACGGCGCACCACGGCGCGGTCGTCAATCTCAATAACGGTTGGGAATAGAAAGTTGCCCTTCGTCCAACGGCTCGCCTGGAAGCGCTCTGTTGTCATACCCCACGGTTATCGGATTCCCAGTAGCAACTCAATTATAACTCGCAGACCCATTTCCAACTCTGCCGGAGGATTCAATAATTGAACGCCTCGGTGAGCGCTTGGTCGTGTTGTTCTGTGGCGACACCCCGAGCTAAGGTTTCGAAAGTCCTATTCCCCGGAAACGCGCTGTTGCGGTAGGGTTTGCCCATGCCTAAAAGTCGGATTGACCACCAACACGGGGACCCAAGCGTGCTACGCAGACTCCGACGTTCCAAGCGGTTTTCGGATTACTCTGCTGGGCCGGGGCATGGTCACCTTCGGTTGCCTCTTGGCTCGCGCGCAGTCTGCATTGATGGTCCGACCGAAAACTATTCAACGATCTCAGTGTTCCTGCGGACAAGCTCTTTCATTCCCTTCAAGCGTGTCAATTCGCTCGAGCTTGGCGTATCACCTAAGAGTAGAAACGGAGCTGATGCGTCGCCCAGGACGGCTGCACCCTCGCGTTTCGGCGTAGGTTAGACCTGAGAACAGCCTCAACAGAAGCGTCGCCGGTCGGGTAGCAAAGCAATCTCCAAATCGAAGTCCCTGTACCCTTGTCTGACAACCTGCTTCGCATAATCCGTCGATGGAGCTTCCCTAGGCCGAGCCAAGGGTAGGACGCTCCATGCCGAACGCGATCCGACAAGTCATGGACAACCAATCTCGCGAGCGCGGAATAGTTTCATACCCGCCTTCGCGATCGATGTCGTAAACGAAAAAGCACCCTCAGGATCAGCCTTTATGCTCGCAACGGTTGTCCAGACATCAAAGTTAATCGTCGATTCAATCGAGTAGCAACCGCTTGGTTTCCCGCGGAATGGAAATCGAATTTCGGAACCGTTAACTTCGATACTCCCCGACCATTCCGGCGCCCCGGGCGCATCGCAGGCCACGACTTGGGCGCGATACCATCTGGCTGCAATAGAGGGCGTGATGGTTTCGGAGAAGCTGAAACGACCTGTATTATCTGCAGTGCCAATGTGAACGAGGTTCCAGTGGATTAAGTCCGTCGTCGTCTCCACACGAAAACACGAATCTGGCATCCCAACCAAAGCAATTTGAACCTCATCTTTGCTCGATGACGTCAGCTGCAGTGTGGGTGGAATCGTGGACGGCGCGGCGCTGACCTCAAGGCGCACTTCCTGAGAGGAACTCCCCGCCGGCGTTGCGGCGTCGTGAACTGTCACTTTGACTTTGGTTAGGCCACCCGGATGAGCCAGCGCTGGAGTCCAAGTGAATTGTCCGGTGCGCGGATCAATCGTCGCGCCGACAGGCCCTTCATCGAGCGAGAACGTCAATGACTGGGTGGGCACATCCGGATCGCTAGCCTGGGCGGTAAACTTGAGTGTTTCGCCAGCGCGGACACGCTGATCGGGGATCGGTGTAAGAAGTGGAGGCGAATTCACTTCCGTTACCGTGATCGTGAATGAACCGGTCGCACTCAGCGGTGGATTTCCGTTGTCAGTCACACGCAGGGTAACGGGATAAACGCCGGGGCCATGCGACTCAGACGGGGCCCAGGAAAATGTTAAAGTTGCAGGATCGTACTTGGCGCCGGTAGCGGCTCCAGGTTCCAAAGAATAGGTCAGTTTCTGGGCTGGGACGTCGCGATCAACCCCGAACGCCGTGAAAGTGAGTGTTGAACCTTCGTTCACGAATTGGTCAGGTAGACCAGAAAGAATGGGAGCCGTATTGGGCGCAAAGACCGTTATTTTAAAGGTCCATTTACCACTGAGCGGCGGCGAGCCGTTGTCGGTGACGGTGACAGCGATGAACACGTCTCCAAGGGCCTGCGCCGACGGCACGGTCCAGGAAAAGGCGCCCGTATCAGGGTCAATTCGAGCCGCCGCAGGAGCGTCTGGTCCGAGAGTAAAGGTTAGGCGTTGGGTCGGCAAATCACTGTCGATTGCCCGCGCGGTGAACGCGATCATTTCGTTTCGCTGTGCGGTGATGTTTTCAATCGGCGAGAGTGTGGGTGAATTGTTGCTCGGAGGTGGTGGCCGAGGCGCATTCACCAGAATAGTAAATGGGCGGCTAGCGCTTAGCGCGGGCGATCCATTGTCCGTGACGATCACTGTTACCGAGTATTGGTTTCCCGCAGCTTCTAGGCCAGGTGTCCAGCTAAACAAACCTGTTGTGGAGTGAATTTGTGCGCTTGTTGGGGCGCCGGAACCGAGGCTGAAATTCAATTCCTGAGGTGGTAGATCGGTATCCTTGGCCGAAGCGACAAACGAGATGAGGGTTCCTGCTTCGACGACACGATTTGCGATCGGTTCCAACGTCGGTGCCGAATTGCTTGGAGGTGGCGGTACCCCGGTAACGCGGATGACAAACGTTCGGCTCGTCGTCAAGGGAGGCGAGCCGTTGTCGGTAACCCGTATGGTCACGGGAAACTGACCTCCGACCGCGTCACTTGGAGGTGTCCAGGTGAATAGGCCCTGGGAGGGATCAATCAGAGCACCGGCCGGCGCACCGGGATCCAAACTGTACTGCAACTGCTGGGCGGGAAGATCAGCATCGCTGGAACTGGCGGTGACAGTTGCCGCCGATCCCAGAGCAACAGAGACATCGGCAATGGTGGCCAGCGTTGGGGCTTGATTCGTTTCAGCGACCGTCACCCGGAACTGCGTCGAAGCCTGTAACGGAGTCACCCCGCTGTCGGTTACAACGAAACGTATGTCATAGATACCGGGACCTTGCGACTCGTTCGGTGTCCAAGTGAACAGACCCGTGCTGCTATCGACAAATGAACCGAGCGGACTACCCGTGCCAAGGCTAAACGTGAGGGTTTGCGTTGGATCCAGATCGGAAGCGCTCGCTTGGATTGAGAGAATTTGACCTTCGGTAACCAATTGGTCGGGGACGGAGTTGATAGATGGCTGAAGATTCACGCCGGGTGCCACCAAGGAAATAGTGGCAGGCGGCGATAGAAAGGTTCCATCGTGAACAACAAAAGTGAATTGATCCAACGCCGTGAAGCCTGGGCCAGCCTGATAGTTCAGCGTGGGTGGCGTTCCGCTGAGGGTCCCGTGGGCCGGATTAGAAAGGACTTGGAACGTGAGGGGGTCCGACTCGGCATCCGTGGCACTGAGCGTTATCGAAACCAGGCCGCTCGACGGAACTTGATAACTGGCATCGAGCGCGTCCGGTTCCTCAGTGATTTGGCCGGGGAAACCGGCGTAATTGACAAGCCCGGAGCCGGTGTGGCTGCTAGTATCCCCTAAACCAGCGGTAACGGCTTGAACAGAGTAATTAGCGCTCTGAGCTTGGCCCCCGCCGCCACCAAACGAATGGTGCAAGATCGAGTAGTTCGCACTCGCAGACGCACCCTGCGCCATCCCGCAGGACAGCAATAGCAACAGGACGCAGAGCGCCGAATATTTGAGCCGCTGCGATGCGAGCCAACTCAAGCCGCCGGCCCTAACAAACCCTTTTCTGGTCCGATCCGCTGCTTCCAGTGCGTCCAGGCAAGGCGGATGGCAAAGGCGGAAGCTCATTTCAACGAACCTGGCTGAGGCCTGAGCTAGACGCGACTTTGGCGGGGTAAAATTGCTGCTCAATCACTTTCCCATGCTCCACCATGGCACGTGCCTTGACCGAACCGTCCGGATGAAAAGAGCGAGATTCTCCGTGAGGTTGGTTGTCGTGCATAGCAATCTCTTCCGCAAGCTCCCCGTCCAAATGCCAGCGTCGGAAGGTGCCATTGATCTTACCTGCGACAACGGGAGCCTCTGAGAGTCTGCGGCCGCTCGGATAAAACTTTTCGCGTAAGCCATGCGAGACACCGTTAGTGAAATATTCGCGAACCTGTAGCACTCCGTTGGTAAACCAGCCTTCCGAAATGCCATGGAGCAGACCGTCGCGCAGGGTCGAGCGCGATTGCATTGCCGCGCTCGGGTAGCGATCGATCATGAGCCCTGTGAATGCGTTGGTTTCGTCGCCGAAGTACATCCGGGCGCCACGTCGGACCAGTTGTTGCCGTGACGCTTCCCTTGGCACAGAGGGATGTCCCAAGCGCCACCCGATGATCAGCGCGCTGAGAATCGCCAGCATCCACAGCGTGGCCGTCAGTCTTATTATGTTAAATCGCCAGATCACATTTACCCAAGCCACGGGGCGTGATTATCGAACGATTAACCGGAAGAAACGATTCGGCGTGCCGGAAGCAATCGGGGCCTCAATCTCGACCCGCTGCGTTTGCGTGGCGAGATACGCTCGTTGCTCAGGCGCATTCGCCGCAACCGGCAAAACCCGGAACGAAACGTCCGACCATTCGCCAAATACGCTGGCAGCCTGGACCGTGTAGGAACGGCCTTTTACGACCGTAAAGGCCAGCCTGGGCGGTTCTCCAGGCGAACCTAGAATGTGCAGAGCGAATCCGTCCGTCGGTTCTACCGCATACGTCCCAGCCAAATAGACGTCGCGATAGGTCATTCCGGAACCTGGGTACAAATCGTCCGGTCGAATCTGCCCAACTGTCCACGGACGACCGAGTAACGCAGCGACGGCCTTCTCCCATGCGTCGGGCAAACCATTGCCGTCTTGATCAACGCCCAGCGTCAGGTCAATCCGCGTTCGGCCGCCGGGCAAACCGAGTTTGGTAAGGTCGCCTGTCATCTCAATGGGCAAGTAGGTGGTCTGGCCAACGCGAACGCGTAACAGAAATGGCACGGTCGGACGCAGTGCAGTCGGGAGATACGCGTCGGCCGTGAGGCCGGCGTCCATCGGCACTTCGAGTTCGTAATTCACGGCAACTTCTGTCCGCATGGCCACGGAAGTCCGGATCTTGACTCCCGAAGCTGTTTCCAGGATGACGTCCGCACCTTTCTCGAGAGGGTTTCCAATCTGATCACGCACCACACCAAAAAGAGTGTGAGGCGGAGCGGGCGGGAATGCTTGAACCACGAGTGGCAGCAAGGTAGCCAGAACGACCCACCCGCAACGCGACTTCAACCGGATGCTGAATCGAGATTTCATAAATAAAGGCGCTAGGTGGTCACGATCAGTTGCCAGAGTAGGAGTAAGTCATGAAATAGAGCTTTACGTCCTTGACAGACCGGATGAAACGGTCGAGGCCCTCATTAGGGTTGTCGAGCAATGTCCGTCCCGGAATAACCAACTTCCATTTACTATTCCAGGCCGAACGGCCAAGCAGTCGCGTGTTGTTGTATTGAGTTCGCTCGAGCTCGCCGCCCGTCCAATAGACCACCAAGGTGCCAAACACCTCGGAGTGTGCGACTGGCCGAAAAGGCTGATGCTTACGGAACGAGAACAACGGCTCAGTGAGCGAATCTCTGGATTGCCAAAGGTTCGCCGTGGAATGTTCCGACCCGCCAATATTGAACGGCAATGGAATGGCGACGTCTTCGACGCTCCAGGTCCGAATGACACTGGTATCCCCAAGCGGCGGGCTACGCATCGAATCCAGTCCCACCGGAATTAAGTAAACGTACGGGTTCGCCGACATCGCCTCAGGATCGAGGAACGCGAGATTCGGATCGGCCGGAGAGGAAGCATGCACGGCGTCCACGGCGGATGAATTGGCGCTGGGATCGTCCATGCCTTTGTACCCTTCCAACGCGACTCCAACACCGAAGATTTTGGTTGCAAACGACGCTGGGCTGAACGCGTGGTCGCCCGCCGCCAAGGGACGTCCAAAGAGATTCATGCCATCGGCAATGGTCGTACTGAATTCCAGCACGATGCCCGGAACAGGCAGGCCGTTCTTCGGATCAATCTGCATGCAGTAACGGCGCACTTCCGGATCATCCAAAATGTTGGCCTTTCGCGCCGCATTGAGTTGATCGACCCAGCCAGCATCCCCGTCCGAGCCCGGCAAGATTCGGAAGTATTCCGTCCGCAGTGAGGCGGTGGTACCGTAAGCGTCAGGGTTCTTGAAACCGAGGCGTGTCTTGAGCACAGACCAATCCGAATTCATCTCGGCCATCACACTCGAAAGGCCGGGGTCACCAGTGTTGCTACCGGCAAATTGCGGCTCGCCATCAGTCATCACGCCGAGTGCCCTGGAATTGACGATACGATTGACGAAGGCTTTGCCTTCATCGGTCTGAAGCAAGCCAGTGTCGTAGTCAAAAGCTTGGGCCGCCATGTAAACATAGCGTGAAGCGAGGTCGAACAGAGTCTTGTAACGATCAAGCTTCTCGTTGCGGAAGATGCGGAAGGCAGCGTCGCGCGTGCGGAATCCCTGGATGATCGCGGCGGCGCGTTGGCGGAAGACCTCTCGCTCAGCCTGAATGCGATCCCCCTCAGCTTGTGCGGTGCGGTAGGCTCGCTGCGCATTGTCGAGTTCTTGCAGAGCTGAGTTGATGGCCATCATCTGGTCGTTGCACTTGTAGACCTTCGCCCGCATCTCTCCCGTCGCATCGCGGAGTTCCTGTTTCCATTCCTCGTCCTCAATGCCCAATTCGGAGAAACGCTCCAGCTGCTGATTGGCGAGTTCGAGCGCCCCAATCACGGCCGCCGTGCCGACTTTTTTCCACTCCGTGACTTCCTTGAACACGTATCCAACCTTGCTAAGCGCGGCGCGCGCGGCCGAGGTCATATCCCCACCGGCCGCCAAACCCGCGATCAAGGAGGTCGGAATGCCTTTTTCGATTGTGAGCGTATTGATGTGAATCTGATTGGCGGTCACTTCCAGGGTCTTGTCGACCAACTCCGCGGCATACTTGCCTGCTTCGAGCACCGTCTGCGCAGTCGAAATGCCAATCTTTATGTCACGGATTTTGGAGTGGGATTCGACCTTGCGCTGCAGCGACAGGATGGCCCAATCGAGGTCATACTTGGCTGCGTCCGCCTGATAAAATGCGTTATAGGCTTCGTTGCGCGCTTTGGCGATATCTGCGACGGCTTGCTGAATACTGCCTGGGCTGGCGCGTCGTCTGTCCGGGTCGAAGGCTTTTCGCCGCGCCGGGACAGGTTATACTCGACGCAGAAATTCGCTTGGGCCGGGCAGTCCGTTGTCGAGCACGCCGTCCACCGGGAACCCTTTTAATGATGAAGTTGTTCCAAATCCGTTCAGTCAGTTTTTGCCGCGATCTACGTTGGCCCCCTGGAGATCGATGATCTTCGAAGATTTCAACCAATCCGGCGTAAATGTCTGAACGTCGATGCGCCAAACTTTGTCGGCGGTGGGATCGAGTAGCGACCCGAACTTGAGTTCGACATTGTCGACGTACATCGAGTGCACCAGGTCAGGCCCATCGTAGCCGGCGGCGTAAGTCTTTCCCGGACCGATATCATCGGTATACGGAGTGCCGTAGAGCTCTATGAGCTGGTTCTTGAAAGCCAGTTCCTGTTGTTCAACTTCGGTACGAAAATCCGCTAGAGAATCTTGCTCGGAGCGCATTAAGCGGGTGACATCCTTGGCATCGTCAAATGCAACCACGGCATTTTTCAGCGCTCCTTTGGCTCGTTCGTAAATCTGTTCATAGTGCGCCGTGTTAACGCCATTGGCCACCGACAGCGGGTTCAGATCGAATGGAATACTGGTCGCGGGGATCCCCAGGGGAGTCAGATTCCCTTCTGCGTTATCCATCGCCGTCTGCAAACTTTCGCCAACCGCTGGCAGTTCCTTCAGCTCCGGCACGGTGCTGCGATCCACCTGCTGAATGCTGCCCGCATGGGCTAAATCTGGGTCGGCGTCTGGGAGGATCGCGTTGCCAATCACCCAATTAATGTAAGCGCCCTGCCCCGTCCGAGCCGCCCAGTGATCCGCACCCCAAAAGCGGGTCGTGGTTAAATTGCGAGTCGTCGTATTGTCTTTGGTAGCGGCGAAATGCGCCCACCCATTTCCTGTGCCCGATTTGAAATCGCGGCGCCAAGTCAGGTCGAACACTTGCTTGCCCGTGCGTGCCACGGCCGCTGCCGCAGCTGCGAACTTGCGCTCGTCCTGGTAATCGACCGACACCGGTTTCCCGAGGATGTTCACGGCCTCGATTCGCGGAACCCAGTCAAAGTTCGGGTCCAGCAACAACCCGTAGTATCCTTTTAGTGCCGTGAGATAGTGACCATAGGCGTCGCCATGGCCTTGCGGGAAAAGCTTCTGTGCGTCCGCCGCATCCACTTTTCCATCGGTGTTTTGATCCAGAATATTATAGTTCAACGAGTAGATGACCTCTCCCGCGTCGATGCCACGAGTAAAATTCCAAATCAACCTGTTGTAGACTGGCCTGGTCTCGACTCCTGGCAAAAGGAAATCATCCCGCCCGCGCAGCAACGCCAACTCCTCCTCTAGCAAGCTCGGAAGCTGTCCGCGGAAGGCGAAGAGCGCGGTGGCAATCTCGCCGTAGGTATTGTCTTTCGTGCCGATACCGATGGTGGGATTGGCGCCATCCGCCCAGGCTTCGTTGCCAACCATCATGTAGAGGTCGTTGAGATAACCCGCAGCCAACAGAAGGGCGTCATTGGCCGGACCGTAATTGATGCCGCCGCCGATGCTCAGCATTTTTCCGCGGTTCAGAACTGTTTCGTAGATCTCGATCAATCCGGAGTCGTTGATTGAGTCAAGATTCAGGGCCACATCCCCTTCCCAACGCTGTCCAGCTTGCGTGAGGATGCTGACGTCCGTATTAACTTGGTTATTGAAAAGGTCGGTGACGCGCTGATTGAATGGATTGATACCGGCCAGGACGCGCTTGATCCAACCCTCAGCCAAAGCCGGCGACGTCCATTGTGACCAACCAATGTTCACCGCACTATTGCCCGGATCACTCACCCAAGAAGCGTGCGTGTTTTGTCTGGCTTGATAACGCATGATGACATAATTGTCGGCGAGACTGCGCACATCGGCCGTGCCGCCCAGGATGGCCCGAACGCCATCCGCAAACCGGTCGGGATCCATTGGAATCCACTGTGTTGAGGTGACGTCGACAGACTCGAATGCCTCAAGACGAACGTTAAAATCCTGCAACGCATCCGGGATTGCGCCCGAGAAAAGCTCAACCGCAATAACATGGCGGCGCAGGGCGCCTGGAATCGATGTGCCGCCCGCGAGCGCCGAAGGAGCGAGTTGGTAAGCACGTTCCAGCGCGGAGAGGACACTTGGGGGCGAGGTGGTGGGGGTGTCGTTCTCCCCCAGATTCGCGAGCGCCAGCAACTGACCGTCCATATAGAGCTTCGCACCAAGAGCCGGATTGAGGTGCATGCTCAGCCAAACCTGACTGTAGGTTTTATCTGTCGGCAGTTCGACCGTACGAAAGACAATGCTTTGTGGCAGACCCGCTTGAGGTTGTTCTGCCAATTGCACAATCTCGGCCGCAGTTGCGGTCACACTCTGGTTAGGCAGCAACTCAACGACAACGGAGTTCGCGGTCGTCGTGCCATGCACCGTTCCCAGAATTTCCTCTCCATTCGCCTTCCGCATCTTCATAGCAACCCCAGCAACCAAATGGTGCGGCGGCGTCACCGTAAAAGAATAGCGTTCCGCAGATTTGGTCACTTGGGAAAAGCTCACGGAACGGATCGCCGCAATACTCGTGTGGACGTCAGTAGCCAACCGGTCGACCGGCGTCGTGTGCACTCCCGGGCCAGTGTCCGAAGCAATCGGGAAAAGCAGATGCGACCAAGTGCCGTCGGTGACCAAAGTGCGCACCTGGTTTTCATATACCCGCGGCGGAAGGCCGTCCACGGGCGACGCGATCAACCACTGAAACTTAAAGTCCTGGACTCGGCCCGCCAGATCGTTCACCTGCTGCATCGTCAGCTTTTCGTTGAGTGGATTCGACGAGGTGATTGGGTTGACCTCACCCCGATAAAGCGAGCTGACAACTCGAATCACTTGCATGCTCACCGGGTCGCCCTCAGGAGTGAAGGCGAGACCGTTGCCCGCCACCAACGTGAGATAACCGGTTCCAGGTCCAACGGCGGTTAGAGCGTAGGAATCGACCGCGACATCGTCATTGGTAACTTCCGCGAGTTCGTTGTATCCGACCGTGACGGTGACCGGGTTATTCGGAATGAACGTCGCTGGCTTATTGGGGTTCTCAACAAAGGTTTCCATCTTGGTCTGCAAGCCGCGAATGGCCGCTTCCCACAAGGGACGCTTTTCCGTGTCGGACGTCGGACAAAGATCAATCAATGCCGCCTCGTCTGGCGCGCTGATCACATTTAGGAAAACGTATTTATCCCCGAGCGGCGCGTCCACAAACTGCCCTTTAAACACCAGCGCGCCAAATTGCCCGCGGTTCGGGTCAAAGAAGAAGCGATCGACCAGATGTGGTGGCAGTTTGGGAAAATAGGTTTTGCCCTTGTAAGAAGAGGTGGCCACGGACGGCGGAATCGCGCCCAGCCTACCCACGGCGGCCGGGTCGCCGAGATTAAACTGCTTCTCGCGAGTCGGGTCATGGAGAACGGCGGAGCGGCCGGAATCGCCTCGAGGTATCTGCGACTGCTGGTAGAGAACCTCCAAGCTGGTCTGCCCGCGCACTGCAGGTAGGCCGCGCTTGGGCAGCGTCAGGGTCTCGGCCATCTCGAGCACCGGCGCGTTTGGCGGCCAAACTGGACGGTACAAAATCCCTAGGGAGTTGCCGTCGCCCAGTTGGTCGTTATTGGCATTGCCAAACACCGGATCGCCTTCGTACTTGCCGGCCGCGTCGCTCAACCGACGGAGGTACGGAGTGATCGTCCCCGCTGGAGGCTGTTCTCCAAGCGTCAATGTCGGGAAGAAAAAGCCCGGCAGCGTCTTGTAGTAGAACTGCATGTACAAGCCAGCCGGAGTCTCTTCCTCGTGCGGACCACGATAGACCCAGCGATTGCCTTTGCGGTCTTGCATGGTGAATCCAGCGTAGAAGGTACGCCGGACAGCGTCTGTGATATGGACTGGGAGCGGCTCCAGCGCGAGACGCCACGTGTTGAATTGGCCGCTCGCCCCGGTACCATCATGGAGAACAAGCCAAGTCGAATCCTTCGCCAAGGCCGGCGTCGCCACCCCGAAATTAACCTCCACGTAGGAGAATTGCGAATTCAGCTCCGAGATAGTGCCTGTCCATTGCTGACCCGCTGCTAGCGAGGCAAGCACCACGCTATTGTTGACGGCCAAGCCCGTTGAATCCGCTAACGCGAAGCGCCACCGGTTGGCGTCGGCAGTGGGGGTCCCCGCATAGGTCGTTAACGAATAGGGGCGCCGGGAAGAGGTAACACCCGTGAGACCACGAGCCGTTACCGCCGTGGGAAAGAACCAAACCGGGGCCGCTAACGGTACAGCCGCCGGGTTTTGGAGTGCGACCGTTTCGAATGCCTTGACATAATGAGGAGCATCCAACTCCAGGTTCCAGACGAGCGACGCGACGGCGGAGGAATTGATCGTCCAACTGAGATGCTCGGTGTTCAAACTCGCCAGCGGTTGACCGGCCAGTTTGGGCGCAAATGGCACCTCTAACAGCGGGAGCGGCATGGGCGGTTGCAGGATTGTGCCGGCTTTCACGGAATAGTCGAAGATCACACCCACGGCCGGTTTCTCGCGAAGGACTTTGAAAACAGCCATGGCGGGTCTTCCGTCGGCCTCCGTGTAGTCAACCAATACAAAAGGTTCCGAAGAATAAGTCGCGCCACTCACGATATTCAGGTCGTCCCGCAAGGCGTAGGCTTGCCCGCCTTGCATAAGCGCATGTTCCTCATTCGGATTAAATCCGGCGAGCGACCGGTCGTTCTGATAGTAAATCGAGCCTTTCGCCTGAAGGCTGGGCAACCCACCCGAGCCATCATTGCTGGCGAGCACGATCTCCGGCGGGCTGGAAGGCCACACGATGACATAACGCGCTATTACCGCCGGCCAGTAACTGTTCTTGAAACCTTCCTGGATTCGGTCGGCACTCAGGTGATTCTTCCGGAACCAGAGGATGTCCAGCTGACTCTGGCCAGGAATCGCATTCACCGGAATGATCGCGCCTTTATTTGACTCTTCGAATCCGTTGGCGAACGGATTCTTATAAGCCCCGGGATTGAACGAATTCCCGTTGGCCTCGACGATATAACCCGCCAAGTAATCCTCGCTCACCCCTGCTCCGGCTTCACCGGGAGGCGCGTTGATCCGCTGCCCCACCGACACCGTGGCGGTGAAAGTCCGGGCGACCGTGAGCGAATTGAGTTGGTCAAAAGTTTTGTTCGCACCATCCCAAGGAGTCAGCTGCGCGGCCACCGAGTCAGCCGGGAAGGTCCCCGAACGTAAGTTGGCGTCTAACCATGAAAACACCCGTTCGAAGCGGACGCTGCCGCCAGCAGAGAACCTCAGCAAGGCGCGGTGGGCCGGATAAGCCGGAGTAAGATAACTGTAATATTCAAACTTTTCGTTGAGCTTGCCGCGGAGTTGATCGAGGGCGTCCTGGTACTGGATGAAAGGCGCGTTCTCGTTCGGAAGAGGCACCGCCGTTGCCTTGGCCTCGGCCTCGCTAGCGACGAGAGGCCGGACGTAATGGCTGTACTTTGAAACGTCGGTCGGCCACACCAGGGTGTAGCGATTGAACAAAAGCGGCCAACGCAACCCGGCGACACCTTCTTCCAGCCAATACATCTGCAGATCATTGGCGTTGCGCGTCTCGCGCGTCGCATAGTAATCGACCTTCTCGCTGCCATGTCGGTATGCGTAGGACTGGCTCGCATCCTGGATCGCGTCCGGAGTCAAATTGTTATCCGATTTCGTCGGATCGGCGTAGGCCGGAATCCTCTCGCCCAGCTCGGTCGTAATGGGTTCAGGCTTCGGCTCGCGCGCCACATCCACGATTTCAATTCCGAGATGCTCTCGGTTGCCGGACGGTTGGACGCTGCCTAGGATCTCCAGAAAGATACGTCCCTCGACGTTGTATGCGCGGATGGAGCCGAGCGTCTGGTCATACCACAGCGTGCGAAATTCATCCAATCGCTTGCTCGGATCAGGCTGAATGGTGGTCGATTGCGGAAATGACGTCGGACTGATCTTCAGAAAGTTGTTGTTATAGCGAATTTCGATCACACTCACGCGAGCTTGCGGCACTTCGACTGGCTTCCCCGTTTTCGTAAAGTCTCCTTCAGTCCAGAACATCTTGCGAGGTGGCTGGACAGGACTGCCCGAAACGAGATAGCGCTTGGTGAAAATGGTGTAGGTGATGCCGTTGACGCTCGCGGTGGTAACATTCGCCGGGGAACCGGCTGGGACTCCCGGAACGGCCTTTCTCCAAGGGATATTGATCGGCCCCGCCTGGATGGCGAAGACCTTGCCCTTGTGCGGACTCCAATAGAACCCGACATCACTAACATGCTCATCAGCTGAGTACGGTTCCGCCAACCAATAAGACTCCGGCGTTGTGATTGCACGATTCGGCGTAACCGTGGTGTTGACTGTGCTCAAAAGCACCCCGTACTCGTCCGTTTCTGGCGGCGGAACAATGGCGCCGAACTGAAAAGAGATCGCGCGACTGACGAAGGGAGCTCCCACCCGCGCGGAGAGCAGGATCGCGTGGATCTCGTTGCCGCCCGTGCCGCGGGGAAGATTCAGATTATGCGCGTTCGCGGCAAGGCTCAGGCCAGGTTGTAGTCCCGATGATTTCGGAACGACCACGGCCCCAAACGTGACCGCACCTTGGAATTGTTTCAGCGTCCCCACGCTGCCACTGCCTGGCGCTGGCGCCCTTCCATCCGAGCCGACTGGGTTGCCCACCGTCGAAGAGAGAGGAACGCCATTCGTCTTCTGGAAGTTGTACTTAATCTGATCGAACACCAGTTCCGCGGAGGTCTGCGCGTTTGCGCGGAACTCAACGAACACCGCACAGGCCAGCACTAACCGGGCTATAAGAGAACTTCGCATAGGGCGTTTCACTAGGATTGGAGTCTCTCGTCAGAAGAAAACTCTCGCTCGGATTGAGTTGAGTCCTCAACTATCCGGTCGCTCTACTTGGTTGCTCGAGTCAGCGCCGGGTTCGCCAAACGGCTCCTGAGTTCTTGATTGTCACGAACCACTTCAGCAAGTTGCGCCCGCATCTCGCTCAGCTCGGCGTCGTATTTCGCTTTGAGCTCTTGCACAGACTTAAGAGCGATCAGGGCAAAGTCTCCGTAGCCCACTTGGAGAACTTTTTCCCCAGGAGAATCGCTGCCTGCGCGTGTCGGGAGTTCAATCTCGCTCACCATATGCGGGAACAACGGCTGGACTTCCTGCGCTACCACACCCAGCTTGTGGGTCGCCGTCTCCGGATCTTCCTTCCACCGATAGCGACGCACCTGAACTTTCATGGCGCGATCCAACATGGGTTCCGCGTCCACAATGTCCTTCTTGAGCTTGCGATCCGAACTGAAATCCCAGTTGGAATCTCCATCGTAGGTCGCCGCCCGGTTAGGCCCAGACCAAAGGCTGTTGTTCAGCTGAATGTAGGCGTAGTTTACCCAACGCCCGAACTCGACATAGTTGGCGCCGTTATCAATCCGAATGCGCGCCTGGTTCACATCAGGTGTGCCTAACGACAACAGGTAGGGCGGATTGCGCGTGCCAATACCAACCCTGCCGCCATCCGGATTGAGAGACAGGTCAGACCAGGCATTAAGCGCGCCATTATGCGCCCCAATGCTCGCTCGCCCACCCAAGTTGCCCGCCACCACGGCGTCAGTGCCATCGCTGCCGCGCACGGTGAGCGACCGCCAAATCGAACCGTTAACATCCAACGACGAGGCCGGATTCGCGGTTCCGATGCCTACACTCCCAATAAACTGCGCCCCGCCCTGCGCGTGAAAATTGATTTTTCGGCTATTGACGTTTGCACCCGCGCCCACGATGTCCAAGGCGCCCGCCGCGCCTCCCGAAAACGTTCCATATCCAATCTTGCCGTTGTTCGCTTCTTTCGGAGAAACGTCCGCACCGAACTCCAGAAAATTGAAGCCGTTGATTTTGACAGGACCGGAGAATGTACGGGTCCCATCCAGCGTGCTGGGGACTTGGCTAGCGGTCAGTCCGGTGAGTCCGCCACTGGCGTTAATCGCACCCGTGGTGCTCAATGGACCGGCCACATTAAGGCCGCCATCGACGTTGACGCTGCCACCGACGAGGTTGACGTAGGGTACCCCGGTCGAGGAATTGACAAGCTGTGTGGCTTGCGACGCCAGAAACGCATACGGCGCTGGGAGGAGCCGGAGCCGTGGCTGAATCACCACGGGATTGCCGCTCATCGTGACGGTTAACTCCAAGTAGCGGGCATCGGCAGTCGGCCCCGCGAAAACCGCCGGCAAGCCACCCGCGGGGTTATTCTCGCCGGTGATAGCCGTGCCTTCACCCAAAATCACACTGAAATTGCCTTTATCGATGGTGACCACCTGTTCTTCAGACCAGATTCGCGCCCCACCTTCGGATTCTTCATAGATGCGGAACTTCACCGGAAAGTTCTGCGGCTGGGTATTTCCTAGGGGTGTGCCGGAACTGTCTACCAAGTGACCTTGGTAAGTCATTCGGTTGGGAGGCACGCTCGTGGCACGAGCAGGATCCATCAGAGATGGCCCAACCGCACCCACCAGGAGTGCGAGAACCGCCATCCGGATGGCGCCGGGCATTTTGACGTTGATGAGAGAGCTGGCATTGGTGGTTTTCATGGGCTCGAGCGGCGGTTGATGACTCTTAAATTAGACTGCACGGGTTTCAGCGACCCCTTGAATCCGATTCGATAAACGGCGACTTCGACTCCTTCGCCCACCAAGATTGACGGGCCGGATTTTGTTACGGTCGTTCCTACGCATAAAATTTTGAGGGTGACTTGGTTCAATTGGTGGTCAAAGTCGCGATGTCACTGATGCGATTTAACACGAAACTTCCGCGGACGGTGAATTCCTTGCTGGGAGTAGCACTTCCAAGCAAGGTGATCACCTCGACATAATTTCCATTCAGCGTCGAGGAAGCCGCTGTAAGACTCTCGAAATCAGTACTCGGCGCGGTAATACTCAAGGTCACTTGCCGACGAATGCCGTAGGACTCCGCACCGCGCGGTTGAGACGATTTGAAACTGGCGTCCAAATTGTCGTGGTCCGGATGATACGTGTGAAGGAACGGGTTCGAGGACTGATCATCAAAGCCCGTTTCGATCGTCGTCGCGAGGGTTGACCCAGGATTCATCGTGCCCGTCAAAATCCACGGATTGTTGGCCGGTCCGGTGGGCAAATGGACGGCGCTGATTCGGCGCGCGCTCGCCAATTGCGTTGGTTGAAGCAGCGATTCCTTGGTTGCGAGCACTGGCTGCGCCCCCAACCCCACGCCGTAATAAATTTTTTGGAGCAGCTTCGTGTTGGCACCGTCGTTATGAACAATCAGCCGCAAAGGGTAAGACCGTGCTACGGTGCCAGGATCCACTTTGATAGGCCCGTCCAGGAGGTACGAGCCGGTTTTTGGTTGGGGCTGGTCGCCTCCAAAGACGAGAATCCGTCCCGTGGCTGGATCCAATTCGTAATGGAAATTGTTTTGCCCTTCCGCCAGCGAGAGACGGGTCAGCACATTCGTCATTTCCACGAGGTTGGTTGCCTTGGCGTAAGGCTTGAGGAAATGGCCAACTGAAGAAACCGTTGCACCCCCCACCCAGAGTCCAGCGGACGATCCAACTTCCGCGCTCACCGGCACGTCGACGCGGGTCGCATTCAGTGAATCGGTGAACCGCAAGACGCTCGCGTAGAGATCCCCGGCCGATCCGGTCAAGAGCTGCCGGTTCACGCCGATCACCACTTCGATCTCTGATCCAGGTTGTCCGCGAGGTTTCAGAGTCCATGGCTTGGATCCGGCCGCAAGCGCGACGTGGGGAAATGTCAGTGTGGCGGGATTGATATCGCCCCGAATCAATACCGGGACCTGACCCTGGACCGCTTTTTGACCGACGGGGGCTATTTCGGAGGCGACTCCCGTGAGCGTCACGGTTAAGTCCTGGGCGGTCAGATTTCTCAGTCGAAATGAACTCTGTCCGGAAGAGTCACCAAAACGCACGCCTGCAGACCCGGCAAACACGACTTGAAACGGACCGAAGTACTTGTTGAACTCCGGAGAACGAATCCAGAACGCCTGTCCACGGGTCACCTTCGTTACGGTCTGGTCCAGCACTTGAACCGGATTGTTCGCCATCGCTCCCCCCGCATACGCAAAGATTTCAGCACTGACCTTCAGCTCGGGCACCGGGGTCAAAAACGTATCGAAGGACGGCGCGCCTACACCGGAAACGGTTGGGAAGCCAATGAAATTCAGCCCCGAACTCGTCCACTGGTAGGAGGGAACCACCGGTTTGCCTTTGATGTTCCACGTATAGTCGGCCGAAGCGCGAACCAGGAAAGCGGCATTCCCCGGGAGCCTGGTCAGCGTGGCGCTCTGCGGCGCATTCCGCACCCAATTCAACCAGTAGGTCGGCTGAGACGGTGCCGCAGGACTGGTCACGAATTGTGCCGCGGTCGGATCGGGCGCCCACATCCAAATCTCCTCGACTAAAACGGAAGGATCATTGCCGACAAGCTGGTCGATCGTCGCGTGCGATGCATCCACATTGAAATAAACAGCGTTCCACCCTGCCTTTAGGGCAAACGACTCCGTTATCCACTGAGCGTGACAGCGCCCAACCGACAGGGTCCACAGCAGTGCCGCCAAAAAGAATGAGGAATGCAAGGTGCGTGACATGGGATGGCGTCAGGGTTTACGGTAGAAATAGGTCGTTGGTTGAGGCGAAAGCAGCTGCAATGCCGCCACCGGCAAAGCGCCAGATTGCCCCCCAAAGACCAGGACATCAGCGCCGGTCCAAGCAGCCGCACTTAGGCTGCGCGGAACGGGGTTTCCGGCTGTTGGCAAGCCGCGCCAGCGACCGGTAGCGGGACTATAGGCCGCGCCCGTGGCCGTCGCACCGGTGGCCGTCTCTCCGCCGAGGATGAGCATTTCATCACCTGTCCAAACAGCGGTGTGGGAGCGGCGTGGAGAGGGCGCGTCTGTGGCGGGGAGCGGCTGCCAGAGATCGGTCACCGGGTCATACGTCGCGCCGTCTCCGAGCAGAGACGAGCCGTTCACGCCCCCCCAAACGATCAACTTCGTGCCTGTCCAAACAGCGGTGTGTTCGCTACGCGCGGACGGAGCTCCCGTTCCACTTATAGTTCGCCACTCCTGCGGAGCGGTGGGCGACGCCTGAAAGACCAAGTAAGCGCCAGAGTTCAACGGACCGCTCGCCCCTATCCCACCCCAAATGAAGACGCGGCTTCCAGCCTGCACGGTGCTCGCTCCAAACCGCGCGGAGGGAGCTCCCGCGAGATTCACCGGGGTCCACTGCTCCGTGTCTGCACTGTAGGTTGCGCCATCTCCCAGCGGCCCGGAAGCGTTACGACCGCCCCAGACGAACATGAGCGGATTAACCCAAGCTTCGGAATGCCGTTCACGACCCGCCGGCGCGTTCAATGCGGCTATTCCACGCCAGGTCGAGTTGTTGAGAGCGTAGCGAGCTCCAGAATTTAGATAGCCCGTAGAATTGAACCCGCCCCAAACGAACGCTTCGTCGGTACCGCCCAGGACGAGGCCTGGGCCGCGTCGTTCGGAGGGTGCATTCGCCGGTGAGACTGGGCTCCAATCCCCGGCAGCTGCCCGATAAATCGCACCGCTACTCAAATAAAAACCCGCCGCTCCCTGCCCGCCCCATACAAACCATTGCCCCAAATTCCCGCTCCATGCCGCAGCATGATGCGCACGCGCCGCAGGAGCGTTGTCACTGGCACCATTTACCCACGGAGCCGCATTGATCCTCGCGATATTGACGAAACCGAGGCTGGTTAGCACCGAATCACTTCCGCTCGTCGACGCGAGAACCCCACTGGAAGGCCCGCCACTACCGCTGCTTTCGAGCAGCGCAACTCGCACCTTGAGCGCGTCAATTTGCGCCGTCAGATCGTTCACCACATTTTGCAGGTCCGGGTTCTTCAGGGCGACATTGGCTGGCAAACGCGCGGCGTCGATCGTGCCGACAAGCGAGCTCGCCGGCAAACTGTTGGGAGCGAGCTTCGCGGCCGTGATCGAGCCATCGGGCACGGAAAGGGCCATCTGCGCGTGCGCCGCTGCCATGGCGAAAGAAACCGCGCTAATCGTGTGGTCGGGCGAAAGTCGCTGAAATCCGTTAACACCGTCGTGAAACCAAACCCGCAGATACATCGGATCTACCCCAAGATCAGTAATGTTGTCGGTAAAGACGGACAAAGGGATCGCGGCCATATTCGGGACAGTCGTGTCTCCAAGGTGGACAGAGTATAGACCACGTTGCACGGACACCGACACGGCCTGATCGGGCTCACCGTCGCTATTCGCATCGACAGAATTGAGCCAGTAGACTTGCGTTGCGGCCGTGTTCACCAGGGCGAACTTAAACTGTCCGATACCGTCGAAGGCGGTGTTGCCTGAGAGAATTCTGCCTTGGTATTGGATAACACCGGCCGTTTGGCCAAAAGCCGCTGATAGGGTTGTAAGCAGCCACAGCGTCGCCACGGCAGAATACACGTTGCTCATACTGTCTTATTGGGAACCGCTGAACCGCCAGTCAAAAAAAACAAGGCGGCGCGAGACTTAACTACTTATCAAACGAGACCGTCAAGTTCTTTTCAACCATCAGCGCAAATATTCTTAATCGCGCCGAATTTCGATTTTCATTAGCTCGGAGGATGGCACCGCACGCTTGCCGCCGCATCGCCAAAACTCTCCGGTCTGAGTGTCGCTTGTTTGAGCAGCCTCCTTCCACAAGCCACAAATGCCCGTTGGACGAGGCTGTTCCGAATGGTCTAAGCCGACGCGCCCGCGTCGTTATCCCCTGCACCCACGATCTCGCATTTCGAACACTGAACGATCAAAAATCAGGCCAACTACTGGGCCGGACGAAACCCTGGCACCGAGAGTGGCAAACGCGAGCAGCCAATCGTTGTCTTCAGCGACTCAGACATTCACCGCCCCGAGCGACAGGTCGAGACGGCGAAATCTGCGATCTCTCGGTTCACTAGAAGTTCTTGTCTAACCATCCAAAATTTAGGGAACCGATCGTGACAAAGCATTGTTTCTGCCACCGAGCAAACCGACCGAATACTTTTTCCCGATATCGCCGTTGAATCATCGTAGCGCTCGGACATCGATGTCCCGAGACAGTCAGCCCGGTGATGACGAAACTCCCATCGGCAAAAAGCTCCTCCCCTACAGTCTTGGAGTGGCAGTCCCTGCCCAGTCCCACAGCCAGCTCTTAGCGCTGGTGACAAACTGTCACCTGCACGACATCGGTCGGCTTCCGATTATCAAGACGGCGCACATTGCCGAGCTTTGTTAGGTCTAACCAGCGTGTCCCCGCAATGAGAACCCTATGAGAACCCTATACCCTATGAGAACCCTATGAGAACCCTATCGCGATACGGGTCTCATAAGGTTCTCATCCTGTTTGCATCGTGTTCAACGTGCGTCTAGAGCGAGCAATCTTTGGAATTTTCCTTCGGTTTCAGAGATGGCGACGCCCATGACTTGCCGTAAATGATTATCAGAACTCCGGACCGGAGTGGGGGGGGACAAATGCACCTAGTCCAGGAGCAATTTGCTCTCACTGCGGGCATACATCGCCCCAGCTGAGTATCGCGAGAGACCTCCGAGTCGATTTTGCCATCTCCAGACCAAAAAGTTCGTTCCCGCGGCTTTGGGCAATCGCAGCTTCAAGCCAGCCGCCGGCGAAGTATCCGACTGAGTTAAGAAAGATTAACGCCATCGCCTCCGGCAGAAACAGTTTGAGCGCATGGGACGAGCGGACACGAATCCAAGCCATGACACCCGTGCCGGTCAGGAGCCCGACAATGCTCCCCAGATTACCGCGCAGGGAAATCCAAGACACCGTCCAACAGACCACGTAGGCCGTGAAGGCAAAGGTGAATAGCGCGTAAAACCGGCGCAGTGCGCGGGGCCTACGATGAGCCGATGTAGAAAAAGGCCGCTCAGCCCAAGGAAAACAAGTGCGCACGCTCCCTACATCCCGACCGCGCCGACCGCATGATGGAGCGCTTTGCCGGCGATGGCCCAAGGCGCGAAGCCGGCAACACTGACCAGGGTGAAGCCGATCGCTCCTAGCAAAAGAGATCGCCACATGGAGAGTCGGGGTGGGTGTTCCCCCTCCGAACCCGCGCGGTCCGGGGTTTGCGGTGGATCCGATCGAAACCCGTTCACTCAAACTCACCTCACAAGGAAGCGGATGTCGCGCGTGCAATGGACCCTCAGACGAATCCACGAGCCCATCGCTTTTGAGCACCGCGGGAATACGCTCTGGACAACCGCGGCAGGCCAGGAGCAAACTACGCTTCGCGAAAACTCGCGGCCAATACAGGTCGTCTGTTCGGATTCGAGTGAAAACTCCAAACTTGCTTTTGTTCCACTTCATCGGGTTGCTGGTAGTTTCTTCGTCAAGAGTCGGTGCGGCTCCCGGCGCCAATCAAGATGCAATCAAACCAAAATTTCGCGTCCTGGCACTTGCGGAGCCCGGTGGGCACCACCTGGCATTCAGCGAAGCAGCCAAGCCATGGGTGCAGAAGCGAGCGGAAGAAAACCGGTTCACCGTCGACTTTATTCACAGCGTCGCCCCCGTGACCGCAGCGTTTCTCAACAACTACCAGGTTATTCTGCAGTTAGACTTCGTTCCGTATGGATGGAGCTCCGAGGCCATGACGGCCTTTAAATCTTACATTGAAGAGGGAAAGGGCGGCTGGGTGGGCCTCCATCACGCCACGCTCTTGGGCGAGTTTGACAAGCAGCCGATGTGGCCGTGGTTCTCCGACTTCATGGGTAAAATCCGCTTCAAAAACTACATCCCGACTTTTGCCGCGGGAACGGTGCACGTTGAGGATCGCTCGCATCCTTGCATGAAGGATGTTCCTGGGAGTTTTGTGATCGCAAAGGAAGAATGGTACACATGGGATCGCAGCCCTCGACCGAACGTTCGGGTGCTCGCGACGGTGGATGAGACGAGCTACGATCCTCCGTCGAATAATAAGATGGGGGACCATCCCGTGATTTGGACCAACGAGCGCGTACGCGCCCGCAATGTTTATCTTTTTATGGGTCACGGCCCGGATCTTCTCGAAAACAAGGCGTTCACCACCATCCTGGGCAACGCTATCGTATGGGCAGCTGGCCAGGAAACATCCCGGGAACCCATCCCATGATCCGCACAAATCTGAAATACGTCGCGACCACATCGGCGTTCGTTTGCCTGGCTTTCCTCGGAGTCGGTGAGCTCCATGCCGAAACGACGGCGCCGCGATTTCACGTGATTGCCTTTTACACCGGCAAGAACGATCGCGCTCATATTAGTTTCGTCCGGGAGACAAACGAATGGTTCCCCAAAATGGCGTTGGCCCGTGGGTTCAGCTACGAGTCGACGACAAACTGGGCGAGCTTGAACAGCGAGTTCCTGTCTAAATACCAGGTGGTGATCTTCCTGGACACCCGGCCGGAAGTGCCCGCACAACGTCAGGCCTTTGAGAATTATATGGCCCGTGGCGGCGGCTGGATCGGTTTCCATTTCGCTGGGTTCGCCCTGACTCCCTCCCAATTCCCTCAAAACTGGGATTGGTATCACGGTGAGTTCCTGGGAGCCGGTTCCTACTCGGGGAACACCTGGAGGCCTACTTCAGCGATCCTGAAAGTAGAGGACGCCCACCATCCGGCCACGGAGGGCCTCCCGGAATCTTTCAAGGCCTCTCCCAACGAATGGTATCGTTGGACAACGGACCTCCGAAAAAACAGCAATATCAAAATTCTCGTTTCGATTGACCCAGTCAGTTTTCCACTTGGAACGGGCCCGAAACCGCATGAAATCTGGCATAGCGGGTATTACCCGGTGGTATGGACGAATCGAAAATATCGCATGGTCTATTTAAACATGGGCCACAACGACATCGATTACGAAAACAAGACCAACCGAGAACTCTCCTTTACCTTCGGCAACGCTGCGCAAGACCAGCTGATTCTCAACGCCCTGGAATGGCTGGGAGCAGCGACGGCGGCTGTTCGCCAGCCAGAGGAACGTCCCCGCAGTTCTGGAGCAGCCGCTAAGTGAGGCCTTTTACTTTTGGGGAAAACTCTTACCTGCCGCCAACCTTGGGGCGCACTAAATACGGGCCAAGGGCCCGTCCTGTGTGCGACTCTCGGCAAGCGACGACCGTCTCAGGTGTTCCGGCAACCACTAATCGACCGCCCTCGTGTCCACCTTCCGGCCCTAGATCGAGGATCCAGTCTGCGCACTTGATGACATCGAGGTGATGTTCAATCACCACGACGGAATGCCCCGCAGACACCAGTCGCTGGAGGCAACCCAGCAAGCGTTGAATGTCAGCCAAATGCAGGCCGGTCGTCGGTTCGTCGAGGATGTAGAGGTTGTGCCGGCCCCGGCGCATCTTTCCCAACTCGGCTGCCAGTTTGACCCTTTGGGCTTCTCCCCCAGATAGAATCGTCGCGGCATGGCCCAATTCCAAGTAACCCAGGCCCAACTCTTTTAGTATCTCCAGCTTCCGCACAATGGCACGCTGTTCCGCAAAGAACGCGACACTCTCTTCAATCGACAATTTTAGAACCTCCGCGATGTTGCGGCCTTGCCAAGTCACCTCGAGTGTCTCTTCGCGGTAACGTTGACCTTTGCAGGCCGGGCAAATCACCTCGACATCAGGCATGAAGGAAAGTTGGGTGACGATCGTGCCATCGCCCGCGCACTCTTCACACCGACCGCCCTTGACGTTGAAGCTGAACTGGGACGGGCCGAAGCCTCGGGCTTTGGCCTCCGCCGTTTCAGCAAATAGCTGTCGAATCGAATCGTAAACCCCAACGTAGGTTGCGGGGTTAGAACGAGGTGATCGGCCAATGGGCGATTGATCAATATCGATGACGTCGTCGACCAACTCGTGGCCATCCAATACGTCGTGGTTGCCAGCCATAATGCGGCTGTCGTAGCGCAGAGAGGCGAGTTTCTTGAATAGAATCTCGTGCACCAATGAACTTTTCCCAGACCCGGACGCACCTGTCACGCAGACCAAGAGCCCGAGCGGGATGTCCACATCGACGGATTGAAGGTTATTGTGGCGCGCGCCCCGAATCCGCAATTGCTTATCGATCGCGACGCCGCGACGGTCCGGAATCAGGATCCGACGCTCACCGCGTAGAAAGGCGCCCGTGAGCGACCGTGGGTCCGCCAGGACAGCTGAGGGAGGCCCAATGGCCACGACCTCGCCGCCATGGATACCAGGTCCCGGACCGATTTCGATGAGCCAATCCGCAGCGCGAATGGTCTCCTCGTCATGCTCCACGACGATCACGGTATTGCCAAGGTCGCGCAAACGTTCCAGGGTCCGGATCATCTTGGCGTTGTCTTTGGGGTGAAGCCCGATGCTCGGCTCATCGAGAACGTAAAGCATCCCCATTAGCCCTGAGCCAATCTGAGTCGATAACCGAATCCGCTGCGACTCCCCTCCAGACAACGTCCCTGACCGCCGACTCAAGTTCAAGTAATCCAGTCCTATGCCAACCAGAAGGTCGATCCGATCGTCTATCTCCCGCACGACAGTCGCTGCCACCGCGGTTTTATCAGCGGCTACATTCAGCGTGGCCAGCCACCTTTGCAGATCTCGCAGGTGCAACTCGGCGACTTCCGGAAGAGTTTTGTCTTGGACGCGCACGAGGCTGCGCGTCTTCCTCAACCGCGCCCCGCCGCAATCGGGACAATCATAGTCGACCATCACTTTCTGCAAATAGGCTTCCATGCCGTCCCGACTGCTCCCTTGCTTGCGATACCAGTGGTAGTGCCGCTCGATCTGGCGGACGACCCCGGGGAACGCCATCTTCTTGCCCGCGTGCTGTTCGCCTTGTCGCGCCCCTTCTGGCAGCACGATCTCGATCTTGTCCCCGTTGCTACCGTAGAAAATCAGGTCTTTGACCGGGTCCGAGAGCTCCGCAAACGGCACGTCGAGGCGAAATCCATAATGCCGCGCCAGGCTATGAAGCCATCGCCCGCCCCAGGCGTTCTTATCGTGGTTGAACGCTTCCTTGACGATTGCACCGTCCGCCAAAGTCCGAGTTGGATCCGGCGTGAGCAAAGGAGGATGAACCCGTTTAGAAACCCCCAATCCCGCGCAAGTGCGGCATGCACCGGAAGGGTCGTTGAAAGTGAAGTTTGCATGATGCAAACTGGCAGAAATCAGATGGTGCTCAGAACAGCCGAACGATTTCCAAAACCCCTTGAGCGCGCTGGCTGAAAGACCTTCCGGATGAAAGGAGAGAAACCCGTCGCCGACTTTTAGCCCGTGCTCCAATGAGGCCAGCACTTGCCGGTCGATTCCAGGTCCAATCACGAATCGATCGATGATAGCTTCGACCCAGGGATTAGCCTCCTCGGTTAACTCCAATGGATCTCCCAGATCCAGCATCACCCCGTCGACGCGCACGCGTCGGTACCCTTGCAAGCGCACCTGTTCGAACACATGGTCCCAGTCCTCGCCAAAAATTTCGAACACCGGAGCTCTGACTTCGACAGGGGTGCCTTTGGGCAGCCGTAGCAAATGCTCCAGCATTTGGCCGAGGGAGCGGGTTGGGATAGGCTCTCGGCAGCGAGGACACGATGGCGTCCCCAGGGTCGCGTAGAGCATGCGCAGGTAGTCCCACAGATCGGTCATGGTCCCCACCGTTGACCGCGGATTATTCCCGATCGTTTTCTGGTCGATGGAGATGACGGGCGAGAGGCCGTGAACGAAATCAACGTCGGGCTTGCGTAACTGGTTGACGAAGCGCTTGGCAAACGCGGACATGGAGGCGAGCAAGCGCCGCTGCCCTTCCGCATAGATTGTATCGAATGCCAAGGACGACTTACCCGACCCCGAAACCCCCGTAACGACGACCAGCTTATCGCGCGGCAATTCGACGGTGACATTCCGCAGATTGTGTTCCCGGGCGCCCTGAACCAGGAGAGTCGTGCGTGTTGGCTCGTGACTCATGAATCATCGTCGTCGCAAAGGTAGGCCGGCTCTTCCACCTCAGTTCGGCTGAGTTTCGTGAGGCCGAATGGCGACGAAAACTTGCCGAGCCGCTTTTTCCGTTCGAGCCATTCGCAGGCTGACTCGAGATGCCAGGGATACAGCTGCGAATGAGCAAAGTGATCCGCAAGTTCGCTGAGGGGGATCAGCCGCTTCTCTTTTCGCAGAAAGCGCAGCACAGGGCGCAACCGAGCTTCGGCATGCTCCTCGAGATAGGCATCCAGCGTCACCAAAGTTCTCTGAAGGCTCTCCGCTGTGCGCGGAGAGGCCAATACGTCCAAATAAATTCTGCGCATCAACTCCGGCGCCAATACCAGAGCCCGGTGAATCGCCAAACCTTCATACACTTCTCCGGATGCGATCACTTCCGCCGCCGCGACACAATGGGCGCCGCCGAGCAATTCCTGGAAGGCCAATTCCAGGTCGCGTTGATTTTCGAGTAGACGTGCCGCGTGACGATGCGCATGAATCAGCCACGTCGTGGCAACGCAGAGCTCCCTCTCTTGATCGCGTCGGGCCATGGAATCGGCCTCCTCGAACCATGTGGCCAAAGAAGGGTCCATCGAATAGAGAAGCTGCCGTCGCGCGAAGAAGCTGAAACGGAATGCGGTTCGTGCGGAACCTTCCACCATGCGTTTAAAACGACTTCGCGGAATAAGCTCAACGTGCAGGCTGACGCCTTCTTCCACCAGCGTCCGGAACACTCGAGGATCCTCGCCATCAGCACGAAAGCGTTTTGTAACCCCATCCTTCTCGATCAGCCAGAGATGGATCGAGTCCCGACGCCAAATCGTTTCCTCCGTCAGACTCCCAATCAAGACTGCGGCCAGAACATTGGGGTCGTTACGAAGGCGCGGCAGGAAGAGCTGCAGCGCTTTTTCGAAACGCACCATTTTTTGTGGCATGGATTCAATCATTGGCATCCTTAGCCGATCGCCGGCCTAACGGCATCGAGATTTATCGTTGTTGTGGCGAAACAACCATTCGCCGAAAACCATTCTACAGGAACTTGCCGACGAGTTTTCCTTGACGCTCGTTTGTGCGCAAGAACGGATTGTGCCGGTTGCTTGTCCCGCCGGTATCCGATCGTCGTGCCCTATCAAACGGCTGGAACGACATAGCATCGCAGTCCACGTTCTCCGACGGGATGCCCGTGATAAGAATAAGCGTTGGCCTGGAGGGGGGGGCCGTTTCGGGCCATAAAGATTTAAACCACGGCTTGTCATTTTCGAACGCCGTTGGTCCGTTTGAAGGAGTGGACAAATAGGGGTGAAACATGGACCATCAGCATCGTGAAACGCTCTGGCTTTAGAAAGAGTCGCGTGCGTCCGAATCGCATGCTGAACATGGGATTGGGACCAGAGGCCTGAGCCGCGATTTCAATCATGGTTCTGAGCAGATTCTGGTCGGTGATGATCGTGGCAAGCATCTTGTATCTCCTTGCGATGCTTGCCACGGGACGTTTGTACACGCTGGGGCATGTGGTCAACGGCAAGCAAGGAGATCCAGTTATCCGTGCTGAGATCTCCGCGGCTGATTTCCAGCGGCAAGACCCGATCCACTTCGCGGCATTGCAAACCAACAATCTCCGCCGCGTTCAGAGCGGTGACACCGTTTACCAACTGACGGACAACGACCTGGTCCAGATCTGCAATGGCCGACAGCGCGCAGACGGCATTTTTGCAACGTGCCGAAACACGATCATGGACCTCTGGCTGCCGCTCATTGGGTATCTGACGTTTTTCTGTGGATTGCTTCACTTGCTCGGCAATTCTGACGCCATGGAAAAACTGGCGAAACTTTTGACGCCATTATTTCAAAGAATATTTCCCGGCCTCCCATTGGGTCACGCGGCCTACGGTTACATGACCATGAACTTTGCTGCTAACTTCCTCGGACTCGATAACGCCGCCACACCCTTCGGCCTGAAGGCGATGGAGAGCATGCAGGAGGCAAACCCCGATAAATCCCGAGCATCCGACAGCCAGATCATGTTTCTGTGTTTGCATGCCGCCGGTTTGACGCTCCTCCCGACGTCCATCATAGGGTATCGGGCAGCGCAGCACGCTTCCAATCCGTCGGACATTATGGTGCCGACGATCATTACGTCGCTTTTTGGAACGATCGCTGCCCTCGCCTTGGTAAGTCTCAAACAACGTATTAACCTCTTCAACTGGGTGATCCTGTCGATGGTGGGAGGTCTCAGTGCCGCCGTCAGTTCGTTGATGGTTTACATCCTTCGTCTGAGCGGATCGGAAAAACTCCATTTCACATCAAACCTCAGTAACGGAGTGTTACTCAGCATCATTCTCATCATTCTGACCTACTGTCTCTTCAAGGAGCGAGCTTTCCGCGACAAGCAAACGAATATCTTCGATTCATTCGTGACCGGCGCTCGGGACGGCTTTACGACTGGCCTCCGAGTATTGCCTTACATGATTGCCATGCTCGTTGCTCTCAGCATCTTTAGAAACTCTGGACTGATGGACATCGCCATGAACGGCATTAGCGCGACTC
This sequence comes from Limisphaerales bacterium, assembly GCA_044225505.1. GTDB lineage: Bacteria > Verrucomicrobiota > Verrucomicrobiia > Limisphaerales > SIBE01 > JAXMHN01. The sequence continues at coordinate 39,718 of JBGAIN010000012.1, forward strand.
TGAGCTTTTTTCATGTCGCGTCATGGGTCACAGATGCCATTCCCGTGGCAATCATGCGCCCCTTCAGCCCGGGCGGTTCGCGTGGATTCATGCTCGACGCTATGAAAACGTTCGGCCCGGACAGTCTTACCGGGAGACTCTCCTGCCTGTTCCAAGGAGCGGCAGAGACGACTTTTTATGTGATCGCACTTTACTTCGGCTCAGTGAACGTGAAGGACACACGTTATACATTGGGCATCATGTTACTGGTGGATATCGTGTGCGTGCTGACGGCCATTGTAGTGTGTCGACTCTATTTCTGATTCGCGGTGCGCTGGTATTACGGCAACTGGCCGCGGGCTAATCTGCCCGCAGGGGTTGCGTCGACGCGGCCGAGTTCTCGACCTCGTTTCGCAGGATCCGCCCCCCCGTGTGCGTTCGTCGAAGGAATGAAACCGTCTCCACCAAAGACGGTAATGGCCGAGGCATGGTTTCTTCACGCTCTTGATTTGATCTCCGTGGATTATCCTTGAAGGAACGCGATCAATCTGGGAACAGCATTGCCTATGAATAAAACCGTGGCGTTTGGTCTCCTCCTGGCCCTTGGATGCCTTTTCGGCTCAATCACAAAAGCAGCTACCCCGGCAAAGGATCGAAATGTCGTCGTGATTAGTTTGGATGGGTTTCCCGGATTTGCGTTGGAAGATCCAAAGTCACCAGTCCCGACTCTCCGGCGCTTGATTCAAGAAGGGACGTGGTGCCGAATGTCGACGATCAATCCCACAATTACATGGCCAAATCATACGGCGATGGTAACTGGAGTAGGTGCGGATGAACATGGTCTATTAGTGAACGGGACCATCTTATCCACCAACGGGTGGCCGCCGATCCGGGTTGATCCATATCTCCCCAAGCAGCAAATGGTTCACGCACCGACAGTCTATGACGCGGTTTTCAAGGCTGGCCTCACGACTGCACAAGTGGACTGGGTCGCCATCAACGACGCACCGACAATCACTTGGCCGTTTAGCGAATGGGCCTCGACTTCTGGACCTGTGGAGCGCGAGATGCTGGCACGCGGGGTCATTTCCGCCGCGGAAGTTCAGGATTTCACAAAGTTCAACATATTGTGGCGCGATCAGATTTGGACCAGGGCCGCAGCCTATATCACTCGGGAGCATCGGCCGAACCTGATGCTGTTCCACCTCCTTTCACTGGATTCCATGCACCACAAATACGGGCCTGGAAGCCTGGCCGCCCAGGGAGCAATGGCTTTTGTCGATAGCTGCGTTGCGCAAGTGGTAGAAGCCGTTCGTCAGGCGGGAATGACTCCAAACACGACTTTTCTGATCGTTTCCGATCATGGATTCAAGGGTTACACGAACGAGATTCGAGCGAACATCGCCCTGGAAGCGAACGGCCTTGGCAAAGAGGTTTATGTCTTGCCGGAAGGAGGCACTGGATTTGTTTATCTCGGTCCTGGAAGTGGACTTGAAGTGTTGGGGAAGGCCAGAGAGGTTCTGCAGGCCGTTGAGGGCATCTCCGAAGTCATCGGACAAGACCGCTTTGCGGCGCTCGGTCTACCCATACCAGAACGAGACCCACAGATGTTCCAACTGTTGCTGGCGGCCAAGCCTGGCTACTCGTTCTCAGGCGCTAAAGGTGGGCCGGTCACTGCGGCCGTTCCCCAACAGGCGGGCAGCCACGGGTATCTCGCCAGCGATCCGGACCTGGACGCCATCTTCATTGCGAGCGGCTGCAGTGTGACTCCTGGCAAAAAGCTGGATCGAATCGCCAACATTGATGTTGCGCCAACGATTGCCAAGCTGTTGAACGTGCCGTTTGAAACGAAGAGAGCCAGGCCGATACCGTTGGAATAGCAGAATCGAAGCCCCCAGACCGCGCAGCTTCACGGCTTTTGGATTCGAAACACAGGTTGCGTCCAAGCGATTTCCCCGTCCGAATTGACCACACGAGCGCGGACGTAGAGTTCCCTTCCGGTGAATTCGTAGGTTGGGTGCAGTGATTCGTCGACCTTCAAAATTGCTCCGCCCTGCCCTATGAATTCTGTGCGGTAAAGTTGAGGATTGGCATTTGGCAGAGACCAGCCCAAATCGCGTGAGCGGTCGCTGAGAACGAGACGCACGCCTGTTACAGTGACTTCATAGGACTCAAGCACCACGCCGGTGCTGGCATAAAAGTCGCCTCGCCTCATGGCGTCTAAGAGAGCGCGGACGCTAAGTTCAGCCGCACGTACCATGATCCACGCTTTCCCGGGATTCGATAGTCGACCCCCGCTTTCTCGACTGAGGATATACTCTCCAAAATGATGCGCGTCATCCACCGCAGTCCCGTAAAGAACGCGCCCCTGAGTCAGAACGGCATCCCAAACTTGCTCCGTGGACGGTTTACCCCCTCCCCCCAGATTGTTCATGCCAGGTTCGGTGTTCCAAATTTCAAAAAACCGCGGATGAGCGCCTTGATCCGAGGCAACCAGGTCCGCAGCAGTCACTGCATAAGTCAAATTGGGATGCGCGGCAATGGGCAGCCCAGCCCAGCTATCCGAGAACTGCAACTGCGATATGCCAGCAAGATCAGGTTGCCGTTCGATGCCAAATCCGATCGTATCCTGATCTGTTCGCGGTTGAACCTGATCTTCAGCTGGTTCGATTCCAGGACGACGGGAATCCTTGAGGCGTCAGCGCGCCCTTTATCGGCGTGAAATGAATGAGGTCGGTAACTGAAACAAATTAAGGTATTAACTCTCGATACCAACGCACCACCGCATCGGGAGAGGTCGTTGGGAGTTGCGCGACGCCCCAGTTAGCATGGGTGTGGACAGCGCCTTTGAACCAGGTCCCGGGCCCTGGGTCCGCCCAGACCATTTGCACTGAGTCAACGCCGCTGGCAATCAGAAAGGCCACCCAACCTAACAGCTTGGTGCATTGGGCTGCGATACGGAGGCAGGATACCATCTGCCGAAAAGTCTTGGTCATAGTTCGCCGTTGCACAACCGTCAGTTCACGCTGGGCGGGTGGATTCGAGGACATTCTCACCTTCCATTCAACCGTCCTCCCCGGGCTGCATGCCACGTCGCCTTCCTAAAGTTGGCCATGCACGAGACATGCTTTAGCCTCGGTATTAAGGCCGCCTCGGCCGAGCAGTCAAAACCGCATCGGCAATAGCTGCAAGCCCAATTTCTCCATGAATTAGCGCCGGCCCTCGATCCGCGATTCATCCCCGGCGTTTGTGTTCACAAACCCTCTGCCAAATACAATCCTCTCCGACCCCCCACGAACACTACGGGAGATTGCAGGAACAATCACTTGTCACCTCGACGACAGAGTCTGAGAAGGCATCTTTTGCTGGCCGTTAGCGGACTTGTCTTGACGAAAGATAACAGCGAAGATTCGGCGAAACGCCTTTCAACCTATGATCGAGACCGTCCTTTTCCTACTGGTTGCCGCCACAACCCTAGCTCTGTCGTCCGCCAGCGCCGAAGACACGTGGATTCCCCTGTTCAATGGCAAGGACCTGACCGGTTCGACAGTTCGCGGAAAGGCGAAGTGGTCGGTGGAAAATGGCGTTCTTGTGGGCGTCGGCGGCATGGGTCACATCTACACGGACGCTACTTGCTCCGATTTTGAAGCCGGTAGGTTTCGCGTCACGAACGAAGGAGCGACTCCCAATAGTGGGTTTTATTTCTCGGCCAGCTGCCGACGGATGATGTGAATGGCTTTCCCCGCGGCTATGAAGCGCAAATCTGTAACCACGGTAGCGGAGCGACCGGTTGGCTCTGGAAACCGGGGAAACCGACTGGCAAAGCGGCCGAACTGCTCACGAAAGACGGCGAGTGGATTAGCTATCGAATTCGGGCCGTAGGGAGCCAGATCCAGTTCTGGATCAATGAAAAACTGGTGATGACCTACAGTGACGAAGAGTACAAGTCCGGACACTTTGCGATTCAAGGACACAACCCTGGCATGAAGGTCGAAGCCAAGGAACTGTTCTATCGCGAATTGAACAAATAGCCTGTGGAAAGAATCAGGCCTTAGGAAATGCCCGGACGCAATCAGCGTCAGAATCCCGTCGCCGACGGCGCTGTTTCCTGACTACTTCTGCGCGCGGTGGCCAACATGCCCCCTTGACTGATCGGTTTCGGAGTTATCCGAATTGGACATCAAACGAGCCGATCTCCGGCGCACAATTCAACGGAGGCGCCAGGTGATGCGCCCCTTGTTCAAGTCGTAGGGCGACATTTCCATCTTAACACGATCACCGGCAGCAATTCGCACCCAGCGTTTTCGCATTTTGCCGCAAATAGTCGCCAACACGACGTGCTTATTTGGCAGTGCGACACGAAACATCGTGCCCGGGAGCACACTCGCAACGACGCCTTCAACCTCAATATGTTCTTCTTTTAACGGATTCATTCTGCATCCCTGGGTATTTCAAAACCGCTCGTGAATCGTTGAGCCTCTAAAACGTTCAGGACGCAACGAGGACAAATAAAAGAGCGAGGCGGGTTGCCCCAACCTCGCTCCCGGAATGCGTTTCGGATTAATATCGGCTGCTCGATCCGCTGTTTTCGCGGCGGCCGCCACCGAATCCTCGACTACCACCGCCGCTACGCTCTTCGCGCGGCTTGGCGATGTTCACCGTCAACGCGCGACCGTCCAGGGATTTGCCATTGAGCGTGTCAATCGCGGCTTGCGCCTCTTCAGGCGTGCTCATGGTGACGAAACCGAAGCCACGTGGGCGTCCGGTCTCGCGATCCGTCATGAGATTCGCTTCAACCACGGTACCGCAAGCGGCAAAAGTGTCTTGAAGACTGGTTTGGGTAGCGTTGAAGGAAAGGTTTCCAACGAACAATTTGCTATTACTCATTTATGTGATGTTCTGCAGACGAACCCGTGGCTCCAAGCTGTTCCCGACCGCCGGGTTTCGAATCATCACTGAACCAAGTTCACCTGAGGATTTACCAGACTTTGAAACTGAGAAGCTATCTAGCGAACGGCACCATCATCGCCGCGTTTTCGGAAAAAGCAAATTATTCCGCCATAAATCTTGAGCTTGCGTCGCGGGATCGCGCGCCGTCTGTTCCCTGGTAACACCCCCGCAAGGCGCGCTTCTCCTCCAACACGCTGGGGACCAAGGCCCTTAGCTCCTGACACCGGGCGCCAGTCCGCCATTCTGCCGCCGACGCCGGAAGCTGCGTTCGCCTCGAACCACGGACGAACGGGCTCGCTTCCTCAGCCGCTTGCTGAGTTCACGACCGACATAGCATTTGAGCAGAGAGCTCGAGCTCAAGGCACTGTTCGCCACCTACGGAAAGTAAAACTGCAGTGTGCCATCGTCCGTCTCGGTAGCCGGGTCGTAACCAGTCAGCGTCTTCACAACACTGGCGTCGTTTAGCTGCTGGACCGAGTTATCCCCCAGCACCACCATGCCCACATTCGCTCGGCGACAAATTCCTTCGCCATTTATGGACCGCGCCCTGTTCTGCCGAGTTGAGGACGAAACAATTGATGTTTTCGGGCAGGCCCGTGAAATCGAATCCGGTCAGGTTTCTATCCATCGCCAAGATGACCCGCGGTCTTTTTTCATCCGCCTCATTGCAGAGGGCATAGCTCACGTTGGTCAACGAGATGGTTGCGAAGTTTGTCGCCGGGACGCGGCGCACATCATTGGGACAGAGCAGAATCTTGGTGGAAGCAAGTTCGTTCGAGACAAGGGAAAGCTGGAAGTTAACTTTGGCATTGTCCGTCCCATTGGGCTGTCCTCCTCCACGAGACTGATCAACCTTCACAGGAACTTTCCGTCATTGTTGTCAGCCCTGTACATCGCCAGCCCTGCCTGCCAGGAGACATTTCAGGCAATCCTCTGCCTTTCACTTTGGCCCGGCTGGGGCCAGCAGCAACAATCAGCGAGGATGGCGATGATCACCAATGATACAACAATTCAATTAGAGTAAAGGCAAGTGTTGTTGGCCGCAGCACTTTCATCCTACGTCGAGGTCAGAATTACAGGTCTTTCGCCCAACGTCGCCTCAAATGGCGGCGACGAACTGGGAGGCATGCCAGGTCGCGTGAGGTCGACCACCGAAGAACTGGGGCCTCGCCCAGGACGTTGGTGCTCGTGACCAAGGCCTCGTGGGCAACCTGACCGCCGATCCCGCCGTCGCTGTCAGGACCTTCTACCTTCGCAGAACTCACAGGGCTTATAATAAAGTCACACCGCGTTGAAACGGACTTCGACGTTTCTGTCATCGACCTCGCAGGTACTGAGTTGACTTCCGAGTTCAGGACGGATCCATCGTAAAACCTCCGCGCCAGTTCCCAAGCAGTTCTGCCGACCTCGGCCCCCACGCGGCGTCCGGTCAAATCGTCCGCAGGCGGGTGTATTCCACCCCAGATCCGCGAAAGACCAACCTGATCCGCGGCATCGAAGTATGAGGCCATTGCGAAGTGACCAGTGCTGTTAGCCCTGCTTCGTTAATTAACTTCGCAATCGATAGCGAAGCTCCCGAGGCCATTCGGAAACCACTTGGAGCCGGTGAATGCCGTCACAGCTTCAACCGCCGTATAAAGTACCGCCTGACCCATTGCATGTATCACTGGAAACATGCCCAGGGCCAATAAGGTCTTCTTTGATAAGATCAATCTTCAGCATGGAACCAATGAACATCGCTGACCTCGGTATCAGGAAATTCTGGCTGGCCCTGGCCAACAGAAGACCGCGGTACCTGGGGTTAGTCAGCACTTAGCGGCCCGGCGACCGTATCGTGACTGATTCGATCAAATCTGGCACCAACGGTAAACCGTTGGTATGATAGAGAGTAAGCTTGGATCCTCGACCGACATAGCCACCGCAGTAACGGATCGCGCTGATGGGCCTCCCAACCTGGGCTATACTGCTTCACGCTCCAGGGCTGCACAAGCCGCATCGTGCAACTTATAGCGTTCAGCGAGTAAATTTAACATCCCATTCCAACCGATCGACTTCAGGCCCAGTCCCCGCAATGCGTTTGACGGGCGTGTCATCGGAAACATGGTTCGCAATGGGTTCAATGGCCAGAGTTTCAGATGAAGGTCCATCCGCCCAGAATTCAGTGCAGTGCCCGGGTGAAGTCTCCGCGCAAGACGACGTTCGAGGCGTACGGTTGACCGGTCACAGGATTGGTCGCGTAACCTTGACCGTCATTAGCCCCCAGCGTGTTGTTCCCAACAGTTGTGGGCGAGATATCAATCAACACCCCATCGTTCGTCGTTAACTGACTGCTGAAACGAATGACAGTGACCAGACTTGACTTGAATTCGGCGTCCGTCAGCTGTTCTGGCGGAACGGAGGTGGACCAGGATCGATCCAAGGTTTCTCAGATTCCATACGGCCGAGTGAGAACGCGCGCACCCAGAGCCACGGCGCCCCGGCATAACCGTGAAGGGGATTTTGCGGAAGACCATTTTGGTCAATCGCATTCGCTACGATGAGGCGTTGCCAAATATTAATATCCATGACGGTGTGGTTCGTTCCATCCGTGATCCCGTGCAAAAACGGATTCAATGGCGGATTGAGAAAGGTATATCGCCGCGCATTTCCTACGGGGTAATCCGGATAAGCGATCGTGGGTTGGCGTCTGGAAAGGCATGCCCATTGGTTTGCAGAAAACCGTCGTTCAAAAACCACGCGGAGACAGCGTCGTAAATGCTATTTCCAACCCCAGCAGGCGTGGTCGTATCGCGTGAAGCATTGTTGGGGTCGTAGCCTACAGCGTTCATGAATTCAGGATTTCTGAGCGCCTGATTTGTCGCCGTTCGCGAGTAAGAAAGCCTCTCCACCATCATCCGGTACATCGCATAGCTAATCGCCTCGCGCCGCGCCGCTATAGATCCGCTGCTGTATGTTTACCGCGATAAACGAAGCCAACGGCATTCCAGACCATACGCCCCGCCTGCCATCGTACATGCTGACGGAATAGGTGAACAAATTTCGGGCCTGCGCCGGAGGATGCGGTGTGTCCATTCAGATGCCTTCCAGCGCGCGCTCACTCCAATTCCGCGCAATAGAATAGTCTGGATTAGGCTGATACCAATTGATCACCGCGGCGCTGGCATGCGACGCGGCGACGAGCGCCAGACACGGAAGAACAAAGCGCTTCCACAATCGATTAAATCCTCGAACAGGCGTATTTGAATTTGATCGGGACATAGCCTAGGCATATCTACTACTGGATATTTCGGGAACTGTCTGGATCGATCTACTCGCAAAATCTCAGATTCACCATGGCAAAGGGGTGAATAGCTGCGATTCAGGGGCCAAGTGCGTTTTCACAGGGGATGGGTGCTACGGGCCGATTCGATAACCCGATTCGATCGGCGAGTCGCGTCTCTCGACCGGTATTAAACACATGCTGAAAGTTGCCTCCAGAGAGGCTCTTTCTGGACTCAGGGTTTCACTGATCTACTTTGAAACCATGTCAGTCGTCTTGAGCCACTTCAGCATTAACTCGGGCCATTCTGTGATGGGCGCTTTGGCCTGCCGCAGCCCAAAGGCGTGTCCCTCTCGGCATATAGAAGGTGAAGTTAAAACTGGCACTGGCATTTGAAGTGCGGGAAGTGAGCCATCGAGTTTCTATCGTCACGTCGCGTTCAAGGCTTGCAGTAATAGCGTCGGCGGCGTGTTAGGTGGTGACTGTGTTTGGGTTCAGTCCTAATCGCTCGGTGCCGCTCCAGGCTTTCAGTCGTCGGGGATACCGGGAGAGAGGTGGCCTGGATAAAGCGCGATCGCGAAGTCTGGTCGGCAGCTCACTTGATCAGCCGCATCCACTGTCGGATACGAGCGTGTCTCAAAGTGCGTGCTTATGGCGGCAACCAAATGCCCACCAGCCGAAAACCCAATCACGCCAATCTTGCGCGGGTCGATGCGCCATTCTGCAGCATGAAAACGGACCAGACCGAGTGTCCGTTGCGCATCCTGGAGTGCTAAGGGCGACTCTCGAAACGCCCCCACTTTCGGAGTTGGCGCTCGATACTTCAACAGCACCCCAGTGATGCCTCTGGAGGCGAGCCATTCACAGATCTCCGTCCCTTCAAGATCGATGGCCAATTCGTTGTAGCCTCCACCCGGAAATACCACGACTGCCATGCCCGTGTTGATCCCCTGGGGCGGATAGAGGGTAAACGTGGGCTGCGAGACGTTTCGTACCGAAACCCACGGCCTGCCAGCGACCTTGTTTTTGCTCACAGTCATGGACTCCGGCCCGGAAGGCACTTGCATGTCCGGTGCAGTGCCTGGCCAAATCAGAGTCTGAGTATGCCCCGGCGACGGCTGCCACACATTGGTCTGGGCATAGACTCGGGCAAACAGGCACATCACACCGAGGAAAAGTATCAAAACCTTCATTTAGTATTCAGGGGTTGATTGGCGGCGCCTCCCAGGAGAAGGCCTTGGGCATCCTGGGAAACGGCAGCCGGTTGAAAGAATCGGCTCGCGCCTTGCCAAAAAAGATAAAATCCGCATAGTCACACAACGCGATCCAGTCTCGCACTTCCTCGTCGTGGCCCCCTTCGCGGAACCACAATGCGGCTCTTTCCTTCGCGTTCAGGAATTCAAATACCGGGAGCGCAGCCAGGTAAGTCTGCTGTGCGCCCTCGGGATTGGCCCACTTATCGTCCAACCCGAACACCGTCAGCAATCCGCGCGGAGCCACGAGCGATTGAAGAAAATGCTGATCGAAAGGCAGCCGATCTTCGTTGCCTGCAAACTCACGCAAACGCGGCGAAAACCAGTAATGGAACCGGGACCGCTGCGTGATCAGATCGAGTGTCTCGACCCCATTCGGCTGGATGCGGAACGAGCCAGCCCCACCCGCGCCAGAGGCATGGGATGCAACCAAACCAAATCGCTCATCCAGCGCGCCCGCCAGCAATGCCGCCTTGCCGCAGCGCGAATGTCCGGTTAGCGCCATTCTTGAAGTGTCGATGTCTTGGCGCGTCGTTAAATAGTCCGCAAGGCGCATCGCGCCCCAAGCCCAAATAGCCAGCGTGCCAGCATCGCTCCCAGGGTAATAACGGTAAACCTCGCCGCTGCGGTCCCCTTTGTCATTGTCAAGGTCGTGGTAAACAAAACCAGCCGCAGCATAGCCCCGTTCCACCAATCGCCGCGCCGTCGCCTCAGCATGAGTCTGAAAGAGAGGATCGATCGCGACGATTACCGGAAACTTGAGGCCGCCCTTCGTTGGGACAATTACCCCGGCCCGCATCGAGAACCCAGCCTGGCCGTTCATCCGAAGCACCATCTCGTGAATCTTCGCCTTACCCTCGAATGCGTCGCGCACCGTCTCATGCTCGACACTCAACGACTTCGGGATAGGAGGAGGATGGCCATACTCGTAATTGAGCAGCATGTCGATGATTTCAAACCGCCGCTGCTTCCATTCCTGCAGTCGGGACGCCCTCTGACCGCTGTTCATCAGAAAAACATCAGGGAGTTCCTTCAGCGCAGGAAGCTCGTCCGGCTGCGGGAATTCAGTCCCAGCCAAGCTCAAGACTATGCCCCCAATCGACACGAGCCGGCCAACGAGAACGTAAATCAGCTTCCTCATATTGGCCTTCATTTGAAGAGCGGCGAATCAGAATAGTCACGCTCTAATCTGAATCACCGCGGCCGGCCAAGCAGTCTGCCATTGCCGGGAGCCACGATCTGCTCGCAGGAGTCGCCGGCCGCCAACGCATCTTTCTTAGCTGACCCGATGTATCCACCCTAGCAGTCGTGGCACAATCGCCTCCAAACAAATAGAGCCCGCCCGGGCAACGAACCGCAATGATCCAACTTTACGGAGGTTTGCCTCCGAAGAGGATCATTGGCGGCTCGGGAGCTTCTGTCCGGCTCCTGGGTCTCGCTCGCGATTCGAGGCGCAAGGCAGAAGGAGGGGGCCCACTGTCAACCGGCACTGGATCGAACAGGTCGAATGTTTTTAGGATCGCGAATGGAAGTGACTTTACAACCCCTCCCAACCCCGGAGCGGAGCTGGTCTGCCGAAGTAATGAGCCGCCCACGAACCGCGACTGAAAATCGCCCGGAGTGACGTAGTGAAGAACGACCTCGAGTCTTTGGTGCTCAGTAAGACTCGTCGAGCAATTGGTGGCATTTAAAGGAGCAAACGGCAGCCGCGCCGCGTGACGAGGCGCCTCTCGAATGGACGAGGCCATGTTCCCCGATGCCTCAGAGGACTGAGCGCTAGTAACTCCTCGGTCGTCCGGCCGCGTCTCTGCTGAGAACGGAATCACCCAATCCAGATCGTGACGGGTACTGAACAGTTTGGTAGGTTCGTGGTTTTGAGCCATGGCGTTACCGCTTAGCAAGCACAACAACGCTGTCAGCACAGAATCGAACTCGGAGAAGGTCCATGCCGTTGTCGAGCAAACACCGCTAACGCCCTTAGTCCAAGAGCTTTCAGGTTTCCGAGCCATCGGACATTAATCCCCTCATTCCAAGCCCCAGGCGTCGGTGGGTTGCCTTCGAAAGCCGTTTGGAAATTAACCAAGACAAGGCAGCGAGGCTGACAAAGAGGGCAATTCCAGACCAGAGGTCGTCACCGAGTCCAAAGGTCCACAGGAGGGCACCCCGATTTCCCATGCTCGGCGTTCGGTATGTCACCTGGTGGATCATGCTGTACATCGAGAGCCCAACCGCTGAGTAGGTCGCACCGCGCAGGCCCAGGCGATACCGCCAAGCCAACCAGCAAAACGCTGCCTGGGTAATAATAACCGTCCCCGCATGACCGGCACGAACACCGACACCAAGCATCGCCCAATCTCGCGCATTCAGACTGCTGCCACTTCCCCACCAACCTGCCAAGTAGCCAGCCATTGCCCCGAAGGCAAAAAGCGAGACACACAGCACAGTAAACAACAGGAGCGGGCCGAAGAAAAAAAACATGAATGAGTATCGCACCGGCAGACTGCCTTTGAAGTGAGCAGCATGAAATGCGGCGGCCAGCTGATCCCAATTGCCCAAAGTGTCGTTCGCGAATAATTCAGCCTCTTCAGAGGAAACGCCTGTCAGCTCGGCTTCCTGTCTCAAATCCTCCCAATGTTCCGCTAGCTCTTGCGCCGCGCGTCCGGCATAGCGTCGAGGCAAACCTCGCCGGCGCAATTCGGTTCGGAAAGCTTCAACCCGGCATTCCTTAGGCATGTTGACCTCCCAATACCAGGCTGACCCCTCGCACTGCTCGATCCCAATCAGCGCTTAATGCCACCAAACGCCGCTTTCCACGACCGGTCAAACGGTAGTAATTCCTCGTTCTTCCTACCATCTCACGCCGCTGACTTTTGACGGCCCCGTCTTGTTCCAAGGCGTGAAGGATCGGATAAACACAGCCTTCGCCGAAAGCTAGAAGTCCGCTCGTTCGCTCTTGAATCGCTTTGACCAGTTCATACCCATACATTTCACGATCAGAGAGAAGTTGCAGGAGCAGCAGTTCCGGAACTCCGTTCACGAAATTCGGATTTGGTGTTTTCATGCGGCGTAAGTGGTGGATACCTCAATCCTTGAGGTATGTCAATCATTGGAGTCTACTCCAACCGATTTGGGCAGCGCGCGACAGCCGCCAGGCACCACCTCAAAGTAGCGGAGATGGGCCGCTATTTTCTCGCAGAATCATTGACCGCAGCCGAAAGGAAGCCCCTGACGATCTCTCTCTGCTAATCGGCGTCGCTGTCGCCATCATCATCGTGGTCGCGCCGGGCGGGGAGTGCGCCAGAGCAGGTCCCTCCGAAATGTTTAAGACGCGTCCCGATTCGTCAGGGTGCGTTAGCGTCCGGTGGCTACCGGAACGAAGCTTCAGCCGCGGCGGCAGACTGATAGCCTGAAAACTGTTTCTTCTTTCAAGTGCGAGTCAAACAAAGCGTGATTGGCACGAATCGCACTCGCATTGAGCGACGCGAATCATTGCGCCGCGCGCACTTCAAATCGGTATGGGTATGACTTGGCTTGGGCGCGCGCCAACTCAGTGAGTTCCTGATCGAGCCGTGCGAAAGTCGTCGCCAAGGCCGCGGACCCGGGATTGTTGATATTATACTGCGTGCGGAACTTTTCGCCCATCCACACCTTGTCTCGGGCATCGACCAGCTCCTTTACGATATCAGACTGCGCATCCCACGGCCCCCCTGGCTCCCAACCGTCCGCCGTCGCTGACGCGATGTTCACTCCTCCAGCCAGTTGCTTCTCGTCCCAAGTGCCGATCAACCGCCCTTCCGCGCGCACGGTATATCGCCCAGCGGCAAGCCCTTTCACAGCCATACGATAGCCGTTCAACGTGTCTGGCACCGGAATGAACTGATATTGCAGCGCGCTCAAAATCCCAAGATTCATGGGTAGGCCAGCATCCGTGCGCACAAACGTCACGCCATCGGACAGCGTCTTGAAGTCGCTGATTTCGCAACCGGTAGCGCCGAGAACTTTCCCGGCCGCCGCATCCACAGCAGCATCGGAAACTTCTGCTTCCGCGCCGAGTCCTCTTAACATCGCCCATCCCATGGCCAACTGACCGAGATCATTCAGATGCACACCGTCGTCCACATGGAGTCGAGTGGCTTTCTTGCTATCTGTCTCTCGGGCATTCGCTGCCACCACCTTGCGCTGCACATCCCGCATCCTGCGCGAGAGATCAATCGTCCCTGCGCCCAACGATTTCGCTAACGCCAGGCCCTCATCCGCCATCGTTTGCAGGAAACCTTTTTCTCCTTTATCCGGGTCTTCATGCAACACCGCCGGAGAACAAATAAACACCCGCACATTGCGCTTTTGACACTCCGTAACAATCGAGTGGATACCATCTAGATATTTCTGTGTGTGTGCCTGATCCGCCTTTGTGCCCCAACCGATGTCATTCACGCCAAATGCGACCGTTACCACCGTCGCTCCGTGCGCAAACACATCACGTTCCAGTCGAGTGACTGCCCCCGCCGCTGTGTCCCCGCCTTGCCCAGCATTCCAAAACCGCACACGCCGATTCGGGTATCTCATCAGCGTATACAGCTCTACGACCTTCGTGTAACCGCGCGCGGCCGTGATGCTATCCCCCAGGAACACCAGCGTATCGCCATCCTTCAGGGCAAAACCCGTTTCGCTTTCGCCTGCCTGACATGCAAGGGTGATAAGCAACAACGCGCCACTGATAAACGCGAGCGAATTCGCTAGCATCCTAATTATATAATCGCGCTGCCGTTGCCCATACATCCAAAACCTCTCGTGGCAGTCATGAGCCGAGTGGCGACGGTGATAGACTTTCATTCTTTCGCCTTCGCTTCCGGAGGAGCGGGAGAACTCGCATCCTGCACCACGGCTTCCGGCCAACCGTCGAGATTCCAGCGCAGCGGCATGATTGCCAGAGTCGCTTTTCCGTCCATACGCAAGTCGCCTTCAAACTTGCACGTGAACCAAGTCTTTCCTTCTGAGGTTAGGATCGACGCATGCCCCGGGCCGATCAGTGGACCGTTTTTTGTCGGTAGGAAAGTGCTGCCTCCGCTCTGGAGCAGGTTCACGCCGGCCTTGTCCACGTATGGACCCGTGATCGTTTTGCTTCGCCCGATTCGGATGTTGTAGGTGCTCTTTGGACCTTGGCAACAGGATCCCCAGTTCACGAAGAGATAATAGTAATCCTCATGCCGGGATAGAAAGGCGGCTTCAATCGACTCGTTGTAAGCGAGCGAAACCATTGTCGACTCGGGAGTGATTCGTTTACCGGTTTTTGGATCGAGCTGGATTAATTTGATCCCAGTCCAATACGAACCAAACACCATCCACAGACTTCCATCCGTGTCTTGAAAGATCGCCGGATCAATGGCGTTGTAAGCACTGCCCTCCTGCCCTTCTCGCGTTTGGACCACGATGCCCTGATCTGTCCAATGATACGTCGGATCCTCCGGGTCGAGCGTGGAATTGGTCGCCAAACCGATGGCAGAGGTCATCTTCCCCATCGACGAAACCGAATAATAGAGCAGGTAGCGCTCCCCCACCTTGATGATGTCCGGAGCCCAGTAAGACATGCCACTCCCGTGTAGAAAACCCAGTATTCATCTTTGCTCTTCACGATGCTGGACGGATCGCGCGTGACAATGCCGCGACTCGCCGACTGCTCCAACGCTTGGGCAGGATAAATCCTGGGCGTGTCCGTTCGGCCGGTTGCCGTTTGCGCGTTCGCCGCAACGGCAACGACCAGTGTGCCGAGGAGCAAGGCTGCAAGACGCTGACGGAATCGGCGACTACTCATAAGTCTCATGGCGATCACTTTGAAGCGAACTTCAGCGCGATTCAATCCTTCAGCCTTTGGCTTCACGCATACGTGCCCAGCGCTTGATGTACCCCCTCCACAGCCATGCCGCCCTCCCCCACCGCAGCGGCGCAGCGTTTGACAGAACCCGAGCGGCAATCTCCGGCCGCAAAAACACCGGGTCGGCTAGTTTCCAACGGTCCCGGCGGGCGCCCCGCTGCTTTCCCGGCGGGCGCACCCGCCACGGCCGGGCCGGTTTTGATGAAGCCCTTTTCATCACGCTCAATGTCCGGTGGCAGCCAGTTGGTGCAAGGCTTCGCACCAATCATAGAGAAGACAGCGGGTGTTGGCACCGTGCGCCGCTCACCCGTTTTCGTGCTTTCCAGCTCGACCGATTCCAATCGTTTGCCACCGCTCATTTTCCGAATTACGGTGTGGCATAGAATCTCGATGTTCTCTTTCCCCTCGACGCGGCGGGAGAGATAACTCGACATGCTTTTGGAAAGGTCATTGCCGCGAATGACGAGCAGCACTTTCGCTGCGCCCTCCGAGAGGAACATGGCGGCTTGTCCGGCGGAATTTCCGCCGCCAGCGACAATGACCGTGGAACCGCGGCAGACCTGACCTTCGAGCGCGGTAGCGGCATAGTAAACGCCCAACCCCTCAAAGCGCTCACGCCCATCGGCTTCGAGCCTATTGTAGTCCGCCCCAGTCGCGATGATGATGTTTTTGGCGCGCAGTGTCGCTCCACAACCTTCGATCTGCAGCACCGACGGGTGGTCGCCCTCGTCAAAGGAAAGAGACAGAGCTTGCGCTGGTGTCGAGAATTTTGCACCGAAACGGAAGGCCTGAAGTTGGGCGCGGTTTGTCAACTCGCCCCCGCTGATGCCGGTGGGAAAACCGAAGAAGTTTTCGATCAGCGAAGACGAGCCCGCTTGCCCGCCCGGCGCGTAGCTTTCCAGGACAATGGTGTTCAAGCCTTCAGACGCCGCGTTGACCGCCGCAGAAAGGCCTGCGGGTCCTGCTCCCACGATGGCCAGATCGCACCAGATCTCAGTCTCACCTTCCTGGGCCAGCGGTCTGAGCAAGCCCGCGACCTGGGCGACGGTTCTCAGCGATGGTTTACGCAACGGCCTCCCGTCGGCGGTGATTAGCGCAGGGAGATCCTGCGAGGTCAGATTCAAGCGCCCGCAGATCGACACACCGCTCTCGCTTTCAACTAGGATGAGCCGATGCGGGATGTGGTTCTTGTCGAGAAAATCGTGAAGCCTATGCCCCTCTCGTGAGCCCTCGGCGGACACCACACGCAGGCCCGCAAACTCGCGGTCCCTCTGCAGGCGCGCACGGCGCATAATGAACGCATTGACAATCGGCTCGCCCACGCCCGGCAACTCCGCGAGGGCGCGGCGCAACTCTGCGGCGGACACCTCCAGAATCTCGGACTGCTCCGCTTTGCCGCGTGCATTGGCCAGCGCCGAAGTGCCATTTAGTGTGGATACGTCGCCGACGAAATCGCGCGGCCCTGGCGTGGCAAGAATCTGTTCGTGCCCATCCCGCGCCTCAAACACCTCTAATTCACCGGAGAGCACCACCGTCAGCCCAAGGTCACGTCGGCCTGCTTTGAAAATGATCTCGCCTGCGCGCACTGTCCGACGCTTGCCCAACGGATCGAGCAGTGCGAGCTGTCGGTCGTCGAGCTTTACAAACGCGACACTTTCCGTGTCACGGTAAAATTGTTCATCCTGTTCTTCATCAGTCATAGCCATTCCTCCGGAATCAAGCACGATACTCCCCACATATTGGCGCCTCGTAAAGAAACGCGGCTCCGTTAGGCTAAGTCACCCCGGCTCCGTTCGCCAGCGATCGCTTTTCTGGCAAACTCCGAGTTGGAGATTGAACTCATTGGCGTCCTGCTTATCCTGGCGGCGTGACTCCAAGAATCTTCCTAATGGGAGTACGCCTCCCGGCCATGCTCAGTTGTGGGCTTCTTTTGGGAGTCGCGTGGCTAACGTGCGCATCGGAACCCCAGGACATTGCCTTTGTCTCAACGCACGATCAAAGCGAGCAGCGCTATGTGTTGGTCCTGCCGGAAGGTTACCATCCGGGCGTCGCTCACGATCTGCTCATCTGCCTGCACGGACATGGCTCGGATCGTTGGCAATTTGTTCTAGACCCTCGTGACGAAGCGCGAGCGGCCCGGGAAATTGCCTCGAAGCACGAGATGATTCTGGTAAGTCCCGATTACCGCGCCAAGACCTCCTGGATGGGCCCGACTGCCGAAGCGGACCTCGTTCAAATCCTTCAGGAGCTGCACCAGCGTTATTCTATCGGCCGCGTTGTGCTCTCTGGGGGCTCAATGGGCGGCACGAGTGCACTCACGTTCACCGCTCTACATCCTGACCTGGTTAGCGCAGTGGTCGCTTTCAACGGTCACGCGAATCACCTCGAATATACCGGCTTTCAGGAAGCCATTCAGGCTGCGTTCGGAGGAACGAAGCAGGAGATTCCTGAAGAATACCGGAAGCGGAGCGCAGAGTTTTTCCCGGAGCGGTTTAACCTGCCGATAGCGATCACCGCCGGAGGAAAGGACACCATCGTCCCACCAGAGAGCGTCATGCGGCTAGGCCACGCCCTCCGAGCGCGTAACGTCGCCGTCATGCTCGACTTCCAAGAAACGCGAGGCCATGAAACCGAGTATAACGCCGCTCTCCGAGCCTACGCCTTTGTGATGGAAGCTCTCGGAACACCTCCGATCCATGTTCAGATGCGAGTCAATAATACGGCCACCCTACCGGCCCCAGGCTCAGCAGCGGGTGTTTGGTTCTATGCGGAGAAGAATGGCAACACGCAAGTGCTGCTCACCGGCCACCCCGAGGTGGCAGGCTCCTGGCGTTTGACGGCATCGCTCGGTGCCGGAAACGCAGTTCGGATGACATTTGACACCAACCAGACTCAACGAGCTCTCCTGCGCTTCCGGATCACGCAATTCTCCCCTGCTCCGCTAGACTGCTGGGCGGAGGCGGGCGCGGTAGTCATCAGCGCTAGGTCAGCCCCAGGAGAAGTCCAGCTTAGCGAGTTTCAGTTCGACGAGACGCCGGCTCGCTTTGCACCAGAGCGCCGGCCCTTCTCGCGCGGACCGGTCGGTTGTTCTCCGGATCTGCGCGGCGCAGTCGCCGGCGCCTTAGTCGAGTGGGACTGGCGGATGCAAGATGGAATCCAGACTCCGCGGGAGCCGAGGACATTCGGCCAGGCCATGGAGAAGCTCATCCCTCAAATTGATTCCATGGTCGCCGAGCGGGTGAAATCAAACACGTTAACGGACAATGAAGTCAGCGCCTGGCGAAATCTCCGAGAAGAAACACGGAGCAGAAAGGACGGCCCTTCCAGCGAAGAGGAACAGTGGCGCAAGATGCACCGACTGCGCCGTCGGATCATTCTAGGCAACCCTTTGTTTAAGAATTCCCCGCTCTTTTTTGTCAAACATGTCCCATCGGTAATGAGCCATCAGCTCACTCAAGTGTATGGATATTGCGCGCGGCCTGGTGGCGGCTTGTACGTGCTGACGGATCCCGGAGTCAGCATGCACACTCGTGAGATTACCCCGGAACAGTTGCCTCCCGGCAATTACATGACTCCCGAGATCTCCTATGATGGGCAAAAGGTTCTATTTGCCTACTGTCCCGTCAAAGAGGCGCCCGATTCGTGGGATTTCAACGAGCGCACCGCTACGCTACGTTACCACCTTTACGCACTGTCACTGGCTTCGGGCGCGGTTCGACAGTTAACTCAAGGCGACACGGATAATTTTTCCCCCGTGCAGTTGCCGTGTGGAGATGTCTTGTTCGTTTCGACTCGCCGCGGGGGTTTTCACCGGTGTGGACGGGGCCCTTGCTTCGTTTACACCCTTGCGCGCATGGAGGCGGATGGCCAAAACGCGCGCAGCCTTTCATTTCACGAGACGCACGAGTGGGACCCTTGCCTGCTGAACGACGGGCGGGTCGTTTATACGCGCTGGGACTATGTGGATCGAAACGCAGTGCACTACGAGCAGCTGTGGTCGACGCTGCCCGACGGGACCAGAGCACAAGTCTATTATGGCAACGACACGTGGAACCCGGCTGGCATTTGGGAGGCCCGAACGATCCCGGGCAGTTCGCGCCTCATGGCCACCGCCGCCCCGCATCATGGAATGAGTGCCGGTTCCGTCATCCGGATCGATGTCACTCAAGGTATGGATGGCCAGGAACCTTTAACACGACTCACCCGGGACGTCCGTTTCCCGGAGTCCGAATCCCCACTGGCTTTCGGTCCAAGTCCCAACGGCTATGATTTTGACACACCCGTAAAGCAGTTTTGGCGCGCCCCGCTCCTAGAGCCGTGGATGGAAAAGACGATTCCCGAAGAGGAAAAGCGCTGGCCTGGGCATTGCTACAAATCGCCATGGCCCCTCTCGGAAAACGTTTTCATTGTCTCATACAGTTTCGATCAATTGGTGGGAGAACCCGGACCGAACTTGCCGAACATGTTTGGCCTGTATCTCGCGGATGCCTTCGGCAATAAGGAACTCGTCTACCGCGACCCAGCGATTTCCAGTCTCTGGGCGCGGCCGCTCGCCAAGCGCACGCCCCCGCCCGAGCTGAGCACTCCGGGACTGTCCGAGGCCTCCAGCACTGGGACCTTTTTCTTGCATCATGTGAGCGAGAGCTGGCCGCAAATTCCAAGCGACACTCGTATTACTCAGCTGCGGGTTATCCAGGTTTTACTCAAGACTACTCCGAACGCGGATTCTCCCACAGTGGGAGCGGCATTTGCCGCGCCGGGCAAGCAGGTTTTAGGGACGGTCCCCGTCGAAACGGACGGTTCCGCTTGGTTTGAAGTCCCAGCCCGAACACCCGTGCTTTTCCAAGCCCTCGACCAGGAAGGACGCGCCATTCAGACGATGCGGAGCCTGGTTTATCTGCAACCGGGCGAACATCGCAGCTGCGTTGGGTGCCATGAGCATCGGATGAAAGCGCCGTCATCTTCGACACCCGCCCTGGCAACCCGACACCCTCCTTCCCATATCAAGCCGGGCCCCGAGGGCTCGCGGCCATTCAGTTATCCTCGCCTTGTCCAACCGTTGCTCGATACGCATTGCGTTCGGTGCCACGATGGCAAGGATACGAAAAGATCGGTCCTAACAGGTGAACCGGAAGGCGTCTTTACGAAATCCTACAATGCGTTGGTGAAGCACGTTTCCTTCTCCGCCTGGGGACGTCCAGAACAGAATTTCGAACCCTTAACTCAACCGCTCCGATTTGGCGCCGCGGGTAGTCCATTAGCCAAAATCTTGGACCAGAAGGAACATGCTGATATACGGCTGAGCGTAGAAGACAAGGAACGGTTGAACACGTGGATGGACGCCAATGCCCTCTTTTACGGCACGTTCAACGTCGACGAGCAAAAGAAACAATTGGCCGGCCAATCCATCGCGGAACCCAAGGAGTAGCGAGACCTGACCTAAAGTAGTTAGATCCGTCCGCTCCTCACACCGGTGGACATACCTCGGATGCAGCTGGGATAGGCTTTGTGCCCGAGCGTCTTCAGCTCGCCTCGGTTGCATCGACAACCCCACGAACTGTCTTCGTTTGTTAGACTGGAGACCTTAGGGCTGAGAGCGAACTGCGTGGTAAAAGCGAAGTTTGTTGGTAAGAGCTTGGGATCGGTCAGATCGATCGAAAGATCCGACAAGAGGAGGTCTCGCCGGCGTTCGCATTGCTTCAAGTTCGACGCTGCGACTGCGATGTGGGTCGGTAGCGGTTTGTCTAAATACCCCCCGACGATAGGTGCCGAGAAAAGTGAAAGGCGTTGACGGGTGAGGCAACGTTCGTTCCCATTTAGACATGGCACTGCTTATACGCTGCTTGATACGAGGGGTTCAAACCGTGTCGTTCTCGGGGTTGCTTTTGTGGTTGGTGATTGTTCACACTTTATCGACGATTGCTGCCGCGCACGCGCAAGGGCCCAATTCCACCCGCCCTTGGATCAGAACGAAGGAACCGCTCACCATTCTGAGCGCAAACGATGGCCAGGCACACATTAAATTCGATGGATCCAGCGTTGCCACCAACAGTGCTGTGAGGTTTGCCGCCACCAATTTGACGCGAGATTCCATCACGGTTACTCATCTAGGACCGGACCACCCGCCAGTTATCAAGACGGTCTACGAGACGGTCCCGAACACCGTTTTCGGACCACCTTACCTCACATTGAGTCGGGACGGCCATTACGGATTCGTGACGTGCCACAACTACGGGGTCATGCAGCCAAAGTCCGGTGATCTTCTGTCTATCATTGACTTAAGTTCACCGGCCCTAGCTGTCGAACAAAAGGTCAAGGTCCCCTACCCGACCATGGCAATCGCTCATCCAGACGGCGGCCACGTTATTGTCGGGTACGACAAGGGTTTTAAGGTCTTCGAATCACGCGGTGGTCAATTTGCCCTGCAGAAAGACAACCCTTTGGAGGGGGTTCCAGATTCCTTTGATCTGAGTCCGAGCGGAGATCGTATCGTCGCGGCGTTATCAAAAGGCGACACTGTGGGAGACGCGGGAGTCCATGTTTTCTCGTATCGGAACGGAGCCATAGTGCATCAGCACGAGATCAAGGTCCGTCCTGGCTTGGCTCCATTTAATCAGCCATTTTCGCTGCGATTCTCTCCAGACGGAAACCGTGTCCTTGTGCCTAACGGTGGAGGGCGTAGCAGCAAAGGAACGCTTGATGACCTTTTAAGCATCGACATGACTTTGGATCCACCCGAGGTTACGGAGGTAGTTCCCCAGATTGCTGACGGAATCGAGGGTCTGGCATTTCACCCGAGCGGCCGGTTTGCGGTGCTGGGATGCCTTGAAGACGTCCCAGGTTACGCGGCTGCCGGATTTAGTCATTTGGCAGTCATCGATCTAACTAGCCGACCGGCGCGGCTTCTTTACGAGCTGGGTATCGAACCCATCCCCGAGGGCATTTCTTTTGCGCCAGACGGTTCACAATTGTTCGTACAGTTAACGTCGGCTAATCGGATTGCGGTCTTTGATGTGGATGGCTTCATGCTCAACCGCAGTCCATTTGTCATCCGAGTCGGGCACGGCCCCTCCTCCATGGGGCTCGGACACCGATTCCCAAGCAGCAGCAAGTAGGGACTTCGGCTGACCAAAGAACGTGTCTCGTGGAGGGAAGAGTAGCAGCGAGCCAACTTCACCCGGTTCTGAACTCGTAGCTTTAGCGACCTCCCCGCGATCCGGCGATTCCCTCGTATTCGCGTCAAGGTCGGTTCTTCTCGTCAAGGCGGCGTGACTGTTTTATAGTTCAACACTTCGAGGCCGCCGATCTCTACAGTTTGAAGCCCATACCCAGTCCAAAAGCTAGCCTCTGCCGCGCCGGCCGCGTAAGCCGCCTTCGCTTTGAACTTGATTGTCTTCAATTGCCAGGCCGTATCGCTGAGTGTGACTGACAGCTGCACGCTCTTTTCGAAGGAGCCACTCGCCAACTCGAAGTTGAACATTACCTGCGCATTGGCGTTCGTCGGATCCACCTTGCGCACCCAAAATCTGGCGAGCAGGTTGTCGTTTTGGGCGACCGCGACGCTGGTCTTGAGCACGATTCCAGCGTTATAGGGCTGGTCTGGTTTCTGGGTCGTCGTGAGCCGAACGGCTTCACTGAAGTTTTGCCCGGTGATCGCCACCGCAGCCTTGGTCACACTCCCATACGTCTGAGATGCCGCCCAGCCATTCCCCGGCAGGACGGACGGAATCTTGGCCTCCGGGACGAGCTCGCCAGTAGGTAAACGCAGTGCGCCAGCGCCGAAATCTGTTCCAGCGAAGCTGACGCGCGCCAGAAGATCCGTCGTCGGGGCCGCGTCCAGAAAGAGCTTGCCCGCTGTTCCAGAGTTGCCCCCGCTGCCCTGCCAACCCGCGACGATCAGTTTGCCCGCGGAGCCTACCGCCCTGGCGGACGCGACGTGTAATGCCGCCGATGATCCGTCAAATTGCCAGCGAACCTCACCGCTCAATTCGATGGGCCCGAGAGCGCCTTGGGCGCCATTCCCTTCAATTGTGCCGCCCGCAAGCCGAAGTGGAGCACTCGAGGCGAGGATGGCATTCGTCGGCAGCACCAGAGTCCCTCCGTTGAGTTCCACGGCCGCAACCGAGCTCAATAGTCGGGCATCAGGCGACACTCGTCCGGAACGTATTTCCAACGTCCCGAGGAATGGGGCCTCGGCAGCGACGAGGTGGGCGCCCCCGGCGTTCGCGAGAATGAGACGGCTCGGCCTTGTGCCTGTAATGGCTTCAGCGCCCCACTGACCATTGCCCATGACCGTCAATTGGTGCGATCCCAAGTCCACGGATCTTAGCGTCAACCCGACGTTCGCCTGGATGACTTGATCTTGGGTCAAGATCACTGGCGCATCCGCAGGATTATCGCTTGGGCGATGCAGTCGAAAGAAGCGGGTTTGTTCAGCCGTTGCCGCGGAGTAGGTCCATTGTCCCTGCCGCAGGACTGGAGTTTCGCCTGTGACGGCCAGCCAACCGCGCGGATCGGTGACATGCGAATTCGACTGCAACTCGAACCCTTCCGGTGAAGTTGGCCAAGTCAACTCAACCCGATTATTTGCAGTCAGCCGCGCGCCGAGGGTCAAGGTCGGCTCGGACACATTCACGGACGTCAGCGCCTGAGCCTTGTGGCCACTCGTATCTGTGACTGTCAGCCGAAAAAGGTAACTTCCCTGTGCTCGCGGCGTGAACGACGGTTGCGCCGTGTCGCGGCCCGTCAACGTTACCCGGTCGCCCGGGGGCGCCGCAGCCAACTCCCACTGGAACTGAATGGTGCCTCCATCTGACAGGTGGCTCCCCCTACCGTCCAAGCTTACCAAAGCGCCCGTGTTGACAAACTGGTCCACGCCAGCGCTGACGACGAGTCGAGACCCAGTTCCGACGATCGTGAATTCGGATGAAAGAATCTCGGTCGTATTGAGCCCGTCGGTTGTCTGCAGTTTGAATCGACCTTTTCGAGTCGGCCGATCCGGAACCTTCCAATCCAACTCGCTCACCGTCACGAGATCTTCCACAATTTCCCAATCCGACTGGCCGTTTTCGCTGAATAGCACACTCGTATTTAACTCCCCGCCTTCCGCGTCGCTCACTTGCCATCGCAGCCGGACGGAGTCCCCGGCCTTCAAGACCTCAGCGCCTTGCGGCGAGATGAATTGGACCTGCGGCGCATGCGCTGTCACCGCCCGCTCGTAGAGAACTTGGTTCTCGTGCACCAACCGCACCGTCGCCAAATTGGTGGGCCGTGGAATCGCGAAGCAGAAAGGAGCCATTCCCAGGTTTACCTCTCGGTGCTGATTTGGCGGCGCTGGAGAGAACGAATCTCCAATCGCCTCGAAACCTGGGGTAAACCCGTGCGATACGATCAGGTTCCCCTGAGCGTCACGGAATTCCACGGCGTAGGTTCCAGCCGGATCCGGCACGTCCGCATCGCTGACAAACGTGGTAAACCAAGGAAACGTCGTTACCGACCCGTTGGCGTGCAGCACGCCGTTCACCAGCAACACCTCCGGGTCAATCGCAGGCTGCGTGAATTCCTTCACCAACAGCTCATAGTGCGTGCGATTGATCCACGTGGGATCGCTGTAGTCCATGAGATCGTAGTAATCGGAGATAGTCTCCAGGCGAGCGGGCCAAACCCCACGGGGAACTGACCGTGCTGTCGGATGTTCCACGTCGCTGAAACCGAACGTATGTCCGATTTCGTGGGCGGTCACGAAGCCGGGGTAACCTGGAACTGACGCGGCGTCTTCGGCGAGGGAGACGACGTGTTTGATCGGATGCGGCCGTTTATACGCCCAACCCGCAGCGTCCCCCAGCCCGGGAATCGAAGGCCAAATATTTTCCTCCCTTGGAAAGATGACGGCAAGCCGATCGAGGCCCATTCGACGCGCGAGTCCATCGACATTCGCCATCAGCGCGGCCCAGTTCAGTTCACTTCTGGAATGCCAACTGATCGCGAGAGGGAAAGCACGGCCGACCGGAGGCTCTTCAGGCATCGGATAGACTCCGTTTAGATAAGGTTCGTCGGCGTTCTGAATCGCGAGGGCATTTTGAGACGCCACCGACGGCATCTCGAGATGAGGGGCAAAGGTCAGGTAACCGAAGCGGTATCGCAACCGTCGCGCGGTTACGACGTCTACGACGTTGGTGACGCTGTTCCCGGATATTCAAAGTCCTCGATGCTGTTCCGCGCTCGAATCCGTCCCACGACTTCCACTTGGGCTCCGTCGCTGATCAAATAGAACGCGTTGGTGGTATACCCTTCCAGTCGGCCCGCGTCGGCTACGGCTTCCTGCGTCGTGGTGAGCACGCCGTCGACCGCGAAGTCCAGCACGACGTCCTTCGCACTCCGACCTGTGTTGGTGGCGACCAGATAAAAGACCGTCAGTTTCGCTTCGACCAGAGGGACGTCCGGGATGGTTTGAATAGGATCGGCCTGCGCGAACCGCAACGCGCCTACGGGCATTGGGGTCGATTGAGCGTTGACCGTCAGCGGCTGCTGGTTCGGTTTTGTGCCGACGACTAAGCCCGTAAACGTTACGGGGCCGGTGTTAGTCATCACGAAACGCTGCTTGAACTCCGTCAAGGCCCCTGGAGACACCGTGGCAATGCGCGAGGGCTGAATCTCATCGTAGGCAAAACCCGGCCCGCCGCCGGTGACACGCAGCTCCGCCGTCACCGCGGTCAGCGTCTCGCCAGACGCATTGCGAAACCGCGCGGTGACGTCCACAAACTCCCCGACAACGGCATCCGCCGGACGATGTGTGACGACAAAATCCTGCACGTTGGCCCGCGCTTCGACCAAATCCACAGGGTCAAAAGGGGCTAAGGTAGTGGATACATACAAGCGAACACTGATTGCAGCACCCGCACCAGCCGTGACGGGCGTCACGGTCACCCGGATGCCACTGCCCCCTCCCGGAGGCAAGGCTGGCGATGTCCAACCGTCCGGCGATCGCACCGCCGCGCTGATATCCGTCGTTCCGTCCAAATAGTTGAAACGCCAACCTGGCGTGTTGTCCTCAGCGGCGTGAATCACGAACTTGTTCGTTGCCGCGGTGCCATTCCCCAATAGAATATCGAATTCGGCTGGCTGCCCTGGCAGGACGTCGATTTGTTGCGTTTGAGTGTCGACGGGAACGGTATGCCATTCCCGACCTCCGATGAACGCCTCCCTGGGTTCATCCGCGCGCTTAATAAGCAGATCAGGCCCCAGAGGACGGATCTTAACAAGTTCAGAGATGGCTGGAACAGTCCGGAAGCGCTCCGCGTCCAGGGTGCCCTGCATCACCAGGCTAAACTGCCCTTGACCATGATTCGTGCCTTGGAGCTGCCACTGCAGATTGGTTTCCCCTCCTGGCAGCAATGTCACGGGTTCGCTTGGCACTGGCCCCGCCAGATTCTTCCAATCGCCCGTTCCGATCCATTTGAGCGAGTCAAACGGCGCCAAAGCCGAGATAGTGCTGTCGCTCAGCGACGTTAGGGTCGCCTTCACCGTCAACGTCTGACCTTCGTCCACTTGGTTTGTGGCGACCGTTAAGCGCACGCTGAGACTTGGGGAAAACAATACCGCGTAGTTTTTCCCGTCCGCAGTCTTTTGTACGCCCGTCAGCACCTGGCCTCGCTCGTTGACATCGCGGAGCCAGGTACCAGGGCCATAACCAAAGCTGCTCAAGGAAAGGCCCAGCGGCGTCAGTGTCAATGTCTCCGAAGCATCACGAACATGAACGTAGAGCTCATTGGATCGAAGCACATACAGCTGACCCGCTTGGTTGAAACGCAGATCTTGGATATCCAGGGCGCTGGCGCGTCGCACCGATCCATCGGCCCGCGATAACCAAAGCCCACCCTGGTCAACTCCCGCAACGTCGCCCGCATCGTTGACCGCTAGCATATTCGAAACAGGTTGAATTTCGGGTACTCGACCCGGACCGTCCTGGGCGATGATGCGTTCTGTCAGAGGAGAAGCAACCACCAGCGTGCGATAGAGCGCATTACCACAAGCGTCCGACCGTATCAAAAGGACAGTGCCATTCGGGCTGATGCTTTTAATCCCGTAAGCGAGGGTCGCTCTTCCCTGGCACACAGGCACAGCAGCCGTCCCCGGCAGCGGCATCACCAAGGTGTCCCGGAACAGACCTACAGGCGCATTCGGGTCTCTCCCCCAGTTGAAAGGCACGTCTGGCAGATCTCGCAGCCGGACCTCCACAAACCAATGTCCCAACATGTGCCCGTCGAGCGAGATTCCATCGACCATAAAGGCCTGGCGTCGGACGTAGCTCGCGTCGGATGGGTAGTCTTCGTAGCGGTATCCAGCAGCCAGCTTCCCCTCGCCGCTGGGAGACCCTTGATAGACCGAATAGATCGTATCGAGTGGATCGTTAGGCCGCGTCGGATCGGCACCAAAGTGAAAGAACCGACCGTCATCGCCAAAGCCTAATGCACTTCGATTCGGGATAGGCGCGAAGCTGAGGTCGTTGAGACCCGCTGTCCGACCGTAATGCGCTTTCGACAGCCACAGCCCTGGGCGCCAGTCGCCGCGGGTGTAAAGCACCTCACCGTCGTTATTAAGAATCCGCACTTTGCCGTCCGCTGCGAACGAGTTACCGCCGAACGCCCGTGAGGTGGGATCTCCCAGTCGGTTGCCGAGTTCGAACAATTCGCGTGCAGTGTAGCCCGCTGCGGCCGCATCAGCCACAGAGCCGGTAAAACAGATCAGAGCGACTGTCAATTTCCCCAGAAGCCAAGATTTCATGCAGTTGTGGAATAAGTGCCGAACCTGACAAAAGACCCATGACTGCGCCGGCACAAATCATACGCGACGATACTCAACGCTTTGGAATCGATTGCCGGTGCCTACAAGCCCATGCCACTCGGCCAAATTAAGCTCGTACCTGAGCGAAAATGTCTAGTTCTATTGCCGTGGTAGCGACCAAGCCGATTGGCTCGGGTGGCGATTGTGAGGCGACCTCGTATGGTCAACAAACGCACGCGCCAGGCGTTAGCAGAATTTCCGAATTTTCCCCCCACTCCGACGACAATTGGGCCGTCGCCTTGTCCAATTTCGGTCCCGTGTCGCCAAAGCAAAAGGCTGCCATCAAAAACGTTTTGAATTCGACGTTGCCATTGACGGTGGAGCTTTAGGTGTGCTGTTGGAAATCGATCCACTGGCTAGCCGAAGCAATTATGCCGGGCACGGAAGACAGCCTCATCAGGCCTGAAGCTGCGCAAGGCGGAGTTTTAGGATACACAAAATGCTCGGTCACCGAGCCAGCGTTGTTTGTTTCAGCGACACAGATTTGAGCAGAAGGAGACCGAGTTGGCCATGCTGTCGGAACTCCGAGCGATTAACGCACTCGATTCGAAGCACTTAGCCGCTTCAGCAGCTTCGTGAGCCAAAATCTCTATTCTGCAATGACCGTCTTCCTTCTTTTAACCTCACCGGATGGCGTAAATTCGATCCACTAAGTGAAGGAACAGTTCCAGTCGGAATTCCCTACGGAAGGCGGTCCGCGAGCGGTCCCCATGTCGATCCCCGATCATGAACTCCTCCGGTGCATTGGACGGGGCAGCTACGGCGAAGTCTGGCTTGCCCGGCACGCGCGCCTCGGCGCGTTGCGCGCCGTCAAAATCGTGCGACGCGATTGTTTCGGTGAAGCCCGCCGATTCCAGCGCGAGTTCGCCGGTCTGCAGAAATACGAGCCAGTCTCATGGGGTCATCCAAACCTCATGGCGATCCTCCATGTCGGCGGCGCAGACGACCATTTCTACTGCGTGATGGAGCTGGCAGATCGAGCGGCAATGCCGAGTATCGAATGCTTAAATCGGGATAAAGATCAAGATTCAGTCGATGAGCTTTCTGCGGCGGGGCCTGCGCACCTGAACCGCGCCGCCGCTATCGCCTCAAAAAATGGGCGGCGTGCCCCCCCACCGGCCGAGCCTCCGCCCTTCACCAACGTCGCACCCGGTAGAAGCGCCCAGGGCCGACAGAGCGGGTAGAATCGAACAACTGGATCAATCGACCGTTTCCCGCGACTAAGGGCAATGCGGTCCAAGCTGTGCCTTCAATCCTCTCTTTGTATTCGAGTCGGTAGACTTTCCCACACTCACTCGAGATAGAACAACGAAAACCCATCGAGTCCCGGCTGGGCTTCAAAATCGGCGTGTGCAATACGGGAGGCCCACTTCCCACGAGAGCTAGCGCGCGATAGGGCCCGGCGGCAATCGCCACCACATTGCTCAGCCCCGGGGGTACTTCTGTCACACCCCACCACTCGAGGTTGCCCCAGGCAGAGACCGTTCCGTCCGCCTTTAAGGCCAGGCAATATCCCTCCATCGCCTCCGGAGTATTTCCGCTCAAACGTCCGGCCGCTGCGATCGCGACGACATTGGTCAGACTTGAGGGCGAGGGATGGAGGCGAGCCCATACCCCCCAGGTTGCCACCGTCCCGTCAGCCTTCAGCGCCATGCCGTGCCCGTACCCGGCGGCAATCGCGACGACGTTCGTTAAGTTGTCCGGCAGGTCAATCTGCCCCGCGTCGTCCGCGCCCCATCCAGCCACCGTTCCATCGTCCCTTAACGCGAGTCCCCATGGTTGATTGGTCAGGGCGCCGAAGCTCATTCCACCAGCGGCAATCGCGACCACATTGCTCAAGCGGGAGGTCTTTGTGTCGGTGATCTCAGTGTAGCCTTCGAAGCTCAGACCGTTGAGCGAGAACACCGTCCCGTTGTCCCGTAAAGCGAGCACATTGCCTCGGTTGCCCGAAACGGCCACCACATTGGTGGGAGACAACGCCAACTCGGGATCCCGCGCAGAATGAAGTGTGCCGTCCGCCCAAAGCACCGGCAGTTCCCGGGCGCTAACGGCAATCGACACGACGTTAGTCATACCAAAAAGGACATTCGTTTCGCCAGCCCAGGACCACCCCGGATCATATTCCCATTCGATGATGGTTCCATCTTGCTTGAGAGCCGCGCTCACGCTGGTGTCGGCAAAGCCCGGGATATTCGAGCCACCCGATCCAATCGCGACCACGTTGGTGAGCCCAGGTGGCAATCGCTTCTGCGCCTCTCCAACGTCTCCCCAGGCGACGACCTTGTTGACCGGGGCAGTTTCCACCGGCGACGAAATGTCGCCGGAAGCCAGGATTGCTCCTCCCTCTCCTGCTGCCAGAAATTGTCCGTTGCCGAACGTGATGGCCGTTAGCTCCGGCGCTTCCACACCATGCTTAACCCACGTCACCCCGTCGGCAGAGGAGAGAATAGGATGCGGATCGCCAGCGCAGACGACCACAAACTGACCGCCGCCATAGGCAACGCCCAGGTACTGCGATTGCCCGGCTTCTGACAGTCGTGAGGTCCAAACTAATCCGTCGTCCGATGTGAAGATCGTACTCCGTAGGCGGACAAAATCCGCTTCATAAGCAACTCCCAAGGCGACAAACTGGCCGCCGACGAAGTCCAGCCGATTAAACATCAGCCGAGGACCGCTTAAGCTGCGCGTCGTCTCAGGCGAAGCCTGCTGCCAGTTCGAACCGTCGTTGGAAATCCAGACGTGAGTCTGGTAGTTGGTCGTGCCATTCCCAAAATCGCTTTCAAATGCAACAAAATGGCCGTTGCCGAACGTGATCCGGTTAAAACCATGAAGCGCTTCGGTTTTGTGCCGGACCCAGTTCATGCCATTCTCAGAGGTGAGCACCAACGTGCCACTTCCTCCCGCGACAAATACACCTCCACCGTAGGCAATGCCGGCAATCCACTCTGAGTCCGACCATGGATTGGCCCACGTCGTCCCGTCAAAAGTGACGACCTGGCTTTGTCCCCACAGCGGATTGAAACCGCCCGCTAGGAAACGATCATTCCCGCTGGCGAGGCTCAGCAACGGAAACGGGCTCCCAAGATTCGCGGGCGGGTTCCAACCCCCGAGATCGCCTTGGGTCCAGTGGATACCGTCTTCGGAAGACAGAACAATATCACCCACCGCGACAAAACGCCCGCCTCCGTGAGCTAGGCGGGCGATGCGATAGTTGTCTGGCTGGCGGACCACTGTCCACGTGTCCAGCGGATCCGAAGCCGCCATGAGTTGCGCAGACGTTGCGATCGCGAGAATCAGGTTCTTCATGAAATTAAAAAATCAGCTGGCGCGAATTCTGCCCCTATTTCGCAGGCTTGTACCACATCCAGTCCTCACCCGGTTCGAGCGCGCGGAGTGGATTCGCGTGGAAGATCTTAGTGAAATCGCAAGCGTGGCTATGTCCATCGACGAACAAGATGGGCGCGACCAACTTGTCGCGATCTAACTTCA
The DNA here is from genome assembly GCA_044225505.1 of Limisphaerales bacterium. Classification (GTDB taxonomy): domain Bacteria; phylum Verrucomicrobiota; class Verrucomicrobiia; order Limisphaerales; family SIBE01; genus JAXMHN01. The sequence continues at coordinate 71,363 of JBGAIN010000012.1, forward strand.
GGTTTGCCGGATTGAACGCCTTGCCAGGAGCCTTGGAGTAGTGCCACTGGGCGATCGAGACAGTGCCCGCGCCATCAACGTCCCACGGGAAGGTCGCAGCCTCGTGAAACATAATGAAGCGAGTGGGCTCAAGCACCCAATCTTCCTTCTTGCCAGCCAGGTTGTAGCCTGGGTCTTCTGCCACACCAAGCTTTTGGTAATTGTCCTGGAGGTACCAATTGAACCGGTAAGAGCCGCCAAAGACTTTGAAACAGGACGGGCTCACCTTGAAAATATCCATGCCCCGATCAGCAGGACAATGCCACGCTTCGGATCCAGAGATGTAAGGAGCCAGCAGCCGGTCCTTAGCTCGGGAATAGAGCGGCACAAGCTCCGGCTCGGGATCGCCGCCTCCCAAAGCGTTGCCGTAGTTCACGTACGGAGTCGCGCTGGAATTGAACTGCGTCGAGTCGCCCGGAGGAAAGATGGAATTGGAATCGCCCAGGTACATATGCATGCCAAAGGCAATCTGGTGCAGATTGCTCAGGCACTTGGTCAGTTGGGTCTTTTGCTTGGCGCGACCCAGCGCGGGCGAGAGCATCGAAGCGAGGACGCCAATAATGGCGATGACGACGAGGAGTTCGATGAGTGTGAATCCCGGCGCCTCGCCACAACGAAAGCAGTGCGGCTTCATGCTTCGAAATGCATCGTGACAAAAGCTCAGTCTCATCTGTTCGAAAAGAAACCGCTTCCAGCCGGTCCATTCTTTCAAGAAAAGACAAAAATAACCGCACTCGAATGTCGAAACCGCTGCAAGAAGTGCCACGAGTCGCGCGGTCTCTCTGCAAATGGGAACACCGGACTACAATCGGCGTGCATTCACACCCAACTTTGATCCAACTGACTTGTGAATGACTCTCCCTCCGTTCCCACGCGCCAGAGCTTGCTCGCACGCCTCAAGGATTGGCGAGACCAAGCGAGCTGGCAGGAGTTCTTCGACAGCTACTGACGCCTGATCCACGCTACCGCGTTGAAGGCCGGCCTGGTTGACTCTGAGGCCCAGGAGGTTGTGCAGGAAGTGATGATCGCGGTAGCCAAGAAAATGCCGGAGTTCAGTGACGATCCAGCCACCGATTCATTCAAAGGCTGGCTGCTGGCGGTGACACGATGGAAAGTGGCAGAGCAGTTCCGGAAACGGCAGAGAACACTCGACCATGCCTCTCCTTGTGCCCTCTGCCATCAACGACGTTATGAATGTCGCACACAATGTTGACAATTTGTCAACGTGGTGTGCGCCATTTGGCCTTCTCGCGCGCGTGATCCCGCCAGCAGCCGAATTCACAGATAGCCAATACCTAGCGAAGGCAGAGCTCGCGCCTGGGGAACGCCGTCACGGATTGCATCGAATCCAAGCGGACCAACCCGGGTGCAGCGCCGGTGCACTCCCGGTGAAAGGCCGCTCAACGACCGGCCTTGCACCGGCCTTGGACCGGCCTTGCACCGGCCTTGCCTCGAATGATCCTGCGATGCTGCCGAGCGCCGCAAGACCGCCCCTCCAGAATCGCGCTCTGTCAGCCATTGACATAGAGGCCGTGCCAGCAATGCCCCTTGAGATGAACCGAATCTTACTTCGCACTGCGTTGAAGAGTGTGCTCGAGTGCAAAGACTGGGGAAATGTTGCACACTATGGGCACAATTGTTCCCAGAGTGTGCAACATTTCCCGTTCGGGTCCCTCGGAACCAAAGGCTCCGCACGACCGACCCACGGACGATTTCTCGCAGTCCGCGCCAAAAATTCGATTTCCGGATTGGCCGATTGGCGGCATCTATCCATTGGAATGACCGAAGATCAACAATGGCTGGAGGAGTATTGCCAAGACCGGTCCGACCGAGCCTTTAGGTTTTTGGTGGACAAGCATTTGCCAATGGTCCATTCGGCGGCGATGCGGATGGTACAAGGCGATGCGCATTTGGCAGAGGATATTGCCCAGTGCGTGTTTTCCAACCTGGCGCGGAAGGCCAGAACCCTGCCGCCTGGAGTCGTGCTCGCCGGCTGGTTACATCGCGATACCCGGTTCACCGCCCTTGAAATCCTGCGCCGGGAGCGCCGCCGACTGGCCCGCGAGCAAGTTGCCGCCACTATGCATGCGATCGAATCGGAAACGGTCGATTGGACTCGGGTGGGTCCATTGTTGGACGAAACGCTGGACGAATTGGAAGACCAAGACCGGCACGCCATCCTTCTTCGTTTCTTCCAAAGCCAAACTCTGGCCGAAGTCGGAACGGCCCTGGGGCTGACGGAAGATACTGCTCGCAAACGAGTTGGGCGTGCCCTGGATAAACTGCGCGAACGACTGGGTCGACGCGGCGTCACAACCACCGCGGCGGCGTTATCTCTGGCTCTGACGACACGAACGATCCAGCCCGCGCCGGCGGGATTATCCACCCAGATCGCAGCCGCTGCCCTCCCTACATCGTTATCCCACAGTCTTTTAACCACGGTATTGATCATGAGCTCTATGAAATCCACCACCGGAATCGTTGCCATTCTCCTCCTGCTCGGCCTAAGTGGCGGCGCTTTCACCCTGTTTCGCCATTTGCATCCGGGTGTTGCCGAGCATCTGCTGGCAGGCCGGGCATTGGACACGGGCACTCGAAGCCCGGGCGGCGATCCGGCACACGCCTCAGTTCGATTGGCCCGCTCGGCCGCATCGGGCAACGCGCTCACGAGTGCCTTGGCGCGAATCCGGGATGTTTTGGAGGATCCGAAGCCAACGCGCACCTTTCCCAATCCCGCGATGAGCGATGCGCTAGCGGCGCTCGGCGCCAGTGCGAAGGAGGCGCTCCCGATTCTAGAGGAGGGAATGCATAGCCGGATAGAGTCCGTTCGACTGCGCGCGATCGACGGTCTTGGGATACTCGGCCCCGAGGCGAAGGAGAAAGCCCAGGTGCTTTCAGGGGCGCTTCGAACGAGCACTTCGGTGCAGGAGACGATGATGCTCGTGCAAAGCCTGCTCAAAATGGGGCCAATGCCGGGTTTGCTTCCGGACGTCGTGCGCGGCTTGAAAGAAAATCCAGAAGCCCGCCTGGCTATTGCCAATTCTTTGCCCGAACTCGCGGGACCGGATGTCAGGCAGGTACCGGAGGCCCTGCAGCCACTTTTAGAAGATGCCAATGCCCAGGTGCGGGTTGGCGCCGCTTATGCGCTCGCAATGATGCAAAGGAGCAGCGTCGGACCTGGAGTTTGGCGGGTGGTGACCGAAATGCTCAGCGTGCCGGACGAGGATGACCGTGGCTTGGCCTTGAGCTCAATGAAAAACATCGGCTCGGACCCGAGTGACCCAACCGGGCAGGTGAAGAGCTCGAATCTAGGTCCCGACGCCGCCAAGGCATTGCCTGCGCTGGCGGAAATCGCCAATCAAACCACTCGGAAGGACCATCGTGACTTAGCCCTGGAGTTGTTAAACGCCATCCGGCCCGACCTCCGGAACGCCAATCCGGGAATGGAGAGCGCCTTGCAGCAGCGTGAGCAATCGGCGGAGTTTGCGCGGCGGGTGCGCTCTGGCCAGGCCGACGTGGCTGAGATGGCCGCCGGTTTGACGAAGTATCCGGATGCCATTCCCGCCACGGCCAATGCGCTTATTGAAGCCGGCGAGGAAGCGCGCGCCGCGCTGCCGGCCATGCGCGCCGCGCTGGCGGCGTTAACTCCCGATCCCGCAACCTCTCTGAGTGATTTTGGACAAATGAGCCGGAACCGTGACGCGGTGGTGGACGCGATTCAGAAGATCGCACCGGACGAACCGAAGCCCTACTTTACGGATAAAGATGTCGGTTATCTATTCGAGGCGTTGGATAGCCCGGAGTTGCGGGCAGATCGACGCCGCCAGACGGCCGTAGGCAACGCACTCAAGGATGTCCTTGGACAAGGCCAGCGACCTGGGATAGCCATGTCTCCGGAAGAAATTCGGCGCGTGCTGCAGGCTCTCAAATCCGCGGACACAGCCGCGTTTCAAGCCGTGGCCGAGCGGGTACAAAAGATCGACCCGCACTTTGTGACATCAGGAAAGTAGCACTGGGGGCTCGCCTGCTACCAAAGTAAAAGGCTGAAAGCAAGGATATCAACGCCTTAACGGGTTTGGAAACGTTACCATCTAGTGTGGTGACCGCTAAGTCCTTGCACTTTCGCGGCGAGGGTTTTTGCGCACCCGCAAGGCGCGAGCGAGGCGCATCCCCGTCCCGACAGGTCGGGATAACGAGCGAGGAACGCGGCGGGCGCGCGAAAGAACCGCCGCCCAAAGGGTTGCGCTGAAAAGGGTCCTGGCTTCGTTGCTCCTCGGTCAGAGAGCGCGGCGGCTATCCTCCGTCGTCGCGCCTCGCCAGGACCCATTTTGAGCGCAACGAAAGTATAAGGACTTAGCGGTCACCACACTAGCCTGCTGCTGTCTTGAAGGTTCTGGTTCTATTGTCAGCATTGCTTTGGCCCCGACCAGCGAGTATGGTAGGACGACGGTTCCCTGTCGGCGATCACTGCCTTCGACGGTTGTTGTTCAGGTCACGATTTGGCGGGTCAAGTAGCGCACTATGGAAAAACGATGTTTTGTGCTTGGGCTTTGCGGGGTGCTTCTCCAAATGGCGGCAGTGGTTGCTCAGTCAGTGCCTATCGAAATCGATCGTGCCGTCGGCCAAGTCAAGTTGGCGTGGCCATCGACGACCACCGGGTTTGGCCTTGAATCGACCACCAACTTAACGTCTCCCGTAAGCTGGTCTGCCTTCACCGCGATGGTGGCAAATGAAAATGGCCGCTGGCTCGCAACCATTCCTGTGGGCGCAAGCGCGCAGTTCTTTCGGTTGCACAATACGAACGCATCCAAGCTGACAGTGATCGAGAGCACTTCCCCCATCCAAGGAGAAGGTGGAGTCTCTGTTAATCGGGAAACGGTCCTTTATTTTAGCGCGGCGCTGGCGACGAACACGACGATTACTCCGGAGAAGTTCTATGCCGAATCCGGCGGCCGGCGCTTGCTCTCACGCGTGCAGATGGCAGCGGACGGGAGAAAAGTGAGCCTATTCGTCCTGGAGCCGATGCCTGCTGGGGCTCGCACCAAGGTCACCTTGGACGGGGATACCCTCTTGGACGCTTCCGGAACAGCCCTGGACGCCGATGGAGATGGGCAACCAGGAGGCGTGGCGACGCTGGAGTTCAACACCATGAACGGCACCGCCCTGCCCGGGACGGGCGTCATCGGTCACGTATACGCGTCAGATCCTGCCGGGGCTCCAGGATCGATCACCAACCGCCCTTTGTCTGGGGTCTTGATTACGGTGGACGGCGCGGAAGAAAAGCTGCGCGCATCCACGGATGCCACGGGTTTCTTCCGGCTGCAACCATGCCCAGCCGGCCGCTTTTTCGTGCATATCGATGGCCGCCGCGCTTCTGGCAGCCATTGGCCGGATGGGGACTATTATCCCGTCGTCGGCAAGACGTTTGAGGCGCTCGCTGGGCAAACCAATACCCTCGCGGGCGGACGGCGAAATCTTCTTGCCGCTCATCAAGGCTGGGACCTTACAGCCGGTGAGCCTGAGCGAGGCGACGACGATCTCATTTCCTCCAAATGTGCTCGCACAAAACCCGAGCCTCGAGGGCGTCAAAGTCACCGTGCCAGCAAACGCCTTGTTCAGCGACAGCGGTCTCCGCGGCGGAAGGGTAGGCATTGCACCCGTGGCGCCCGACCGAATCCCATCGCCGCTTCCGCCCGGGCTGCAGTTTCCGCTCGTCATCACAATTCAGACAGATGGACCAGGCAATTTCGATACCCCCGCGCCGGTGCAATTTCCCAATCTCCCCGACCCGGTCACAGGCAAGAAGCTTGGACCGGGGGAGAAGACTTGGCTCTGGAGTTTCAACCACGACAGCGGAAAATGGGAACCGCAAGGAACGATGACCATCAGTGCGGACGGGTTGTTTGCCGTCACCGATCCGGGGGTGGGTGTACGGCAGCCTGGCTGGCACGGCGTAAATCCGGGGAGCCCGCCAAAATTCCCTTCGTATCCGCCCCAGATCATCCGCCCGCCTCGGAAGCCTTGCCAACCGATTACACCCGAGCAGATTCAAGCCAACGCGCAGGCCGATCTCGACTGCTTTGGCCAGGCGATTCCGTTCTTTAATGCCGTCAAGCAGCTGGTGGCTGCCGCCTCGTCCGTCAATGACCTAGGCGCGAGTGTGACGGAATTCTTAAGCGGGAGCACAGTGGGCACTTTGCATGCCGCTTGCGCCGCCATTTTTGCCGCCAAAAGCTTGAAGGAGGCCGTGGGTGACGGCCTGTCTTTGGCCGCAAATAAGCAGGCTCTGGCCGACATCTTGGAATGCGAAGTGAACGTCTTAAAGAACGACCTTTTGATCTCGTGTCAGATCTCCGCTTGTCTCGGACAGAAAGGGCCGCCAACCGTTTGCCAGCAGGTCCTCGACACTCTTGAGTCAATCGATTCAATCCTGAGCGAGGCAAGTTCGTTCAGCGAAGACCCCACTGCCTATAGCAAATCGAAACTTGAAGAAGCGGCTGAGGCGGCCTGCGGCGCGCTGGAGAACATCCCAGAGGAACCTACTGCTGGGTTGCAGGCCCGCGTGTCGGGAACCTCCATTGACCCCAACACCCTCAACCAGCTTCGAGCAGCCATGGCGCCAGCGTTGGACCAGGTGAATCTTCTGCAGCGCATCGTCAACGAATTTGTGCCTCTGGCCAATCGACTGCAAGCGCTTGAGGAGATCGACCGCAACATCATCGATCTGCTGCACTCATCCAACTGGACCCAATTTGACCTCTATCGCAACTGCTACTACCGGCTTGCCTACAACGGAGTCGAACTCCGAGGCCGGTCCACTGCCTTGGGCGAATTCGATCTCCCTGTCCTGGCGCCGGAGACCGACTACACGTTTGAGATTTATGATCCTGCGTTGAACATTGTGGCCGCTAGTTCGGGCAAATCCGCTCCTGCAGGCCAGACCACCTCGATCCCTGCCCCAGCCTGGTTATTCCCTGGATGGACCGATCTGAGCGGCGACACCGATGGAGACGGGTTGACGGCCAGAGCCGAGAGTGTCGTTGGCCTGCGCGATGACAAGAAAGACACCGACGTGGACGGCATCGCGGACCTGGTAGAATTGCGACAAGGATTGGATCCGCTCAGCGGTTTGAACCTGCCGCTGGGCGTCGTGGCCAACGTGCCTCTTAACGACGAGGCCTACGCGGTCCGCCACCACGGAGGACTGGCCTATCTCGCCACCGCCAATTCCGGACTCGCGATCGTGGATATCTCCAAACCAGACGCTCCGGTCACAGTCAGTCAACTCGATTTGCCAGGCTTCAACTTTGCCCTCGCCATTTCCCCTGCCCACCAGATCGTGGCTGTCGCCGCGGATCCAGAGCGGATCGTCGGCAACGATGATCACCTCCATTTTGTCGATGTTCGGGATCCAGCCAATCCGCGGCTGATTCGCTCGCTCAGCATTGAGATCGAAGATATCGAAGAGGACCAAGGACTGTTCTTTGCGGCCTTGAAACGGGAGGTGCGGATCTACGATCCTGCGACTCAGCTCGAACTCGGTTGGGTTGGAGTGAGCGACGACATCACGGGCATTGCCGCGAAAGGTGGTCGCCTCTACGTCAGCACCGAATCGGCGCTCGACATTTACGAGGTGACACTTCCCACCCCAAACCTCCTGGGACGCCTCACAGGCGGTTCCGTGGTTGGGTCCTTTTTCGACCAGGGGGATATTGTCGTGGATGGAAATACCATCCACACCGGGACCCGTTACGAAACCATCGATATCTCGGACCCGTCTCAGCCCAAGATCATCGGCAAGACGGCGCTGGCAACGCCGGGGATCATTCATTCGCTGGCTCTGAACGGATCGGGCCGGATGATCAGCCTCATCTCGTTCCGGGCATCCGATCGGTTCCTGGCGGTCTATGACGCAACCAGCCTCACAAACGTCGACAACTTTCTGGTTTCATACAGTACCCTCAGCACCGCCCGCGACCATGATCTCGCCGGTGGACTGGTCCTGGTGGCTGATTCCCGAGCGGGATTGACCATCATGAATACAGCAAACTTCGACGGAGCGGGAGTTCCGCCTCATGTCACCTTGGACCTGACCTATCTCGATACCGACCCGGCGCAACCAGGAATTCAAGTGTCCGCCGGCTCTACCGTCCAGGCCCGCGCGGTGGTCCGCGACGACACTCAAATCCGCGAAGCGCGTGTGCTCTTGGATGGGCAGGTGGTTGGCGTGATCGAACCGGGGCCGGTGGTTTTTGCGCTTCAATTGCCCGGTCAAGTTCCAACCAATGGTGTGGTTACTGTCCAAGTCGAAGCGGTGGACACCGGCGGCAATGTGGGAGCCTCCCCATCGGTGGACCTGGAGTTGGTGCCGGATTTGACACCTCCCCTGCTCCTCAGTTCCATTCCACGCGACGGCGGAGCGGCATTTGCCGAAGGAGGCTTTGCCTTCCGTTTCAACGAGGAGCTGCAACGTGGGTCACTCGCACCCGAGTTGGTTACGCTCGTCTCGGCCGGCGTGGACGGCCAGTTGGGAACCGCCGATGACTCGAGGGTTCCGATTGCCAGCGCGAGTGTGACCGGAGCGACGCTCAACATCTTTCCGGCCAGCCCATTAGCCGTGGGACCGCATCGCCTGACTCTCGCCGCTGCCGCGATGACGGATCGGGCGGGGAACAAGCGACCCGAAGACCTCGGGGTCACGTTCACCGCGTTGGCGGCCGGGTTAGATGGCGCATTGTGGATTTCGGGGGCTGACGGCCGCTGGGACAATCCCACGAACTGGTTGTACAACCGGGTCCCAGGCCGCGAGAACGTGCTCTTGCCCTCTGGGCTTGGGCAACCCGTTGTCAAGGTTTCTACGAAAAACTTGAGCCTGCTCAGCTTCGATAGCCATTTGCCCGTGCACTTCGAGCAAGGTTCCACGGTGGTGCTCGGGCCCGCGGCGTTCAGGGCACCGGTGGCGATCTCAAACGCGACGCTCTGGGTCGAAGCACCGAGCACCTTCTCCGACAAGGTGACAGTGCAAGGGGGAGAATTAGCCCTTAACACGGCCGTTGATTTCCAGGGACTCCTGACGTTGAACCGAGGCGCCGTCCTCACCCTGGATGGAGCAGCTGCCAAGGCCAACTTAATCGGTGGCCTCGATGCCCTGAACTTTACAATCGCTGCCGAAAATGGGGCGACATTTAACCTTCCTCAGTTCACGAACTACGATGGCCCCGGCGACTTTGCACTGTTTCTTCCGGCGGGCACTCACTTCAAAGCCGTCGGCGCCGGAAGCAAGATTAGTCTTCCGAACCTCGTTGCCGCGAGCGGTCCGACAAATTGGATCGTGCGCGCAGTGCCCACGCTAAGTTTCGAGGTATCCAGTGGCGGCTCAATAGAGCTGCCAGAGTTGCGCACACTCACTGGCCGCACGCTCCTGGCCGCATCCGGTCAGGCCAGCCGAATAACAGCTCCGAAGCTTGAGGCTGTGACCGGACCTGTGTCCGACTTTGTCTCCAGTGCGTCCGTTTCCAATCGCGGTGAGTTGGAGCTGGGAACGACGACGGCGTTGGAGCGTTGTCGCGTTTCGATGACCGCTCCCGCCACCTGCCGGGCCGGGACCATTGAATTGGGCGCCGAGTCTTCGCTCGAAGGCAGCGGCTCCATTACAGGCAACCTCATTAATCAAGGTTTGATTACCCTGAACCAGGGGACGGCTCCCCTCGTCATCGGAGGCGATCTACAATTAAGCTCTACCAGTGTGATCGCCTCAACCCTCGGTCTCGGCGCGGACAAGACCGGCTCCGGCCAAGGCCAAGTTCTGGGATCGACCGCTCTCTCGGGAACGCTGCGACTCACTTCCTCCCGGGGCTTCACGCCAGCTAGCGGCCAGGAGTTCGTGATCCTGACGTGGCCGGCGCTGCCGACTGGCGCCCTGAATCGAATCGACGATGCGGGCCTCGGCTCGAGTTTGACAGCAGCGCCCCTGGTAAGCGGGCTGGACCTTCGCGTCAGGATAGGCACTCGCTAGCCAACGAACGAATGATGTCGGGTTTGACAGCGTTTTCCACGAGAGTTTGCAGCAGTAAACCAGGATCGGGACACCCCGCGCGGCCGGTTCATCTATTCAGTCACGTCCAGCCGCGATAGGCGCAGTTTGATGACATGCGACGCAACCAGGCCACACGCGCTGAAAGCGCTGGACCACAGACAGTCCCTCAGTCGAAAGGTTGGTCCAAACAGAGCCCCGCCCAGCCAGATTAATCCCAGGCCGCCCCAGCCAAACAACTGACATCGCCAATACTGGTCGGGTAGAAAGGTGGAGCCCATCATGGATCCCGAAGGTGTTGATTCCAAGGACGCACCCCCCGGCAAACGCCTCAAGAATCGATTCGGCATGCCCTAATCATCCTCGGATTTGACCAAAAAAACAAGGTTCCTTGGCTTCAGCCAGCGCCACTGGCCCCGCTCCTCCGATCGTTTGAGTTGGGAGACAAGCTCATTGTTTGAACCCTCGGAGTCTTGAAGAATGCGGCCGGGTTCGGTCGATCATCGGGCTGGGCTGAGGTCCGCCGCCAGGTGCCGTTCGATCTCGTGTCGCCAAAGTAAGAGACTGAGAGCAACGAAGTTATGAGTTCGACAGCGTTAACACTGACGCTTGTGCCTCATGGGTGAGGACAAAAAGCGGCCCGATGACGACTCAGATCGATTTAATCGCACACGGCAGAGAGTCCGTTTGCGCGCCGGCGCGAACCGCGAGGCACACTAAGAACGACGGCGAAATCATACGCCACGGAGCGAGCGTCATCGGGTTTGGTGCCGCAGGAACGACCGGATCGCGCACAAGGTTTTCCAGTCCCAACCATGGGTGGGAAAACAAAAGCATGGCCGTTTGTGATCCCACAACGCCACCTGATCATTCAGCGTAGTCTGCCTGGTTTGGATCCGGCGCGGATGCGGCTGCCGCTGCGCCCCAGGAGAAGTGGTGCCCAAACGCGATCGCTCCTGGATTGGAGGAGTCGTCTCCGCTCAGAATGCCGTAGGCCTCGTTGAGAAACCCCTGGGTATTGGGGTATGCCGAGACGGCTGCGTCGCCTGGGAATTCTGAGCGCTGGCCGTCTTTGGTGGTGCTAATAACCTTGAGTTTATCATGCGCGGCGACGAGTGCTTCAAATTTGACGACGCCAGCTCCAGCGAACGTGACCCGTGCTTTAAAGGCAGTGCCGTTCAGGTCACTAAAATACCATCGCCAATCAAGCTCGACCGGCGCCGGGAGCTGCCACTCGACTGTTAGCCGTCCGTCATCGTACTGCCCATTGGCACTGACGAGAACAGCGGTGGAATCAGCTGCCGCGACCGCGCCCTTGGCGATGAAGACCGAGTCTCCGTACGGCACAAGTCGAGTTGGATGCAAGTCTGCCCGCACGTGCAGATCGAGGTCGATATTGGCCGAAGGCTGCGATACCGCACCTGAAAACGGTCGAACCAACTGGGCTGGGATTCGCCATTCACTTAGCGGAACGCGATTGCTCGGGTGGCCGTTCTGTAAGACGGTGACACCGCCAGCGGAGGGTTGACTCGTGCCGGGCCAGGGAACGGCGAGTTGGGTTGCACTTCTCGGTGTGACCTCGAATTCGTGCAACGCGCCTCCTTCCACTCTCACGGTCGCGGGGAGCTCTGGATCAAAAAGACCCTCAATAATGACCTGCCCAGGTTCCGTTCCAGTGTCCATCTGGCGGATGCTGGGAGCGAGCATCCCAAAGCTTGCTGGCAAGGCAAGGAAAGGATCCGGCACGAAGAGCAACTTGGCACCATGGCTGTTCGGATGTTGATCGATCTCGTAGTTTTTGGACCTCATGTATTTCAAGATCGCTGTCCAGTCGAACGCCCGTTGTTTCGGCATCACGTCGGGGAACATTTGGCTCCCCCCAAGGGATGTATCAAAGAAAACGCGAGAGGCGAAATAGGCCCAGGCATCGATCACCGAATCGCTCCATCCCACGTACAGGGACGCGTTCTTGTCCCAGCATGCCCGGATGAAAGAGTTCGCCCCGGCGCTAGCAGAGTGGCATGCGTCCATAAAAACCAAGCTGCTACGACTGAACTGCCAATGGTTGCGAACGAACTCCGGACTGATTCCGTAGTAGACGTCGACTTCGCCGGTTTCCTCATCGGGCTCGCCCACCATGTAGCCGAGTTCGGACCGGGCAAAGTTTGGCGCATACGCAGCCTCGGTTTTCGCGGTGGGGATGGTCGAGCTCGAAAGGAACAAGGAGGGAACAGGGGCGAGAACACCGGGACCGGAAAGCCCAGGCTGCGTTCGCGTGGCAGACCCAATCACCCCGTGCGTATCAATGTAGAAAACGCCGATATCATTGCCGAAATCTTGAATGGCCAGCAGATTCGCCAAACTCGGCTCGCCTCCGGAAATACTGTAGCCGCGCTTCTGGAAAGCGGGGATCAAGCTTTCGAGCATGGGTGCGAGCAGCCCAGGCAGCGAAGCTTCGAAAAGAACAGCACGCTGCGATTGCGGAATCGCCGTCGGTGCCTGAGAGCTCGGCAACGCCAGGGAAGCGTGCGACGCGAGGTTTAGTTTCGAGTTCGTCTCGGTAACAGGATGCGCCATCTGAGTCACGCGATCAGACGTCGTTAGAGGATATTTCTGAGCCAGTTCGCTAGGAGTAGCCCCGCGCCGGTTTCTAACAATGACCAGTGGGCGGCCGTCCGTGAAATAGGCGGCGACGGAGTTATCTGGCGTTCGCTGCACACCTTCTAATTCAGGAAAGCTGGAAAGGAACTGGACCAAAGCCTCCGCGTCGTTAGCAGCATTCGTTGGCGACAACGACGCGGTCTTTTGGGTGATCGCCTTCAAGATCGTTAGTCGGCGATCCGTGTCGACAATTCTCGACGTCCAGTTTGGCAAGGTCAGAACCCTGAAGAACGCCGCCGATCCAGAAGTGAACACCGTCCCAGACGTCGCGCTGACACGCAGCACTGTCCGCCAATCAGGGTTTACCAATTGGGTGGCCGCTTGCACCTCGTAGAATTCTGACTCCCCGCTCCACTCCAACGTCAAGGTCCCCTGACCCGCCCGGACCTGCCCTAGCTTGGGTTGGTTTTGCGGGCGGCCAGTGATCGGAACAAAAAACACGGCGCCCAAGAGAAGGGCAATCCACCTTCTCGGCCGACGTTGTCGGGTTGCTCCGGCGAGGGCGATGGTTTTCATTCAGTGAAAAGAGGGCGGCGTTTTACTTGTTGATAGCTCTGAAAAACAAAGTCTCTTCTCCCGCCTGGCGTGGACGGGTTAGGGTGAGTGGTTCGGTTGTCGCGGTGAACTCCGTCACGAGCGACCACTGCCTTAGGTTGGTTGAGGCTTCGAGCCGGCAATTTGACCCTGGGGCGCCTTGAATTTGCAGATCGAAGCCATTCTGACCGTTGATCCCGAAGCGAGTGAAGCGCAACGGCACGGCGAGATTGGGGCGGCTTAACTTCGTCAGGAACGTGGGTCTGCGCGAAGCGGGGCGTGCCGTGGTGATCGGAAAGTCCTGAGAACTCGAGAAACCTGTTAAAAACACGGCCCCGTTTGGCGCCACGGCGATGCCGCTGCCAACATCGGAGGCGGTTCCTCCGAGGAACGTGGCCTCCAGCAACGCCCCGCTCGCGGGGTCGAGCCACCCCACGAATACGTCGGCCTCGCCCTTGAGACTCGTCTGGACAGCCCCGGCGGTAATCGGAAAATCAGGGGAGAGGGTCGTGCCGACGACGACAATCGAGCCTGAGGCATCCGCCGCCAATCCAAAGACGGTGTCCGAATTCGTGCCGCCGAGGCGCTTGATAAACCGAAAAGCAGACCCGTCCGCTGCGAGTTTGGCGACAAACCCATCGCTGCCGTTGTCCAGGTCGCTGGCCACATAGACATTTCGGTTTCCATCCAACGTCAGGTCACCAGCCGCGGCTAGGGCCGTGGTAAAATCGACAACGTCATTCAGCTTGCTTCCTAAGTAAGTCGAATAGTCGAGGTCTGAACCAGCGGGATTGAACTTGGCGATGAAGGCATCCACCCCGCCCGCGAGCTCCGCTTGCGCGGGAGTGCGGGTGGGAAAGTTGAAGGAACTGGTTATCCCGAAGACATAGCAGGCCCCAACCTCATCAACCGCGATCGCCACTCCCGAGTCAACGGCGCTGCCTCCGAGAAAGGTCTTGAAAAGAAACTTAGTTCCTTCCGGATTAATTTTCACAACAAAACCGTCCGTCGTGCCGTTCAACCGACGTTGAAACGTCCCAGCCGGAATTGGCGCATCGCGCACATTCGGAACGATGAAATCGGTGGATCCGGTAAATCCGGTCACATACACCGCGCCAGTTCGATCCACGGCAATGCCCCGCCCTTGTTCATTGGCTTTTCCCCCGAGCAGCGTGGAATAGACAATCTGCCCCTGGGGGCTGAGTTTCACAACAAACGCATCTGTCTCCCCGAAACGTTGGAATTGCGGCCCGCCCTTGATCGGAAAATCGCTGGAGCCGGTTGTGCCGACGACATAGGCGTTTCCCAGGGCGTCGACCGCAATGCCTCCGGCAATGTCTATACCAGCTCCGCCCAAGACGGTCCGATAGATGACCGATTGCCCATCGGAATCGACTTTAGTAACGAAAACGTCGGTCGAGGTGCTGTTGGTTTCGCCCCCCGTGCTCAGGACGTAAGCCGCGCCTAGCGAATCAACCACCACCCGCAAGCCAAACTCGGTGGATGTGTCCGTGCCGATTAAAATCGACGAATCAAGCGTTTGGCTAGACGCCGCAAGAGTCAGCGAACTGGCGCTGGCGGCCATCCCTGGCACTGGCACGGACAAGGAGAGCCCCAATAGAAACTTCCAGAACCATGCTTTTTGTGGCCAATCCATAGATCCGACGAATTCGGCGGCATGCATCATTGGAATTTAAGGCAAACAGGCCAAATATCTTGCTGGTCGCCGGCTGTGTCCGGAATCGCTGTGCCTACGGCGGTACGACTGGTTTGGCGCTCGCCCGGGTATATTTCGCAGATATTCCAATCCAACACAACCAATTCGATGTGACTTCGAAATGGCGCGAGAGTGAGCCACCGGCACCTCCTCGCGGTTTGCTGATAACAATTTCTGTCCGCTTTTGATGTCGGCGTCCATCTTAGGGGTAGAACACAGTTATGAACGATCTGGATTTGCTGAGACAATTTGCCGAACGCCAAACCGAGAGTGCCTTCGCGAATCTGGTGACGCGCTATTCCGGTCTCGTCTACGCCGTTGCTCTCCGCCAAGTGCACAATCCGCACCTGGCTGAAGACGTGACCCAAACCGTTTTCTTGTTGCTCGCGCGTAAAGCCCGAAAGCTGAGCCGCGGCACGATCTTATCGGGATGGCTCTTCCAAACAACCAGGTTTGTCAGCGCCGATGCCTTGAAAACTGAAATGCGCCGCAAAAATCGGGAGCGCCAGGCCATGGAGCTTGGTGCCGTCGCTTCGCCAAGCGAATCCACAGGGGGCGAGGGTCTAGTTCCGTTCGTGAATGAATCGATCGGGTGCCTCAAACCAGTCGAGCGCGACGCTGTGTTGCTCCGATTTTTTGAAAAAAAGACCTTCTTGGATATTGGGCTGGCCTTGGGCGTGACCGAAGAAGCAGCTCGCAAGCGCGTCGATCGCGCCTTGGAGAAGATGCGTCTTTTTTTTGGTCGGAAAGGCATCACCATTTCTGCCGTTGCCTTGGGCGGTGCGATCGAGACCCTGTTCAGCACTTCGGCCCCGCCGGCGTTGGCTGGAATTCTGACCAAAGCAGCGCTGTCTGTTCCCGTGTTTGGTTTCTCCCAAGCATTGTGGCACGCCGCGACGGCAAGCCCACTGAAGACGGCGCTGGCCGGAGGCGCTTTCCTTGCGGTGACGGCTGCGGCCTGGGTTCAGTGGGAGACCAATTCGCGGCTGAGCAACGCCAATCGTGAGCTCCGGCAGAATGAACAACAGTTGCTTGCGGCGAGTCAGCGCCAAGGCGAAGAATTGCGCGCCGCGCGCGACGAGATCCTCAGCTTGCAGCGGGCCACCACCGAGTTGCACCGTTTGCGCAACGAGGTTGGTCAATGGAAGCGGGGTCTGGCCGACGCGTCTGAGCCCGAAGTCGAAAGCGGTCGTCAGCAACCCGCTGAAGCCGGGCCACGAGCCTTTGAACTGCGCCTTGTGTCCGCCGAACCGAGCGGCGATACGGAATCCGTTTCCATGTCTCGGCTCAGTGGCGAGGGCGAGTGGATCGAGGTGAAGTTCGAAGTGCGGAAAACCGCGGCGCTCGATGAGGCGCTGATCGAAGCGGCTGGGGTTCAGAAGGATCCACTTTCGGGAGCTTCCCAAGTCTGGATTCGATTCGACGAGCGCGGGCGTGAACAGCTTGCGGAGATCACGAAAGAGAACTTGAACAAGCAGCTGGCGGTGTTCGTCGGCGGGAAATTGAAATCCGTGCCGGTGGTTCGGAATCAGATTGCGGATGGGCAAGCGGTGGTGGAGGCCGCGACCGAAGATGAAGCCAAACAAATGGCGGCGCTCGTCAACGACTCGGTTCGGCAGCGACAGTAACGCCGCCGCCGACATCCACCAAAAGTTGGGGTGAAAAGCTGGGCTCGCCGTCCGCGCACTCAACAAGGCTTTGCTGGCTTTCACGCAGTCAACAAGCCGAATCGGTTCAGAGAAATCCCGATCCGCACGATTCCAGCTTTCAAGCCTGCTCTCCAGCCGGTAGAGTCACTGGGTGAGAAACGGTCGAGAAGCGGCCGGGATGCGAGCACGCCGATC
Source organism: Limisphaerales bacterium (assembly GCA_044225505.1). GTDB lineage: Bacteria > Verrucomicrobiota > Verrucomicrobiia > Limisphaerales > SIBE01 > JAXMHN01. The sequence goes on from JBGAIN010000012.1 coordinate 88,191, forward strand.
GACTGAGTCTTTTTCGAGTCGCAGGTTGAAGTCGGCGATGAGCCTGATGCCGACGAGTG
>JBGAIN010000246.1:0-9640 GCA_044225505.1 Limisphaerales bacterium
TTTAATTGATCGATTTGGACGTAAGCGTCAGCCAATGGGATGCTCGCGAACGGATTCGAATCCAGGACCGAAAGATCTACTCCTAAAACGATGTTCGCTTTAAACGAGGCTTCGACCGTTCCCGCCAGGGAAAGGTCCAGCCCTAGTCCCGCCGCGCCTGGCCCCAGCCCCTCTGTGGTCACGTCGATGGCCAGGATCTTCTCAAGATCCACCTGGATCAGCATTCTGAACTCGTTCGAGCTGTTGAATTGTCCACCGCTAAGACTGAATGATCCTTGCGGCAATCCACCATCAGTCGCGCCCAGCCTGATCCGCAACGCTTCGATGAAAACATCAATCAACCCCTCCATACCGGGATCACTCGACGCAAGGTAGAGATCGATTTCCGGGGTCAGATCCAGGAACCCCTCAAGATTAATCCCGGACGAACTTTCGGACAGCAGTTCGGACAAGGTATCGCTTCCCGGGTTCAGCATTGGCAGTGGAAAATGGAGCGCGGGCAGTGTTTCGGCATCGCCCAGGACCTCTCCGATTCGTTTCAGTTGCAGGACCAGACCGCCTATGCTTTCTACGGCACCTCCGCTATTCTCGCCTAGGAGGTAGACGTTGGGATCGACGCCAAACATGTTTGTGGACTTTGCCAGAACGGTATAGTCGTCCGAAAAACTGTTTGCGGGCAGGCGCAACAACAGGTCACCGAAAGGCAGAATGGATACCGCCCCGGTTGACTGGATGGTTGCCAAATCGCTGGTGGTCAACAAGCCATCGCCGACGGTGGGATCGAAAACGTCCAACCGTAACGAGGCGACCAGATCGCTCTCTCCTTGTCCAATATTCGCTTCATTTTCACCCTCAAGTTGAGAAGACCCCGTCAGATTGGCCGAGCGGCTAGCGACAGATTCTTGAACGTCGAGCACGCGGATTCCAAAGCGCTGATCATCGGCAAGCGTCGCCGATAGGTAAAAGCTCACAGTTACTTCCACGGTCAGGCTGTATTCGCTGCTTAACGAAGGAGCCTCGGGAAGTGCGATCCCCAAGTTTACCGCTTCATGACCGAGGGCCGTATCTGAACCAGAAACAATCGCATACTTGAAACGTAGTGGAATCTGCGCCTCCCCGTCGTCGGAGGTATAGCTCCAGCCCAACCCCAAAGTGGACACGCCAGCTTCGGCAAAGAAATCCGCGAGATCAGCCAGTGTGGGGGTGGTCAGGAGCCGTAGGTCCTGGGCAAGTTGCCCTAGCGTCGCCGCCACCGCCGTGGACAAATTCAAATGGCTGCTGAGTGACTGATTCAGGCCCGCCACGAGAGCGTCCGTGAGCTCAGGGCGCGTCGCATAGCCCGCCACAATGGTCGAGCCGAGTTGATCAAGCCCAGCGGCAAACGCTTGGACTTGAGCGGTCGTAAGCCCGATTTCGGTATTAGCGGCCTGTGGAATTGGGCGTTGGGGCGAATCGCGATCTGACATATCTACCGGCAGCCGCACTGGAAATGGAGTTCGCCGGCCAAACATGACTCCGTAAGATTGGACAACCGAAAGCGCGTCTGCCTCCGACAGAACATGGCCGGTGGAAATGCGGGTGGCCACGGGGGTAATGCCCAGAGCGCGCAGAATCTGATTCTGACCGTCCAAGGTCGAGAACATGCCAGCATGACTGTTGTCTTCGTCGGGGATGGCATCTCCCGTGAGGTCTTGACTGACCACTTCATGGAGCACGATCTTCCCTTCGGCTATCTTCGGATCGACCTTCGGTCCAAAAGGATCGTAAATATCGTGGCTGGATTGCAACGGCACCGACCCATCCCCACCTGCAGGAACCAGTTCTTCAAAATACCATGTCTCGCCGGGCGCAGCGTTATGACCGCCGAGAGTTCCAAACGGCGATATCAAATCAAAACCGACCGGCCCGGTGCGTTCATGGATTCGGACGGAGGTCGTTGGCGCTTTCGGGCCGCCCGTCGAATAAAGCACTGTCAACGTCCCGCCCAAGCTTAAAACGAAGTCCGTTGGCGAAAGCTTCGCAATGGAACCTGAGGAATACGACCATGTGCCATCGTCGAGCGTCCCGAGGGTGTACTGAAGGTCGAGTCCAGCGTTAAGGTCTAACAGCAAATCGTTCCGTTCGCTCGGCCGCTTCGCGTTGAAGGGATAGAAATCGTGAGCGATGACCTCTCCGTCATAGATTTTGTCAACCTGGTAGAAATCGTAGGTGGCAAGCAGTGCGCGGAACGTGGGTGTGTAACTGACGATGAACTGCTCTCGAGTAAGCGCGGGATGAGTTGAATCGACGCCTTCAATAGTGTAGTCACCAGCCACAATATCTTGCCCGGACAGGTGCTGTTCGTAGGCGTTGGCCATAAACATCCCCAGGATCTTGTAGGTGATATCGGCGCCCCAGTCGTCTTGCAGCATCGTATAGGGACGCGGCGCCCCGCGCATGGGCACCCCAACCGTGATCATATTATTAATGGTTGGGAGGTGAATCCCTTGGCTTGAGGTTCCGCCGTAAGCTGCGCTTTGAAGGTATACTCGCGTCACCAAACCGCCGGTGCTATGGGCCACGACATCGACCGAATCGGGTGTGCTTCCGCCATGAAGGCCTTGCCATGCTCGAACGGCTTCTTCCAGCCAATACCCCAAATAGTCGACTCCATAGGCAAGGTCCCCATCCGTGATCTTCGCTGCGGTCAGGTCGGTTCCGTCGAGGTCCTTAATGACACCGTCGTAAGCGCTGTAATCAGTCGAGGCACTCCGATTTGCCGCCGAAGCCGGCCCTGGAGCATTCCGCCAATCGTATTTCGCGACAAACAAGTCCTCCTCCAAGAGGTATCCGTGCTGAGTCAGAGTATAAATGAAATCGTCGTAATATCGGGCTAACGGATCGATAACCAGATCCCGAGGGCCAAAGCTACGGTGTAGGTACCAATCATCGATAGAATCTGAGTTTGGGAACATTCCACCGATCCCAGGAACAAAGACCAGCGGTCGATCTGGAGCGTCCCCTACCCGCGTCGGCAACTTGTGCAGGCCGAAATACCAGTTGGCCTGCGTCTGGCCCGACGCTAGGTTGAACACCGGAACCTTTCCGGACTTATCCGCATCGTTGTCAGACAAGTCGTTGCCAATGTTCAGCGGAGAGAGTACATAATCTGCGGGTGCTGTTGAGAGGTCGACTTGAAGGTAGTAATCCCCCGCAGCAAGGTTATCGAAGGAATAAATCCCGGAGAGATCCGATCGAACGGTTTTGACTAAAGTGTTCCTGGCTGTGAAGAGAGAGATCTTTACTCCGTCGAGCCTGGGCTCATTCAACGCCAGCATTCCATCGCGATCTTTATCATCCCAGACTTTGCCCGAGATCGTTCCTTGAGGAGATTGCAAACGGATGTTGTTGAGAGCGATCTGCCCAGGCGGGCTGTTGGCGGCCGTCAGTGTTTCGACGGCGATCGCTGCTGCCTGGTTACTCGGCAATAGTAGCGTCGGCGCTTCTGCGGCTGCGTCGGTCACAGAAGGAGTCGTCACTTCCAACGGGCTTTCGGGAGATGCCTTCGTAGCTCTGCGACCTCGCGCCTTCTTCCTCGTCTGGGACTTTATCGAACGGCTCTGCTTCCAACCCGGCGAAGAGATCCACTTTCGGTTCGGACGCGGCGTCCACTGGAGCGGGAAATTGGGCAACGATCGTCCCATCCATCGATGTCTCAGCGGCTGCAGATGCAATAGCGGCATCGGTTGCGACAAATCCATCGCTGGACAGCAACAGACGCACTTCCAAGCTTTCGAGCAAATAATGGTGTCGGCGTGACATCTTTCCGACGGGAGCTTGAGTGACGCGCTTGAGAATAAGCGTCTCTACGGAAAATGGAAGCAGATACTTAAGCAAAGAAGGCTTTTCTTACGATCGGACCGTCGTTGAAGCTTACAGCGGAACCGCAAAAAGCGCCGGCCGTGCGCGGGGCGTGGTGCGCGTTCACTTGAAAACGGGCTAAGACCCCGCCCAATCCTTGACCTCCCAGCACACCGGGTGTATCGAGAGAACCGTCCGATTACGCAATTGGTTATGACAACTTACGTTTACGAAACGATCCCATCGAAAAAAGGAGAAAAGCCTCGTCATTACGAACTCAAGCAAGCCATGAAGGACGCTCCCTTAACCAAGCATCCTGAAACGGGCGAGCCGATCCGCCGAGTGCTTACGGGTGGATTTGGCGTTCTTAGCTCCAAGCCATCGTCCGCGAAGTCGGGCCCGGCACCTTCACCCCGCCGAGGCGGTTGTGGCGGTGGGGCGTGCGGTTGCCATTGATCGCGAGAAACCTCGTGCTCGGCGCAGCAGTTACGGTCGGAGCAGTGAGACAATAGTGCGGAACTTCTTAGGATTGTCTCCCGGATTCTGAGCGCTGGCAGCGTCATCGCCCGGATCCCAAAGCTTGGAATCAAAGGCTGCTTTGGTCGTGCTGAACGCGACGTGCATATCCCCCCAGAGGGCGTTAATCCCAATCGGGTTCCGTCCCGATGTGTGCGGTCGTGTGCGCACCGTGTAGATCAAGTCGGTGACGATCGATCTCTGACTTACCAGTTGCGACGATTTTTCGGCAACTAAACGCCACTCTTCTTCCCCAGCCTTAGGGACCTCGCGGAGGGCGCGATCGGATTGCGGATAGTACATGTAATTCCCTCGCACGCCGTCCCGTTTGTCGTCACTTTTCGGCCAGGCGTACTTGGCGTTCTCGTAATACTTGAGCTCGAAGCGAACAAGAATGAGGTCTGGGTGACGCACGCCAGGATCGTAATACGTCTTCGGAGTGGTGATCAGCTTCGTCGTATAGAGATACGCCAGGTTCAATGGATTGTTGGTATCCGCCGGCCGGCCGGCTGTTCCGTTAAATAGAAAATAGCTCTGAAATGGTCCCGAGCCTGGGTCTTTCTCCGGATTAAACAGCGTTGGGGGCAAACGGTCCTGCTCATCGTCTGCGTACAAGGCGACTCCCAATCCAAGCTGTTTGAGGTTGTTGGTGCAGGCAATTCGCAGGGCGCGGTTTTTCGCGCCGCTCAGCGCGGGCAGGAGCATTCCCGCCAGAATCGCGATGATGGCAATCATTGGTCGTGCCTGTCGCGGAAGCCTGAAAACCGGAGTGAGGTAAGCATTCATGGAACCGGTAATCTGTTAGCCCAACCAGAAATCGACGCTACACCGTCCCGGCCCTGCGTCAAAACAAATCGCCACTGGATGTCAAATTCCAGTTCCCCCAGGAACCGGCCGTCATCGAGTTTAGCTCGGAACCAACCCCATGGGCTGACCCCAATCTGCGAACCTAGGACAGTCTCTTCCCCAGGGGCCAATCCCCGCAGGCGCGACCGCCGGTTGACGTCGCGCCAGCGCCTTCCTTGCTCGACAACCCGAGTTGGTTCGCCAGAAGCTAAATCGCCCAGCCCGGCCGATAATGATGCTGAATCAATGGTTCAGCGTCGGGCGCGTTGACCGCTCGCAGTTCCTTGGCGTTCCATTCCAGCCGTTTTCCGAGACGATAAGCGACATTGCCCAGCAACGCCGTCTCGCTCAACGGGCCTGAGTAGTCAAAGTTGCAGGTAGTTTTGCCACCGGTTTTGCACGCTCGAATCCACTCTTTGTGGTGCCCGACCGAATCTTTAATGAACGGTGTCGGTGGGACAAACCCGGCGAAGTCCTTTTCCGGCAAGAGCAGGTGTTTCGAATAGTCGGACAGCAGCATGCCTTTACTACCGACAAACAGGACGCCGCTCTTCCAGTTAGCGGCTTGTCCTGGGGGAAGTTGCGACGGCTGTTTGCCCCCATGATACCAAGTGAGTTGCACGGGTGGGTTCTGCCCGCGGCCGGGAAATCGATAGCGCACAATTAGCCAAGGCGGTGTGGATTCCGAGCTCACGGGAGGCCCGTCCACCGGTTCGACGGAGTCTGGATACTGCAAGTCCAAAGCCCAGAAGGGCAAATCCATGAAATGGCATCCAAAATCGGCCAGCGAACCGCCTCCAAAAGCCCACCAATTACGCCATTTGAAGGGAACGTAGCTCGGATGATAGGGCCTAGGATCGACCGGCCCGAGCCAGAGATCGTAGTGCAGGTTTCCAGGGACGGGCGGTGTGTCTGCCGGTCGTTCCATTCCGCCGTACGCGGCGTTGACCCAGACGTGCACCTCTTGGACCGAGCCGATCGCATTGGATTGAACGAGCTCGACCACGCGCCGATAGTTCGCTCCAGCGTGAATCTGGGTTCCGATCTGCGTGACGCGCTTTTGCGCTCTGGCAGTGTCCGTGATCAATCGCACTTCCGAGACCGTTCGGGCCAGCGGTTTCTCACAGTAAACGTGATAGCCGCTGCGCAAGGCCGCCATCGCCGCGACCGCGTGGCTGTGGTCCGGGGTGGCGACCACGACTGCATCGATCCCCTTCTGCTCGATCAGGCGGCGGAAATCATTGTAAGTTTTCGCTTTGGGATGCTTCTCCGCGGCGGCGGCCAGGTAAGTGTCATCCACGTCGCATAGCGCGACAATATTCTGGCTGGAGACGTTCGAAAGGTCGTAATTGCCCTGGTTTGCCACACCGATCACGGCAATATCCAGTTTTTCGTTGGCGGACGCGGCCCGAGCCGAGGTCGGGCATACCAGCCAAGGCATCGCTCCAACTGCGGTCGTGTGCAGAAGAAACTGACGTCGAGTCATTCGATTTTTCATGGCAAGAGGACGAAAGATTACTGCGCTTCAGTGAAGGGATTGAATCTCGCGGACGTAAATATTCCTGAACGACAAGGTATCTCCGTGGTTCTGGAGCTCGATTTGGCCCGACGGAAAGATTGGCAGCGTTCGATCCCAGTAATTCTCAAGAGGGACGGCATTGACGACGAGTTCGCCGTTAAGAAAGACGTGGACTTTTTCGCCAACCATCAGAATTCGAAACGAGTTCCATTGGCCAATGGGTTTATCGGCTACTTTCAGTGGAGTCGAAGAGTTCTTTTTATTGTTGTAAAGTCCGCCTGAGCCAACCTCGCTGCCATGCGCGGTCGGTTGTGTGTTTGGATCCCAAATCTGGACTTGCGGGCTCCCCCGCAGGTAAATGCCGCTATCGCCATGTGCAGGTAACTTCCAATCCACCCACAACTCAAAATCCGCATAGTCTTTCACCGTGCATAAGCTGCGCCCTTTGCCATCGAAAACGATCTCCCCGTTTTCCACTTTCCAGTGGCGAAGCATGTCTTGATCTGCCGCCGTTTGTTTGGCCGGGCGCTCATCGGCGGCTAGAGCCTGGCGCTTGATTGGGTTGTCATACGGCGACGCCAGCAGCCCTTTCCAGCCTTCCAGGGTTCGGCCATCGAACAGGGCAGTGAATCCTGGAGGGGGCGTGTTAGCGGCTGACGCCTCTGGCAGTTCCTTGATGCGAATATTCCGGAATTCGATATAGTCGTCGTGCCCAAGGAATCCCACATGCCCTCGTTCCCTCAAAACTCCCGGGTGTTTCATCAGTGCCGCGGGATCTTTGATGTCATTCAGATTGGCTTCCAATACTTTTACGTGGTTGACGGTCACTTCAATCTGCCGTCCGCGTGCCGTAATCTCCTCCACGTTCCACTCTCCAGGCTTCTTGAGCGCGCCTTTTTTGGCCGGAACCAAGTCGTAGATCGAGCCGTGAAACTGAGCGTCCCTCAACTTTCCCCACTTGCCCGCTAACGCTGCTCCTTCTTCCAGAATCTGAATCTCCATTCCCAGAGATGAGGCGCGGCCATCCAAAGGCGATCGGATGCCAATCCCGTTGTTTGATCCATCTTCCATCTTGAACTCAAATCGGAGCACAAAATCGCTGAATTCTTTCGTGGTCAGCAAGTTTCCACCTCCCCCTTTGGCGCAGTAGATCACTCCATCTTTAACCCCGTAACCATCTCCGCGTTTATCTACGAGGGTCCAACCTTCGAGCGTCTTCCCATTAAATAGGCTGACAAAGTCCCGCTCCTCCTGCGCGTGCGCAAGAACTAGCAGTTGAAGTCCTAAAAGCGGGATTAAGATCGGCCGGAATAAAAACTCGTTTCGCATAGACAACAGAAGACAGAGCACGGTTTCGAATCATGTCTCGGATTGATCGATGCCAACCTCCGGAAATCCCCTCGGACTGTCAAGACCGGGTTCTTCTCAGACTCCATGACGGGAGTGCCACACAAATCGGGTAACGCACCCGGCCGCGGTTGGCCGTTCGCCTGACAAAGGCGTTCCAAATCCAGGCCTGCTAAAAGGGGTTGAAATGTTCGACGTGTTCGGCTCAAAATACTCCAGAGTTGATGCACCAGATTACGTAGGATTGAAATGGCGAGATGAGTGTCCTGTCCACCGTCCCAGGGGACCGGCAAACAAACCAGGTTATGAAAGCTGTGTTCCTATGGATTGCTTTATTCCTCCTGGCCCAGAAGGTCTCTGCGGCGGTGTGGCGTCCGAGTGACGCATTGCTCGATGCCGTGCGAAGGATTGAATCCGCTGACGGGCTCTACACGGTGGGCGACAATGGAATGTCCCTCGGAAACTACCAGCTTTCCGAGGCGGCTTGGGACGATGTTAGTGCCTGGCGCAAGTCGCGGGGAGTAGCCACATTCAAGTACCATCGTGACGTTTGGAGTGAACGTGTCAGTCGAAGCTATGCAGCGGACTACATGCGCCTGCTTCATGGCCAGCTTTCCGAGCGTTTAGGCCGAGCTCCTTCCACTTTGGAAATCTACGCCGCCTACAATATGGGCCTCTCCGCCTTCGTCCGGTGCGGGTACCGCCTTACCGCCGTCAATTTCCGCGGCCAGGACCTCGACTTTGCCGAGATGGATCAACCTTAAGCCAGCAGGTAAGCTCTCACACCCTGTCCCCCTGGGTTACTGCCTCCGCAGGGCTTCCGCTGGTCTTCCCAGCGTCAGGCGCCTAATGGACCGTCTCCGCCGCCTCAACCCGCATGGCCAGAAAGCACTCGCTCTGGGCTCGAAACAATTCGCGAATCAACTTGCTTCGGCGTCGTAGCAGTTCGCTGACTTCTGTGCCGCGCTTCACGCGTTTCGCGGCATAGTAAGACTCCGTCGTGCTCGCTAGCTCCTTGCGCAGCGTGGCTACCCGCGAACGAAGTTCAACCGAATTTCCTGGAACGGACGATACGACCATAACCAGCCTCAAGTTACTGTACCTCAATAGACAGCTTCCGGCTGAGGAAAATTCATCCCGCCGCAAGAAATCTTGAAGTTGGCCACTTTCACTTGGCGCAAGTGCGAATCCGAGGAAAGAGGCGCAGCTCTCGAGATGACGCTGGGAGTCGGCTGACCTGCCGAAGCGGAACACACTCGCTTCGCGAGTGCCCTGAAATTGGCGATTCCTCTCCCGCGCTGGTCCGATCGCAAGCGCTTATCGTCCCCTGCGCCCCAAATCGCCTCCGTGCGATGAGTCCTGCTCCAACCCGGAACGGTCCGGCTCCCGGGTTGATTGCCTAATCCTATGCGGGAACCTGATGTTGTCCCCATCTCAGACGCATTTTTTACCCACGGAAACGTGCGGTTAGCGTGCGGTTAGCGTGCGGTTAGCGTGCGGTTAGCGTGCGGTTAGCGTGCGGTTAGCGTGCGGTTAGCGTGCGGTTAGCGTGCGGTTAGCGTGCGGTTAGCG
>JBGAIN010000247.1:0-9212 GCA_044225505.1 Limisphaerales bacterium
CGCATTTCATCGGCGCGCGGCTCATTACGGCCGACCGCCATGAAGTGGTCGGTGGTGGGAAGGACGAGGCTCGCCAGCTGCCGGCGCGTTTCGCATAGCATGAACCTGGACGTTCGGGGAATGCCACTATTTCTGGCGGCGTCTGAGGATGAGGAGTCTTGATAGGCATATCGTTAGTTCACTGTGGAATAGCTCGCGGGGACGACAGCATGTTCTCCAATTGCAGGGGATTGATCCGAAGTTTCTGGCTCAGATGGCCGCAATTTCCGAACACGCAACTCTGCGATCAGTAGGACATCGGCGATTCTGGCTGTGAGTTCCACGTCGTTGCGCAAATACTCCACTGCCCTCTTTCGGTCTTCCTTCCACAAGCGGACAAAATCCTCGCCGTGTCCGTTCTTTTGCCCCAGTCCGAGGTACCTCGCGATTGTGTCCAAGGAACCACGGGCCTGCCGGTCACCGAGTTGCCATTCTTCCCGTAGGTCGACCATTTGCTCGGCCCAGTAGCGACCACGCCGGATCCCAGATGGAATTTCGATGCGGTGCTTGTATGACCGCCGTATCAAGAACGGCAGGTCGAAGGTGTGAGTGTTAAAACCCACCATCCGATTGACGCGACCCATTTCACCACGGCAAGCCATCCAGAAAAGCCGAAGTGTCGTGGTCTCGTCCTCCTCTCCGAGCACGCGGAACTCGCCACGCTCCGAGAGGAGTCCGATCGCGAGCACTCGTCCGGTCAACGGATCCAGAGCAGCCCGTTCGACGAACTCGCGGCGATGGTTGGCCTCCGCCTCGGCCCGTTTAGCTGCTATTTTTTCCGGGTCTTTTAGATTTCCCACCTTGACCTCAGTAGGGTCGAAAGGCGGCACAATCTCTGCTAATTCCCGCTCAGGCAGCGGGCCCGTTTCAATGTCGAAGAAGATTGTTTTCATATGTGTGAGCGCGTTCGATTCTTCTTTCTTGTGTGCTATTCAGACGAGCGGTTATGCGCTGACGGGCGCTTCGGACGCGCTCGCCTCATGACTTTGAATGTATTCCCTTAGGCTCTGAACGTTAATCAGGCGCACGCCGGTCTTTGCCCCCTTCCGCCGGAGAACAACGCTGCGGACGGGCGGCCGGAACTCGTTCTCGTCTGACGGCAGAATCAGTACGTTAAGATAAGACCGCGATAATCCGAACATCGGGTCTCGCTCACGTGGTTTTGGGAGGCGAATATACTCGGGTTCAAAATGAGAGCCCGCTGCGATTGACAGCGGGCCAACAGTGAGTGGATCTCGATTATTTGGGTGCATGTTCGTCATACACCCCAGAATAGCTATGCCGCCAAGGAATCCGTTCCAGGGTCCGAATCCCACGGGGTGCTTTCGGCCTGCAAAGCGCGCTCTTGGGAAGGCGAAATGTGCAGGATTTTCGGATGGCGAGTCGTGCGAGCATGCTCAAGGCGCGCGACCACGGTTCCCTTCCAGCTCTTGTTCCTCGGGAAGCGGATCACCCAGCTCCCCAGCGGAAGATGACCCGTGTCGAACAGATAGATCTGTTCGCTTGCGACCTCCGAAAGGAGACTTTTCAACGGGTTGTGCACTTGTTCAACAGCGTTCTTGGCAGAGTTCTCGTCAATGTGGGTGTAGATGTCCGAAACGGCCTGAGATCGGTGCCCCACAATGTTCCGAGCCACGGCCTCGCTGACATTGCTGATTTTCAAGAGAGTCGTGTAGGTATGGCGAAGGCTCCCAAAGGTCAGAGGGAGATACTTGTTGGCTCCAACGCGTTCCACGCCGCGCACCTTTCCGGGCTCACGCACCCTCGCGCGGTAGAGCAATTCCACAAATTCCTGACCCACCCGGCTCGAGGTAAGCTTGCCCTTGATCCACATCCACTTGTAGGCACGAGGGAAGAGCGGAGTGTTAGCGGGCAAACCCTCGAACTTCATTTTCCAGTGGTCGAGTAGCCACCGCGGTAGGGGTTTGGGTTCGATCTGGTTTACTTTCCGCTCCAACGGGCGGAAGAATCCAGTTTCGAAGTCGATGTCGCCAACAACGAGCAAGGACACGTCACCGATTCGCATCCCGCTAGCGCTCCCCGCGAGAACCATTCCCTTCCATTCCTCGTCACCAGCGAAGTAGGTGTCTACGAGTTCAGCGTCCATAAAAGGCCGGCGGTTGGAGCGTTTCGGGCGCGCCGGCAGCTTGACTAATCGAACGACATTAGAGGGGACAAGTTTGAAGTTGAAAGCGGCTTCAAACAGTACACCCAGGCATTGACCGTAAGTGCGAACGCTACGCTTGCCCCAGCGGTACTTCGCCTTATCGTGAGCCAGCCACTCCGAAACGTGACCAGCGCCGACATCCCAGATATCCAATTTGCCGAGGCCCTTGTCGGCCATGAACTCAACAAACCGGCCTGCGATCAGCTTCTTCATCGTCTTGTCCCCGTCGGACTGCGCGGTCTGCACAGCCAGTTCCGGCAAGATCTCGTCAATTGGCGTTGGCTCCAGCACGCCGGTATTGACGACTCTCGCCAGCATTTGCGCTGTGTCCATGATTGTAACTTTGGTCACGTGCTTCCCCTCGTTCTCTTTAGCAAAGAGGTGAAGTTTCGCGCCTATCAATTTCGCGGCTTCCTTGTTAGTTGTGCGGGTCGAAATGCGCTTCGGCCCATCGGACGTGGGGACATCCACGTGGATGTTTTGGGAGTTTGGACATCGGATTATCGTGCTCATGTTGTGATTACTGCTTTCTAAACAATAGCTACCGATTGAGGGACGTTGTATACGGGGTGGGAGAATGGGTCGGACATTCCTCCTTCTGCATCGCTCGCGATTGCCGGGTGGGCAGCGACGGCCGCCTGGGCGTAGCGATTATTGTGGATCCAAGTGGACGTGCAGGAAGGGACCTTCTTCCACGTTACGATTAGCACGTGGAAGTTCTTTGAGTCATACGGAAGTATAATCGGGCTCATAGAGTTTGTGCTTGTTTCTCGGTACGGAATGCGATCCCCGGCACAGGAAATCGCGAAAGCGGGCTCACAAGATTCAATGCCGTTTTGGGTGTCCAGCGGCATTTTTGAATTGTGAGATTCCTCAGTAATTTGAGGTTTTCAAAACGTGTTAAAAGGCTCTGCCAATATAAAACATCGATGGAAATTTCTGTCAAAAGCCCGCTTGCGTTGGGGCCTCCCTTGCTGCCGCCGCAAAACTCACAAGAAATCCAATTGCATCCATGCTCGCCCATCGACAGACAACCGCGACCGAGGTAGCCGTTTGCCAACACGATCGGAGCCCCCGCTGCCGCCATCTCTATCGCGTCGTAAGCGAAGAAGGAATTACGAGCGGGCATGGCTGTTTTCATTCTTCTCCTTCACGTGCTCCCGAACGATCCGTGTCGCCTTATCCAACCACGCGGTGTTATCTGCCAGCTTCAAGATGACTGAGGTTGAAAACCAAAGTGGAGCGCCTTTGGGCGGGCTACCCAACGGCTTTAACATTCGAGCCGCCACTAGAATGCCAATTGCGTCTTTGTCGCGGAATTGGAGTACATCGGCGGTCTGCTGCGTCGAGAGTCTATGCGGTGGGCGCAGCAGCGTTAGTATGATCGGAACTAGTTCTTCGTAGGGCTTGCTCATTGAAAATGACGATGGTGAACTTCTAGTGAGTGGAGTGCGTTTGGCCGCCTGTAACCCTGTGAACCAATCCTTGACGCAGCAGCATTCGCAACAAATCAGCAGAGACTCTGAGATGGTCTGCCGTCTCTTGCCTCGAGAGGCAGCATGTGAGCTGATTCGCCAAGTGCGGCAGCTCTGCTCGATTTCGTTTACCCGGCGTATCGCGCCGCGTTTTTATGCTTTCGCTCATGCACGTAAGGATTGCACGAGCACGCACTCCCGTAATTCATTTCACGTCACAATGGATGCGGGTGAATAACTGGGAACTGGACTGGACGAAATATTAACGGGCTGAGGAACTTGGCAAATCCAAGTCAGATGAGGGATTGAGGGATTGAGGAGTATCGGGCGCTGACTTATAACCTATGTCGGAGAGGGAAAGAGAAAGTCGCAAAAGTGTCTGGCCTTCGTCAAGGAGTTGTCCCATGTACCCTTAGGGACAAGCGGCAAGTCATGATTGACGATTGTGGACGGTCGTCGGTGGACTTGACGACGAAGAGCTTGTTGAGCCTTTTGAAACTGAAGACCCGAGCGGTGCAATCGCCACGCGGAAAGCCAGCGGAGACGGTTGTAAGCGTCCGAATGCGCTGCTTTCTTCTTCAGATTCTTGCCATGGACGTTATAGGCTTCTGAGAGCCATCGACGGAAAGAATCTAGGATTTCCGTTTCCCGCTTTTTCCAATTAATCGCAACTTCAAAGATGGCGTTTTCGTTTGCGGGATCCTCTCGATACAACGCCACAGGCTCGGTCGGATCGAACACGGTGAACGCTTCGCTCTTTTGGCAACTCCGCTGCCATCTAGATCTCAGTCTCTTTCTGCTGTTCGGGTCAAGCTTTAGCCAGGGGGTCGGAAAATCCGGTGCCTCATATATAATCATCGTTGCGACTCCATGCTGCAGTGGTTCAGGAACCGTTCCGAGCAATCGCTGAACGACTTCATCACTGTCGGTTACATTGATGCCTTGTTTGACTAGTCCATTCAGTACCTTGGCGATTGGCACGGTTTTGCCCGTGTCCCATTCGATTGACGAGAATTCCTCGGAATGCCATTTTCTCTTCCACGACGGAAATGCCCGAGCTGCCCACTTTTTCCAGCAGCGTCGTATCCAGTCGCAAGAGGCGGCGTATTCATAAAAGGCGACCAAGGGCACGTCCTCGGGATCAACAGCGCGGAAATCCCAATATTCCTCGCCGAGCGGCCATTGATAAAGTCCAGGCGGGTCCTTTCTCGGAGCTCCACCCTTGTTCTTCTTGGCGGGCTTGCTACTCATGCGTCTTCCATGTTGCCGGCCCGCAAACAGTTACGCAATCTCAAAGCATGAGGTGCGGCAACAATTCGGAAGGGTCCCCGGGTAAAGCCAGCGTGCACCCGGCCGATATTCTCCACTCGATCTTCTTGGAGGTGGTTCCCTGCCCAAATTGGGCGCCTCGGCCGGCGCCATTCAGGCTGGTCACCATGTTAAACGTCCACGAGTTCCTCGCTGGCCAAGCGTACAGTGATGGCGACTTCGCCACGTCCCGATTCTTCGAGCAGGCGTCTGGCTTTACGCAAGAGGTTGGGACGGTCGTCACCCAGTTCAATGAGAGCGCCGTTCGCGAGGGTCTTCAGCCGGGCTGAGGCTGGGAAATCCGATGCGAGTTGCTTGACAAAGGAGACATCGGGAATTGCGACACCGTGCCCAATCAGCCAATTTCCCACTATCAAGGGGACCTCGTTCCATTTTCGAATCGCGACGGCTTCAGATCCAACTTGAACCTCGACCGGCCTTTCGGACATAGGTTTCTGACCAGCGATTGATTCAATCGGTTCGGACGGTGAAGCCCCTGGCTCCGGCTTATGAACCTCGGCTGACCGGAGTTGCGGTTGGCGCGAGGTATTATGCATTACCGTCGCCGGCTTCGTGTCTTCTGTAAAGGCCTGTACCCCTACGGTTTCACACGGCACCTGGAGCGCGGAAGCCGCGGGCGCCGGTTGGCCAGCTCGGCTGTCTGTAGCCGTGATGTTGGTGATAATCGCTCGTGTCGTAAGCGTTTGTAGGTCAACGAGAAACGTCGTCACTTCGGTAATCGTCTGGAGTGACGCTTCTTGGTCTCCTTTTTGCAGTTCCTCCTTCGCCTTGCTTACCAAGCTGATCGCGTGACCTAGATCCTCTACTGAGACTTTCACCTTCTTGGGAATGGCTGTGCGTTTCGAGGTAGGTTTTCTCACCCTCAGGGCTGCCAGTCGAAGGTGTTCGTGCGTCAATCTGCCGCTTCCGACAATCTCGGGGACATACTTCAGCGCTTCCTTGACTTGGTCGTCTGTCAATCCAATCAAGGCTCGTGCCTGGTACTCGTTCTCGATGTTAACGCCAATTGGCGTCGCAATCTTGTCAATTCGCCAGTGGTTGATGGCACGATCTCCCCAATCTCTTGAGCAACCGAATGTGGCGACGCAATACTCTTCAAAACTGGAATACTCGTTGATGTAGAGCTCGCGATCGCGAATGATGACCAGCATACCACCGGCTTTGCAGGTCGCGCGAAGACACTCTCGGATGGCGTTTTCGTATTTTTGGCGAATAGTCATGCTCCAGCTTTGCACGACTGTGGGAATCAGTACATCACTTCCTTGCGACAGGGAACGCCGGTGACAAACTCAGAGAGCATATTACTGCCGGCAGATGCGGCGCGCACCGTCTTGAAAACTGGGCCACGGACATTCGCCCAAGATCAATGGAGAGTGCTGAATCTCGAAGTTTAAAGGGGGATTTGGGATTTGCCGTTAACTCTCGCACGGACTCGTGATCGAGCACCGGCGCGGTGTAAGCGCGTTCACGCCAGCCAGGTTAGTTGGCCATCGCGCAACAATCGAAGTGGGAAATCGGTTCGTCCGGTCTGATGAGATGTGACACGGTCAAGCAGCACTGACAGCTGCACCCGTCTTGTAACTCGCTACCAGAATAGAATGTCCTGCTCTTTGCCTTCTCAATGTAGGTCTTGGGGCGGCAACCGCTGGATTCCCGCCTTGCCGACCAAATTCTATCCGGAACCTATTTCCGGTCGTCAACGGGTCGGCTTCCCAGAACAAATGCAGCTGGCACAAAACCACCGTCATCATAGCTATTGTTCGATGACACGGAAGACTGGAAGACTGGCGTCCGGATAGGCGCTGCACGTCTGAAATTGTCCGAATCAACAAGCACACGAAATCTATGCCAAAAAAGACGAAGAAAGCAAAAGTCCCTGCCGAACCGAAACCCAAGGAACCTGTTCCGGGCTCCAGCGTCGAGAACCCGAAGAAGACGTCGCCAATGAGATTCCCAGGCCGGAGCTGGTAAAGTGAAGGCTGGTTCTTACAAAGCGCGCCGCGTACACTTTGCTGATTACGCGGCGGCGTTCTTTAACCCGTTCCTGTTCAGCGCAGATTGGAGAGCTCGGCAAGGGTGTGGGGCCTCTGCACTCGCCCTCCTGACCGGAGTGCTGCCTGAAAGGATAGCCCGCGAAAACGGTGATCCTCACTACTCTGACCGATTCATGTTGCGGTTTCTACGAAACCGCGGCTTCATGGCAACGGAACTGACCCTTTGTCGAATCTCGGCGAGTACGAGTTCAATCGGGCGAAATCACGTGGTCCTCTTGTCTCAGCTGTTCCGCCCTTGTGAGGCCACTTGGGGAGTAATATTCAACGCCACCACCTACTTTCATAATTTCGAGTGGTACGACGTTGGAGCGCTTTCCCTCCTCAACAAACCCGTTATGAGCGCCTACTTGGTGGTTCATCCCACGTGGCGCGCTCGCCGGACCCTGACGAAAGCGAAACACGACGTTCGATCGGCGAAGAGCGCGGTTCGCTTTGCTAAGCTGGGCATTGCCAAGTGAGAAGCAACAGTGGCCAACGAGTAGCTGAGGACGAGCGCTGAACGATTGGGAGGCCAGAAGGTTCGAGTTGAACTCCGGCGATCAAGGGAAGGACAAACAGGTGATCAGTAGATAAGGTTGGTTCGATGACGCTATCGGCGATCGAACCCACCGCAGGACGTCGGAGACTTCGTCGTTCTGACACCAAGCAGAAGCGACTGAACAGAATCTCTCGAGTCTCAGCTATTCGAGACGATGACCGATGATCAAAAACCGTTGTCTCGAGGAGAACACCAGATGGTCAGTCCTCCATCGCCGAATTGCCAGCCCGCGGATTCTGACATAGCAGGTCGATGGCTGATCGAATTAGTAAAAGTCGACGCCAGTCCCGGTGCGGAGGCACAGCCGGGCTCCTGGAATACCTACGCGATCGGAAACACTAACCCTGGCGTTTCACTGCCTATCGATTACACGCTAATCGGGATTCTCCTCGATCCGCTTGAGGTTGGGCGACCGGTCCGCGTTCTGCGCCTTTCCCGAAATGGAATCGAGACTCTTGGGCTCTATCAATCAAGCCCGGTGGTCGAAATTACCTCCTCTGGATTCAGAACGCGGAACTCAGTTTATCACCTTCGATTCATGCGATTCGCACCGTGACGAGCAGGGCTGAAGGTGCACCGCTTTTGGCCCTCAGGTCAGGCCCTACCGAGGACCCTCAACTCGGTATCTGTGTTCAACGCCAGAAACGGTTGCTGCATCGCTGAAGCCCCCCATGCCCGTCCCCGCCTCAACCCGCTCAAGCAAGCGTTGCATGGCGGCGGCGGCGACGGCCGTAACGCCCATCAGGGTTCAGGGATCTTCATCTCGTGGACATGCTGAGGAGCTGGAAAGGAATCAGTGTCCCGGTGACTCTGAAGGGTGGAAGAAGGACAAGCGCCGGTGCTCGTGCCGTGGGACGGCTCCGCGTAGAGCGAAGTGCCGTCGATGGGCAAGCAAAGCCGTCTGCGACTCTCAACCCAGTTCTGAACCGATCTGCAGAGATTCTTCTTGGGGAAACGCCTGGACCCTAATTACGGTCGGCAAGCACAGGCTCTGCTCGGGAAATTCGAAGTCGATGAGAGAATAATGAAACGCCATCTCCTCTTGCCCAACGTTGATGCATGCCGAATTTCGACACCTGGAGTACCACTTTCCTGTGGCCAATGGAGTATCATGGTCATGGCCGGAAACCGTGATTTTCGGCGAGTAGCGTTCAACGGCGGCCTTCCACGATGGATTAAGCAAGTCCCATCTGGCGATTGGATCGCCCATTGGCGGCTCGTGCATAAGCCAAAGGGTTCGACTGGCTGGGCCAATCGGTTGCGTCAGGTGAGGAAGCCAGATTGAGGTGTCAGCTGGTAGGGTTTGTCGCCGCGATTTCTCAAAATCCAGTGTCAAGTCGTTCCCGCTCTTGGGGAGGGTCTCACACCAAGTGAACTCAGATCCAATTTTGCAGGGAAATCCGAGCATCACAAGTGGGCCGATCTTGTAGGCACTGCCGTATAGCGCGGTCAACGGTCGTCTGTCATATGGCCAAGCGTAGACAAATTCCTGCCAATTTACGTCTTCGTGATTGCCCCGCGTGAATATCAGATGCTTCACAGGAACTTCAGCGAGGATCGTAGCGCATTCGGCGGTGCTGAACTGGTGCTTCCCAATGGGTCCACCATGA
>JBGAIN010000248.1:0-9205 GCA_044225505.1 Limisphaerales bacterium
GTGCGCCGCTGGCGAAAACGCTCGCGACGCTTCCCTATAAGGTCGCTTACGAATGCTACACGAATAACAACTGGGAGATCTTCGTTTCCAATGCAGACGGATCCAACCCCGCCAACCTGACGCAAACCGCCCTGGAGCATGAACACTACCCTCAAGTGTCGCCGGACGGCTCGAAGATCTGCTTCTCCATCGATACCGGATCGGGCAGAGACACGGTCCGCAGCTTGTGGGTCATGGATTCCGACGGGAAGAACCGCCGCAAGCTCGCGGATAATGCACGGGAACCGTTCTGGGCGCCGGACGGGAAAGTAATCGGCTTCCTCCCCCAGGAATACACGAAGTTCAATGTGGTGGATTACTCCACCAAAGGAATGAGCTTCTACCACTTGGAGAACGGAAAAGTCGAGCCCCACCCGAACAGCGCCAATCTGCATCACCTTTACAACCCTTCATTTTCGCGCAACGGCAAGTGGATCGCCGCAACAGTGCACGCCGGCATGGGTTACGACCACGCGATCCTGCTGATCGAGGCGCACGGCAACAAGATCATCAATCTCAAGATTCCAGGATGCCGCCCCTGCTTGAGCCCGGATGGCAAACAGATTGCCTGGGGCCCAGGGGACCACACGATCGCGGCCGCACCGATCGATCTGGACGCGGAGAATCCCAGCGTTGGTGCGTGGCGAGTCCAGTTGAAGGATGAGAAGAACAAGATTTACCATGTCGATTGGTCGCCGGACAGCCGGTTCCTCGCCATCAGCCGCGGGCCGGAAGGCGAAGGAGATTTGAGCAAGACGGGCACCTTCGCCGCCGCTTGTGAGATCGTCGGGGTCTTTGCGCCAGGATGGAACATCGTGGCGGTGTCTGCCGAGCGGAACGGCGAGTTGGATTTAGAACAGGCCAAAGACTCGGACTTTGCCAACCTGACGACGAACGGTTGCAGCAACAAAGAATCGGCTTGGTTCAAACCTTCCGGAAAGGCGCGCCCGTGATGGTTTTAGCGCAACGCCGCAGAAACGGGTTCCGGACCGCGCGCCCATGGAGGTCGAATCCAGAGCGGTGCCAGGGCGTTTATGGGTGGCTCCTTTGCGCCGTTGCGGGCGGGCTAATCGCGACGCTGACGGGCTGCAATCGATCGGGTCCAGAAACCCCCAGCGGATCCACCCCAGGGGCTGCCGCCGGTGCCGGCCCGGCACCTGGCGTTAGTTCGAGCTCCGGTCCGGTCCTGGTGAAGACGAAGTCCGAGGTGGAAATGGTCTACCTGCCAGGAGGAACGTTTACGATGGGCAGTAATCAAGGGAATCCGGACGAAGCTCCGGCGCATCCGGTGAAGATCACCGCGTTCTTGATGGATCGGCACGAAGTGACCCAGGACATGTTTGCGCGAGTGCAGTTGCCGAATCCGTCGCATTGGCAGGATAGTCCGAAGAAGCCAGTGGAACGAGTGCGCTGGCGCGACGCCAAACAGTACTGCAACGAGCGGTCGTTGTTGGAGGGTCTTAATCCGTGTTACAATGAGAAATCGGCAGATTGGGACTGCGATTTCTCGGCTAACGGCTATCGGTTGCCCACAGAAGCCGAATGGGAGTATGCCTGCCGTGCAGGGTCAACTGAGCCTTACGACTTCGGGTCGCTCGACAAACTACGGCAGTACGGCTGGTTCGCCGACAATTCGGATGAGAAAACCCATGGCATCGGCCAAAAGAAAGCGAACCGCTGGGGCCTCTTTGATCTCTATGGGAACGTCTCGGAATGGTGCGAGGACGTTTACAGTCCCGGTTATTACAAGGAAAGCCCTGAGACCGATCCCACCGGACCGACGTCCCCTGGCAAAGATGTGAAGCGCGTGATTCGGGGCGGATCCTGGAAATCGAGCGCTGACATGTGCCGTGCGAGCTTCCGCCAAGGGGAAAGGACCGGCGATACAGACGCTTGTTTCCTGACTGACTTTTGCGGATTCCGCTGCGTGCGCCGTGTCACCGTGGACGAACTGGCCAAAATGCCGCGGGTTTCAGAGTGAGACTCGGACTGCGCGCCATGTCGATCGCCAGGATTCAGGACGGCCCGGATGCGAGCCACGGATTGACCGCTACCCTCGGCTCCGCGCGGGACGCACGACGGTCCAGCGCGCGCGGCAAGCACCACGAATGGGCAGCGCATGCACCCTGTGAAAGGCGGGGGCCAGACTGTCTGCCGCGGCGAAGTGGTGCCTTTTACTAACCATGCTCTTTCACACCTGGCCATTTCTTATCTTCCTCCTGGTGGTCCTGCCGGTGTTTTTCGCACTGCGAAACACGCGGCTTTGGATTCCCTGGTTGATGATCGCCTCCTACTTCTTTTACGGCTGGTGGAATCCTTACTACTTGCTGTTAGTCGTCTACTCGACGTTCCTCGACTACTTCGTGGTGGCGCTGATGGATCATTGTCCCAGGGGCGGAGGCAAGGTGGACATCTGGGGGCGCTTGACCCGGTTGCGATTTGACGACCGCGTTCTAAAGGCGGCGTTTCTTTTCTCAATCGGGGCCACGCTCGCAACGGTGGTGGGCGCAATCCTGGGGCCGCCGACGTTGCGACCGACCCTCGAGTTGTTGAGCTTGATCCTATTGCTCATGGCGCTGGGAGCGCTCTTTAGCAGCCGGAAGATCTGGCTGGTGATCAGTCTCTTCAATAACCTGGCGCTGCTACTCTTTTTTAAGTACGCCCGGTTTGTCATCGAGAATCTCAATGCGCTCTTTAGTTCCTGGCATTGGGGGCTCCATCTGCCCGATCCGTCCACCCTCATGCCCTTCGGCTTTTCTTACGTGCTGCCCGTCGGTATCTCGTTCTTCACCTTTCAATCGATGAGCTACAGCATCGATTTTTATTTTGGCAACGTGCATCGAGAACGGGACTTCTTAAGATTTGCGACCTTCGTCTGTTTCTTCCCGCAGCTCATGGCTGGGCCCATTGAGCGCGCCAAACATTTGCTCCCGCAGTTCTTCAAGTTTCCTCCGATCCGATTGCAGAATTTCACGGACGGGCTTTCGCTCTTCCTCGTAGGGTTGTTCAAGAAGCTGGCCCTGGCGAATTACCTATCGTTTTACGTGGAGCGGATTTACGAGAACCCGCGCACCCAGTCAGCGCCCGCGTTGATCATGGCGACGTTTGCCTTTGCCTGGCAGATCTTCTTTGATTTCAGCGGCTACACCGACATGGCACGAGGCGTGGCGCGGTTGATGGGGTTTAACCTGATCCTGAATTTCAACAATCCGTATCTGGCGACAGGTTTGGGCGATTTCTGGTCGCGCTGGCACATTAGCTTATCGTCCTGGTTCCGGGATTACGTCTATATTCCGCTCGGAGGCAATCGAAAGGGAAAGCTAGCGATGTATCGGAACCTCTTTATCACGTTTCTGGTCTCCGGGATTTGGCATGGTGCCGCCTGGACATTTGCGATTTGGGGAATATTGCACGCTTTGGGAGTGATCATTACGCGAGAGCTGGAAGGCTCGGCTTTTTACCGTGAACACGTGCCCAAGCTGGTCAAACAATTGGGGGTATTCGTCTTCGTGTGTTTCGCCTGGATCTTTTTCCGAGCGGAAACCCTCACCGACGCCGGGTTGATCATCAACAAGATCTTCACTGGGATCTGGCGCGATCCAACCATCCCAGCGTTGATGATCCTGCTCGTGGCGACCGTCTGGCTGTATCAACTGACCTACGAATCCCGGTTCCGGATTTGGCTGCAATCCAGTCCCGTCCGGGTCGGGCTGGCCGTGTGCATGGTCGTTTATATGTGCCTGTTCTCATCGGGCGGTGGGGCCTTCATCTATTTCCAATTCTGATCGGATATGGCCGAATCGACTTCACCTCCGCTCGCCCCGACCAAATCGGCTCCCCCGGCTGCCCCAGGACATCACGTGCCGTTTGGGGTGAACGAAATGCGCCTCAATGCGCGGCATTGGTCAGCCGTGGTAGTGCTATTGACGCTGATTGTCCTGCTGGTGCCACGGGGTTGGAAGCGCGTCGAGCGCTTCACAGTCGGGACGGACTATCGGATTCCCTACACGCTCAGCAAAGACTATTGGCTGTACCAACGCCGCCTGGAACAAACCCAAAAAGCGGGCCACGTCTTCGTGCTGGGCGATTCCGTCGTTTGGGGTGAATACGTCCGCCCGGACGGCACGCTCTCGCATTTTCTTAACTCGGAAGCCCAGCAGGACGGGCAGTTCGTCAACATTGGCGTCAACGGGCTCTTTCCCCTCGCGCTGGAAGGACTGACGCGCTATTACGGAACGTCGCTTCATGACACCAAAGTGCTGGTGCAGTGCAATGTTCTCTGGATGAGCAGTCCGAAGGCGGACTTGCAGACCCAGAAAGAAGAAAAGTTTAATCACTCGCGCTTGGTTCCGCAGTTCGCTCCGAAGATTCCGTGTTACAGGGCGGACGTGAACGAACGACTGGGCGCTATGGTCGAGCGCAACGTCCAGTTCATCGCTTGGGTCGGACATTTGCAGAGCTGTTATTTCGAGGAGAAAAGCATCCTCAATTGGACTCTGGAAGAAGACAGCAGCAGCCCACCGACTCGACCAAATGCTTACAAAAACCCGCTTGCACAGATTACGGGAACGGTGCCGTCGGCGCCGGAGAACGATCCTCAACGCGGCCCGCAAAGCCCACGACATAAAGCTTGGAATGCGAACGGTAACCGGCCCGCGAAATTCGAGTGGGTCACTCCGGAAAGTTCGTTTCAATGGGCCGCATTCCAACGCCTCGTCCGGCTCTTGCGCGAGCGCCACAACGACGTCCTGGTCGTCGTCGGACCATTCAACGAGCATATCATCGCGGACGAGAGCAAACCTGGGTATACCCGTCTCCGCGACGAGATCCTCCGTTGGCTGCAGGCAAACGGGATCTCCCATGTCGCGCCGGGCCTTTTACCGAGCGAACTTTACGCGGATGCGAGCCACCCGCTGACAGAGGGGTATGCGTTACTTGGGAAACAACTTTACATGGACGCGACCTTTCAACACTGGCTCACCCCCCCGGCGAAGTAATCGCCTCGGAGCAGGTTAATCTCCCAGGACCATCGTCCACATGCCCTGCGGCGCGTTGGTGGTGCCTTTGCCAACCGTTTCGCTCGTTTTGAGAATGGCAACGTGTCCGTCGTGGAATGAATAATTGAAACGTTTGCCATGCAGCCCGTAAGCCGCAGCACCGTAACTGATCTTGTTGAAGGAGCTCGCGGCGCTGATCTGGACGCAGTCGGCGCTCAGTCCGCTTGGGATCCCTGAACCTGGGCCAGCACAGAACGACGGCCAATCGTTCCCTGCGGCGTTGCGTCCATTGGGCAGTTCAGCGAGGAAGATGGTTCCGGACGGATCATCGACCGCGGTTTCTTTGTAGCCAGGGGGTTCCCACTCCGGGAGAGCTCCAGGAGTTGACCCGCGCAGGTTATAATAAAGTCCAATCCCATACTTCGGTGGTGGCAAGGGCGCGGTCTTGGAGGTTAGTATGAATCCCGGCCCTGCCCAATTCACGGCGTAAGTCCGGCGAGTGCTGTAAGGGGCGTAGCTAATGCCCGCTTCGATCCGGTCCGCTGGACACTTCAATATTTTGGGGATCGAGCTGGGATTTGACACCGCCCCGGAAATGCCAAGGATCAAATCTGCTTCCGGATCGCTGCCTCCGATATAACGGTGGATATAGTCATCCCAGGAGAGCTGGTATTGAAAATCCCCGGTCGACCAGGCCGCGGGTGGGTACTGATCGCTATGGTCGCCGGCAAACAGAGTAAAGCCCAAGTTTAACTGTTTCATTCCCGCGGTGCATTTGATGCGTTGCGCACGGCTTTTGGCGCTCGCGAGCGCGGGCAATAGTAAGCTGGCCAGGATCGCAATGATGGCGATCACAACCAGGAGTTCTATCAGGGTGAAGCCTTTAGCAGTGGTTCTCACTTCGATCCTTTTGGTCGACGCGGTGGAACCCGGCCTCGCGGGGCGGCATCCACAAGCGATGAAAAGTCCTAACCCACAGGAAATCACCAAACGAGGGAGCATGTCCGATCCATGCCTTATCCGAGTGATTCTGGCAAGCGCAACCGGGAATGGAGACGGAGAGCTTGGAGGTGAAAGCACAGAATGACAACCCCTTAACCGCCGCGTTGTCGAGGCGGGCTCATCCGCCTCCGGGCGTTGTTGGCGACATGCGCTAGACGGACTTGATTGCCAGACCGATTCGGGCAACAGTGACAGCACATGAAATTTGCGATGTCCATTGTCGTGTTCCTGCTCCTGGGAGTGCTCCTCAGTTGGGGGACGCTTCTGATGCTGAAAGGCAATTACTGGGTTCTGGTGGGAAGCGTGGTCGCGTACCTTCTGGCCTTTGCTCGAATCGGTTGCACTGAGCACTGAGGCTGGGTTTGGCACGTTCGCTCTCCGTCGCTGAGTTCCTCCGGCTCAGACACCGCAGCCCACCCACGCCGGAGCGAGAATCCGGCGCCTTCCTGACCAAACGCCATGCGGACGCTCCTGAATCACGCGTTGGAGCTCATTCACCGCGGTATCCAGGAAAAGACACACTTAGGTTGCCAGTTGTACGTCTCCCGCGCCGGCCGGGAGATCGCCAATATGGGGATCGGGGAAGCACAGCCGGGCGTCCCCATGCAGCCGGATTCTCTGTTACTTTGTCTATCCGCAGCTAAGCCGTTCACCGCCGTAGCGATCGCTCAACTCTGGGAAAAAGGTCGGTTTTCATTAGAGGACCCGGTGGCTTGGATCGTTCCTGAATTTGGCGCATCCGGTAAGGACGCGATTACCATCCACCATTTGCTGACTCACATGGGTGGCATTCGCAATGCCGAGAAGTGCGATGCCGGCTTCGATTGGCGCGAAATTATCGACTGTATCTGTGGGACAGCCCGAGAAGACAACTTCACCCCGGG
The DNA here is from genome assembly GCA_044225505.1 of Limisphaerales bacterium. Classification (GTDB taxonomy): domain Bacteria; phylum Verrucomicrobiota; class Verrucomicrobiia; order Limisphaerales; family SIBE01; genus JAXMHN01. The sequence goes on from JBGAIN010000248.1 coordinate 6,923, forward strand.
CGAACGTGCGGCCTATCACCCTTCCTCGAGTTGGTACATTCTCGGTGAGATTATCCAACGTGTGGATGGCCGGTCCGTTGCAGATTATCTGCAAGAAGAAGTGTTTGCGCGATGTGGCATGCGCGACAGTTGGATTGCCCTTCCGAGCGAAGCTTTTCAACGCTACGGAACCCGGCTTGCTTGGATGTTTTACACCGACCGTCAACCGTCACAACCCGCACGGAAATGGAACACTGAAAAGGACGCTGCGGTCCCTCGTCCCGGACGAAGCGGGCGCGCGACGATGAGCGATCTGGGTCGGTTTTATGAGACTTTACTCGCGCTTCGGCGAGGCGCCGCCGCCTCGGAAGGGGCTTCGTTGCTACGCCGCGCGACGGTGCGCGCCATGACCGAGCGACAGCGTTCTGGTAAGTTCGACGACACCTTTCAACAGGTCATCGACTGGGGCCTTGGCTTCGCCATCGATTCGAAGCGTTACGGCCGAGAGATGGTGTCTTACGGGTTTGGCAGGTTCGCTTCGGACGAGACGTTTGGACATGGAGGGGCGCAATCGTCGTGCGCCTTTGCAGATCCCGCCTACGATCTCGTCGTCGCGTGGGCATTTAATGGCCTTCCTGGCGAGCGCCCCCATCAACGACGCGGTCACGAACTGAATTCGGCGATTTACACGGATCTGGGACTCGAGAAGGGAAACCCCGTTCGATCTCCGGATGCAACTCCGTCCGCCGTGTGATGAACCCCCTGCATAGATTCCGGATCGATCGCAAGGAGTGGTTCGCCGCCATCAATCTCCTGAGCGTAGATCTCCCGCTATTGATGGGTTTGATTCTGGCCTCGGGGCTGGACTCTGCCAGCGTCTTGATCCTGTTTGGCGTGGCGCAGTTCGCAGCCGCGCTCCTGTCTGGGCCTCCCATGCCCGTGCAACCCCTTAAGGCCGTGGCGATCCTGGCCATCACGCAACGCTCTAGCGGCGAGCTGATCTACGGCGCCGGAATCGCCATCGGACTTGCGATGCTGATCCTGGTGAAAACCGGCCTGCTCGATCGCATCGCCCGAGTTGTTCCGAAGACCGTCGTCCGCGGAATTCAATTCGGCTTGGGACTGCAGCTCGCCACGCTCGGTCTCAAAGAATATCTCCCGGCCGAATCGGCCCTCGGTTATTGGATCGCTGGGGTGGCCTTGGCCTTAACATTGATGTTCTCGGGCGGCAGGAAATTGCCTGCCGCCGTCATGCTGGCTGCAATCGGAGCGGTCTACGCCTTTTGTTTTAAGCTAGATCGCGGAGCGTTCTGGCGTGGCTTTGCCATCCACTGGCCCGCGCCCCATTGGCCGCGGCTCGGCGATATCTGGCAAGGCTTCCTCCTCCTGGGACTGGCGCAACTTCCACTTTCCATCGCAAATTCGATTCTCGCGACAGCGCAAACCGCGGGTGAGTTGTTCCCAGAACGCGCGCTTCCAGTGCGTAAGATCGCGTTCCGATATTCGGTGTTCAACGTGCTGGCGCCGTTGTTCGGCGGCATCCCCGTCGCGCAAGGGGCGTCGGGCGTCGTTGGGCTCCATGAACTCGGCGCTCGCACGGGTGGAGCGCCTTTGATTTACGGGCTGGGCTTCGTCGGTGTGGGCCTTTGCTTCAGTCAAGGATTCGCGCGATTCGTCCAGGCGTTTCCCTTCCCCATCTTGGGTGTCATCCTGCTTCTCGAAGCCCGGTCTGTGCTCGCGTTAGTCCGTGATATGACCGCCACGAGCCGCGACTTTGGAACGGTGCTGCTCGTCGGGTTAGTCGCGAACGGATTGCCCTACGGTTACCTCGTGGCGCTGGTCGGCGGCACGGTCGCTGAGCTGGTCGTCCGACATAGCGGCGCGCCCGAAAGTCCGACGACGTAGCGCGCCTCGCGGGGATACCGAACTACGCCGTGGCCGCGCACTTCGACGCTTCCAGATCGTCTTTGCGTTGCTGCAGGCTCTTGAAAAACTCGAAGCCTTCGCGGCAGCGCCGGACGAAGACGTCCTTGTCCTCGAGCATCGTCTTGATGATTCGCAAGATCGGTTTCGTGCGCAAATAGTAGGAGCGATAGAAACGATCCACCGCTTCGAAAATCTCGTCCTTGCTCAGTCCCGGATATTCCAGAGCGCTCTGCTGGAATCCGTCATTTTCCACCAGGTCGGTTTTGTCTTTCTTCACGAACCAGCCGTTCTGCCGCGCCATTTCGTAAAGCTCCGTTCCTGGGTAAGGAGCGGCCAGGCTGACTTGAAGGCTGAACACGTCGAGTTCCTGAGCAAATC
>JBGAIN010000249.1:0-9083 GCA_044225505.1 Limisphaerales bacterium
GTGAAGAGATCCTGGATTTCCTGGTGCGTCGAGGCCGCGGGCCGCACCGTTTACCGGACGTTCCTTACCTTCTGCTGTTGGACATTCGGATGCCTCGAGTCGATGGCGGCGAGGTGCTGCGGCAAGTCAAGGAGGATGCCGAGTTACGGAAGATGCCTGTCATTATGCTGACCACGACCGATGATCCTCGTGAGGTTGAACGTTGTCATGCCCTAGGTTGCAGCACCTACATTGTGAAGCCCGTCATTTACGAGAAGTTCGCCGAAGCTATTAATCGAATGGGCTTGTTTATTAGCCTGGTCCAGGTCCCGCAGCTTGGCACCAAGGAGTAAATCATGCCCGGGCCAGCGTCTTTGACCACCTCGCCAACGGAGATCCTCGTTGTCGATGACGATCGTGGTTTTTTGCGGTTGGTCGAAAAGACCTTACAGCGGGAGGGATTTGCGACCGCGGGCGCAGGCTCATTCCAGGAAGCCGTGGACTGGTTGGACTCGCATCGGCCTGATCTCATGCTGCTGGACTTAAAGCTGGAGGATATTGGAGGGAAAGAACTCATCGACTATCTCACCGTCAACGGCAAGTCTGTCCCCTTCATTATCATGACCGGGCAAGGCGACGAGCGCGTCGCTGTGGCAATGATGAAGCGAGGAGCCATCAATTACCTGGTCAAGGATGCGGAATTCCTTCAGTTGGTCCCTGAAGAGGTTCGTCGCGCTTTAGGGTTGCTTGAACGCGACAAAAAGCTGGCCGCCGCTGAGGAAGCCTTGCGACGGAGCGAAGGGAACCTCGCCCGCGCTCAGCAAATTGCCCATTTGGGCAGTTTTGAGATCAATGCGTCAACGTCGCAGGTCGATTACTGTTCCGAAGAGATTCTTCGTATTCTCGGAATCGAGCCCGGGCACGCCTCCGAACTCGGATTGGGCGCCATCGAGAAAACTGTCTATGTGGCAGACCTCACTCGGTATCAAGAGACGTTGCGCCGCGCCCTGCAGAACGCGGAACCGTTTCGGCTGGATTATCGGGTGGTTCGACCAGACGGCTCGTTGCGACATGTCCAGTCCGTAGTTGAGCCGATTGCGGACGGGCGGAACCGTGTCAGCAAGTTGGTCGGAACCCTTTTAGATATCACCGAGAGAAAACAGGCGGAGCTCAGGCAGCAAATCCAATTCGCGACCACTCGCGTCTTGGCCGAATCCGCCACTTTAAAAGAGGCGGCGCCCGCGCTTTTGGAGGTAATGAGCAAAGCCCTGGAATGGGAGCACGGGGAGCTTTGGCAGGTTGACACGCATCGCCAGACCCTGAGTTGTGTCGAGTGCTGGACTGGCACAGAGACCGGCGGAGTCGGGAAACCGCCGAGTCAAGCCGCGCTTGGGCCCGATCTACCGACGGTAGTTGCACAAGCCGCGCACCCACTTTGGGTGCCGGATCTCGCGCGCTATGCCTCGCTGAATCGAGCAGCCCTCGCCCGGCTTGAAGGGATGCAAAGTGCCGCTGCGGTGCCAGTGCTGATGGGGACTGACGTTTTAGGGACCCTGGTCTTCTACTCCCGCGAAATTCGGCCAGCGGACGAGGCTCTGCTTCAAACCCTGGCCGCACTGGGCAGCCAACTGGGTCAGTTCATCGAGCGAAAGCGTACTGCAGAAGCCCTCCAAAAGGAAAATGCGTTCACGGCCGCAGTCCTGGACACCTCAGCCGCATTGGTGGTGGTTCTGGACCGAAATGGGCAGATAGTCCGCTTCAATCGTGCCGCGGAGCAAACGACGGGCTATTCGACGGCAGAAGTGCGTGGAAGATTTGTCTGGGATCTTTTTCTCGCCGGTGACGAGAAAACATCTACCCAAGCGCTTTTTGGCGATCTCGTCGCCAGCCGCTTCCCAAATCAAAGAGAGAATTTCTGGCTGACGCGGGGTGGGGATAAACGGCTCGTGGCCTGGTCCAACAGTGCGCTGCGCGATATATCAGGGGCAGTGGAGTACGTCATCAGCATCGGGATTGACGTCACGGAGCAACGTCGCCTCGAGCGCGAGATTCTGCAGGTCACCGATACCGAGCAGCGCCGCATCGGCCAGGATCTGCACGATGGACTTTGCCAACATCTCGCGGCGACTGAATTGATGAGCGAGACTTTGGAACGTAGGCTGGCACGCAAGTCAAAGGCCGATGCCCGTCGCGTCGCCGAGATTGCCAAACAAGTTCGCGAGGCGATCAGCCAGACCCGGTTATTAGCTCGGGGTTTGGTGCCTGTCGTCCTGGAGTCGGAAGGATTAATGTCGGCGCTCGAGCAGCTTGCGGACTACAGCCAGAGAATGTTCCGCGTGAACTGCGTGTTCCGTTGCGAAAAGCCGGTGCTGATCCAGGACCACACCATCGCCACGCACCTTTACCGGATCGCCCAGGAAGCGGTCTCGAACGCCATCCGGCATGGCAAAGCCAAGCGGATCGTAATTACCTTCCGGCAGATGGAGGAAGCGGTCGTGCTGGAGATTAAAGATGCCGGCGTGGGGCTGACCAACGATACCACCCGAGGAAACGGCATGGGCCTGCGTATTATGCGGTACCGCGCCAGCATGATCGGGGGATTTCTCACGATTGAAAGTGAACCTGGGGTCGGTACTACCGTGCAGTGCACGCTCCGGACTAAGCTGATTTAGAACTGCTCGCCATGACAACGGCAAAAAAGCCCAAGAAATCCAAACACGCGATCTTCATCGTCGATGATCATCCGATGATGCGCCAGGGCTTGGCGCAATTGATCAACGGCGAACCTGACTTGATTGCGTGTGGCGAAGCCGAAAATGCGCAACAGGCGTTGCAGTTTGTCGGGAGCAATCCTCCGGAGCTGATGTTGGTGGACATCTCACTTCCGGACAAGCACGGGTTGGAGCTGATCAAGGACTTGCGAGCGCTCCATCCGAATTTGGCGATTTTGGTGGTGTCCATGCATGATGAATCGCTTTATGCCGAGCGGGTGCTGCGTGCAGGCGGAAATGGCTACATCATGAAACAGGAAGGCGGCAAGAAGATGATTCAGGCTATCCGGACCGTCCTCAGCGGACAGATCTATGTCAGTGAAAAAATGTCGGCCAAGATTCTGGAAATCTTCTCCGGTCGTCGATCGGACGCAGCCCGTTCCCCGATCGAAAAGCTGACCGATCGAGAATTCGAGGTGTTCCAGTTGATCGGCCAAGGCAAAGGAACGCGCCAGATTGCAGAAACGCTTCATCTGAGCGTCAAGACGGTTGAGGTTCACCGGCTTCACATCAAGGGCAAGCTCGAGCTCACCGACGCGCCCTCTCTAGTCCGTTACGCCGTACGTTGGGTGGAGACTCAGAAAACCGAGTGACGCTCGCGTTGGAGGCCCCGGTCGCAAAACCTCCCAAAACGAAACGGCGAAGCCCTTTTCCAGTTACCGAAACGACGCGCTAGTGAACTTGAGGAGCCCCCGAAGCCTCTCTTAAGCCGACAATCCTCAAATCCACGAGCTCCCCGGGACGCAGGGTTTGCGGCGTCGGAACGCTGACAAGGACGGGAAGTCCCACCTCGTGCACCTGGCCGTTGGAGACAACCGAGAGAGCTGAGCTGATCGGTTCCATCTGTACGCCCACCTCCAGGATTTCGGCCTGGGTTACGCAACGGCCAGCAGCCCGGCTCCGCACTTCCACGAGCATCCCAACTTGTGGTTGGAACGCCAGCGGCTGTCGAACATATCCGACAATGCGGTCCGACGTGAGTGCGGTTAAAGTCACAATCGCTTCTCCCGCTACGATGGCTTCACCAGAGCGATGGTGAATGGCCGTTATCGTGCCATCCATCGGCACCATAAGTTTGACGGGACTGAGCTCGGCTTCGGTTAGGCGCAGTTTTTCCTCCTGCACCCGGATGGAGGCTTGCATCACATCTTCCGGCTTGGTCTCGCGCGGGTAGGAAGAGCCGTCTGCCGCCAACCCGAGCACCTTCAACTTTTGCTCTTGCTCGGCCACCAAGCGATTGCGCTCGTCAACCTCGGCCCGAAGACTTTCGCGAGTGGACCGGGCCGTGTCGAGTACTTGCTGAGAGACCACCTTTTCTCTGAACAATTCCTCAGCGCGACGAAGTTCAGACTCGGCCAATTCCAGTCGAACTCGGGAAGTCACGAGGTTGACTCGTTGCTCCATCCAATCGAGCCGCAGACGATCGTAGGTGACGGCGAATCGTTGCTGGCCGAGCACCGGCTCCAAGTTCACGCGCATAAGCCCGATTTCCGCTTGAATGACCGCGAGTGACGACTGCAGGATTTGCGGATCGGTCGTGACGACTTGGGCAATAACTTCACCAGCTCGGACGCGCTGTAACCGAGTCACGTTCAGTTGCGATAGTTGTCCGGACTTCGGGCTCGAGATGTTCGAGTGCACGGTTTCAACTTGACCCACCAAAGTCGGAGCAGCCAGGTTGTCGCGCCACATGACAGCAACGGTGATCGCCGCCGCCACGAAGAGGACGACGGGGACAAACCGAACGCGGATTTCGCGCCAGACTTGCGATGGGGGTGTGGGAATGGGAGTAAGACGATCCATAGTGGTTTAGAGCTCCGACTCATCCTCAGCCTTCAGGCTGGTAACCCGGGAGACGCCGCCCAGTTCCCGCAATTCCCGGAGCAAATCTTCGACTCGATCAGCATTGCGCAACAGCAGTCGGTAGGACAGGTCGGTCCCTTCATAGCCTTCGTTAGAACGTTGGCTGGCACAATGCGCTTTAAAGCTATGACGCGCCAAAAGTCGGTTCAGGTCTGCCAAATCCGTCAACGGTCTGGCCCAGTGCAGATTGACCAGCAGATCGTAACGATGACGACTGCCAAACGCCGTATACCAAAGCCCGAGAAAGACAACCACGATGACACCACAGCCGATGACCGCGGTCGTGAATTTCTGAGTCCCGCAGGCCATGCCCAGGACGATGACGGAGAGAACAAAAGTAGTATCCAGCGTGTCCCTGAGAATATTACGAAACCGAACAATTGCAAAAACGGCCATCAACCCAAATGCCGTTACCAGGTTGTTGTTCAGGACCTGCATCACCAGGGCCACCAGGATGGGCATGACCACCAAGGAATTGACGAACGATCGTGAGTAAGAAAGCCCGGAATGGGTTAGCATGTAAACCCAGGCAATCGTCTGTCCGCAAAGCAACGCCAGGAGCAGACCCAAGATCAGGGTCGTCACATTGATCGGCACCAAACTGTAATCGCCACGAAATATCCAATCACTCATCTCAAATCAGGAAGTAAAACATCCGGGCACCGCTTCAATAGGAATTCTTTCCGAGCTTTAAGCTGCTCTTGCGCGTCGGCATCCACCGGCGAAATTATCCCTGACGAAAGCCGCTGTTCCCCTAGCAAGGCCACGCCGTCCGCATACTTCGCCGCGGAGCATTGGGTCAGATTAAATACTCGGACCAAGTCACGAAACCAATCCGGGTAACGACCGGTAAACTTCAACTCCAGCACCACACTCTTTCCGAACACAATGGCCGGGTTGATAAGGGCAGTCGACAGCCGGGCGGTCGGTTCTGGATCGCAACGAACGTCGCGGTCCATCGTGACTCGTACGCTGTTATTATGCGGACTGATCCACGCCTCTCGCAAATAGGCCACATGTGCCTTGGGTTTGGCATGGTGCTGGTTCATCAGCTCACTAAAGCGTTGCAACGCAGCAAGCTGTTTCGGGTCAGTGGAAATCAAATGAGCCGGCTCGGGCAGGTGACCCGCTAGAATCCAAGCCACCGCATCGCGACGTACGCCCCCCCGCTGTTTGAGGATGGCATCGTTCATTCGGCGCTTAATCTCAAAATAGACGGGCGCTGAGGTCCGATTCTCGTAAAATCGCAACCGCAGCTTATACCGGTTCTTGTTCCCGTTGATCGTGTTCCAATACAACGTCAACTCATCCGAGTCCAGATACAGACTGTGCACTGGATAGGAAAGATTGGGCAGCGTGGCCCCAAATTCGTCGATCTCAAGATAGCTCCGCACAAACTCTCGGACCTGCAACGCAACCTCTTCCGGAATAATATACTTAAGCTCAAGGCGTTGCAGTTGGAGTTTATCTTGCATCTTGGAGTTGCGGAGAACTCACCCGCTGGAGCCAGGGGTGGCGCTCAAAGTTTTTCGTTCTTCATCCAATCTCGCTCACGATGTCCTAATTCAATCGCCATTCGGTCCGAGCCACCCAAAACAGGACGGCTCAGGAACCTCTTTGAGGCTCCTGCCGCTGAAAGACGGTCGCTCAGTGGTGCCACGGTAAAGGTGCGCAAAAAGGCAAGCATCCATAACGTTTCACCAACCCATAATAAAAGCAGAATTAGTACCATTACTTCCACCCCAGAACTGTTCCTCTTCAGATTCTCAAGTCAGTCTCTCGTTTCTAGCCGTCGCTCCTGGCCCTCCACACATCGCTTAGTATCCAATCTCCCGTCCGCTCCGTCCATTCCACACGTAGCTCATCACATGAATGGATAGAGAAATGGCGATAACACACTACCTGACGAGACAACCATCAATGCGCCCAGCGCGAGCAAAACCACCACCAAGGGCAATAGCCACCACTTCTTCTCCTGCCTCAAAAACAGAAAGAATTCTTTGATCAAGGGCCACATGGACGCCTGTTTTTAGCTCAGCCCCTGCTCAATGGCAAGGGCAGCGCACCATTCTCACCTGTGAGAACACCTTTTGTCCAGGTCGACAATCCTTACCCCGAATTGGCATTCACCCTCGTTATAAACCTTTGACTGAAAATACAATGCAAGTTTTAAGCTTCCGTTCCTAGCCGATTCCATGCCCCACCTCAAATCCTCCGACAGTGGCAGTCTCATCGAATTACCAGGGATTGGCCCGCCGTCAAACACCCGAGGTCCGCCACTCATCGGCAACGTATTGGCGCTCGCCTCCTCGCCACGCCCTCCAGCTGCCGACTCTTTAGTCTTCATTCGCTCTAAACTCGATGAGAACCCGATGAGAACCCTATCAGACCCCTATCGGGATGCTGTGAGCAAGCTGTGAGCATAGGGCTGTCAGGCTGAATGCGAGCCATCTAGAGTGGTGTCCTCCCGCTGGGCAAGGGACGAATAGCTCTCCTTTGTTTGAGATCTCACTCGAAAAGACATAAACTATTGAGCGGCAACAGCCACCCAATGAGAGCAATTTGCTCTCACTCTCTCAACCCATGGATCATGAACGGACGAAAAGGGTAGGCACCAAGAAAGCAAGAAAGCCTCGGTGACGTGAAACGCCTTGTTTTTTGCAGGCCAGTATCTTTCTCTCATGCGTCGCGGAGCCGGTGGCTCCTAACGGGTTCATTTCCGATCATTTGAAAGGTCTCAAGCACATCTTTGCGCTCGCGCCGGATTGTCATACGCCGAAGAGCTACCCTCACCTTGCGTGGCGAAGACACATCTACGAGGGATTACGACGCTATACGGAGATTCTCGTGATCCCTGAGCACCTGGATTTTTCCTGGGCGCGTCAGGGACATGGTTTGGATCTGACTCCGTACCAGGGCCAGAGGCAGAAAAACAGTGAATTGGCGTGGGAGTCGATTCAAGCAGCGCACCGGGAGCATGGGCTCGACGCAGTCATCTCCTACTGCTTCGAATTCGATATTCTGCCAGAACTAGTGCAGCAAACGACTCGACTGGGAATTCCCTGGATCAATTTCTTCTGCGACAGCACCCATATGTTCGAGAAAGTGGAACCCTTAGCGAGAGTAGTCTCGCTCAATTGGTTCCCGGAAGGCGCGGCGGAGGATCGGTATCGCGCATTGGGAGTTCCCTATTTGTGTGCTGGCTACCCCTGGAATCCGGACTGGTTGCCGGACTTGCGGAACCGTCGGCCGGTCCGAACGGCGGCTTTTATTGGGTTACCCACGGCCAACCGAATTACGCAACTCGGTTGGTTGCGGGTGCGGGGGTGTCCGTTAGAGATTCGAGGTCACGGCTGGGTGGGCGGGGAAAAGACACCGTTCTACAGTCCCAAGCCGGCGCGAAAGCGGCTTTTGCAGGCGCTGTTCAAAGCCAATCTGCTCGAAAAGGTCTACCGTCGCTTGCTTTGGCCGCTCGTTCGACCGTGCGCGCGTGGTCCCTTGCCGGATGAGGAGTTTCAGGATTATGTGAGAGACTGTTTGGTGATTCTCGGTCTGAACCAAGCGCCCGATCCTCAAGGCCGGCTGAGTAGCTATCTCAAGTTCCGCGACATGGAGTTCCCAGGGTACGGCTGCTGCTATTTGACGGAACATAACTCGGACATTGCTCGCGTTTTTGACGTGGGCAAAGAGATTCTCACTTTTCAGAGTATCGGCGAAGCCGCCCAACAGATCCGTCGTATGCATCGCCATCCGGACGAAGCACGAGCCGTGGGAGAAGCTGGCAGACACCGCATTCTTAACGAACACAATTGGGGCGTTCGCCTGCAACAATTAGCCGCCAAACTCTGAACCTTCACCAGACCCGCTCGGGGAATTGATCGTTTGCCGGCGGACCTAACGGTGGGATTCTCCGGCCGAGCTTTGGCGGTGCGAAAGTCTGCTGATCGAACTATTAAGTGCGGAAACGCTGCGCGATCGGAATCCGGCGTCCCATCCCGAAAGCGCGCGGTGAGACTTTCAGGCCGGGCGCTGCTTGACGCCGTTTATACTCGCTGAAAGTCACTTTGTTGATGACATCACTCACCACCGCTGGGTTAAAACCACGTTTGATAATCTCGTCGCGACTCAAGTCTTTCACGACGTAGGCGTCCAGAATCTGGTCGAGTATTTCGTAAGGAGGCAACGAATCCTGATCTTTTTGATCCGGGCGCAATTCGGCACTCGGAGGCTTGGTAATGCTGTCCACGGGGATGATGACTCGATCGCGATTGACCCAACGCGCGATCTGGTAGACTTCCGTCTTAAATAGGTCAGCAATCACCGCCAGCGCGCCGCACATATCTCCGTAAAGAGTACAGTACCCCACAGCTAGTTCGGACTTGTTTCCTGTGGTTAGAACCAGGAAACCGAACTTGTTGGAAAGCGCCATCAACGTCACGCCACGAATGCGGGATTGGACGTTCTCCTCGG
>JBGAIN010000013.1:0-84474 GCA_044225505.1 Limisphaerales bacterium
GATTTGTGGGGCGTTTGCTTCGGCTTTACCAGCAACTTGGCCTTCAGACCTTGGTCCGGCACAGTGGTGTTCTTAAACTGTTCCCAAAACGCCTGGCCGAGTTGGAAGCGATGACCCCGGTGATTCAGCCGAAATTCTCCTCGGAATTAATCCCAGCTGTCACGCCAGCGGTCGGGACACGCCGATTTCGAGTGGCCATGCTGGTTGGTTGTGCGCAGGACCTTATCTTTAGTGACATCAATCGAGACACCGTGGAAGTCCTCGCCCAGAACGGATGCGAGGTCGTCACTCCCCGACGACAGGAATGCTGCGGATCACTCCACGCTCACAACGGCGAGCTGGAACTCGCACGCCGCCTTGCGCGACAAGCGATCGATCAGATACCGCCCGCCGAATTTGATGCGATCATCAGCAACGCGGGCGGATGTGGCTCGCACTTGAAGCACTACGCGAGTTTGCTGGCAGAAGACGGGCAGTACCTGGAGCGGGCAAAACTATGGGATGCCAAAGTGAAAGACATCCACGAGTGGCTCATCCAGATCGGGTTGCGGGCACCGTCGTCCAACGGGGCTCCCTTGCAGACTGTGACTTATCACGAGTCGTGCCATCTTTGCCACGGCCAGAAAGTGACAAGCCAGCCGCGTCAACTCCTGCGCTCGATCCCTAATCTGAAGCTTGTGGAATTGCCGGAGAGTTCCTGGTGCTGCGGCAGTGCGGGAATTTACAATATCATTCAGCCGGAAATGGCTAATGAGCTCCTGGACCGCAAGCTCCGACACGTGAAATCAACCGGCGCGGAGGTTGTGGCCACCGGAAATCCGGGCTGTTTGCTCCAGGTCGTCAATGGGGCGCGGGACCGCCAGATGAATTTGCGTGTGGTGCATCCAGTCACTTTGCTCGCCGAGGCCTACCGCCGAGCGCCCGGAACGACGCGGGCGTAACCTGCGGGGGCGGGGGACGTTCGCAGCCTGCGAATCCCTTTGCAGACTCATCGACGATACGTGACATTTCCCGCATGTCGGTCACGGAACACATCCGAAACAAGGTTAGCCAGGTCCCTCATCGGCCTGGGGTTTACCTGATGAAAGACCGGTTTGGGACGGTGATTTACGTCGGCAAAGCCCGAGACCTGCGGCGTCGAGTCTCCCAGTATTTCCATCCTTCCCGGCGCCTGGGGTGGGACCTGAAGTTCAATGCCCTGGTCGAAGCCATCCACGATTTCGATGTCCACGTCGTGCGGAGCGAACCGGAAGCGCTGCTGCTCGAAGGCAAACTAATTAAGGAATTCCATCCGCGCTACAACGTCAGTTTTCGGGATGATAAAAGGTTCCTCTTGCTCAAGGTGAATCTGAATGATCCGATTCCACGCTTTACCCTCACGCGCCTCAAACAGGATGACGGAGCCCGCTATTTTGGTCCGTTCGCGAATTCGGGAGCGCTACGACGGACGCTGCTGCTAGTGCGGCAGAAGTTCAACTTGCGCGGATGCCGGCCGCTGACTCCCACGGAACTGGATTACAAGCATTGTTTGTACGCCCACCTGAAAGTGTGCACGGCCCCTTGCATCTCCAACGTCAGCCGCGAGCAGTATCTTTTGCAGGTGAAAGCTGGTTGTGAATTCCTGGAAGGACAGTGCGAAGAGATGCAGGAGAGCATCGAAGCCGAAATGAAGAAAGCGGCTGCCGAACTCAACTTTGAAAAAGCGGCGCAGCTGCGCGATCTGCTCGGGGACCTGAAACGAACGACGCAAAAGACGGAAAAGTTTGAACGATTGCCATATAAACTGCCGCTGGCAATCGATCCAGACCGCGATCTGGTGGAATTGGCCAAGGCGTTGCAGGTCGATAAGCCGCTCGTACGCATCGAAGGATTTGATATCTCGAACATCAGCGGCACGTTTGCCGTCGCCTCCATGGTTAGCTTTAAGAACGGACGGCCCGATCGTGCGAACTACCGCCGGTTCAGAATGAAAACGGTCGTTGGCCAGGACGATTTTGCGTGCATGGCTGAAACCATTCGGCGGCGCTATACGCGCGTGCTTAAGGAAACAATCGAAGGAACGGTGGCGCTCCCGGACCTCATTTTGATCGATGGTGGTAAAGGCCAATTAAATGCGGCTTGCACTGAATTGAACGGGTTGGGAATCACTCAAGTGACCGTCATTGGATTGGCCAAGGAGTTCGAAGAAATCTATCGGCCTGGCGAGAGCGAACCGCTGCGTCTGAGCCACGCGTCCGGTGCGCTAAAACTCTTACAAAGAGTTCGGGATGAGTCGCATCGGTTTGCCAACACCTACAATGCCCAGCTCCGCCTGAAGCGCATTTCAGAGAGCTTGCTCGATGAGTTTCCCGGCATTGGCAGCCAGCGCAAAGCCGCATTGCTCAAGAAATTCGGGTCAGTTCATCGACTCAAGATCGCGACGGTGGAGCAGATTGCGGAAGTGTCAGGTTTTGGTGGAAAAGCTGCCGGCGAACTGAAGGCCTTTCTGATCGCCCGCACGGTTCAAACCGATACCTCCGACTCCGAACCCACTGCTCCTGCGACATGACGAAAGCCACAAAAAGTGGTAGAGTGGTCAATGGACGGAAAGGGGCGGGCTATTCTAGTCATGGAGGACGACGACAATGACGCGATCCTTTTACGACGCGCTCTTAAGCGGCTTAATGTTGTAAACCCGGTCCATATTGTCGCCGATGGCGAGGAGGGGATTTCTTATTTGATGGGCATCGGCAAATATGCCGATCGGGCCAGTTATCCATTTCCTGCCTTTATTGTAACGGATCTCAAGATGCCGCGGAAGAGCGGCATGGAAGTACTGAAGTGGCTGAGCGAACGCGGCGAAATGCGCCTGATCCCAACGCTCGTCCTGACGTCGTCCAAGGAAGACAGTGACATCGCTAAAGCTTACGGGTTTGGAGCGAATTCGTATATGGTCAAGCCGGCTGATTTCCGGGATTTGGAAAAGATGATGAGATTGATTCACGACTACTGGAATCTTTGTGAAACGCCCGGTGTCGCGAAACTCGAACTCCGGCCCAGTTCGTCGACCTTACCGCTGACCTCTGGATGAGCTGGTCGCTCGCTTGCGTTCAAGAGTCAAAAACGAAAAACCCCGAAGCGTCGGCCGCTCCGGGGTTGAACGTTTAAACTTTCTTCCGATTAAGACAATTACCAGGTCTTTTCAGAGACGCGGCCAGCGCGGTAAGCCATCCACTGGATGTCAATGTCCCCTGTCTTGGCTGGAGCATCGATCGAGTTGTTCAGCTTAACCTTTTGTGCGCGAGCGGTGGCCAAGGATCCCTTCCACTTGTGAATTTCAGAGTGACCATCCGCAAACGCAAAACCGGCGGCGGCGTTGTGGTAATTGGCCGGTTGGTCAATCCAGCTGGCTTGATTCGGATTGAAGAACCCGGCGTCGTTGATGCTATCCGGATGCTCATCGAGGTAAACCCAGGTTTCGCCTGGTCCTGGATTCACAAAGTCACCAGTTTTCTTGATGTGTTTATAGATCGACTGCCAAGGGCCAGATTCCGCATTGCCATCGCCGACGCCAATGTTACCCGACAGACTTCGAACGCGGGCCGCCCATCCTTTAGCCGCCTGCGCTTTGCTCACATAATGGTCTGCTGGGCATCGAAAAATATTCTTGGCGTTACCAAAATACTTCGCGAGCTTCGAGTACTTTTCATCGGTAAGGAAGAGGATGTTGGTATTGTCACCGGACGTTCCCCAGTCGAGCCAACCTACCACCCAAGGGGCGGCATTGGGGTTGGATCGTGCGATCGCTCCGCCTTGCGCATCACCGCCGTGATAGCTGCCGACGATCCGGTCTTCGTTGTCTGTATTGTACATGTGCCACGCGAGCATGAGTTGCTTCGTGTTGTTCATGCACAAAATGCCTTGAGCCTTGGTCTTAGCTTTTGCCAACGCTGGAAGGAGCATCCCTGCCAAAATAGCAATGATCGCAATAACCACGAGCAGCTCGATCAGGGTAAAACCTGACGAGCGCAACGATGGCAATCGATGCGGGGAATAAGCTCGAACGTTCGATAGTTTCATAGTCTAATCTACGCTTGGTTTGGGTGACAGTTTTAGACCTTAATCAGCGAAGAAAATGCCGTCAAGATCTTCTACTGGCACACTGTGTCTATAGGGATCAGTAAGCAAAAACTGCCAGAGTCCAAGCAGGCTGGGAAGTGTGCGTCTTAATGCACAGCTCAAAGACTTAGCGGACCTGAAACGTTTATCCCCTTTTGCAGACAGTACGCAGCGTTACGGGCATATTTTTCGGCCCACGGCTTGATGCTCGCCCGCTCTTCCGGACTAAGCGCACGCACGACTTTCGCCGGTGAGCCCAAAACCATGGAGCCCGGAGGAATTTGTTTCCCCTGCGTCACCAGAGCATTGGCTCCAATGATGCACTGTTCACCGATGACCGCGCCGTCGAGCACGGTCGCACCCATCCCAATCAAGCATTCATTGCCCACTGTGCACGCGTGGACGATCGCGGAGTGACCCACCGTCACGTAAGCTCCTACCAGACAAGGGAAATCGTCCGCGAGGTGAAGCACTGCGTTATCCTGGATGTTACTGAAATCGCCGACGGCGATCTGGTTGATGTCGCCGCGAAGAACGGCGTTGTACCAAACGCTTGCTCCATCTCCTAAACTGACATCTCCCAAGACCACCGCACCACGGGCAATATAAACGCCCCGGCCAAGCCGGGGCGCCTTACCTAAGAACGTATCGAGTTGCTGAATTAAATCGCCCATGAACAACCTTACCAACGACCCCGGTGATGACGATATCCGCCGCCAAACCCAAACCGAAAGCTCACGACCGGAGCTGGAGCACAATAATAAACCGGAGCCGGACGAACATAATAGACAGGCGGAGGAGAATAAACAACTACAGGTGCGGGGGCTGGTTGCACATAAACGGGGGCCGAAGCGACCACTGGTGCGGGCGCGACGACGGGTGCATAAGTCACTTGCGGTGCCACATAGACGGGGGCCGGAGCATAGACAACGGGCGGGGCTTGGTAGACAGGAACCGGTTCCACGGCCCGCGCCACAGCACCCCCGATGACTAGACCAGTGAGGATCTTTCCAGCGGTTGCCCATTCGCGGTCACCTGCAGAAACACTTTGTGTTCCGATATTTAGGAATGCTGCTGAGGTTAACACGGCTATCAGAGTTTTCATAACATGCCTGTTCTAAATCGTCGTACGATTCGACTATCAAGGTTGTTTTTTATTCAAGCGGGATGTATTGGTGACAACAGACAGATGAGTCAGCCTGAGCCCAATCACCCATTGCGTCGGCGCCGCCGTCTCCCCCGTTCGTTCAAGGACCTGACCCCAAGTAACCACTTCAATCCCAGGACTTTCTTTAGGGAAATGATTTGGAAAGCCCTGTTGACGAAGCGCACGGGAGAGCACCGCGTTCCCGAGTTTCCAAAGTTGACCGACGGACAGCTGGCGCTCACTTGGATTGGGCATGCGTCTTTCCTAGCTCAATTCAGCAACCTCAACGTCCTCATCGATCCCAACTTCGCAAACTGGATATTCCTCTTGAAGCGTCTCAGACGCACAGGGATGCGAATGGAAAGTCTTCCTCCGGTCGATTTAGTCTTACTGACCCACGCCCATTTTGACCACTTTCACCGGCCGACCTTGAAACGACTGCCCGCATCGAAGGTTGGCGTTATGCCCTGGGGAGTAGGGGACCTCGCGCGAAATCTAGGGTTCGCACGGATCATTGAGTTGAAGTGGTGGGAGAGCTTTTCAAACGGAGAGTGGAAAGTGACGTTGGTGCCCACCAAGCACTGGGGAGCGCGGATGATTCACGACGAGCATCGTGGCTTTGGCGGTTTTATCCTGGAGCACCAGGGGCGATCCATTTTCCACGCTGGCGATAGCGCTTATTTTGAAGGATTTAAGGAGATCGGGAAGCGATTTGCGCCGGAGATCGCCCTGTTGCCGATCGGGGCTTATTTCCCAGACTCATTCCGTCACGTGCATATGGGGCCGGATGAAGCTGTTAAAACCTATCATGACTTAAAGTCGAAGTGGTTGGTACCGATGCATTACGGTAGTTTTAAGCTCTCCTTTGAGGACCTAGATGAGCCTCCTCGGTGGCTAAAGGAGCTTTGCCATTCGAATGGGCTAACGAGGCATCTGAAGGTCCTCGAGGAAGGCGTTCCCGAGGTGTTCTAGCAAAAGATTCAAACCGTGCTGCGTTCAACAAGCGCTGCTTTGTAAAGGGATAGAAACCCTGCGGTGTCGATCGGGCGCGGATTGAAGCGCGCCGTCCATTGATGAGCGGCTTCTTGCGCCAGAGTGTCGAAGCTGGATTGCGGGACCTTCAGATCGGTTAAGGAACGGGCGATGCCAGCCGTATTCAAAAGTTGGTCGAGCCGCACAATCAGGGCTTCGACCGCCTCCTCGACACCGTCGCTAACCCACGCGATCTCAGGAGCGGACGCAAGTTCGGCATACCCACGCTGCGCACCTGGGTCGCGGGCGTTATAGCGAATTACCGCGGGCAGCATGATCCCAACGGCCTCTCCGTGAACAATTCCAAAGTGTGCCGTGAGAGGATTCGCAGCCGCGTGAGCGGCTCCTAGCATACTGTGTTCGATCGCTAACCCGGCCAATGCGGCTCCGAGGAGCATTCTACCCCGTGCCTCTAGGTCCGTGGGAACAGCCAAGACGCGCGGAAGGCTTGGCACGGTGAGCTTGAAGGCTTCATGGGAAAACATGACCGAAAGCGGGTTCCGCTTTTTGGTCACGGCCGTCTCCACGGCGTGGGCGATAGCGTCGACGCCTGTGTAGGCTGTTACTGGCGTCGGTTGTGAAACGGTCAGGCTTGGATCAAGAATCGCGACCCTAGCGGCGGCTTTGGCGTCAAGGCACGCCATCTTTTGATGGGTCTCCTCCTGCGCGATAAGCGCGGCGCACTGACATTCGCTACCTGTGCCTGCCGTAGTGGGGATAGCGATGAAAGGAACCATCGGACGCGTTGCCTTGCCGACGCCCCAGTAATCCTCCATCCGACCGCCGTTGGTTAGAAGAAAATTGCAGCCCTTCGCGGTATCCATGGAACTACCACCGCCCAGTCCGACGAGCAGATCGACCCCCATGGACTTTGCCAGTTCGAGGCAATTGTCGACATCGCGGGTGGTTGGATTTTCTCGCACGCGGTCGAACACGCCAGTTTTCAGACCTGACTTACGTAAGAGCGATTCCACGCGCGCGGCGTGTCCTGCTTTGACGATACCTGGGTCGGTCACGAGAAGGACCGTAGCGCCGCCGACTTCCCGCGCCAATTCGCCCACCTGTTCCACGGCGTCGACACCGAAGACCAGACGCGTGCGAGGTTGATAATCGAATGAGCCGGGCCTTTGGACGGGAAGGGCGCTCGGTGGAGAACTCATGACAATCCAATCAGACGATGATCGGCGTCGAGTCGTTCAATCGGACCGTCGCCAAACCGTCCTGGCCGAGTAGCATTGGAGTGGATCATGCAGACCGTGCAGCACGTTCCAACGCACGGCGTTTATAGAGAAACTCAAACATGTTTCCCTCGTGCGGTTGGTCCCAGGAAACATTCATGGTAGAGAGAGGGCCCAGGTTCAGCCGGTCTATCAATGGCGACTCGAGGAGTTCATTGATCCAATTGGGATCGTCCGTAATCGCCGTGACAGCAAGAGAAGGTCCGATCTGCTGAAGCATGTTCGCTTGAGCGACTTCCACGACACTCGCGTAAGGGAAGAGGAACTCGCGATTCGCCAGCGTGTGATTCATGGAATCGCATTGCACAATGGTCGGGCGCAAGAAGACTCCACCTTCGAAAACCACCTTGCGCGGTCCTTGCCGGTGGGCCGCGGTTACGTCTCTCGCTCCTGGAGTCGTTAGTCCCTCATCAATGGCGGAATCAATAAAATCCGCCATCTTCACGTTAGCGAACGCGGACAGGGTTGCTTTGGCGTCGGTGGGGGCGAGCGGTTGAATCGGGCCTAGCCGCTTCGCGAGCGCCTCCGCAATCTCGGCGGCATACTTTGGGGTCAAGACAGCCGAGGCGTTAATGCAGCTTCGTCCGCCATTATCTGAAATGGCAGCCACCAGCACATCGAGAAAATCTGGCCATCGCTCGACCTGGTCCGCACCGATTAGAATCTTACTGTAGCCCGGACCGTGAATCTGGATGGCCGGATTATTGGCGTACTGGGCCGTGGTCGACTTGTCGCCAAAGATCAAGGCGCGTCCGCACGACTTGAGAATCTCCCCGGCACCTTCGTGATCTGTAGGATAAAAACCGAATGCCTCCGCTGGGCAGCCTGCGGCCACGAACGCTTGGATCAGCCGGTAGGGTGTCCACGGTTCTTCGCGACCGGGTTTGAGAATCACAGGGATTTTCAACGGTATGGCCGGCAGCCACAGTGAATTGACCGCTGGCGAATTGCTCGGCATCACCAAACCTAACGCATGGGTCGTCGGATAGAAACTCAGACGCGAACCGGACTGCTCCCCAAAACCCGTATCGAGAACTTTCAAATCCAATCCTCGAGTGAGCCCGTTCAGCACCGTCGACATGTTTGTGAGTGCTGACGCGATCTTTTTCATATTGCGTTGCACCAACACATGAGGCAGTCCGCTCGTTGCGGACAACGTTTCTGTATACTGTGTGGGCGACTGTGTTTCACCTTTATCGACCAAGGGAAGAGAACCGTTTAAAAAGTGCTCGGCGGCTCGCGTGCAGATTTGGATTAATTGGGACGTGGTGAAGCGTTTGAGAGCTGCGCGGGATTCAGCAATCCGCTGTAAATCCTTCCGAACAATGCCAGCGTTGACTTGGCTGATCGTCGCGAGCGGCATGCCCGTCCGGTGATCACTGACTTTGACCTGCTCCAAGCTCTCATAAGGTTTGCCTCGGCGCAGGGCAGGGATGTGAGGGAGTGGATTCATGAAACGGCTTCAGTAAACACCCTCAATGATCGTCTTTTCCATCGCCCCAAACGGACGCACGTCTCCGACGCCATCCCAAGAATAAGGGGCGCGTGGAGCGCGACGGAGAGCTTCATCCCGTTCCAAAAAACGCGGCATAAAGAACTCCTTCGTGAGCGTGGTCAGTTCGACTCGTCCCCAGTCGCCATAGGGGACCAATTGTTCGGTCTGCTTCGGATTTACAACACGCAAAACAGCCCGCGGCTGCGGGGCGTAATAAGTGATCGAAAACTTATCGTCGGACTGCAGCGGGACACTGGCCGCCAAGCCCATCAGGGTATTGCCATAGGTTGGATAGAATCCGATCCGATTCTCCAAAACTTCCTCGACCAAGAACCGAACATATTGCGGGGCCATCGAAGTGCCCCCACAAAAGACCCCACGGATCCCTGCATCCCACAAGTTGACCTTTTCGCCCAATGCTTCCAGTAACTTCGGAGTCGTAAACAGGCCGGTCACGCGCCGTGAAATAACAAGAGCTGCCACGGTAATTGGCCAGGTGCTCGATCGCCAAGCGAAGTCGTCGTGGTCCGGTCGGTCCAACCATTAGCCAGGCCCCGCCACGGGGAAAATGCGCGTCGGTAATTTTGCCGGAGAACTCCTCGTAATCGACTTTGTAATCGTTCCAGCCGATCCGTTGCTTCGGCATGCCCGTGGTGCCGCCAGTCTCGAAGATGTTGAATGGCTTCCCTCGGTAAGCCGCAGGCACCCAGACTTCCGGCTGCAAATCCCGCAGCCATTCGTCTTGGAAGTGGGGGAAGCGAAGCAAATCGGCAAACCCCTTGACTGTATTCTTCGGGTCCCACCCCGCGCGCTTCGCCCAATCCAGCCAGAATTGGCAACCGGTTTCAGGCGAGAAATGCCAATGGACGATCTCGCGCACGTGGGCATCCAGTTGAGCCTGGGATGCAGCCACTGAATCTGGAATCGCGGAAGAGGTAGACATGGTATCAGGCGTCTTTGACGTTAGAGGTGGGCAGCAGTGTGGCTCGTCTCGCTCTTATTTTGACGGCTCCACTCGCAAACTGGCCGGCCGATCGGGAATCGCGCTGTGTCGTGCCGCATCATAGAACGCGAATAGATGGCTGTTGCTGGAAACGTAGATTACGCCGTTGGCAACAACGGGGGTCGAATAGACGGGAGTGCCAAGATTCACTTCACTCAGGACCTTCTTCTCTTTGCTCGCGGCCATGACCACGAAATCTCCATCCTCATCTCCGGCGTAGAGTTTTCCATCCGCGACGAGAGTGGAACTCCACATATGAGCCTTCATATCGTAGGTCCAGTTTAATTTGCCGGTCTCGGCATCTAGGCAATGGATAAAACCCGAGAAATCTCCAATGAACAGCAGACCAGTGTCCGGGTCGATGGAAACGGTCGAGATGCTTCGGTGCACGCCTTTGTAGTCCCACAGAACGCCGGTCTTGGTGATATCCCCCGTCTTAGTCGCATCGATACAGAGCAACCGGCCTATGCCTTCACCATGTTCAGGATCTTGACCAACCGCGACGTAAACGCGGTTCTTGTAAAAAACAGGGGTAGCGTTGACTTCGCTCGGGCCTTCCGCTGCTGGATAGCGAATCGGTTTGCCATCCTTCACCTTGTACTCAGGCGGATTGCAGTCGACTTTCCATAGCGTTTTCAAGAGATGGTCGTCACCTTCTTTGACGGGGATCGGGTCGAAAGCGTAGCACCACCCGTCGCCACCGCCGAAGAGGATCTGTTTCTTGCCATTGACCAACGCGAGGGAAGGGGAACTCCACTGGCCGTGGAAGATGCGCTGGCTGATCCGCGCATCGTCTTCGCCGAGGAACTCCCCCGTTTTCTTGTTCAAGGCGATGAAGCTTGGAGCGTTTGGTGAAGGGATATTCGAATGAGTCCAATCCTGGCCATTAGAGGTGCAGGTAAAAACGATGTCATCCACGACAAGCACCGAACAATTGGAAGCGTTGTGCGGGAAGACACCCAATTCGTCCATCATGTCGTACTTCCAAATGATATCAGCATCCTTTGGTCCGAGTTTCGCCTTGGGTTTGCCAGGGCCGACCACATATTGTTCTTCGTCCTTGAAGGGACCGTCATTTCCATTGGCCAGGCCATTGACATCAAGGCAGATTACTTCGCAACGGCTGGTTACCAGGTAGACTCGATCCCCCTCCACTGTGGGCGACGAAAGCAGCCCGAGGCTTTCCCAGTCATTGACTTTGCCGGAGGCAAGCTTGGGAACCACTAATTGCCAAAGAAACGCTCCCGTCTTTTCGTCGAACACCATCAAGATACTGCGATCGCCTTGGTGTTGAGGATCTCGCGGCGCGTCGTTATTTGTGCCGACAAATATTTTTCCTCCAGCCACGGTGGTATTGCCGTAGCTTTGCGATCCGAGCTTCGCCACCCACTTGAGATTTTTTGAACCTTTGACATCGACGTCGCCCGTATCGGGATCGATCTTGCCTAGCTCAAAGCGGTCGGGTAGTCCCTTCTCTGGGGAATACATATTTCTCGAGGATCGTCCGCCCCATTGAGGCCAGTCCGCGGCCTGTGCTTGAAAGCAAGCCAGGCACCCAATCCACGCCAATTTCAAAACCATACGTTTCATAATTCGATTCACAGGTAAACCCGCACCGCGATGTTCGGTCCGCGTTTAGTTATTGTAGTTGCTTTGGCTCCGCTCGGCCAGCGGTTGTCTTTAGTTCGCCGTAACGCTGACGTTATCGATGAACACGCGCATTTCCTGAGGCGAAAAGCCAAACAATCCCGGACAACCCGTTTGATGCGCAGTGTGATGGGGGACCTCAATCGTCCAGGCTCCTGGCTCGGCTTCATCCCGTTTCCATGCTTTGGCTCGAACAACGCCAGTCCCATCTGCGGCGACGTCGACGCGGGCTTTAATGCGATACCAGACGTTTGGAGACCACTTGAAATTGGCGGGTGCGTCAACCGCTGGCACGCGCAGTCGTTCCAGGTTCGAGTTTACCTCCAGCTTTTGCTCGTTACCCTTCAGCACGATTAAATAGCGCTGGTTGATAATCCCGACGTCGGACATTTTTCGACGGTTCCCTTCGCTGAGGACATCCGCTTGGATGGTGTAATTGTGCATTTCGGGCTCACCCATGAAAACGAAGGCCCGTTGGAAAAACTTGTTGTCGATCGTCTTGGTGAGTGCCTTGTTACCTTCTTTCTCGCGCACCTCGAACTTAAACCGGGCGCCAATCCAAGGCAGTGGAGGATAAGCAAATGGTGTTGGGCTCTCAACGCTATTTGTGGTGGTCTCGCTAAGTTGAAACGCCTCGAAATCCTGTTTCAGCGGCAGCCCTGGAAGCACCCGTCCTCGGATGTAACCGTGCAGATCCCCAAGTGTCGCTTGGAACGCGCCAGCGGACGGGACGGAGTCCGTCGCGGCGACCAGTTTCCCCTCGCGATTGAAGGTGGCCTTCATCGAAGCTCGGACCCTGGCTGTCGCGGGGATGAAGGGCGCCCATTGCACTGTCTTTAGATCCTTCACATCGTCAACCGCGAAGCCGTGTTCATCCAAGGTGCGCACTCGAAACGAAGCGGTTTGACCGGGCTTAACCAAGACTTCCGATGGAATGATCTGGAGTTGTTTGGCCGGGCGGATGCAGAGCCACTTCCGCCGCCGGTTCTGTGGCTAACTGAGGATTGTTCCCTTGCTTTCCGAAACAGTAAAGATGGCGAGTGGTTTGGATATATACCTTGCCATTGTAAGCTATAGGGCTGCCAAAACAACGTCCCTCCAGCGTAGCATGGCTCAGAATCTTGCCCCCCTGGTCGGTTGGTTCAATAACGTAAAAGGCCCCTTTGGTGCCAGCTTCTCCGCTTCCATCCGATTTCGCCGCAGGATCATCGAGGATGGGGACATAGAGCTTTCCATCAGCATAAAGCGGGCAGGCGTTGCGTTGCTCAATCCCAATGTTCAATCGCCATAGAATCTTGCCGGTCGACGCATCCACCGAGCAGAGGTAGCCCTTTTCGCTGACGACATAAATGCGATCACCAACGAGGATTGGTGAACTAGTGGACGTGGACAGCTCGTTGCTCCAAAGTTCTGTTTGGGCGCGCTCGATCACAAGCGGACCCGCCGCTGCGTTAGTCGGAGCCATGTGAGGAATTTTCAAAGCAACCATCTGGCCCGGTTCGTAAGGGGTACCATAAACGGCAATCACCTTGTCATTATTGTGGACGAGCACCGTGGCATTTATCCCCGCTTTGAACAGGGGAATGCGCCAGATCGGGTCGCCAGTCCGCGCATTAACGCAGACGACACTGCCATCGCCCGTGGCGGCATAAAACACGCGACGTCCGTCTAGCCACCCGAGATACGGGTGTGAATAAGAATTATCCCTGGGCCGATCGCCCGGACTCGACGCCCAGACCAGTTCTCCAGAATTCTTGTCAAAGGCATAAAACCGGTCACCGGCTGGACCATTGGCGCCCCAGTTCGCCGTAATGCCGCGGGTGATCAACAGGTCTCGATCGATCAGGGGGGACGCTGTGCGGCTGTTCGGGAAAGTCAATCTGCCGAACTCTTCCATCATCGAATGTTGCCAAAGCCGTTTACCATCAGATGTGAAACCGGCGAGGATTCCTTGAGTTCCCTGAATGTAGACGTTGCCCGTGGCTTCATCGACCGCCGGACTAGACGTGGCATAGCGCAGATAAATCGTGTCGCTGAGGAAATCATTGTATCCTTGTTCCCAAAGCTTCTTTCCACTCTCGGCGTCGAAACAGGCAACGCCCTCCTGCAAGTCCGGGCCATCGCCCTGATACCCCATGATATAGACCTTGCCATTCGCGACGACGGCAGTCGACTGGCCCGGAAAGTCTGCCACCCAGAGTGGATGGCTCCCATCGAGTTTGTCGGGAAGGCCTTTTTCCAGAGACGAGCCATTTTGCAGCGGTCCACGCCAGGCGAGCCATCCCCGCACCGGCGCAGCTTGCAGACTCGCTGGCAGTAAAACCACCCATGCCCAATAGCCTAAAATGGCCAGGGCGAACTTCGGCAGACGCGTTTTCATGCGGAACCCTTTATCAAGTGTGCGGCTTGCGCACAAAGGCGCGAACCGGAAAATGTTTTATTCCAGACTGGGCAACGGTATCTTCTCGGAACTGATTAGGTTGGACATAATACCTACACGTATCATTTGTCAAATCGCAAAATGCCCTCATCTCGACCCGAAACTTTCCCCCTGGAGGCACTTCCCATCGATTCGCCCGACCGTCGGCGTCTGCCGCCATTGATGCGGCGCGCCTGGTATGGCCTCAACCAGGCCTTTCGCCGGCGAATTGCCCACACCGAGATGACGCCGGATCAATTTACGGTCCTACGCACATTACTGGAGGGCGATGCGCGCGGCATGACGCAAAGCGAAATTGCGCAAGTGATGACGAGCGACCCGAATACCATTGCGTCCCTTTTGGAGCGCATGGAGCGGTCTGGCTGGATCGAGCGAATGACCCACGAACAGGACCGTCGCGCTCACCGTATCCGAGTCCTTCCAACCGGGAAGCGAAAATACCTTCAGGTGCGTCGAATCGCGATTGAGTTGCAAACGGAAGTCCTTTCCGTCTTACCGCAGTCCGAGAGGGAACCGTTTCTGGAAAGACTGGCGACCGTCGCGGGCGCTTGCCGGCTTGCAGCAGAGACCTATGAGAAGCCCACGGCGCCGCGGACCGTCCGCAAGCTGCGTGCGTCGTCGACGCACCCTTCAAGCTCGGAAGTGGAATGAAGGGAAGAAGAGTTTCACAAAATGGATCACGCGTGGTCGCCTGGTCGGCATTGATCGTAGAAGTCGCGGAGATGTTCCGACGACAAGGCGCACCAGTTCTCCTGATATGGGTCTGGTGCCGACTCGCGCTGGACAGTAGCGACCGCCTCTTCAACCTGACGGACGGCGTCAGCACGCCAACTTTCGAGAGTTAGCGCGTCGGCCCAACTTTGAGCAATGAGAGCCTCTTCCGCGAGTTTCAAACAGTCGCGTCCTAGGAGAGACTGCTTCAATTTAGGGTCGATATAGCCGGCGTCATCATGTTCGCCATGGCCACAAAGCCGCAGAAGCCGAGCTACGATCAGCTGCGGGCCTGCCCCAGAGCGGGCTCGGTCGATCGCCGTTCGGGTGACCTTGAGGCAAGCGGTCAGGTCGGTGCCGTCCACGTGATAACCCTCAATTCCATAGCCGACCGCGCGTTCCCAAAGGCCGCGACAGGCGAATTGACGTTCGTTGGGCGTGGAATAGGCGTATTGATTGTTCGCAATGACCAGGACCAACGGAAGCCTTTCGACGGCGGCTTGGTTCAAAGCCTCATGGAACGCTCCAGTGGAAGTCCCTCCGTCCCCGATGCAAGTGGCCCCGACGACGTCGCGGCGGCCCTGCAATCGACGAGCGAGCAAGGTTCCGTTGACGACGGCAATCATGGATCCCAAGTGGCTGACCATGTGCAATAAGCCGTCTTTCAGACGCCCGTGGTGAACATTGCCATCTCGGCCCAGCGTCGGGCCAAGCCGGGATCCAAGATAATTTCGGACTGCGTCGAACATCGATTGACCAAAAGCCAATCGACCGGCTAAGTCTCGAATGAGAGGTGCAAAAACATCGCCTTGTGTCAGTTGCTGGCCAATGGAGACGCTGAGAGCTTCCTGACCCCGCCCGACGAAGACGCCTCCGTGGATTTTGCCCGCTCGATACAGACCTGCAAATTTGTCATCAAGGACCCTGGCCAGCAGCATCCAACGGAACGCCCTGGTCACCAAGTCGCGCTGAGCCAGGTCCGCGGGTTGCAAGTGCTCGGTGCTCCGACCTGGGGTTGAGGACTCGACGACGTGAAGCATGGCCACCTATTTATGCGCTTTTGGTTGCCTTCCTGCAAACGTTTCTTTGTTGCTCCGAATCAAGACAGGTGCGCGCAATCTCGACAGGGCTGTGAAGCGTTCGCAACCCGAAATTCTCGAAGTCGAGTCTACGTCGGACCCGCCTCCCCCGGGACCGTCTGGGGGGACGAGTGCGAGGAGCGGTTGGCAAACAAGCTGCTAAAACTCTGAAAACGCTCTTGGGATTCATTCCCGGCCAGGGACCGTTTTAGACGAGAAGCACCATTACGTTATGCACTTTCCCATGATGTTTTCCGGTGACTTCTTAACGGCGGCGCTGCTGGCGTCCCTCTCGAGCGTTGCCGTGCTCGTGGGGCTGTTTTTCTATCTGAACTATCATACGCGCCGGGATTACTTCACGATTTGGGGGGTAGCGTGGTTATTCTATGGGCTCTGGCTCGTGCTGCGGATGAATCTGTTGCATGATCCAGTCGGCGGATGGAGTCTGACCGTCGGACAATGGAGTATTGGGACGTCTGCAGTGTTCCTATGGTGGGGCAGTCTTTCGTTCATGGGAGCTCCCACCCCGCAGCGATCCATTGCCCTGTTTCTGGCTTTCGTTTACAGTTGGGCTTTCGCCAGCCGATTTCTCCTGAACGACCCGTTTTTAGACGAAATACCCGTCTTTTGGCTTGCCGGTTTGGCAAGTTTGTCGGCGGCGATCGCGTTCTTCCGATTGCGCCGAGTCAATCCGTCCGTTGGAGCGACCTTGCTCTCCACGGGGTTTAGCCTCTGGGCCACGTTTCTGGGGGCCTACCCATTCGCGCAATCGACCCCCCAGTGGCGAGGGGCCATGATTTTCTTATCGTCGGCCCTGCAGCTATTCATCGCAGTCAGCATGATCGTCCTGATGTTGGAGGAGCATCGCGCTAGCGCGGATCGTATGTGCCAGGAGATCCAAGCCGTCAAGACAGAGAAGGAAACTCTTCAGATTCGAATTGTCTCGGCGGAGAATGAATTTCGTCAGGTCTTTGGCGCGGAGGGTTGCCAAGGTGACTTACAGAGCGCCTATCGGCAACTTCGCCAAACTCAACAAACCATGGTCCAGCAAGAACGTCTCCGCGCGCTCGGACAAATGGCGAGCGGTTTTGCTCATGACCTCAATAACTCCCTAACTCCAATCGTCGGATTCACCGACTTCCTGTTGGACGGTCCCGCCGCGGAATCTACTGATTCCAGAAAATACTTGGAATGCATCCGCGCTGCTGCAGGCGATATTTCCCAAATGGTTGAACGTGTCCGCCAATTCTATCGTAGGCGTGATAGCGACGAGTTATTGCCGACCGTTGAACTGAACGCTGTCGTGCAGAAAGTCCTCAAGGAGCTGCAACCCAAATTACGCGAAGTGGAGCAGCGAACGGGAGTCAATTTGAATGTGGTCACCGAACTGGCACCGGACTTGTCTTGCATTCGTGAAGACGAAACGGAAGTCACCGAAGCATTGACCAACCTGGTCAAGAACGCGATTGAAGCGATGCCACACGGAGGCACAATTACCGTGGCGACCCGCTTGATCCTCCCGACTGAGGCAAACTCGGGTGAATCGACGACCGCACAGGTCATCTTAGAAGTCACCGACCCAGGGGTGGGGATGGACGAGGTCACTCGGCAACGATGTCTTGAACCGTTTTTCTCCACCAAAGGGCCCCGAGCGAGCGGTTTAGGGCTGTCAATGGTCTATGGCCTGATGCGACGCCACCAAGGCAGTATTGAAATTGAAACGGCCATTGAATCAGGGACCACGGTACGGTTGGTTTTCCATCCTGGCAATCGCTCAACCCGGGCGGAACCGCGGGACCCGCTCGCCCTTAGTCTGCCGCCGCTCCGTATCCTATGCATCGATGATGATCGACGCATTGGCGCCATGCTTCAGCAAGTCCTCAAGGCGCAGAATCACCTGGTTGAGTTTGCCGATGGGGGCGAGAATGGGTTAGTTGCCTTTCGGACAGCACGGCAACGAGGTCAGGCTTTTCAAGTCGTGATTACTGACCTAGGCATGCCGAACGTCGATGGACGGCAGATCGTGAAAACGGTGAAGAGCGAGTCTCCAGAAACTCCGGTGATCCTACTCACGGGTTGGGCAGCGATGGTGGGGCAGGAAGGGGATTTGCCCAAGGATGCCGATGTCGTGCTGACCAAGCCAGCAAACTTGCCATTGCTTTACGCGGCGCTGGCGCGAGTGACCGCTTCATGCGCTGCTTAGCTCCGGTCTCTCTACGGCAGGTCTTCCGAAAAACGACTGCGTGACGATGGAGAACGCTCGCCAGGCCCTACCCCGGCAACGTATGCTCTTGCTTTATTCATGGCAGCGGAACTAGCCGTTAAACCATCGGCACCGGAAGTTGGGGCGCGAACTGCGACGTTCTCGGCCATCCGTTTTGCCGCCTTTTTGTCCGGGGTTGTCGCCGTTTGCTTTCACAGGGTCCTGCTAGGGTGGGAGACCTTCTTTTACCGCGACTTTGGGGTACTGGCTTTTCCAACCATCCACCATGCCCACGAGGCATTTTGGCGCGGGGAACTTCCGTTGTGGAATCCACTGAGCAACTGTGGCGTTCCGTTTCTCGCGCAGTGGGGCACCATGGTGCTGTATCCGTTTTCGCTAGTTTACCTGGTCTTGCCATTGCCTTGGTCGCTCCACGTGTTTTGCCTGGGTCACTTGGTTCTGGCCGGGCTCGGCATGTATCGCTTGGCCGAGCGTTGGACGGGCAATTGCTGGGCTGCTGGCTTGGCAGGCACGGTCTTCGTATTCAATGGCGTCACTCTCTCCAGCCTAATGTGGCCTAATTATTGTGTCGCGCTGGGATGGATGCCCTGGGTCGTGCTTTGTGTGGAGACGGCGTGGCGCGCACCGAATCGGCGGCACTTCGCTCTCGCCTCGCTCGTCAGTGCACTTCAGATTCTGGCGGGCGTGCCTGAGATATCGCTGATGACTTGGGCTTTCCTCGCATGCTTTGGCGCTGGCCGGGCTGTCACCCAAGCGATTTCGCCAAAGGTTGTGGTGCTGGCGACGATTCTCATTGTAGGATGCGTCACCGCTCTTGTGGTGGTGCAGATTTTGCCCTTCCTGGATTTGCTCGCCCATTCACAGCGAGACCGAGGTGCGGCCACCACCAAGTGGACCTTCCCGAGCGCGGGGTGGGGAGGTTTTGTCAATCCGCTCTTCCGCTGTGCAGAGAATTCCCAAGGCGTCTTTTTTCAACTCGGCCAGGAGTTTTTTGCCTCAACTTACCTGGGAGTCATTCCTCTCATCCTTGGTTTGCTGGCTGTGGTTTTAGAGCGTCGGAAACGGATCTGGTTCCTCGCCGGTGCGGCGGTCGTGGCTTTGTTGCTTGCTGCCGGTGAAGGGAGTTTCGTGTATCAGGCCGCGCGAGTCGTTCTGACGGGCGTTGGCGTTATTCGTTATCCCGTTAAGTTCGTGATGCTCGTGTCCTTTATCCTGCCGCTGCTGGCCGCCTACGGACTCTGTGCGATTCAGCGTTGCACTGCGAACAGTCGCTGGCTCTTCGGGGTGGCCGCCATGGTTTTTTTCGGCGTCCTCGCGACCTTGGGACTCACGCGATGGGATCCGACACCGTATGATCAATGGAGGGTGGTGCTGCAAAGTGCAGGATGGCGAATTGGGTTTGCCGCTGTCTTCCTCGTGCTAATGGTTCGTGGAATCCGGCGTTCTGGCAGTGACGCCGTTCCGGGAGCCCTTCGCTCCGCGACGATTGGAATTGCTCTCCTTGTGCTCTGCGTGCTGGATGCGCTCGTCGCCACGCCAAAGAAAGATCTGACATTGCCGTCCTCGGTGATGACGCCGGGACTCTGGGAGCTTCATCACCACACTCCGCCGCCTCGTTTCGGAGAAGGCCGGATCATGATCAGTCCCGAAGCCGAGGCGCAATTGCTCGTAAGCCGCGTGCGCGATCTGCAAGCGGACTTCGTCGGGAAACGCGTTGCGGAATGGTCTCACCTCAATCTGCTAGATGGCATTGCCAAAGTAAACGGCTCGTCCACATTGCAGCTTCGCGAGCAAAAGCAGGTGGAGACACTGCTCTACGACACGACCAACAGCTCTCCAGGTCCTTTGATCGACTTTCTAAACGTCGTTTATTTGACCGCTCCGGGGAAAGTGATCGATTGGAGTCAACGCCAAAGTGCGATGCCTTTGCTAACAGTCGGTCAAGCCCCGCTCTATCTCGATGCGCCCGAGAGTCTGCGCGTGGTCGCGAGCCCGACTTTCGATCCGCAAGCGACGGTCTGCCTCCCGAGCTCCGCGCGAGTTTCCGTCACTGTCACAAACCGCACCGAAGCCAAGATCAGCAATGTCCAATTGGACACACATCGGATCGCTTGCGAAGTGGACGCGAACTCGCCGAGCTTGGTGGTCGTTGCGCAAACCTTCTATCATCCTTGGCACGCCACTGTGGATGGCATGCCGACGCCACTCTTTCGCGCGAATCACGCGTTTCAAGCGCTGCAAGTTCCGGCGGGTCATCACCGTGTGGACCTGATCTATCAGGATCGCCAATTCCAGATTGGCGCTTCCATTTCAGGAGTCGGGTGGGCAGCCGTGCTCTCTATTTTATTGAGCGACTGGGTGGCGCGCCGGAGACGGCGCAATGGATAGCGGGAAGACGCGGGTTCTGAGGCCCTTTCAGAACGGGCCTCTGGCAAATGTGCCGTTGGCCTTGAAACATCAGGCGCGGAGACCTTGCTTCGTTTCGGCAGTGGTCGCTGTCAACTTTGCCTGGCTCAATGCCGGGCCTCGGGGAGTCCGGCAAGCTTTACTTTCCCTTTTAGATTCGCAATCTGCTCGTCTACCTTTGGCGGATTCGGCGAGAAAGCACGGAGCATCTCTAAATACTGAATCGCTCGTGTCGGATGGCCCTCCGCTTCTTCGAGTCTGGCTAAGCGGCTGGTGATTTGGAGAAACAGGAATGCGTCCGGATCAGGTTTGGCAGTCTCGCTCTGTTGCCACTTGCGCAGGGCAAGTTCGTAAAGGTGGTGGGCCCTGGAGGGGTTGCTGTGATTCTCTTCATGCAAGCGGCCGAGCTCGAAAATGATCTCGAAACTGTCCGGATTCGCACGCCATCCTTCGCGGAGAAACTGTTCCGCTTCTTTGACCTTACCCATTCGCTGCCGAAGCCAGTAAGCCGCGACGGTGTAAGTCTGGACTTCGTTGGGATTCAGTTCCGCGGCCAAGCGGAGCCACGGCAGAATTTCACGTTGCTCGTCGCGAGATTCAAGATGGGTGTGGCGAGTGGGGTAGAAGTTGCGACCGAAAGCGTCAATCCAATCCCGCGGAGGCCCAAGGTAGCCACTGACCGCATCGTGGTCGCCGTGGTCGCCGTGGTCGCCGTGGTCGCCGTCATGATGCTCGTGCTCCGCTTCGTCGTGGTCGTGCGACTCGGGAGGATGGGCTGCGGGTGTGACGTCGGCGGCCTGGGACAGGTGCAGCTTCTTTTCGGATGTCGCCTGGTCGAAGATGCTCGGATAGACGCCGCTGTGCAGGTAAACGTCCGCTTTGTTGAAAAAATGATTGGCAAACAGCCTTTGGCTGTCTCCCATCAGGGCTTGCAGAACACTCTGGGACTGGAGGGCAGTTCGCTCGGATAGTTCGCGCCGCAGGGAGATTTGCGTGGCGAGGGTGAACGCGACCGCGAGCAGCAGCCCTAAAATCGCATTCCAGGGTTCAGCCGAAACCGTCCGCGCGGGTCGGCCTGGTGTACAGGTGGCGGGGATCTCTTTGGGCGAGGGAGCGCACATAAGAGGCTCGGTTAGGTTAGAGCTTTACGACGAAAGGCAATCCATGCCGCGAGGAGAAAGAATGCGGTGTAGACGAGGCCGTAAAGCGTTGCCAACGCCAAAGCGTTCCAGCTGATCGCACCCCAGCCGTGGACGATAAATTCCCGCAAGTCGAAGAACTCCAAGTGTGGGATCAGATAGTAGATGGAATAGACCAGGGAACCGGCTGGTTCAGAAAGGCTGGCCGCAACCTTGTTGAGATGTCGACCCACCACAAGGATGGAAAGAGCCAAGACAAATGTGATCGTTGAATTCGAAGAGGGCGCGGCGAACACGATGGAGCCAAGAACGGTGAACGCGATCACGATCGCAAGCATGGTCCAGTGCAGCCAGAACGCTTGCGTGTAACTGGCCAAGGGCCAAGTATGCTCTCGCACTCCAGCGATCACTGTGAAGAATGTGTAGAAGACTGCCAGCGCCAGTCCGGTGGCGACCCAACAGCCCAGAAACTTCCCCGTGATGACGTGAAACCGGGTCACGGGTTTGGCCAGCAATGGAAAGATCGTTCGATTCTCGCGCTCGACAGGGATTTGCCTGGCGGTGGTCACGATTGCAATCACCAAAGTCGAGATCCAGATGAGCAGGAGACAGATCTCCTTAAGATAACGCACGACGCTTGTCTCGTTGAAGAAGCTGACTGAGCCGAGAAGTAATGTCAGGAGTGCGGTCAGTACAAAGAGAACGTAGAAATCCTTACGCCGGTAAAGCTCCTTTATGACAACCGTCGCAATCGGCCAGGTCCTATTCATAACTCACCACTTTCAAGAAGATCTGTTCGAGATTGCACTGATATTTGCCGACAAGTTCTTCCACACGGCCTTGTTCAGCCAATCGCCCTGCGTTCAGAATCGCCACTCGATCACAGACGGTTTCCACCTCCCCTAGCTCATGGGATGAGAATAACACCGTCTTGCCCGCGTCTTTCAGCCGTTGGATGATTTCCCGAACTTTCATGCGGCCGATCGGATCCAGGCCGCTGGTCGGCTCGTCTAGAATCAGCAGATCCGGATCGTTGATCAGCGCTTGGGCGAGCCCAACCCGCTGTTGCATCCCTTTGGAGTATGTTTTAATCAACCGCCCTCGGGACGATTCGAGTTCGACCAGTTTCAGGACTTCATTAATTCTCCGGTCGATCTCCCGTTTGGGAATTCCGAAGACGCTGGCGTAAAAGCGCAGGAGTTCTTCAGCGGTGAGAAATTTGTAGTAATAGGTCAACTCGGGCAAGTATCCGATCCGCTGCCTGGCGATCGGATCCCGAGTATCTACACCAAAGATGCGCGCACTGCCCTCGGTTGGATTTACAAACCCGAGCAGGACGTTCATGGTTGTGGTCTTGCCGGCACCGTTGGGTCCAAGAAATCCAAACACCTCGCCCTGCCAAACCGTTAAGTTCAAGTGGGCGACTGCCGATTTGCGAGTGGACCGTTTATACTCGACGCACAAATCTTCGATTTCGATGATCGCAGTCTTGCTGGCAGATCGATCCTCGCACGCCGTCTGGGGCGCGGCGATGAGGCGACGAGTGTCCGCGGGTGTAACTTCGAGTAAATTAGCCATACCGTATAAGGCTTGCGCCTTCCGCGGAGACAGGGATGCAAGTCTCTTGCCAGGCATGCTCACGCGGCACCGGACGCCTTTACGACGGGGAAGCGTCGCGAGGCCGGTCACCTTTGTGCCAAATCAGGACATAAATGGAGACGACTGGCTCGGGTTAGTCTCAGGGATGCGACGCCCAGCCGGTCGCTCACTGTAAACATTGCCATGGGCAAACGAACGAGCCCGGCACAAAACGGCAATGTCCGATCTCCATGGTGAGCGCAGCGCGATAACGGAAAGATTCGAGTGCTCCGAAGTGCGGGAACCCGTCAAAGGCGCAAGTTTTGACCGACGTCTGGAGCGCGAGCGTTACGCGCCGGAGGGCTGGTATAAAAGGCAAAGGCTTAGGAGATCTTCCTAAGCCGATGCGCGAAAAACTGCAGTAAACTGATGGCCGATTAGTAGGTGTGGCCTAAGCTGGCGCCGAGGCTGCAGGTCGGAGCCGTGGCGACGGTGCTGATGGAGTAGCTGCCACCGCCGGGTTCGAGCGGCATGATGCCACCCTTCATGTAAGGAGTAATGTCGGTGGTCGCAACGGTGTCTGCACCCTTCTTCTGATTTTCAAGAGCCCACTGCTGGATCGCGCCGTCGATCTGGCGCAGGTTGTTGATGCAAGCATTCTTCTGCGACGTGGTACGGGCGCGGACGAAGTTAGGAATCGCGATCGCCGCCAAGAGGCCGATGATGGCCACGACGATCATGATTTCTACCAGGGTGAAGCCGTGCTTGCGGTTGTTACGTTTAATTTGCATTACTTTTTTTGCCTTTCTGCTGGTTGTTCGCGCGGTGTGGACCAAGCAAACGGCGTTTTATGTATAACTGCGCTATGGTGTCCACGGATAGCCGTTCACCGACCGCATCTGCCTAAAATAGCAGCTCAGATGCCGCCGTTGGAAATGGCCAGGCCAAAGCGGCAATTCTCCCAGATCTGAGAAACAGGCCGAAAATCCTGTTCCAGCGCGAGACAACGACTGTCGAGAGAATGAGACAATGAGACGATTGTGCCCGACTTGGTTTGCGAGAGGCTGGAGCTGGGCTCTGTTGCCGGAGGGCGGTGTCTGTGGCACGTAGGACATATAAAACAAAAAGAGCTTAGAAGCCCTAAGCTCTAACAAAAATCGAATGGTCTATCCCCTAGAAGGTGTGGCCCAACGACGCAGCCAGGCTGCAAGTCGGTGCCGTCTGGACATCGCTGACACTATAACTACCGCCGCTCGGCTCTGTTGGCATCACTCCCCCTTTAATATAGGGCGTAATGTCAGTCGTGGTCACGCTGTCGTTGCTCTTCTTCTGATTCTCGAGCGCCCACTGCTGGATGGCACCATCAATCTGGCGAAGGTAACTGATGCACGAGTTTTTCTGAGACATGGTTCGTGCGCGAACGAAATTGGGGATGGCCATGGCGGCGAGCAAGCCGATGATGGCGACGACGATCATGATTTCAACAAGGGTGAAGCCCCGGTTGTTACGTCGATGGCGTTGCGTGGTCATGTCCAAGTTGCGTTTAGTATCCGAGTTCCGGCAGCAGTTAAATTGTTTTCAGGGCGAACCCTTTCAGGCAAACGTTGCGACCGTCTGGGATCTTAGAGCACCGGCAATGCCAAGCGCCGCTTCGGCAAGCTCCCCGCATCATACCTGACCTAAGAAATGAGAATGCTATCAATCGTTGTCTAATACGCAGACAGGACCTTTCAACTTCCGATACGGTCAGTGGCTCGGTCTCTCGACGAATACGTAGTTTTCCACTCTGTTTCGATCGATGCGGGAGAGGAGCAGGACGCGCATGCGCTCGCTTTGTCTCCCGCTTGAGAAGTCTGCCGTTCGCTCAGTACCCGCCCGTTCCAAGCGTCGAGGCCGACGGAGGAGCGGTCTGCACGCCCGTCGCCAAGCGCCGTCGGAACTCATCTAACATCCCGGCGGTCGCGGTCGCACCACACCGGGACGCTCCCAAGTTGCGCACGGCGATCAAACCATCAAGATCCCGCACGCCGCCCGCGGCTTTGACCTGAACTCGCTCCGAGCAGGCGGCGCGCATCAATTTTAAATCGTGCGCGGTCGCGCCTTGGTAGGAATACTTGCCGTCCGGCCCTTTAACGAACCCATAGCCAGACGAGGTCTTCACCCAATCGGCTCCTGCACGTTCGGAGATCTGGCAAAGCTTGATTTTGAACTCGTCTGAGCTCAATCCCGCGCCGCCGTTTCCGAGATAGTCCATCTCGAAAATAACCTTCACTTTGGCGCCCGCACGGTGCGCTTCGTCACAGACAGCGCGGATGTCCTGCGTGACATAATCCCAGTCTCCGCTCAGGGCCTTGCCAATGTTGATGACCATATCGATCTCGACGGCGCCATCGCGGCAGGCGGTGGCCGTCTCAAACACTTTCACTTCCGTCGTGCTGTTGCCATGCGGAAAGCCGATGACCGCGCCGACTTTCACTTGGCTCCCGCGCAGAAGTGCGACGGCCCGTTTCACGAAGTAGGGTTTGATGCAGACGGAGGCGACATCGTATTTCGCGGCGAGCTGGCAGCCTTCCTCCAGTTCGCGATCCGTCATCGTCGGGTGGAGCAGAGAATGGTCGATCGTTTTAGCTAAGTCCGAATAGGTGTAGTTCATAAAGCGAGATGAGGGGAGTGTTACAAAGAGAATAGCATCGGCGCGGTCGGTTTTTCCGTGGGCCATCCTCGTTCTGAGGTCGGCGGTGAGTCGTAGTCTGATGGCTCTCCCGGCCAGGGGTAGCGCGAATCCAGGCGTGTGCGCGAGCGAGTGGCGGGTGTTGGCGAAGGACCGGGGTTCATGGGGAACGGGCCATGGGGCTATCCCGCTTTAACGCCTCCGCGAACCGCGAGCGCGATGCTGCCTAGCAATCCTGCTTTGTCTCCTAGCAAGGAACGTTCAATGCGTAGCGCGGTGGTAGGGAGCATGTGCACGCGTTGGCGGACCGTTTCACGCACAGGATTTAAAAGGAGATCGCCCATCTCGGAAACGCCTCCACCCACGACGATCAAGTCCGGACAGAGCGTTACCACGACGTTGGCAATGGCGATACCCAACGCTTCGGCCGCCCGTTCGATGGCCACCTGCACACTGCGTTCCCCAGCGCGGGCCGCGGCTTCCATCGTGATAGGAGAGACCTGGGCAACGTTACCTTGGCAGAGCTCATGTAGTTTTGGGGCGTTTCCCGAGAGGAACAGGCGTGTGCCTTCGGCCGTCAGCGCCGGGCCGCTCACCAGCGTCTCCAGGCAGCCGCGATTGCCGCAACCGCACAGCGGTCCGTCCGGCAGGATAGTTTGGTGTCCCAGCTCTCCCGCAGCCCCGTGGGGACCTAGATGCAGCTCGCCACCGATGACCACTCCGCCGCCCACTCCAGTCCCCAGCCCGAAGAACGCCATGGTCCGCACGTCGCGGCCGCGACCAAAAGCCAACTCGCCCAGCGTGGCGGCGCGCGCATCATTGAGCAGGTAGACCGGGCAATGCAACTTCGGCTGCAAGACGTCGCGCACCGGGACCTGCCGCCATTGGGTCGGCAAGTTCGGGAGAAACTCGGTCGCGCCGCGGGCCACGTCCACGAGACCGGGCACGCCAATGCCCAGCGCGCGCGGGCGTGCCTGGGTCTGCTGGCTAAGTTCCTCCAGCAGTTGCGCAATCCGGGCCAGGACGGCGTCTGGGCCTTCGTAAGACTTTGTGGGCTGCTTGAGCTCGGCGACGATGGTGCCGTCCGCGCGGGCGAAGGCGGCGCTCAAGTTTGTCCCACCCAGGTCGACGCCAGCATAGAGGGGGTCCATCAGTGGCAGAACGGTTCGAGGACATTGCGCGCGACGCGGATC
The DNA here is from genome assembly GCA_044225505.1 of Limisphaerales bacterium. Classification (GTDB taxonomy): domain Bacteria; phylum Verrucomicrobiota; class Verrucomicrobiia; order Limisphaerales; family SIBE01; genus JAXMHN01. The sequence goes on from JBGAIN010000013.1 coordinate 27,102, forward strand.
GCTTGTTGCCGGCCTTCCAGGGTCTTACCGAAGGTGCCGTCTTCGACTTCGATGCATACCGGGCCGCGATACGTCGTTTCCATGAGAGCTCCCATGAACGCACCCCAGTCCATCTCGCCATACCCTGGGATCCGGGGCTGATGCCATTCGGACGGATACGCGAAGATGCCAACCTCGTTCAAACGATCCCGGCTGATCTTGACGTCCTTGGCGTGGAAATGGAAGAGCTTGCTTTGAAACTCACGGAGGCAGCTGGCCGGATCCATCTGCTGCAGGACAAAATGCGACGGATCATAGTTCAGACCGAAGTGATCCGATGGAATGTCGCTAAACATACGCCGCCAGATGACCGGCGATGTTGCCAGGTTCTTTCCGCCTGGCCATTCGTCCCGGCTGAACGACATCGGGCAGTTCTCAATCCCAACCTTGACGCCATGGTCCTCGGCAAACGCGATCAGCGGCTTCCAGGTCTTCAGGAACCTCGGCCAATTCTCGTCGACCGTCTTCGTCCAATCCCGGCCCACGAAGGTGTTCACGTTTTCCAGGCCTAGCTTCTCCGCCGCGAGCATCACCTTTTTTAGGTGATCGACAGCCTTGCGCGACACTTCAGGATCTGGATCGAGCGGGTTCGGATAATATCCCAGGCCGCTCAACGCGACGTTGTACTTGGCACAGAGCGCGTGAATTGCTTCCGCCTCCGACTTTCCCAGGCCGACGACGTCGATATGCGTGATTCCGGCAAACTTACGTTCCGCCTTGCCGACCGGCCAGCACATGATTTCGACGCACTTAAACCGCTCTTTTTCGGCAAAGGCCAAGACCTGGTCGAGCGGGAGTTCGGGTAGAATTGCGGAAACAAATCCTAGTTTCATAAGTCATTCACGGTCACCGAATGTTGTGTGGTGAGGATCAGAACGATGGATGCTCAGACCTTGACCCAGGTTTTGGCTTTGTGACTTTTCAAGATCGCCTCGCAAACCGCGACTTCCTGGTGTCCGTCTTCGACGCCCGCAAAAAGTCGTTCGCCCTCGCCGCCATTGGCGATCACGCTGTAGATATTCCGAAAGAGCATCTTGAAAGTGTCCGGGAAGCCTTCCACATGTCCAGGCGGATAATCGATATAGCCGGACGCGCCGTCGCCGAACGCGGGCGTTCCGCGCGTGGTGCTTTCGTTGGCTGAATCGCGGCTGCCAAAGCGGAGCAACTCGGGCTCTTCCGAGCACCACCACGCCGATTTGCGGGACCCATAAATCTCGATCCGAATTCGATTCTTTCGGCCGGCCGCCACTTGGGAAACGCTGACATTGCCTTTCACGCCATTATTGAATTGCAACAGCACGTTCGCAAAATCCTCCGTTTGCACTTTGTAGGAAGCGTAACGGAGCGTTCCGTTCGATTTGGCAAAGGTCTGCACCTCGGCCAGGGGACGTTTGCGAGTCTTATGAAAGGTGTTCAAGTCCGCAAAAACAGACGTGATCTTAGCGCCGAGGATAAACGAAACTGTATCCATCCAGTGCGTTCCGATGTCGGCCACGGCGCGCAGTTTTCCGCCTTCGTCCGGCAGCAAGCGCCAATTGTAATCGGTCTCTTTGAACAGCCAATCCTGCATGTAGGAGCCGTTGACATGGATGATCTCACCCAACTCACCTTTTGCCGCGAGCGCGCGCAACTGCAATACCGCGGGATAGAAACGAATGTTGTAATTCACTCCAAAGACCGTCCTCGATGCTTTGGCTAATTTTAGGATTTTCACCGTTTCGTGCGTGTCCATGGCGAGCGGCTTCTCGCAAACACAGTGCTTCCCCGCCCGCAGAGCGGCCATAGCCATCTCACAATGATAGCGATTCGGGGTGGTAATGTGCACGACGTCGACCTCGGGAGAGCGAAGCAGGTCTCGGTAATCCGCAAAGGCTTGCGGAATGTTCAATCGTTCGGCGGCGACCTCCACCCGCGCGGGCAGGTCGCTCAACGCCGTCACTTGCACCCCTAACCGGCGCAATGCTTCAATATGCACAGGACCAATGAAGCCCGTCCCGACGACCCCGGCGCGTAGCTGCGTCATTCGGACAGGATTCGAGGAAGTTGACATAAAGAATGGTTACAAGTCGGCCAAGAAGACCGTCAAGTGCATTCTCGGGAGTTGCGCGAGGTGGGGCGGTTTGAAAGTGGGTGGGATGGTCGACCGCCGCTGTCGCCGTCAGACTTCGCCGCCAACGCTCCCCCATCAAGTGGGTTGAGTCCTCAAGACGAACGGCTGGGTCGAAAGCGTGCTAAGCGCTATCGCCGCTGCGTCGCCCGTTCCCAGGGAGCACGCGGACCGGCAGCGGGCCTGAGTGTGTCCACTTTAGCGCGGCACGGCGCGGACGCCAAAGTTGGCCCGGAATTGCACAGCCGCCCACCCGCAGTCCTATCGATCTCGCAGAATCTCGACACGATGGCCGGTTCTCCCTGGCCAGTTGGCCGCGATGGCTTCCACTGTCAACCCTGTCGGATTTGGCAACGAAATCTTGGTTTGATACAGCCAAGCCCCAGGCTCCAGTTCGTCTTTTGTGGCCGGGCCGCTTTCCCACACGCTGCCACCTGCTTCCCTCACGGTCACCTCTACACTCTTCACTTCGAAGAAATCGGTGGCGCGCACTCGAATGACCTGGCCAGCGGCACCGGTATATTGCGCGAGGTCGATTTCGTCGACGGCGGGCGGTCGTGAGAAGTTGCAATTGAAGAGCGCGTAGGGTGGCTTGCGGAGTTTTTTTCCAAATGCGGCGTAGGCCGCTTTGACCTCGGGAGGGAAGGATCTCCAGAGGGCGCCCGCGCGCTTGAACCGGTCCGTTTCCGCTGTCTGTTTGTCGGTGAGCTGTCGGTCGGAGAAGTCTGGAGCCGAACTGACCACATGTTGGCCCCAAAGTTGGCGGTGGACCATCTGACCAAGTTGCCCAGTGAAGCTTTGGACTGCCGGATTGAGTTTCATCTTCGCCATAAAACGACTGGCTGCGGAGCGCGGCCAAGGTGTGCCCCGTCGGTGCCGTTCCTACGGCAGGATGGGCGCGAATCCACTTGGTCGGCTAAGATTAGACGGTGTGATTAACGACCTTGAATAGGTAAGACTCCATGCTAGTCCGGAAGGTTACAGAGAAAAAGAGGGGAGAGAACGGCGTTTATGACGGGGACCGACCGGCTCATGAACCGAACCGCATCGGGCGCTCGTCAGAGATCGGTTGAATGTGCTCGGATCGATCGCCCTGGGTGCGCTCATTGCGTCAACCAGCCACACTGGAGGATCACTGGAGGATCACTGGAGGATCACTGGAGGATCACTGGAGGATCACGGTCTGCGGAGTCGGCGGTCTCTGTTACAGGCGGGGGCGACGACTCTGCCGGGGAATGCTTCACCGTCCCTTTCCGGTCGTGGTCAACCATCCATCGAAACCCGGTGCTAAATCGCCAGGCTAATCTCGCGAGGTCCCTCCTGGACTCTGAGCGACCGACATAACCCCTCGGAAACAGTGTGTAAGATTCTATGGATCTGTTACTTACGAGGATATTAGCAGTTCTTCGCTGTTTTCGGAGGATCCGCCGCCCCTCCCGGGGCTCAGACTCGTTGGTCGTTTGGGGTCTCGGCGCTGAATCTCGGCGCTGAAGGGTCCGAGCCATTCTCGGTCATGCCTCCGGCATGTCAGCCCCGGCTTCGGCATGCGGGCGAGAAACCTCAAGAGTTCCCTTGTGCGGGATCCTGTTGCACGAAAAACAGCGAGCAACCATGTCCACAAATTGTTGACACGATGTGTGGCGGGCTGCTGGCGTGGCTAGTGGGCGGGTGGTTTTGAGAGCAAATTGCTCTTGAATCCCTTCACTTTCCCACCGGCACGGTCGATGCAGTTTCGAACCACGGGGGAGTACCGATCGCACGGACCAGCTCGAAATTGCAGAGGCGCACTTCGGGTTTGCCCAAGCTGTCGAGGGCCAGCTGATTCTCGGTGTTGAACGAGAGGAGCAAATGGTCCGGTTTAAGGTTTAGATCTTCCAATCCAGCGCGGCGAAGGCGGTTCCGGACTCGGTTGAGCAGATCGACGAGATCTCCGGAAGAAATCAAATGCTCCGAGCAAGCGAGATCGGCATTGACGCTCCGGAAGTATTGGACGTCATGGACGGCCAGCAATTCGTCCGGGCCGTTCCAGAATCCCCAAATGGTCACATATTCATGGATCGGCGAAACGGCTGGGGCTCCGTCTGGAGTCTTGAGTTCTGCTAACGCGGCATAGCGACGCGGATCCGCCACCGCTCGCACGGAGCCCGCAGAATGGCCAGTCATGTAAATGGCACGAGGATAGATGGTGGGCACGCCGATTCGAGCCAGTTCGAGCGAGTAAGCGAATTCCTCGAACGGAGAGTTGAATCCGTGATCGACGATCGCTTGCCGATCGTTGGTTGGGCCACCGGTCGGGACATCCCCGAGTCGCGACACGCGCCAAACTAGGTGGACGTTATCTTTCGTGCACGTTTTCACCACTTGTCCGGTGCTGGAAAGGGATTCTTTGGGGGTCCGGCGCCAGCGTTCCGGCAGGAAATAGTTAAAAAGGTCGGGATCTCGTCCGGCGACCCAAAGCAAGCCGCCGGTGCTTTCCGCGTGGCCGAAGATGTAATCGACGCCTAACACCGTGGTAGCTCTGAGGTGAGCGGGCAAGGGCTTCGTCGTGGTGGCATCAAAGCGCCGCGCCATGTGCTGCAGGTAATGTTTGCGGTGGCTGGAGCGGAAAGCTTGTTCGTGCTCGGGCGTTCGCTCAAGCAGTTCGTAATCGATCAGGGCGTAGGCAACCTGGCCATTCTGATCGCGCAACAGGGAACCATCTGGTCGGAGGCGGACGATGATGTGAGCCGGCTTCATGTCGACCACGCGGTAGCCCTTTTGCTCGAGCTCGTGGGTGACCAGACTCGTGGCCCGGGTCAGAAGAATCTCGCGGATTTCGCCGGCCAAGCCCCAGCGGTCGGCCACTTCGGTAATGTCGAGGCCATCGATCCAGCCGTAGAGAACGACATATTGCCGAAGGATATCTAATTCCACGCCCGGATGCCGCGCCACTTTGGCTGCGATGCGGTATTCCGAACGACCGGTTTGCCAGATTTGGAGTCGTGTGGACGGGACATAAATGGCCAACGGTTTCGGGGTTTTGATATGGATCCGAGGCGGTCCGGCCGTCCCAGCGCGGAGTTCCATGAGCACGGCAAATTCTTCAAACGGGCTGTTGAACTCAGCGTTGATGAACTTATTGATTGTCAGCGTGTCGAGCGGGACGTGTTCGCCGACCCGCGACCACTTAACGACGAGGTTCAGGGCGGTGTCGTGCAGGCTTCGGGTGGGCACTTTATACACGGTGCTCGTGCCTACCAACCGTTCCCGATTGCGCTCAAACCACTCCGTAGAATACCAATTTTCGGGCAGCAAATGTTCCCAGAAAGGCTGTCCAAACTTGGTTAGGTACAGGTCTCCATCGTCGCTGGTCTTGAGATGCGCGTAGGAGACGCCCAGCAGATCGACACGGGTCGCTTCTTTGGGAAGGGGCTGGTAGCCAGCGGACCGCGGGCGGCCAATCGGATTGGCCTCCGGTGCAATCGAACGGGGCTTGGAAGGGACGATGAGTGATCCGCTGTTGGTTGCAAAGCCGCTCTGCAAAACCGCCCGCCTGACCACTTCCGGAATCATGAGCTATTCTTTACCAGATATCGTTTGGATACAAGAAAAGCTTCTGAGGCTGGCGCGATGCACCCAGTGCCGCAGTCCGCAGAAACAGGCGGGCGGAAAGGACAGGCGGCGGATTATTCCAGGCGCACGCCGCCAGCCGAGGCTCCCTGCGGAATGAATTCCGCGGTCCAATTGGAAAACGTATCTAACAAGGTCTTGCGTCGCCCAGATGAGCCGCTTGGGCGAAAGAAGCTGCGGAATCGCTAAAGAATGAAGAATGGGAGCGCGGCTGGATCCGAAGGATCAGCCGCAGTCCTTTACGGTGTAATGATGCGATAAAACCGAATCGTTCCGTTTGTCGTCGCGGTGCTATCGGTGAAGACCGCCACACTGGCCGAGGCCGTGATGTTGGTCAGGGTCGTCCACTGGACGACCGGGAGTAGATTGGTCGTGAACTGCACCTGGTAAGAGCTTCCGGGCTCAGTATCCCAGACGAATTGGAGCCGGCGATTGGACAGAACGAATGGGCTGCTCAACGTGACCCCATTGGTGGACGGAGGTGTATTGGTCGTGCTTGCACCCGAGTCGGACGCTACCTGGAAGAAGTGATAGGGCGTCGCCACGGGCAAACACTGCGTTGTGATCGCGGCAGTTGCGGTGACGGTTGCCAGGTTGGTCCAGCCAGCGTCGGTGATCCCAAGCTTCCCTTGCAAACGATACGTCGTTCCGGGTTGAGAACTCCAGGAGAGACAGAGCCCGTTGGTGCCGAACGTCAATCCGGGATCGATCAAAGCTCCGTTGTTGGTCGAAGGTGGGTTCGTCGAAGTGCCACTGCCAATTTCGACTCCACGGAAGACGGTAAAGGCGATCGGCAAGTTCGTGCAGAAATTGAGTGCTGCGCCCGTGGCTGTGACTGGGCCGTAGAGCGTGGTCCAGTTTGTGGCTCGGAGATCGGCTTTGGCTTCCAAGCGGTATTGCCGCCCGGAAGTGGTGCTCCAACTGAAACAAATGTTCGTCGCGGAGGCGTCGATCTCAGGATCAAAGAACCGGTTGGTGCTCGTGTTTGGAACCGAGTTGGTCTGAGGGAACGATGCCCGCACCGTGAACTGCAGATTGGTCGCGGAGTTGTTCACGACCGCGAGCACCCAGTTACCGCCCAGATCCGTCAACAAGGGGCTGGGGTGCACCTGCACCGTGACCGGGGATGCGGCCGAGGCTGGGTTGCTGATCAGGTAGGAGGTTGGGCTGGGCAAGTTGTTTAGCCCGATCAAGAAATCGGCGTCTCCCGTCAGATTGAACAGTTCCAGTTTCACTTCGGAGGTCGGTTCCGGAACTTTCAAGATGAAGAAGTTGGTCAAGCCCGCGCCGCTCTGCAAAGCGAAATCGAATGGAACGTCGTTGGTCAGGACAACGATATGATAGCCCGTGTCGATTACTTCCGTCGCTTGGATCTGATACGAGACCGGGTTGGTCGACTTGTTAAAGACGGCCAAGTACCAGTTTCCTGGGAAGAGACCGACTGGGCTGGAGCTATTGGTCAGCACGATCGATTCATTCGTGAGGCCTGGTCGGTCGCTCAGGTAATCGAAAGAGTTTGTTCCAGGCAACGGCAAGCCCGAGCGGAGGACCAGTCCGACATCCCCGTTATTTGGGGTGACGGAGAAGTCGACGCGGGAAGCTGTCGGCGACACGGTGAAGACGTAATAGTCAAGTTCGTGCCGGGCGACAGTGTATTTGGGAAGCTGACGGCGTCTTCCAGCGCGATGATTTCGATGACGGCCGGCGGCGGTGGATTGGTCGTGCCTCCGCCCGTCCCTTCGATGACTTGGAAGAACTGATAAGGAGTCGGCCGAGTGATGCAGTAGGTCGTAATGGTGTTCGTCGCCGTAAGAACAGGACTGAGACTTGCCCACGTGCTCTCGGTCACCGTCTGTTTGCCTTGCACCTGGTAAGTGACGCCGACCGTGGACGGCCACGATAGACAGATGCTGTTGGTGCTGACCGCCACCGAAGGATCGATAATGTCGCCCGTGGGCGGCGGATTGGTGGTTCCTCCGCCCGTCCCTTCGATGACCTGGAAGAATTGGTAGGGAGTCGGCCGAGTGAGGCAATAGGTCGAAACGGTATTCGTCGCCGTAAGAACAGGACTGAGATTTGTCCAGGTGAGGTCGGTCACCGTCTGTTTGCCTTGCACCTGGTAAGTGACGCCGACCGTGGACGGCCAGGACAAACAAATGCTGTTGGTACTGACGGTCACGGATGGATCGATAACGTTGCCCGTCGGCGGTGGGTTGGTGCCTGTGCCCAGCTCGACGCCACGGAAGAAATTAAACGGTGGCGGCAACGGCAGACAGAAGCTCATGAGCGTATTGGTGGCGGTGACCGGTCCGAAGAAAATCGACCAACTCGTGTCGGACAAGTTCGTTTTACCCTCCAACTGGTACTGCAAGCCCAAGGTTGCCGGCCACGAGAAACAGATGTTCGTGGTGGAAACGGAGATGTCCGGGTCAAAGACGCGGTTCGTCGTCGGCACCGTATTGGTCAGAGATAGAATCGTCGCCTTGATGTCGAACTGCAGGTTGACCGGATCTTTCGGCACGACAGAGAGCACCCAATTCCCGCGCAGGTTGGTGAGGGCGGCATTGGTCAACACGTCGAAAGTGATCGGTTGGCTTGGGGAAGCGCTGTTACTGCTGAAATAGTTGGTCGGACTGGGCAAGGTATTGTAACCGATGAAAAGATCGGCATTGCCGTTCAGGTTGGTCAGTTCGAAACGAATTCCTGGCACGGGATCGAGCACCTCAAACAGGAAATAGTTCGTCAGCTTTTCACCCTGTAACAGAGTGAAATTGCGAGAAATTCCATTCGTGAGGGGAATGAGGTTGATATTGGTGTCGATGATCTGGCTGGCGCGGACGTCGTAAGTGACCAGGTTGGTCGAGTTGTTGTAGACGCCGAGATACCAATCGCCCGAGAGCAATGAAACGGGGCTGGATCCGTTAGTCAGGACGATCAGCTCGTTCGTGATGCCTACTTGGTCGCTCTTGTAGGCGAACGTGCTCAAATCGGGCAGGGGTCGGCCATAGCTGAGAACCAAGCCAACGTCTCCGTTGACGGGGCGCACTTCAAACTCGGCTTCGATGGCCGCTGGCGAAACGTTGAAGACGTAGTAATCGAAGAGTGCTGCTGAGGGTGCCACGATGTTCGTATAGGGAACATCATTGGTGAGTCGAATGACCGGCCGCTCGCCGTGGCATGTGTCGTTGTCGAACGAGATCCGGAAGTCGTAGGTATTCGTCTCGCCCAGATTCAGGTTGTGCACGGCAAAGAACAGCGGAGTGCCCGGAATCAGCGGCGCGGGATGATGCGGGTTGGACGAGAGTTGGATGGTCGCGACGCCCTGGTCTGGGCTACCGTCTAAAGGAGTGTCATTGATCAGCGGCACATAATCGTCGGTATCGGGGTTACCCGTCGGGAAACCATTGCGGTCGATCAAGAGGTTGAGCTTGCCGATCGGTCCTATCAATGTCGCGAAAGCGACCGTCGTCAGTTCGCAGGTGTCGACCACGAAGAAATTGGTCTGGGTGCCCACGATGCTGTTGGTGGAGGCAAACCCGTTGGTCAACGTGATTCCGCGCCCGGGCGGGTTACCATACTCGATTTGCAGCTCCCAATTGATCAGCGAGCCTCGGCTGCCCGTGGGACCGCGGCGGGTGTCACTCACTTCGAGGGTCCAATCGCCTAACGCCCGTTCTCCCTGGAAGATGTCTAACGATTCCTCGGGGAGCACATAGACATTGGTGCCGACCACCACGTCGCCAACCGTGACAGTGTCGAGCAGCGGCCCGCCCGACGTCAGTGATCCCAAGCGCAGGTCGGTCAACGGTTTGCTTGCGGTGAAGATAATGTTGGTCGATTGCCAGCCAAAGTCAGGAACCTCGATGAACTTTACCGTCCCATAGTCGACAAACAACGATTGCACGCGCTGCACAGCGCTAGGATTCCGTTGGTAATAGAAACTCAGGGCATAATCCTTGCCTGGCACAGTGGCGAAACTGGTGGAGATACTGGCCGCGGTGCCAACGGTGTTCTCCAGTTCGACGAAGTTCGTCCCGGTATGCGCGGCCACGCCTAAGGTGTCGCCCGACGAGTGGAGTTGCACCTGGCCTTGCGTGACGGTCCAACCCGCGAAGGTTTCGTTGGTCAGGTAGGTCCCCGGGTCCGCTCCCTCAAAGCTATTCGTGAACGCCGCGAGATTGGTCGAGAGATTCAGGTTCGTCCAGGGCGGCAGCGCGAACTTGATCGGGTTCAAATTGGCGATCAGATTCGTATCCTCAGTGAAGATCGTGTAGCTGATATTTGTTCCAAATCCGGAACCATAGCCGGAGGAATCGATCCCGCCGCGGTTCTCCGCGAGCAGCAAGCGAGTGCCCTGCGGGCTGACAAGATGCAGCACCAAGTCGGAAGACCGCGGGTGATCGATGCGAACTTTGACCTGCACGTCAGCGACCTGCTTGTCAACGGGTATGTGCAAGGAAGAAGCAATCGTCCCGTCGTCGAGGAGCGGCACGACATTCGTCGATACCAGGTTGCGCCGGAAATCCAAACCCACGCCCAACTGGAACTCCGTCCCGATGTGAAAGTTAACCGTGGTGAGATTGGGGTTGTGGAGACAAACGAAATAGCGGCCAACACCCAGAGGAACAGGCTCGTCCTGGGCACCATACATGAGGGTGCCGCCGGGAGGGTTGATTAACATCGATTTGTCAAAGCTCTCGGGAGTTGGCAACCCTCCGTGCGAGATGAACAGTTCGAGCGGTCCGGAGACTTGCGAAACGTTGACGATGAGGTTCGTGGCTTCGGGCGGCACATCGACGTAGTAGCACGTCGTGCCTTCCGGTCCCACCGTGCCATCAATCCCAGCACTGCCCGCGGCGCCCAGATCCGCATTCTGGAACGGTTCGATGCGCAGTGTGACGCTTTCCGCGCGTCCCGTATGGCTGGGCGCATTGTCGATGAAGTTCATAATCCAAACGCCGGTGCCGGAAGCCCCGGCGAAATCATTCAAACTGCCTGGCCCGTCCGAGCGGCGCGTGCCAAAGCCCTGGCTGAATCCTTGGTCGTCATAAACGAAGAAGGCGTTGGTAACGCTGGGGAAACCATTGTTGAGGGTGTGGTTATGCAACACGACTGAGTCTCTTTCGTGATCGAGGATCACGCTCAAATCCCCCACATCTTCGTGGCTGAGCACGTTGGTCACAGTCACGCGCTGGACGGTGATTGGCGAAATTCCGATGGCAATGACGGTCGCGCGCCCAGGATTGTTGGCTGTGCCGTCTGGGATAGTTTGGGGAACGGGCATGCCATGCAAAATGCGGGCGCCATTCTGGTTTTCTTCAAACGGCTGATCACTGGAAAGCGCAATGAGCCCATACTCAGCGCCTTGCTGGTCTTCTGATTTGACACCGATGTAGTAGACATCGCCGATCGCGGCGTTCGTAAAAACCACGTATTCGGTGCCGCCGCGGGTGACCGAACTCCAAGCGCTGTCCACGACTGCGGGGACGAGGTCGACCAGGCGCGGATCTTTGGAAACGTAAAGGTCAATATCCGAGGAAAGCGTTCGAGGTTGACCGACATTGGGCGGAAGGAATGTCACGAAGGCGACATTAGTGCCGTTCGTTAGAGATGAGACTTCATTGGTGATGAAGATGTTCGTGAAGACATAGAAGTGCCACTGGTTCGTGAAGCCCGCGCGAGTGGAGCCCAGCGAACTGTTGGCGCCGACCCGTTCATTCAGCAGCGGCACTCCGTTCGTCATTGGGATGGCCGTGGCTTTAAATTCGGGTGGCGGAGCGATCGCGGTGACCGTTAATGCGTTGGTCACGGTGGTATCGCCCGTGGAAATGACCAGCGCGTAGTCCTGGACAATGTCGTTAATCCGGCCGGTGACCTGGTTGTAATTAGGGACGGCATTGACGTTCACACGCTTCGCGGTGACCGTGACTACGAAATTGCTGCTCGCTGGTTCGCGAATAAACACGTTCTCGACGTTGTTAATCACGTCCGGCAGGACAGTCTCGTCCACCGAGGCAGCCTGGGTAAAATCGCTCCCTTCCCGAATGTCGTTTCCGTAAAACACTTCGCCGGAGACGGTGTTGGATACGACGAGATCGAGGTCATTGACCAGCTTGATGGCGGCGTTCGGATTCCCAGGCGGGTCGGTCCAAACCAACGTGACGCGCAACGGCACTTCTTGTGCGTTGGTCGCGAGGGCGACGCTCCAGGATTTCGATTGACCCGTGGCCAGCCCATTGGTCGTGACTTGATCGAAGAACCGGACTGGCCATCGGGCTTCTGGCTGAGTCGACAGCGAGGACGGTAAGGTATTGGTCAGGTTGACTAGTCCCCAGCCTTGGTAATTGGCGGAGTTTTGGACTTGAAAATCATAAATCGAACCGAGCGAACGCGCGCCATTGATGAGGAGCGCCTTCAATAACGCTGGGCTGTTCGTGCGACGGAGGTTATTCGGCAGGCGCTGTTCGAAGAACTCTTGCATCAGGGCGAGCATGCCCGAAACGACTGGCGCGGCCTGGCTTGTGCCCGTCTCATACCGATACGTTGGACCGAGCGGCTCGTTCAAATCTTTGAGAATCTCATACTGATCCGAAGCCGGATCGACTTCGTTGTCCAGGTTCCAGTCTTTCGACCGCGTCGAAACCGTGAATACTCCCGGCGCGACCAGGTCCGGTTTGAATCGTCCGAATTCGCCTTCCGTACCGATGCCCACATTGCCACGGCTCGAAAAGGCCGCGACCTGGTCAACGCTGTCGGTCAACGGGAAGAACGGCGCGTTGGTCGAGATGGATCCATCCGTGTTCGTCGTAAAGACCGCATTCGTGATGTTTCGCAGATGCTCCGCCGCGCCCACCGTAATGACGTTCTTTCCGTTCGCCGGCGACGAAATGCTATTCGCTTCGCCGCCTTCGCCTGCGTCATTGCCTTCGCCGGAATTACCGGCGGCGAAAACAAAAACCATCGGTTGCGAGCCGCTGCCATCGGTAATGGCATCGCGCACCGCGGCGTCGAACTGCGCTGATGAAGAGTCGTACTCCGTGGCGCCGACGTAAGACCAACTGTTGTTCGAGACCATGGGGCCCGACCGACGCCGGGAGTAGGTCAGGTTCGTCCGTGCAGCCGTCTCGACGAGGTAACTGTCATTCAGGAATGGATGCACCTCCGGCAGATACATGCCGACCTCAGGCAACGCGCGAAATGGCAGGGAAAAGAGGCTGGCTTTCGGGGCGATTCCGCGAAAGTTAGCATTCGTTTCTGATCCTGGTGGAGCAGAGGCAACCGAGCTGGAGCGGGCTCCGCTGCCGGCAATGATTCCAGCCACATGGGTCCCATGCGCGACCAAATCCGTCAGCCCTTCTGGTCGATCCGCGAAAATGCGCCCGGCCAGATCCGGGTTGGTGGCGTCGACTCCGCTGTCGTTAATGTTAATGAGGACGTTGGTCCCGGTCAGGTTGAGATAGTTGGTTGGACTGGACCCGGAAGGGGACAGCCCGATGACCACGCGGGTCAGGTCGGTCAGTAATTCCCGGTGGTGATAACGCTCGATGATCTGGGCGGAGGCGACCTGCGCAATGGCTGGAAGACTGTCTGGCGTCGGTTTAACCAATAGTTGTCGACCGAACGGCGTCGGCCCTTCACCGACGATTTCACCGCCGAGATTAGCGATCGCGGCGTTCAGGGCTTCCGCTTCGCCTGGAAACGCGGTCACCCGCAGCCAATCGTCTGGACTGAGCGGTTCCTTCTTAACGGCCAGGGGCAAGAGAGCGGAATCCAACTTGTAGTAAGGCTCAAACGGCAGCACCGCTTGGATCTCCGGTGCGGTCCCCAGACGCTGGGCGCTTTCGGATGTGAGGCGCACGAGGTAAGCGTTGTGCGGCACATAGGAAATGATATTCGCGCCTGCGGTTTGGAGGCGTTCTCGGAATGAATTCTCGATCGGCCCGCGCGCTTGCACAATATAACTCCCGGGGTCGCCGCTGCTGCGAAGGTGCTCCGGAATCGAAAGGCTCGCTTTCTCGCTCGTGTCGATGAAAGCAATATTCATGAGCAGCGCTGTGGCTGTATGCGTCAGTTCTCGAATCGATTTCTTGCTGTTGCTTAAGCGGAACGGAAACCGATTGGTTGGGACGGTTGAGTCTGCCGCAGCGCTGGCGGGGCTGGCTGACGCGGGGCTCGATCCGGGAGCCTGCAGCGACGGAATCGAATTCGTATCGAGACGACTCAGGAGCTGAAAGGGACCAGGACTGCCCGCGTTGCGGGCGCTCGGGGAATTCGTGGCCTCTTTTTCGCGGCCAGGTATGACGATTTTGCTCTTGCGGCTCTCGTAATCATTGCCGCGCTTCCAGAAATAGATGGCGCCGGCAAACAAGAGCAGGCTTAGCAAAAACCAGGTTCGACTTTCAAAACGCATAGGTCAACACAGATCCCCAAAGCGACTTGGCCGCAGAGATACGGACGGGACCATAACATCGGGCTTCTCGCGAGGCGAGATTCTCTCGGCCCGACTGCCAGATCCGGGTGCGGCTGGCCATGACTACAACTTCGGATGAGTCCAGCCTCTCCATCCGACTCTTATTCTGCCTCGGGCGACTCCAGCCCGATCCCTGACGCGAGCTCCCCAAAGCCGATGCACGATGTTCAGAAATGGCGCTGGCACTCTTAACCCCGGTCAGAGTTGCTTTTCCCCGCGTGACCAGCCAGCTCATGATCCGTTATTCAGGCTGTAAAACAGTGTAACTTTCGACGACCGCGCGCATTTTTTGAGCAACGGGGGAGTTCGGATCACGCGCGGAGATGCGCTCAGCGGGTAATTCATCCAAACGTAAGACCGTCTTGCTCGCAAACTCACCAGTCACCTGGTAGTTGGTGCAGAGGTTAAAGATAGGGGGATTGACGTTCGCCACCGTGACTAAAGAACGCGGCGCCGGCTTCAGAGCCTGGCCAAACGCATAGACCACGACCCGCGGTTCGTCCGTTCGAAGCAACGAGAGAATCTGCTGCGGAATCCGCTCGTAAGCGGCATCGTCGATACCCTGTTCGTACTGCCGTCGATTTCCCCAGTTCAAATAGGGCGAGAGGACCGTCAACTCTGGCACGGACAGGATTTCACCAACGGTCCGGTAGGTCCGCGAGTTTTGGGCGGCCCGTGTCCGGTTGATGCCATCGACAATGTAAAACAGTTGCGGTGAGTTCGGTTGTATAAATATCTCGCGCGTCTGCGGGCGAAGCCGCGGGCCAATGGCGCCGTCCGCCGTGGTGTTGGTCAGGACAGCGACGCCGCTCAAGACGGCGGACCAGGACGCCAGATTGGTTTGATTGACGGCCAGCAAACCGCGGCTGGCATTTTCATTCGGCGCGATCGTGAACAGGTCGAGCAATTTCCAGTCGTTGGTCGGATGGGTGCCGTAGCTTCCCGACCACTGTCCCCAAGCTCTCAGATCGAGTGGTTGGCGTGTGCGCGGATCGATGGCCGGCTTCAGATACATCGTCTGCCAAGGTGTGCCACGGTGAACTCGCCCGAGCCAGCCAAGACTGGCCAATTGGTTGGTTGGGAATGACCACTCGTCCGAGTTACGCACGAGCGGATCTTTCATGGTCAAAGCGTAGGCGGTCGGGTCGTTGCTCGGATCTTTGTTTGGGTTACCTCCCCACGGACGGTAGCGTTGGTTTAACTGGCGCACGTAAGAATCGGTCTGAATATGGTGTTGGATCGCGTTCTCTGGACCTTCCAAAGGCTGGACAGTCAAATTCGTTGACCCGGCCACGACCGGTTCACTCAAGTCTTCCACGGTGTAATGCACCAGCGGATCATTCGCTTCCCAAGACGTCTTGTGATAAAGCCGGCGAGACGGTGTGAACGGCACTTGCCAAGTGAGATTGGTTTTACCTCCGCGCAGGAACGATGTGAACTCGGTAATCGCGGATTGTTTATCCGCCAGTTGCCCACTCGAACTGCGCCAGGTTCCTTCGCCGGTATACGGCACGCCAGTGGAAACCGCGATTTGATTGATCGTGCCCATGGCTGGGGTGTCGACCGATTTTCCTACATGGTTGGCATTCCACATGTCGCCCGGTCCGAGTGAACTTGGGGTAGCGACTCGAGAGCCGGTCCCTGTTCGATTGCGATCACTGAAGATCCCACCGCCGCCCGCGTTGGTGTCGCCGGTCATCCCTTTGCTCAGATCAATGTCCGTCACGAGCTTGTCGACGTTCACGAAATCAATGACTCGCGATGGGCGCACGCTGTTATCGACAAGGATGTACTGGAGGCGATTGGTCATGCGGATCCACCACTGCGGCACGCGATAGCTTCTTTCGAACAAATTGACGTTCAGGTTGGTCGCCAGCGACAGCAACTGCCCGCTGCTGGCCATATACGCCGAGGTGGTGAGGCGCGTGACATTGGTGTCAATCGGGACGATGAAACTGGTGGGCGAAGTCAAGTTGCTGCTGCCAGGCCAGCTCGTCAGGACCAACGAGTTCGTGAGCAACAAAGGCTGGACGACGGGCAGATACTCGCCCGCCGTTCCTTCGTTCCGGTGATGCAGCGAGAACGTCGATTGACTCGCTACCCGCAACTGCAAGTTACGTTCGAAATTGCGCGGATAAGAATTCCAACCTTCGATGACAAACCGGTTGGAAACGCCAATCATGTAGAGCTGATTGGTTTCGGTGGGTAATCCGCTCAGCGTGGTCTTGCGAACTTCGAGGCGCCGGCTGACTTCCGCCAGCGTCTGCACGACCATTTTGTTGAAGTTCGGATAGCCTTTCTTGGCCCCGATCACGAGGGGGACACCGATCAGATTGACGTTCGTGACGACGGTATTCAATGGGAATGCGGCTGCGCCTGCTTGCCGCCCCATCGCTTGTTCGATTGTCATCCAGCGATTGTTGTCGAGGAAAAGCGCGTCATTCTCTTCCACGAATCCGCGAATGGTCAGATTTGTGTCGGTGCGCAAGAACACCGGACGGAAGACGGAGGGATAATCGTTTGTCGTCCCGAGCGTGCGAACGGTGGTGGCATCGTGGATGTTCGCGGCCAGCTGTAAGAGTCGGTGCGTCGCGGACGAATACTCATTGTTCGTCATGTAAAACGGCCGCAAGTTCACCTTGTCCGCATCCACATGAAACAGCTGGATGTTCGTGACCGAAAAGTCTTTCCGGACCGGAGTTAATCCAAGCATGAAATTGGTCTGCCGCAACGTCCCATTCGTTAGGACAATCGGATCCAAGCTGGCCCGGAGCATGCGGTCGGCCGCGCCGGTGAAGAAAGCCTGACGCCCTGCCGGATTGATGTTCCAGGAGACGAAGTTCGTCTGTCCGTTGGGCGTAAAGTTCTGGTAATGCAAATGCATCCGGTTGGTAGGGTGCAACTGGAAATCGGGGAAATAAACTCGGTTTGACTCTGGGGTGCGTGAATCGACGCCCATCTGGGCGAGCAGTCGGTAATAGGTATACCGATCGTAAAGCGTGGCAAGCTGGTTGGTGCTGCGCCCCATCAGACGCTGAATAAACCCAGGCGAAGTCCGGTTCGTGCTGAACAACTCTTGAATATCATAATACCCGTTCGGGTTTGGGCTTCCGGCCCAAGCGAGATTCGGGTTGTCCGCGAACAGGTTGGGACTGATCGGGCCGTCCGAGTAATAATCGATGCCGTTCGTCGTAAAGGGGTTTTGGCCGTTGGGCAGATTGTAGAGCGCTCGCGCGGAGGCCAGATTGGCTAAACTGCCGTCGTAGCGATTGCTCAGGATCACACGGGCGTCTTCAAACGCCACGCCACTGCTCGGGATGTTTTGGTTCGTGATGTAGTTGTAGGAGAGATTTCCTTGACCCCACGAATAGACGTTGGTGTTCAATCCGGCCCAGAAACCCGCCAGATTGATTTCCCAAGACCCAACCCCTTGGTTCCGCAAGTAGCCATTGGCCGAGACATTGTTCGCGATTCCCTTGGCATTGTTGTGGATGAAGTTGAGATCCAGACTTTTGCCCGCGGGTAACACCGCAAACGCATAACGTCCAACAAAGCGATTACTCTCAGAATGGGGCCGGTCCGGCCTCTCCAAAACACCAATCCATTGCGGATCGCCCACAAAGAAGTTTGTCGTGCGCGACTCCTGATTAGTAATCATACCAGTCCGCTCAAACTGGCCATTCCGGTTCAAATCGAGGAAGAACCGAAAGTCGTTCGATCCCAGTCCAGTTTGACTGGCCAATAGGAACACCGGGGGCCGAGGATCAAATTGGAGGTTTCCGATGTTTTGGGCCCAATCTCGGGTATCCACTGCGCTTCCTCCGGCGCGCATGCCTGTGCCATTGCTGCGCCGATCATAGTTTACGTTGTAGGCGTTGGTGTTATTCGAGCGGAAGCCAACGGGATCGTAGTAATTGGTTGAAACGATAAAGTCGTAGTCGAAAATGTTTGTCGTCGCGAGGATTCGAGCGGCAATTTCCGATTGGGCACGGGCGACGGCCGTATCGGTCATTAACCGGGCGGTGATAATATCTCCGGTGACGGTCACGGACGCTCTCTCGCGGCGGCTGACAGCGAGAAAGACGACCGCCATAAAGGTCACCAACGCTAACATGATCAGCGTAATGACCAGGGCGACGCCGCGTTCTGAATTGCGTTTCATTGCAGGGCTGTCCGAATGGGAATTCTTTGCCGAAACAAGTGGACCTTAGCCGCTTGTTTTTGCAGATACGCGTTCGCGGTCTTGGGCGAATCGCGGAGCGACTGATATTGTTTCAAAGCGCCAGGCTCAAGCACGCCCAGTTCTAACTCTAAATATGCCGGCAAGGCATTGCTCACGAAAGAAAACTGCGTCTCGCGAGGGATCAAGGCTCCCTGCAAGATGACTTGCGCATCGTAAGCGTTCGCTGCGGTGCTCGTCAGCCCGATACGTTGCCCATTCCGATTGAGGCGCAGCATGCGGTAAAATGGAATATCGTTCGTCGTTTCCCAGCCCAAGCGCCGACCTTCATGGTCGTAAGGCGTCAAGCGGAGGTGAATGACCCCGTCAGCGACTCGATTGAAGTTGGTGGAGAGCAGTCCGGACGCGCTGTTCGTCGTCAGGCGGGCGTGTTCAAATTGTCCGGAAAGATTGGTGAAGTTCAGGCCTCGATAATTCGTCGACACCGTGAACCGATACAGTGTTCCGACTCCATCGTCTGCTTCCAAAACCCGATAGCCGGTTCCCACCCACTTGTTGGCTTGCCGACTCATGAAGAAAAACTCCTGCAGCACATTGGTTCGCAGCGGATCTCGGGACGGTTCGAGATCCAGTTGGGTCAGGGGAGGAAGGCGAGTTTGAGCGGTGACATTGATCGTTTGGCCAAGATTGCACGCGCCGATCTGTTCCAACTCGCGGCCCATCATTTCGGATGCCGCACGACCGGACTCGAGCACGTCGACCTGCGTGATATTGGCGCGGAGGGCTTTCTGGGTCTGGTTGAACATCGCGTAGAGCGCATAGATGATCACCATCATGATTGAGACGGCGGTCAGAAGTTCAATCAGACTGAACGCGGCGCGACGCGGATTGGCCTGCGCCCGCGTTAGCCCATGACGCCAAGGCGAGTTAAGAGACGCGAGCCGCGCTGCCAGACGAACCGGCCGAGAATGGGTAGTTCGCGTTTGCATCGATCAATGGGCGGAAAAGAACGTGGAAGGCTCGAAAATATAAAGGTAAGGCGTCGAATTGGTATAAACAGGCACCAATTCCCCACTCACCAACGTGCGCAAAGTGCGGCGATAACGCCCCACATCCCAAGTTGAACCTCGTTGGAAGAGCGGCCATTGCATGGTCACGCGAACCTCATAGAGGTTTTGATTCAGGTTCACGGACCGTAAAAGCTCGTTCCGCGGGAGGTTCACCGCTAACTGCGGTGGGACATTCGTAAACGGCAACACTTCCGCGATGACCTGGTAACGAAACGCGAAATCGATCATCTTGGAACTCTTGTCCAAGGCGCCACCGCTGATCGATCGCATCCGCGCGGTCACAACGTTGAAGCGATTCGGAAACTTAGGATCGTCTACTTTCGGTGTGCTCAGCAAAGAAATAATGTGCTGAGAGTTGGTCAGCGGCAGGAATTGGCCCGGGTTGAAAGGATTGTTTGTGTAAGTGAGCGTTTGCGCTCCGCGCCGGATTGAGATGGATTCAATATAGTTGGTCAGATCTTCCGCGCCTTTCGCTCCGCTGCGAATCGCTTCGATCAGGTAAGAGGCGTCCTGATTAATGATGGTATCTTCGCGATTCTCGCGTTGCACTTTCAGCCCAGAGGGAAGCACGCCGATGATCGCCACCAGCGCAAAAGCAATGATCCCAAGGGCGAGCGCGATCTCGACCATGGTGAACGCCGAACGCGGAGTGGCGCCGCGGGAGCTTGAGAGCGTTTGCCACCTGCCCGTCATCGAAAGTCTTTGATCGGGGGCTTCAACCCGCGCTGGGGAAGAGAGTTTCATTATCGAAAATCGGGAAGCTCCACCTTGGCACGTCCGGTCAGCCAATTGATGCGAGCAAACTGATAGGTATTCGTTTGGCTGGCTGGCGGCCGGTTCGGATTCACGACCGGAT
This sequence comes from Limisphaerales bacterium, assembly GCA_044225505.1. Lineage (GTDB taxonomy): Bacteria > Verrucomicrobiota > Verrucomicrobiia > Limisphaerales > SIBE01 > JAXMHN01. The sequence continues at coordinate 47,433 of JBGAIN010000013.1, forward strand.
CCAACTGCCAGTCCGGCGTCTCCAGCTTGACAGCTCCAGTTGAAGTTCGGATCGGAAAGACGCTTCCTTTGGCGATGGTCACGATCTCATCACGCTGAGAGATCAGTTGTCCTTGCGCATTGAACCCGATACACGGCAATGCAAATCGGGCGCTTCGAGACATGGGAAAGGGAAGAATCTCGCGTGCAAAGCTTCGTGAATAGTCGCTTGCCAACCCGGTGTTCCTCGGATCGAACTTGTAGGGCGCGAAGAGCAGCCCGTCGGGTAACGAACGCCATTCCGTGAGGTAACGGGGAGTAGGCCGGCCTGGCTGATCTCCGACCGTTCGGCTGCTGACAATCGCATACGCTGTGTACTGGGCTGTGAGAAGGTTGGTCAGTTGCCGGAGCTCAGCCGCTGTGCGCGGCGCCGCGCTAAAGGCGTCGATAATGTTGAACGGGGTGAACACCATATAAACCGGCGCGCGATCATTGATCGCTCGCAGGCGCGCCAGCGCGATGTCATCGAGAATCTGACGGTGCGCCGCGGCATTGCGATTGGCCTGGCCCATTCCTTTCATCGCTGGAACAGCGATGGAGGCCAAGATGCCAATGATGAGCATCACGACCATGAGCTCAATGAGCGTAAACGCTCGACGTCGGACCGCTGTCCGGCGATTTACTCTCCGATCGCTTCTCATGGTCGATTGCCAGCTCATAGGTGCCAAAGCCCGGGAACCCGAGGTTATTTCCAGTTCAGAATATTATCCTTGTTCACGCCTTTGTTGGCCGGAACGCGAGGGTCCGCGACGCCATCGGGTCCTAATGACCACACCATTACCGGACCGCGATACTCAAAAGAGTTGGCGGTGCGCGTCGCCTTGAAAAGGCCGTTAAAACCTTTCTGGCCGCCCGCGCCGGTCGGGTCAAGAGAGACAGAGTCGCGGCAATAAAACCCGTCGCGGCACCGGTCGTCGCCATTCATGTCCAAGCTGACGATGTAAGGGTTGCCCCAAGGATCACGATAAAGACCGTCCGGCCCAATGCCAGAAGGGCGAGCCCCATCTGTTTCTTTGGCGTTTAAGAACGTGATCTTTTGCGGATTCAAGGCATGGCCCGCATTGACGGTCGGGCTGCCATCGCGGAACTGCTCGATATCCTTGAGAATCGCCATCAGTTCGGAGTTGTTCCGCTGGTCTTTGCCGTTCAATCCGTATGTCTCAACCTGCGACGCCACGCCTTTTTTGTTCTTGGTGTAGCCGCCGCGATAATAAGTGCCATACGTGAAGTCGGGAGTCACATCGGGATTATCCAACGCCGCCCGCACGTCGCGAGAAGCGGGCATACGGCTGTATGTCGTGACGTAGGAATTGATCGCCCCAGCCAAATCATTGATCTCCATGCTCGCCTTGGTGATCTGCGCTTTGATCTTGGCTTTGCTGAGAACGGGGATGGCCATGCTCGCGAGGACGCCGATGATGCTGATGACCACGAGCAACTCAATCAGAGTAAACCCGGCGCGGTAGCGCCCGGGACGAAACGATGCGGAGTTCATAGTTTGACTTTGGATCCTAGAACGAGCAGATCGGGATTTACGGAATGATAGCGGAGTAACCGGGATTCGGGTTTGACGCGGACTCGAAGGGTCTGCGCGCAACTTCACATTGTGTGGCAGGCGGGGCGACGTCGAGTGGCAGGAACCGTTAATGGACTGGGCCTCGACAACTTCAATGCGCTGACGCCAGCGCGAGGAAGACCACTTCACAGGCAAACGCCGCGATGGATAGATGGGCAATCGTGACAGCATAACATTAGGGACTGAGCACGACTGGGTCTCTCTCCCAATTGCTGAAGCGCATCAGTTTTCCGTTAATAAGAACTTCAGTCCAAAGGTCGTAACGGTCCGGGTTATTGGTCGCTCCCGTCGAAACGTAAAGCCATGGATTCACGGTGACGGAACCGCCTGGGTTTAATGCCCACACGGCCGGACCCCGCACGGGGGTTATTAACACATCGATCAATTGGTTCTGGTAAGTCACCTGCTTGTACTGACTAGCCTTGAACTCGGTCGTAAACTTAAGGTCTTTCTCAACCCGCGCCGCATTGGCAAAGCCGGAACTGCCAAATACTGCCTGGATTGTGTTGGGGCTGATCGGCTCCTGCCGTCCGACAACGTAGAACTGATTATTCTTATAGACCGTTCCGCTCAGTTCATAAAAAAGTTGGTTTGGGGATGGAATGCTCGGAACCCCGTCGGCTGCGTTTAGGGGGCGGTGATCAGGAGGGTAAAAGCCAAGATTGGATTTGTAGTTTTCAATGTCCCCAATCAACTTGCTCATCTCGATCCGAACGCGGGCTTCCTTGCTCTTGCGCGTGGCGAGCCCGGTCAACCCGACAATCAATCCCGCAAGCACGCCGATAATGCTGATGACGACTAAGAGTTCGATCAGCGTAAAGCCCCTACGGGTTGACCGCGAAGTCTGTGGAGTTGGAGCCGCCCCCGGGTTCTGCTCGACTCTCGTTTGCATTGTGCTGACTTGGCTCATTGGTTCAACGTTCCCGCATCTCGTTTTCCATGCGTTCACTTAGCCACTGCTTGATCATGCTTTGGTAGTTCAGGTATCTGGACCTGGCCAATCGCTTAATTCGTGCCAACATTCGCGGATCGATCCGCAGCGTGATCGTGACCGACTCCAAATCGTCCGATGCGGCCGCGACCGCCGATTCCATCAGCCGCAAGTCGATCCGATTCTCCGCCCAAAAGCTCGCTTCGGCATCTTCGCTGTCGAAGAGGGGAACGTCTTCCCAATTAACAATCGCATTCATCGTTCCTTCTGCGCGCCTTTGCGCCTACCGAGCGCTCTCTCTCGTAACGCTCAGGTCGTGGTCTTATCTCGCTCCGCCTAACGGGACAGAGTCTGATCGAGCTTCCGCTGGTAGAAGAACTGTTCTTCGGGCACAAAGGGACGGGCTCGAATCACCCGAATCTGTTTCCCATTCGTCCGATACACGCTGAAAACTCCCAGACCTGTCGCGGATTTGCCCAAGTTAAAGTACCGGGCCTGGACGGAGAACCGGCCTGAATCCGGCAATAGGCGAATCGCGAACGGATCTTCGAACGATTCTTCTACATCACGGGGCGTCAAAGAACTATCCCACTCGAACGGCGGATTATTCCAATCAAACTCCATGCGAAAAGAGTCAATTGTAAATTAATCGGCCATGCAATGTGATTACAATGTATTTACGCATCGGCACTCATTTGTCAAGCGCAGGCGCTTGGACCTTGCTGCCAAGGTCGTTGTTTTGTCTTCCAAATACCCCTCGCTTAAGGGTTTCCGTCTTTACAAAGTTTTTGACACGCTGCTTGGGCACTCTTCGAGCGTGATTCTCACGCTTTCTCTCGCTGTATTGTAATGTTTGCGAATCAAGTTCTTCCATGAGTTAGCGTATCCTCCCCGCTCGGGCGAGTTAGAAAAGACTAGCGTCGCTCCAGGTCTTTACCCAACATTGGGTGGCGGACTTTGTAGAGCATGAAAGCAAAGATTATCGTTACACCCAAGAAGGCCGTGGTCGATCCACAAGGCAAAACCATTCAAGGTGCTTTGGCCCATATGGGTTATAGCGGCATTCAAGCGGTGCACGTGGGAAAATACTTGGAAATCGAGGTGTCTGGCGACCGGGAAACGGTGCGGAAACAGATCGACGAGGCGTGCCACCGGCTGCTGAGCAATCCCGTGATCGAAGATTATCGCTTTGAACTGGAGTAGGACGATTCTAAAGTGACTGAGGCATGAACTTCGCCGTCCTACAATTTCCGGCTTCGAATTGCGATCAAGACGCGGTGCATGTGCTTGGCCAAGTGCTTGGTCATTCTGCTAAACTCCTCTGGCACAAGGAGAAATCGCTTGGTGCGGCCGATGCCGTGGTCGTTCCGGGCGGATTTAGCTACGGCGACTATCTGCGCACGGGCGCGATCGCGCGCTTTAGTCCGATCATGCAAGCGGTCTACGAGTTTGCCAACCAGGGCGGTTTGGTGCTCGGGATCTGCAACGGATTCCAGATTCTCTGTGAGGCTGGGCTGCTGCCTGGGGCGCTGGTTCGAAATCGATCGTTGCAGTTCCGATGTGAGCACGTGTTTATTCGCACGGAGACCGCCCAGTCGCCGTTCACTAACAGGCTTTCCCCCGGGACTGTGTTGCGTGTTCCCATCGCGCATGGGGAAGGGTGCTATTTTGCGGATGAAGGCACTTTGGAAGCGTTGCAGCGGAACGACCAGATTTTATGGCGTTACGCGTCGGCAGGAGGCGAGGTGAGGGACGGAGCCAATCCGAACGGCTCGCTGCAGAACATTGCTGGAATTTGCAATGAGAAGCGGAACGTGGCCGGGTTGATGCCCCATCCCGAGCGGGCGAGCGAAGCCATTTTGGGCGGCGCGGATGGCCGGCAGATCTTTGAAAGTATGATTCAGGCGTTGCAAAAGAAGTCTGTCCCTCAAGCGGCGTAAGTGCGGCCTTGAAGATTCGAGATGTCATTAAATTACTCGAACACGACCAGTGGCGATTAGTCCGGATGCGCGGCAGCCACTGGCAGTTTCATCATGTCAGCAAGCCGGGGGCCGTCACGATTGCGGGGCATCCGCGGGCGGACGTGCAGACGCAAACGTTGAACAGTGTCCTGCGAAGAGCTGGGCTAAGGTAAAGCATGCGCTATCCGATCATTATCGAACGAGGTCTGAACAGTTTCAGCGCTTATGCGCCTGACTTTCCTGGGTGTATTGCCGCCGCGGAGACGGAGCGGGAGACGATGCAGTTGATGAGCGAGGCGCTGCAATTGCACATCGAAGACATGCGTCAGCGCGGCGAAGCGATGCCCGATCCGAGCGCAGCTCGAGAGATCGATATTAGCCTGTCAGCGGATTAATGCCGCTGGACCGCTCGACTTTGGAGCGGTCCATTGACACCACGGATTTCCATGATCGACCCTATCATTACCCCCGAACTGGTTAAACAGCATAATCTCACTCCGGATGAATACGCCCGGATTGAGGAGATCCTCGGCCGCCCGCCGCGGTATACCGAACTTGGCATCTTCTCCGTGATGTGGAGTGAACATTGCTCTTATAAGAATACCCGGCCGCTGTTGAAGACCTTTCCGACGAAATCGAAGAAGATCCTGGTTGGGGCAGGCGAGGAGAACGCCGGGATTGTCGACATCGGAGATGGGCTGGCGATCGCCTTCAAAATTGAATCGCACAACCATCCCAGCGCGGTCGAGCCGTTTCAAGGAGCGGCCACGGGAGTAGGAGGGATCATTCGCGACATTTTCACGATGGGCGCACGACCGGTGGCCGCCATCAATTCGCTGCGCTTCGGGCCGATTACCGAAACGGAAAAAGAGGCCGCGGCGCGGAATGGCAGCTCTTCCGCAGTGGCGAATAATCGGCGCCTTTTGAGCGGTGTCGTTGCGGGTATCGCCCATTACGGCAACTGTTTTGGAATTCCAACCGTAGCGGGGGAGGTTTATTTCGACCGAAGCTACGAAGGCAATCCGTTGGTGAACGCCTTCTGTTTGGGGGTTTTGCGCCACGAACAGATTGCCCGAGGGGCGGCCAAAGGGGTCGGGAACCCGGTCTTTTATGTGGGGCCCGCCACTGGTAGGGACGGTCTTGCGGGAGCGGCGTTTGCCTCGCAGGATCTGACCGAAGAATCTGCCGAGCAACAACGCGGAGCGGTTCAGGTGGGAGACCCGTTCATGGAGAAGCTCGTCTGCGAAGCTTGCCTGGAGTTGCTGGCAACCGGAGCGGTGGCAGGCATTCAAGACATGGGCGCGGCCGGGTTGACCTGTTCAACGTGTGAGACGGCATCGCGGGCTGGTACGGGGATCGAAATTGAGCTGAGCAAAGTCCCTCAGCGTGTGCCGAATATGACCCCGTACGAGATCATGCTGAGTGAATCGCAGGAACGGATGCTCATCATCGTGCAAAAGGGACGCGAGGAAGAAGTGCAACGGATTTTTGACAAGTGGGACTTGCCCTGGGCTGAGATTGGAACGGTGACAGACACCGGGCGCATGGTCGTCACCAATCATGGCGAGATCGTGGCTGACATCCCTGCGAGCAAACTAGCCAACGACGCGCCCATCTACTACCGAGAGGCACGCGAACCTGACTATCTTCAGCAAGTGCGCGCCTTCCGTCTGACGGAAGTCCCGGACTGCGCGGATCCCACCTTGCCCCTCCGGTCGTTAATGGGCTGGCCCACGATCGCTTCCAAGAACTGGATCTATCGACAGTACGACCACATGGTGCGCGACGGGACGGTCGTTTGTCCAGGATCGGATGCCGCTGTGTTGCGAGTCAAGTACGACTCTTTGCCTTTGACCGCGGAAGAGACACGTCAGCAGCGCGCCCAGTCCGAAGGTGCCAACGGTGCTGGTTACCCGCCTCCCAACCCGGACACGCGCGAGGCGTATATCGCCATGACGGTGGATTGCAACGCGACCTATGTTTATCTCGATCCGTACGAAGGCGGAAAGACGGCGGTGGCGGAGGCGGCGCGCAACCTGGCTTGCTCGGGCGCTGTTCCACTGGGTGTGACGGATAATCTGAATTTTGGTAACCCGCACAATCCTGAGATCTTCTGGCAACTGAAAGAGGCGGTGCGCGGCTTGGCAGAGGCTTGCCAGGTCTTTAACGCTCCCGTCACCGGAGGCAACGTGAGTTTGTACAATCAAAGCCCGGCTGGCCCGATCGATCCGACGCCAACCGTTGCGGTCGTGGGCCGGATTGAAAAGAAGGAGCATATCACAACGCAATGGTTCAAAGATGAGGGGGATGTGGTTGTGTTACTCGGCGAACTGGTGGATGCGCAAGATCCGCTCCTGGGTTTGGGAGGTTCTGCCTACCTTAAGGTGGCCCACGGTCTGAAGACCGGGACGCCGCCCCGCTGTAATCTCGAGGCGGAAAACGAGTTGCATGGCGCCTTACGAGCGCTGATTCACTCCGGAGTGGTCAAAAGCGCGCACGACTGCAGCGAGGGGGGCTTGGCGGTGGCCTTGGCCGAATGCTGCATTTCCCGGCAGACGGCCCGCGAGACGCCACAGCTGATCGGTGCCGATATCGATCTGTCTGCGCTGGCCGCAACCCGATTGGACGCTCTCCTTTTCGGCGAAACCCAAGGCAGAATCATTATCTCGGTCGCTCCGCTCGAGGCAGTCAAAGTCATTGAACGCGCGAAGATTTTGGGGGTTGGTGCGATCGTTCTAGGTCGCGTGGGCGGCTCTGAACTCAAAGTGAAGACGGCCAGCCAGGGCTGGGCGTGGGCTTTGGCCGAATTGCACGATATTTGGTGGAACTCTATCGCGCGAGCGATGAAGGAAGGGTGAGGGCTTGACCGGCCTGCAAATGGCCCGTAGTTTTTGGCGCCGGGCCAGACAACGATGAGCAGTATGCCGCGTGGATTTCAGTGGGAAGCTTTGCCCCTGAACCTGGAGCAGACTCTCTGTTGCAGCCTGTGTTCGCTGAACAGCGTTGCGCATTCGTAAGCGGCAGCGGCACTGCCATTGAGCCATGCAGGAATACCCCAAACATTACTGTGGCGTTTTCGGCATTTTTGGTCATCCAAATGCCGCCGAATTGACCTATTACGGATTGTACGCCTTGCAGCATCGAGGACAGGAGAGTGCAGGAATCGTGGCGTGCGATGGTCGGCAGTTTCGTGTCCACCGAGGCATGGGTTTGGTTCCCCAGGTCTTTGACGGAGAGATTCTTCATCGGTTGGTCGGGCACATGGCGGTGGGCCATACTCGTTATTCCACCACCGGCGCGTCGCACTTGCGGAACGCCCAACCGCTCACGGGCGATTGTCAATTAGGCCAAATTGCCATTGCCCATAATGGGAACCTGACGAACGCGGCCCACCTTCGCGAAGAATTGGAAGGCTGTGGCGCGATGTTCCAGACCACCGTCGACAGCGAGATCGTCTTGCATCTCCTCGCGCAGCCTAAATTGGGCAAAACCGAGAATAACCTGGTGCAATCGATGCGCCGCTTAGAGGGGGCATATTCGCTCGTCATCATGAGCGAGCACGAATTGGTCGGCGTCCGGGATCCGCACGGCTTCCGTCCGTTGTCCATTGGCAAAGTGGACGATGCCTGGGTTCTGGCCAGCGAAACGTGCGCATTTGATTTGATCCACGCCAAGTTCGTGCGAGACGTGCAGCCCGGCGAGATCGTGATTATCGATAAGAACGGTTTGCGCAGCATCCAAGCGTTTCCGGAACATGAACGCCGCGCTTTCTGTATTTTTGAGTACATCTACTTCGCCCGTCCGGATAGCAACATTGCCAATCGCAATGTTTACAAAGTCCGGGTGGAAATGGGTCGCCAATTGGCCCGGGAAAAACCGATTGAAGCGGATGTGGTCGTGCCGGTTCCTGACAGTGGCAATTCCGCTGGGCTAGGTTACTCGCTCGAATCGGGCATCGAGTATCAAATGGCCTTTGTGCGAAACCATTATGTGGGACGGAGTTTCCTCCAGCCTTCTCAGCTCATCCGTGATTTCAACGTCCGCGTCAAATTGAACTTGATCCCCGACCTGGTGCGGGACAAGCGAGTGATTGTGATTGACGATTCGATCGTGCGAGGGACGACGTGTCGCGCTCGGGTGAAGCAACTCAAAGAAGCCGGGGCGAAGGAGGTCCACGTGCTGGTGAGTTGTCCGCCGCACATGAATCCTTGCGTTTACGGCATTGATTTCCCCGATCGAAGCAAGTTGATGGCCGCGAACAACAGCGTGGATGAAATCCGTCGTTACCTCAACGCGGACTCATTGCACTACCTTTCGGCGAAGGGACTGGTGAAGGCTACAGGATTGCCCAAAGAATCGTACTGCATGGCCTGTTTCAACGGCGAGTATCCCGTGCCGTATGATCCGAAAGTCGACAAGGAGATTATGGAACGACGGCGCGCACGCGTGGAGAGCTTGGGCGAAGCGCTTGCCAAAGAAGAATTGCAGCCGAAGTTGCTTTGAGACCGTTAGGTTGGCTGTGCATGTCCGGCGGTTCTACGGCTGGGATCGGCCTCAGCATGCTCAGTGAGGACAGCGGTTTTGGCATTCTGCATCCACCGAACTGGCACTCAGTTCACTACATTCTGCGGTTGGCCATTCAGGTAGCTTCGCACGTTGTCCACCGTCACCCGCATCAACCGTGACCGCGCGGCGCTCGTGGCCCACGCGATGTGAGGTGTGATCAGGCAGTTGTTGGCCTTCAAGAGCGGATGAGTCGCGGGCGGCGGTTCCTCAGACAAGACGTCGAGTCCGGCGCCAGCGATGCGGCGGGCGTTGAGTGCTTCCGCCAACGCGAGGTCGTCAATCAGTGGTCCACGACTGGTGTTTAGCAGGAACGCGGTCGGCTTCATCAGGCTGAGCCGCTCGGCGTTGACCAGTTTTTGGGTTTGTGGCGTGAGCGGACAATGCAGGCTAATGACATCGCTGGTGCGGAACAGTTGTTCCAATTCGACCCACCGAATGTGCGGCGGCAAGTCCGCTGGTTTCGAGCGGCTATGCGCGATCACTTTCATCCCAAATGCCGACGCAAGATCGGCAACCGCGCGGCCGATCCGCCCCAGACCAACGATGCCCAGCGTCAGCCCTTCCAGTTCGATCAAAGGAAAATCCCAGTAGCAAAAATCCGGGTTCGCTGTCCACCGCCCTTGTCGCACGGAGTCCGCGTGATGGCCCGTGCGCAACACCAGTTCAAGAAGCAGCGCGATCGTCATCTGCGCGACGGAACGCGTGCCATAGGCCGGGACATTGCTGACGGGAATTCCGCGCGCACGCGCTGCGGTCGTATCGACAATGTTATAGCCGGTCGCGAGCACGCTGATGAATTTCAAGTCTGGCAATTGGGCGATGTGTTCGGCCCGAACGGGGGTTTTATTCGTCAGGACAATCTCGGCCCCTGACGCGCGGGGGACGACGTCGGTCGGGGCGGTGCGATCGTGAATGTCCGCCGGCGCTAACGCGCGCAGCGGTTCCCAGCTTAGATCGCCGGGATTCAAGGTGAATCCGTCCAGGACGACAATCTTCATTGCGCAGTTAGTATTTGGCGACGGCGCCTTTAGCACCGGCGACGCCGACGGCGCGCGCGATTTCCTGCGCTTTGTTCAGCATCATTCCTGCCTCGCTGGCGATCGCGATGAATTGGAATCCTTCCGCCACGCGGCGACGGGCGGCGTGTTCGTCGGCAACGTGAATGCCCGGCGCAATCCCGTATTTTTTGCAGACTTTCAGGATGTGAGCGAGCGCGTCATTGAACTCTTTATGATCACTTTCGAAGGCTGGGGCTTGGCCCATCGAATGGTGCAGGTCATTCGGTCCAATGAAGACGGCGTCGATGCCTGGGACGCTGAAGATTTCTTCCGCATGCTCGATGGCTTGGACTTGTTCTGCCATCAGCACCACCAGGATTTCATCGTTGGCGCGGGCGTAGTAAGTGGCAGGATCGCATTCGAAATTGATGGCATGGAGCTGTCCCCCAATGGTGCGACGTCCGAGCGGAGCATAGCGTGCGGCGCCCACGGCCGCTTCGGCTTCTGCGCGCGAATTCACCATGGGCACAACAACTCCCCAAGCGCCGGTATCGAGCACGCGCTTGACATTTTCTACGCTGTTAACGGGCACGCGTGCGAGGGGGGCGGGACCGCTCGCGGAGATGATGGCAAAGCTGGTTGCGGCGGTTTCGAAACTGGTGGGAGCATGTTCCAGTTCGACAGTTAACCAGTCAAAGCCGACCCGGGCCATAAAGCGGGCAGCGATCGGATCCGACAAAGTCAGCCAGGTGCCAATGCTAGCTTCGCCTCGTTTGAGTTTGGAGCGAACGTGGTTGGTTTTCATGAAGAGAGGGACGGATCATTAGAGAGGTCAACGGCGCAGACGTGCTTTGAGACTCGGCGAGTTCAATACCTCAGGATTGACAATAAACTGGGGCCGAACTCCGTTCATCAAATCGACAATGGCTTGAGCCGCGGTCGTGCTGACGCGCTCCGCTGTTTCCCGTGCGAACGAGGCCAGATGCGGGGTCAGCAAAACGTTAGGAGCGGTTCGCAAGGGATGTTCCGCAGGCAATGGTTCTACCACAAATGCATCCAGCGCGGCTCCGGCAATCTGACCTTCCTGCAACGCCCGCGCGAGCGCCGCTTCGTCAATCAATGCGCCCCGGGCTGTGTTGATCAGGTAAGCGTTGGGCTTCATTTTGCGGAACTGTGCTTCACCCAAAAGGCCCCGGTTGGCGGGAGTGGAAGCCGCATGAAGCGATACAAAATCACTCTGGGCGAGCAGCTCATCGAGACTCACGTAGCGGACGCTCGGGCCCAGGTTCGGGTCCGGGCAGATGTCGTAGGCGAGGATTGGCATACTGAAACCGGCAGCGCGACGCGCCATCGCTTGCCCAATGCGACCGCACCCGATAATGCCCAGAGTCTTTCCGTGAACGTCGTGGCCCCAGGCAGGGCGCCATTCGCCACGGGCCATGTGGGCATACCCGATGTGCACCTGACGCGCGGCGCTCAGGAGAAGGGCAAACGCAAAATCAGCCACCGTCTCATTCAGCAACCCGGGCGTATACGCCACGACCACTCCTTGTGCAGTTGCCGTGGGGATGTCAATGGCGTCATACCCAACGCCCCATCGTGAGATCAGTTTCAGTTGCGAAGCGGCCGAAGATTGCAGGACGCCAGGAGTGAATTTATCCATGCTGGCGAAGACGGCGTCATGCCCCGCGAGCATGGGCTGGAGCTCGTCGGCCGGATACGGGCCGAACCGGGGAGGAATCGTGAGTTCGCAACCGGCCTTGCGCAAGATGGCTACCGCTTCCGTCCCAACCTCCGTTAAGGTGCGGGCGGTGATGAGAACTTTCCAGGACATGCGCGGAGTGTAACCGGCCGCTTCCGGCGTGCAAGCGTGCGGTCGAAGAACTGATACGCCCGCGCCTCACCGTTGCGGCGAAGAGCTCAGCGTTTGTGAACAAAAGACCAAGAATTCCAAGACCATCAACCCTGACTCGGTGGTCTTTGGCACGTCCATTCCCGTCTCGGGCTACGGACGGGACTTCGACCGGCGCGGTGTTGGGTTTGACGTCGGAACCTGGGGCTTCCCTGGCTGGTCGGCCGCTAAGGACTTTGCCGGGGCGGAATCCGTAGCTTCTGCGGCTAGGTCTATGTTCTCAGACTCGCTGGAATCGCGGGTCACCTCGTTGGCCACTTGGTCGATCGGCCGACCATCAATCTTCGATGTGCGCATAGGGATGCTTTCCGAGCAACGCTCTGGTTGGTTTAGAATCTTCAAGTCTCCATACCGGAGTGCAAAAGGTGCGTTGCTCTAGCAAGCTGAGGTTGTCCGACTTTGTTCTGTCGAGCGTCAGGAATCATGCAAAACCTCCTTGCCTTTGGCCTCTGGCGAAAACAACTTGCCCCGAGTTGCAGGAAAAGCAATGCCTGTGGCGAGGGGAAACTTGCATTTTTGAAAAGCTGCGCGAAGTTACCGGTAGAAGTGGCGCCTACGGCGGCGTGAGCAGTTTAGGTTTGGTTTCCTCTCTCGCGTTAGCCAGGCGGCACTTCGTTTTTTTTGTACCCTTCCAGCCTGAGTTTGACAGCGTTTTCGCAAGCATCGAGCGGCGATGAGGAACTTGGAACCTCCTTGAAGCGACGGAGGTCTGCTGGTAGCTATTCGATTTCGTCGCAACTGTGACAGAAGTGGCCCAAGCAGATCGTCAGGGACGAGATCGCCGCGATTTGGTGTATCGCGTTCGCGATCTCACCAAGGTTTACGGAATGGGCGCGACTGAAGTCCATGCCCTAGCCGGAGTGGATCTGGATTTGTACGCGGGCGAATTCATCGTGCTCTTGGGACCTTCCGGGAGTGGCAAAACGACGTTGCTCAACAATTTGGGCGGGTTGGATGTGCCGAGCGGTGGCGAACTGCGGTATAAGGACCTCGACTTAACGCGGGCGAACGAAGACGAGTTGACGTCCCATCGCCGGGAGCGCATCGGATTTATCTTTCAGTTCTATAACTTGATTCCCAGCCTGACTGCCCGGGAGAACGTGGCCCTAATCACGGAGATCGCCCGCAATCCGATGCCTGCTGAGGCCGCCTTGGAGATGGTCAACCTCGGAGCGCGACTGGACCATTTCCCGGCGCAGCTCTCCGGAGGAGAGCAACAGCGCGTTGCCATCGCACGCGCCATTGCGAAACGACCGGAAGTGCTTCTTTGCGACGAACCGACAGGGGCTTTGGACGTCCGGACGGGGATCGTGGTTTTGGATGCGATCGCGCGTGTGAATCGAGAGTTGGGAACGCTGACGGTGATTATTACACACAACGCGGTCATGGCGGACATGGCGGATCGCGTCATTCATTTTATGGATGGACGGGTGCATCACGTTCACGAGAATGCCGTCCGCGCCCCAGCCAGCCAACTGCACTGGTAATGCTCTCTCATCTCGACCGCAAGGTGTGGCGCGACCTGCGCAAGATGACCGGCCAAGCGGTGGCGGTCTCGCTGGTAATGGCTTGTGGGTTGGCCATGATGATCATGGCTCGCAGCTTGATCCACTCCCTGGAAAGCACCCGGCTCGAGTATTACCAGTCCCATCGATTCGCTCAGGTCTTTGCGCAACTCAAGCGAGCCCCAAATTCTCTCGCTGCGCGCATTGCGGAGATCCCTGGCATCGCAACGGTCCAGACTGGCATTTCCGCGCAGATCACGCTGGATCTTCCGGGGCTGGACGAACCGGCGAGCGGACTGATGCGTTCGTTGCCGGATTTCGGCGTGCCTGAGCTCAACCGCCTATTCTTGCGCGCGGGGCAATGGCTCACCCCGGGCAGCCGCGGCTTCGTTTTGGTGGGAGAAGCTTTTGCGGAGGCGAATCAGCTTCGCCCGGGCGACTCCATCGGCGTGCTTTTGAACGGACGCCGCCAGCAGTTTCGCATTGCTGGGATTGTCCTTTCACCGGAATTTATTTTTGAATCGCGTCCGGGAAGTGCGCTGCCCGACAACCGGACCTACGGGATCTTTTGGATGCCTTATAAAGAGCTGGCGACAGCCTTTAGTCTCGATGGCGCGTTCAATTTCCTTTCGTTGACTCTCGCGCCCGGAGCGGCCGAACGCCCGGTCATTGCAGAGTTGGACAAGTTATTAACTCCCTACGGAGCGCGTGGAGCGTATTCGCGCGCGGATCACCCGTCGCATATTCGCGTCTCCGACGAGATCCGGATTCTGCAAACGCTTTCGGTGGGCTTTCCGACGGTGTTTCTGAGCGTGGCGGCGTTTATGACGAACGCGGTGTTATCTCGACTTCTGGCTCTGCAGCGGGAGCAGATTGCGATCTTAAAAGCCTTCGGTTTTACGAACCGCCAGATCGTGGTGCACTATCTAAAGTTCGCCCTGGTGATGGTAGCGGCGGGAACATTGCTGGGCGCGATTGGCGGAGTCGCTATGGGCCACCGGCTAGTTCTGCTTTATCACCGTTTCTTTCGCTTCCCCGAATTGGATTTTCGTTTGGACCATACCGCCTTCCCGCTCGCCTTAGTGGTGAGCGCAGCGGCGGCGTTACTAGGAGTGCTCAGTTCGGTGCGGCGCGCCGCCCGGTTGCCTCCCGCGGAAGCCATGCGCCCGGAGCCGCCCGCGAGTTACCGTCCAGCCCTGCTCGAACGGACGGGCATTTCTCATTTCCTTTCGCATACTTTCCGAATAGCGGTCCGCAACCTGGAACGGAAGCCAGTCCAGGCGCTCTTCACGATCCTGGGGTTGGCTTTGGCGACCGGCATTCTCATCGTGCCGAACTGCTTTCGCGATGGGGTGGCGGAAGTGATGGACTTTCAATGGGATGTCGTGCAACGCCAAGACGTCACTATCGGACTGGTGGAACCGGCCAGTTTCCAAGTCAGCCACTTGTTCGAGCAGTTACCCGGAGTCATCCTGGCAGAGCCGATCCGCGGCGCGGCGGTGCGCCTTCATTTCGGATCGCGGCACCGTCAGATCGCTATTCAAGGGCTTCTGTCGAACGGCGAACATAACCGTGTGATCGATGGTCGAAGTCGCCAGATTCCGCTCCCGCCCGAGGGTCTGGTCGTCTCGGCCAAATTGGCAGAAGTGCTGGGCGCTCGTATTGGGGACGAGTTGCTGGTGGAAATGCTCGAGGGTCGGCGAACGGTGCAGCCCGTCCGTTTAACGGGCCTCTCGGAGGATTTTGCCGGCATCGCGGCCTACATGGATTTGCACGCAGTCAACCGGCTTTTGCAGGAAGGGGACGTGATCAGCGGGGCCAGTTTCAAGGTGGATAAAGCTCAATGGAGCGTCTTCTTGCGCGCGCTCAAAGGTATTCCGCGAGTCAGTTGGGTGGCCGTCAAGGAATCGTTACGAACGAACTTCCGCCAGACGACCGCCGCTAGTATTAACCTCCTGCAAACGATCTATCTCTCCTTTGCCACCGTGGTCGCTTTCGGTGTGGTTTATAATAATGCGCGAATCTCGCTGGCGGAACGTGCGCGGGAACTCGCGACGCTCCGCGTCATTGGCTTTTCCCGCCGGGAAGTGGGAACGGTGCTGGTGACAGAGTTAGTCTTGTTAGCGCTCATCGCTGTTCCGTTGGGACTGGTCTTGGGGACCGGTTTTGCCACAGGCATTCTTAAAGCGGTGAACACGGAGACCGTGCGATTGCCGCTGGTATTGACCCTGAGAAATTATACATTCGCCGTGCTGACCGTCACGGTGGCGTCGACGTTGTCCGCATTGTTTGTGTTGCGCCGATTGAATCAACTGAATCTGGTTAGTGCTCTGAAAGCGCCGGAATAACGCATTCCTTGTTTCATGAACTCCGTTTCCTCTGATGCTCAAGCCGCGCACGCTGCCGCGCGCGTCGTGGAGCGAAACCGCCGCCGCCGATGGTTGCCCTGGTTGGGCGCCGGGTTGCTCGTGGCATTGATCGTGGTGGGTCTCTGGCCGCAACCAACGCCGGTGGAAACGGCGGCGGTTCGGACCGGTCCGCTGCGCATGAGCATCAACGAAGAAGGCAAGACGCGGATTCGGCAGCGTTTTGCCGTGGCCGCGCCCGTCACGGGTCAGTTGCGCCGCGTTGAGCTCAAGCCGGGCGCCGAAGTTCAGGCTGGTAGCACGGTCGTCGCGATCATCGATCCATTGCCTCCCGTGTTGCTCGATGCGCGCAGCCGCGCTTTGGCCGAAGCCCGGCGCGACAGCGCGGTCGCCAATCTCGAGAAAGCGCGCGCGGCCCACACCTTTGCTCTGCAGGAACTGCGACGGTTTGAGAAGCTATTTAACGCCCAAGCGGTCTCCGTGCAGGAACTGGAGCCTCTCCAATGGCGCGAGACCGCCAGCGCTCGCGATTTGGCGGTGGCGGAAAGTGCGGTGCGCCAAGCCGAGGCGGAACTGGCGGAGTTTGCCGCCGGAGCCAATGCTACCGGGACGGTTTGCAAAACCCCGACGGAAATCAAAGCGCCGTCAAGTGGTCGAGTCTTGCGTGTTTTCGAAGAGAGCTCGCGCGTGGTCGCGGCGGGCACGCCACTGTTGGAGGTAGGGGATCCCGCGGATCTGGAAGCGGTGGTGGAGGTGTTGTCCAGAGATGGCGCGGCGATTTCACCGGGCACTCAGGTGGAACTTGAGCAGTGGGGTGGCGGTCCGCCGTTGCAGGCCCGCGTTCGCCTGGTGGAGCCGGCAGCGTTTACGAAAGTCTCGGCGTTGGGCGTCGAAGAGCAGCGGGTTCGTGTCATTGCGGATATTCTCACACCGCCCGATCAACGCCGGACCTTGGGCGACAACTTCCGGGTGGAAGCGCGAATTGTCGTTTGGGAAACGGACAAAGCACTTCAAGTCTCGGCAGGGGCACTCTTCCGCCGGGGCGAGCAGTGGGCGGCGTTTGTGTTGGAGGGAGGCCGGGCGCAACTTCGCCCGGTGCGAACGGGCCGATCGAGTGGCCGCGAAACGCAAGTCCTCGAGGGCTTGAAAGAAGGGGAACTGGCCATACTTTATCCCGGAGATAAGGTGCGCGAGGGGTTGCGAGTGAAGCCGATCGAGCTTGCCGATCCCAGGGCGGCGTCACGCGGGGATGCTCGTTAACTCGAAGAACGTCCAGGAAACAAAGGAAGATAAATGTTTGAGACGATAAAAGTCGCAATGTTGAGCAGCGTGCTCATTGCGGGAACGGGGAGCGCCGTCCAAGGGGCTGCGCCGCCGCGGTTCTTTCCCTATTCCTACACGACCGATGATTTGACCAACGGATTGCGGTTGGTGACCGTGCCCACGGACAACCCAAATCTGGTCGCCCTCTATATTGTAGTGCAGACGGGTTCCCGGAATGAGGTCGAACCGGGCAAGAGTGGCTATGCTCATTTCTTTGAACACATGATGTTTCGAGGGAGCGAAGGCTTTTCTCCGGAACAGCGCGACGCTATCTTAAAACGAGCGGGTGCCTCGGTGAATGCCTATACGTCGGACGATCGGACGGTTTACCATACCCTTTTCTCCAAAGAAGATTTGGAGAAGGTGGTGGAACTGGAAGCGGATCGATTCCAACGGCTCAACTATTCTCCGGACGTTTACAAGACGGAGTCGCGCGCGGTGCTGGGAGAGTACAATAAGAACAGCGCGAGCCCGCTGGAAAAGCTGCAGGAGGTCTTGCGGGACACGGCCTTCGATCGCCACACCTACAAGCATACAACGATGGGATTCCTAAAGGACATCGAAGATATGCCCAATCAGTACCAGTATAGCCTAAGCTTTTATCAACGGTACTACCGCCCTGAGAACACCACCCTGATTGCCGTTGGCGATGTTCAGCGCGACTCAATGTTGCGGCTAACCCAGAAATACTTCGGTGCTTGGAAAAAGGGTTCTCCAACTCCCACCGTTCCTGCCGAGCCTCCACAAACGGCCGCTCGGACAGCACATATCGACTGGCCTTCTCCAACCTTGCCTTACTTGGTCGTCGCTTTTCATGGGCCTGCTTACTCGGATGAAACCAAGGAAAAGGCAGCCCTGGATCTGCTCGTGCCGGTGGCTTTCGGCGAGAACTCGGACCTCTATCAGCGGCTGGTGTTGAAGGAACAAAAAGTGGATCTCCTCGCCCCATCCTTTGACGACTTGATCGATCCGGAACTGTTCAGCGTCTACGCGCGCGTCAAAGACTCGAAGAATGTCGACGCCGTGCGCGATGCCATCCTCGCGACTTTTCAAAGGTTTACCGCGGAGAAAGTTTCTCAGGAACGGCTCGATCAAACGCGGTCCCGATTGCGTTACGGAACGGCGTTAAGTTGGGACAGCTCTGAAGCCATCACGAGCTTCCTCGCCCCGTATGTCGCCTTGCGCCGCACGCCGGACACGGTGGATAAGCTGTTTGCGCTCTATCAAATGATTACACCGGAAGATATCCGAATGGCCGCGGCCAAGACCTTTGTGGAGGCAAATCGTACCATCGTGACGTTGAACTTCCCGGTCGACGCGAAAGGAAAGTGATTATGCGACGTTGGACGATTCTCCTCCTTTTTGTAAGTTCCTTCACTTATCGGATGAACGCGGCGCCCGCGGCAGCGCCACCGGTCGAGCTGTTGCTGCAGCCAAACCGGTCTCCGCTCATCACGGTGCGCCTCTGTTTCTCCCTCGGTGCCGCGCACGATCCGAAGGGGAAAGAAGGACTGGCCGCCTTGACGGCATCCATGCTCGCGAAAGGCGGTTCAAAGTCTCTGCCGTACGAGGAGATTTTGGAAGCCATGTATCCCATGGCCACGAGTTTCGACGCACAAATCGATAAGGAGATGACGGTGTTTGGAGGCACGACGCACGTCGATAACTTGGACCGTTATTACCCTCTCATTCGCGATATGCTCCTGGCGCCGGGCTTTCGCGAAGAGGATTTTAGTCGGTTGCGAACCGAGGCGGTGAACTATCTTAAGGTTTCTCTGCGCGAAGGGAATGACGAGGAGTTGGGCAAGGAAGAGCTCTACAATGTGATCTATCGAGGTCATCCCTACGGTCATCACACGGTCGGCCATATCGCCGCCCTCGAAAAGCTGACACTTGACGATGTGCGAAACTTTTACCAGGCGAACTATCACCGCGAGAACGTCATGGTCGCTCTGGCGGGGAATTACCCAGGCCAATTCGCTGACCAGGTTGCCCGCGACTTTGCTCAGCTGCCTGCTGGCAAGACCGAGCCCGTGCGATTGCCCGAAGTTAAGCTCGATTCGGGAATGCGCATTGAGATCATTCAGCGAGAAACTCGGTCCACGGCCATCTCGTTAGGATTCCCGATATCGGTATTGCGTGGGGATCCGGATTGGCCGGCGCTGATGCTCGTGAATTCTTTTCTCGGGCAGCACCGCTCTAGTAACAGCCATCTTTATCAACGGCTGCGAGAGGCCCGCGGCCTCAATTACGGCGACTATTCCTACATCGAGTATTTTCCGCGCGGTATGTATCAGTTCCAGCCTGATCCAAATCTTGCGCGTCGGCAGCAGATCTTTCAAATCTGGATCCGTCCTGTGGAACCGCAAAACGGCCTGTTCGCCTTGCGTGCTGCGTTGTTTGAATTCGACAAACTGTTGAAGGACGGGATCTCGCAAGCGGACTTCGAAGAGACGCGCGAATTCCTGTCAAAGTATGTGAATGTGCTGCTTCAGACTCAAGACGCGCGTTTAGGATACGCGTTAGACAGTCGCTTTTATAAAATCGGCCGCTTCGACGACTATTTGCGCGATGCTCTGGCCAAGTTGACTTTGGGGCAGGTCAATGGGGCCTTGCGTAAGCATTTGCGGTCTGACGCCATGCGAGTGGTCATGGTGACCAAGGATGCCAAGGCGCTCCGCGCTGCCTTGATCGCGAATCAACCCTCTCCCATCGTTTACAATTCTCCGAAGCCCAAGGAGATCATGGACGAGGATAAACAAATCGAGCGCTTTCCGATCACAGTGAAACCCGAGGCGGTCACGATTCAACCGGTCACGGAAGTCTTTGAATAGCTGAAGGGCGTGATGTAGGTGGATAAGGTTAGCCGCCAGATCTTTCACGGGGCGCGGCTATGGCGAGTCCGACGAGTCTAGCCGCTGGCAGCTACCCTTCCTTGGAAACATCTCGTGTTGTTCGAAGCGCTCCCGAAAACGCCGAACTGCTGCGGCGGGCCTGACAGGACAGCGGCGGGCCCGAATCATATCCAGTTTCCATGGCACCCCATAGTCGACAGGTGTTGCTCCGCCCCATGGCGTCGGAGGGGAGGGGACGACAACGTTTAACGTTTCACCTTGGCTGGGCCACTCCAATTAGCCCCGGCACGCGTTCGGGCCCAGAGCTGAGTGCCAGGTTTCATCACCACTGGCTCTGTGTACTGCTGCGCATTGGTCGAAACCTCGCCTCCTGGAGCGCGTGGATCCGAACCGTCCAGTGTAAAAAAGATTTCGCCCGCAGGCGCCTTGAGCTGCGGCGCCGCGTCCTTCGAAATGGTAGGGGAGGGCAGAAACTGGCTGTCGATCCAAGCGATCCGTTCTTGAATCCAGTTCTTCATCCAATTGATTTCCTCTTCGTACGACTCGCCAACGAAATAGTTCGGGTTCACCGATTGCCCGAGGATTGGCCAGCGTTGGAAGTTGCGGGCTTGCGCTTCCGACAGGAGCCCCGCGAGTTCGTCGATCCGGCTGAGGATCGCGTCGGGCGAAAAGGCCTTCTTGCGAAGCTCGGACCAACGATCGATCGTCCGTTGCATGAAGTCCCGGTCCTGGCTTAAACGTCGAAACCAGGAGATCTCATTCTCGCGCAGGAGGCGGAAGTACCAACCCTCAGTCATCCAGCCTTCGTGGTAGTTCGCGTTTCCGAAGCTGAGGTTCCAGTCCCAAATGGGTTCGAGCCGGACTTTTCCTCCCCGATCCTTGGACAGGTAACAGCTATAGCGAAAGCCATCGACGTTCTTCGACAATTCCACGATCCAGAATTGGTCGATGAAACTATCGACATCCAGATACTTGGCGAACCCTTCGGTGGGACTGCGGAAGTTTGGACCGTAAATGGCGCGTTCGAGCTGGCTCATGTAGCGCGTCAGGTAAGCCTTTTGCGGTTCCGTAATCTCTGTTTCCTTGGGGTCGACGTAGAAGAAGTTCACTCCGCGCGTCGTGACAAAGCCGGATTCTTCATTGGGCATGACGTTATTCACAAATCCGAACCGGCCGTCCATCGGGCCCGTCATGTGATCGCGTTTGAAGATGTATCCCCCGGTAATATTCGGCTCCGCCTTATCTTCCGGTGTGAGCTTTTGAATGTTGACCCGGTCTTTGGATCTTTTGATTTTTTCCTCAAACACGTAGACGCCGAGATAATCCCGTTTTCCCAGCTTGGTGCCACTGCGGCTCAGAAAGACTTCCACATAACGCGTCCGGGCCGCATACCTGCCAATCTTATTGCTCAGCTCGTAAGCGAGTACATCCCGCATCAAAGTCTTGTCGGAATAAGGCGCGTAGAGCACCCAATCCGAGTCTTTGGGCAAGCCCAGGATCTCGACAGGAAGAGCCTCGCCCTCATCATCTCGGGTTTTGACAGTATAGGAGTGTTTCGGGAACCGTAGTGAACTGTAACCTCGTAATTTGATCTCGCAGCGCCCATCAAAACCTCCCGTCGCGGTCAATGAACTGCGCTGCTTACCCGGATCAATCACTTGGAGGGAGGCCGGGACAGATTCTTCTTTACCGACCGACTGGCCAAACGTGTTTACGATGACGAGTGGCAAGTTGGAGTTAAATCCGGTCAGCGTGCGATCGATCATGGTGTAGGTCTGGGAGACGGTCGGGCTCGGGGCCAATCCGGGTTCGAACGCTTTTGCTTTTACCAATGTGGTGCCCGCAATGCTGAGGGGGCCGGCATAGGCCAACGACGTTTCCGACGGCTCACTGCCGTCCAGCGTGTACCGGATTTTGGCTCCCGGCGCCTTGGCTCGCAGTTCGACCGTGGCATCGTCTGTAAAGACCCCTCCCGCTTGCGCAAATAGCGGGGCAGCTGCCCTTGGCCCAGTCACTTTAGCCGGTTTCGCTGGTTTCGGTGCATTCGACACCACAGGCCGCGGACGGTTTGGGCTAAACCCAGGTGGTTGATCAGGGATGACGCGCCGGTTTGGAGATGGTTGGGCCCAACGTGGCGGTCCCTGTGGAGCGACCGGCGGTGGACTTGGCGGTGGTGGGGTCGGCTTGAACGCGGTGTAACCAACCCAGGCCAGGACCAGCACTCCTATGGTCTTGAGCAACCACCGTTTCCGCGGCGGTTTGGGAGGGCGGGCAAGTGGAGTTAAGAGTGGCGGTGTGCCGCTCCCTGGAGCGGGCGAACCAGGGTTGAAAGGGTTAGGCTCGGAGCTCACCGGATCTCACCTCCGCATCAGTGGGTCATCGCGTAATAGACAATGTTAATGCCGAGAGGATAAGCGCTTCGCTCGGAAAACTGATGAAAGTAGCCTTCATTGTCACCTTCGCGTTCCCATCCATCTCCCGTATCGGTATTGTGGCAAATGATCACCATTAACCGGCGCTTGTCATCGTAAATCCCGCGATAGTGGACCTCTTTGGCATCTTCGCGTTCCCACGTCTCGCCACGCTCGGCAAATTTCCACCAATGCGGTTCGCCAGGAATCTGCGGCCGCTCCTTGAGATCGAACACTGCGTGGAAGATCGGGTGTTCCAGAGGGAGTTCCTCCGCTTCGCGATCTGGGAAAACCCGGCGCATTTCCTGCTGAAAATTGAACCACTCGCGCTCGCCCCAAAAGTCATCCACCATCAGAAACCCCCCGTTTAACAAATAATTACGCAAGATGGGCACTTCTTCTTCAGTAAACGAGAGTCGGCCAGGTTCGACGATGTAGATGAACGGATAGTCAAAGAGCTCTTTGTCTGTCAGTTCGAGCACTTTGCCGTCCGGATTGACCTTCATCGAGGTGAGCTGCTGCAGCCGGTAGGAAATGTTCAGATCGGCTTCCGGGAAGTCGATCATCCAGCGTTCGCGGGTGTGCCCCCATCCATACTTTCCGTCTACATGATATTTCACGCGGACAAAGGTAAAGACGTCTTTTTTGAAGGGCTCTGGCACCGACCATTTTGGTTCGCCTAAACTTCCTCCCTCTGCTTCTCGGGCCGTTCGAAACTGGGCCAATGCGATGGCGGCCAATCCGGTGAACACGGCGAGCATCGCGAGCCCTTTGAGAATTCGATTCATCGGTTATCTAGCTGGTCCAGTGCGCAACCCTACTCTCTCACCTGTAGGGAAAGCAAGCGGTGCAGCGATGGAAATGCAAGTCCCTTTTGGCGTGGTCTCTGCGAACAGTCGCTCCCACCGGTTCGACCGCCATGCCGCGGCCCAGACGAGCCGCCGTTCCCGACTCTCTTTCCGGCATCGACTCCGCCGCACTCTTGCGCTTCAATGGGCCTCATGCAACGTCCTAGATTCTTCCTCGCTGCACTGGCGTGTCTCCTCTGGTCCACCTCTCCTCATCACGGTTTAGCTGCCCCAGCCCAAGTCCTTGAACTGTGGCCCAAGGGCGCGCCCGGTGAGAAAGGGACGATCGGTGAAGAGGTTGATACCACCAAACCGACCGACGGCTTGATAGCTGGCAAACGGCTCATTCGCCTGGGCAATGTCTCTAAACCGACCCTTGCCCTCTATAAACCGGCTCCGGACAAGGATACCGGCGCGGCCGTGCTTGTGTGCCCGGGGGGCGGGTATCACATTCTCGCGATGGATCTGGAAGGGACGGAAGTCTGTGAATGGCTCAACTCCATTGGCGTTACAGGCGTCCTGTTAAAGTATCGGGTTCCAAAACGACCGGATATGGAAAAGCACGCGGCGCCTTTGCAAGATGCACAACGCGCTCTGGGACTGATCCGTCAGAAAGCGCCGGAGCTTGGAATAAACCCACAAAAGATCGGGGTCCTCGGTTTTTCCGCCGGAGGCCATTTGGCCGCCGCGCTGAGCACGAACTACGAAAAGCGGAATTACGACACACTGGATGCGGCTGACTCGGTCAGTTGCCGGCCGGATTTCACAGTTTTAATCTATCCCGCCTACCTGACGGTCAAAGAACAGAATGACAAAGTCTCCCCAGAGCTAACCATCACGACAAACACCCCTCCTGCATTCCTCGCGATGGCGGCGGACGATCCGGTCCGAATCGAGAACGTTTTGTTTTACAGCCTTGCGCTTAAGAATCAAAAAGTCCCTGCCGAGCTCCATGTCTACCCCACGGGCGGACACGGTTATGGGTTACGCCCCACAGAGGAACTTGTGACCACCTGGCCTAAACGGGTCGAAGATTGGATGCGCAGCCAGGGCTTGGTGAGCAAGGCCAAGTAAGGGGGAGACGGCTCAAAGCCTGACGCAGCTCGGAGCGCGGTGCTGTGACGTAGCATGATTCGAGAGTTCGTGTTTGGCCCAAAGCGCTAGAGGGCTAGCGCAGTCCAAGACGCTAGCGCGCAAGGGCTAAGCCGCTGAACTCCGCTAGGTTTTGGAGTGCGGCAGACCTCTGCCGCTTTCTGCGGCGGGCGCAGTGACGAAGCGTGGCGGAAGAGCCCTGCGTTCGCGGCCCAAAGTAAAGTGTAAGAGGGTCTAGCGCGCTCCAAGACAGTGCCGCGCAAAGATTCACCAGCGCCACGGCGAGAATACCTGCGTAGTTCATATTATTAGGGATTTAATCAACAACCGCTAGGTTAAGGGGAGGGGGCTTCCGTCCTTCCTCGAGGCAAAAGACGGTGCCCAAGGTGGGGCGCGCCCGCCCAGTGTTCCTTGCTTCTCCCTGGGTTGGTGACGAAATGTCTCCAGCAGCCCATAAGTGCAGACGAATCGGGCAAAACAGTGCCTCTGCGTGAAACTCGCGCTTCCTTGGAGGAGGCGTGTTCGGCCTCCTGCTTTCGTTTCACCTCAGCGATTGAGAGTTCGTCGGCCGCTTTTAGTGCGCCAAAGGGAGGGCGTATTCCCGCCCTGCGCCGGGAGCGACAAACGCCCGATGCAATTCGATCTTAAGTGCCACAATCTGAGTGGCTTCTTGCACACGCGCGGGATCAATGACTCGGTTTTGCATTAGGGCATCCGCGATCGCTACGCTGAGTCGATGAGTGTCGTTAGGTTTCACGACCGGAGACTCTGGCAGACCCTGAGAGGGAGTCTTCTCAGCGCATCGAGCTAGTTCAACCAACCCCACGATCAGCAGCATCATCATTCCAATCACGACCAAAACCTTGCACACAAGCTCGACATTCATCTTCCAACTCCGTTCCGCATCAATGGATTGCAATATTTCAGAATACCATTTCCTCCAACCTTCCAGCCCGCGCTCTCGGTCGCGCCGCGGCTGCACCTGGGCAACGCCTGGATTTAAGCCAAATTCGTGCCAATCTGCCGGGCTTTCGGCCTGAGCCGGTCGTGGACCTCTTCTGGGCGTTCGATCCATCGGCGTCGCGCTCGCGCAGGAGGCCATCCGCGCCGTGTTTCCAGGCTGCGTCCAAGCCCGTTGCTGCGCTGCTGCGGGCGGAGTGCCTCGGACCTTGCGTTTTTCTAGACCGGACGTCACAGTCGATCGTATGAAATTCCCGTGGTTGGTGCTTGCTCTAAGCTTCTGCACTTTTGGTTGGTCGGCCTTGGCTCAAACGGTTCCTGACCGGAAGGCGGCTGTTCTCAAAGATCGGGCGACGATGGAAAGCGATGCTCGCTGGATCTATAACGATTACGAGCGGGGCTTTGAGGAAGCGAAACGCACGGGCAAACCGGTGCTGGTCGTGCTGCGTTGCATTCCTTGTTTGGCTTGCGCCGGAATCGACGCGAAAGTCGTGCTGGAAAGTGGCGAACTCTCTCCGTTGCTCGACAAGTTCGTCTGCGTTCGCGTCATCAATGCCAATACGCTCGATCTCTCCCGGTTTCAATTCGACTTCGACCTCTCCTTTACGACCATGATTTTTAACGCGGACGGCACGGTCTATGGTCGTTACGGTTCTTGGACCCACCAAAAGAATCCCCGCGAGGAAACGACCGAAGGGTTTCGAAAGACTTTGGAAGCGGCCTTGGACTTGCACCGGAACTATCCCGCCAATAAAGCAGACTTGGCCGGGAAACAGGGAGCGGTGACGCCCTATAAGTCGCCTCTCGAACTTCCAACCATTCAGGGGAAATACACCCGCAACTTGGATTGGGAAGGGAAAGTGGTTGCGAGTTGCGTGCATTGCCACCAGATCGGCGATGCCCTGCGAACCTCCTACCGAACCCGCAAGGAAACAATTCCATCCAAACTGATCTACCCTTTTCCGTCCGCGGAGACGGTGGGGGTGGAACTGGCCGTCGACGGACTTGCGCATGTGAAAGGCGTCGCGACCAGCTCCGCGGCGGAACGGGCAGGAATCCAGGCCGGAGATGAAATCGTTCGGCTCGCTGGTCAACCGTTGCTTTCAATCGCCGATTTCAGCTGGGCGTTACATCAGGCGCCCGATTCCGGAGAGATCCCTGTGGAAGTCCGGCGCGGCGATCAAAGATCAACCCTCACGCTGGCGCTGAACGACGGTTGGCGGAATCACTCGGACATTTCGCGCCGCGTTGGCACTTGGGGAATGCGCGCTATGGCCTTGGGCGGATTGCAATTGGAGGATTTGAGCAAGGAAGAACGGGCGCGACGCGGCCTTGAGCTGGATCGCCTCGCATTGCTGGCGAAACATGTGGGGGAGTACGGCGAGCATGCCGCCGCCAAGAAAGCGGGATTCAAGAAGGGTGACATCCTGGTGGAAGTGGCAGGGGCAACGACACGTGAGACGGAAGGCGAATTGATCGGCCGATTGCTCAAGAACTACCCAGCAGGATCGTCGGTCAAAGCCACGGTCTTGCGGGGTGAGGAGCGGGTTGAACTTAACCTGCCGATGCAATGATGGGGCTGGGCGCTGCCAAGGAGCCGACACACCCGCTTCTTCAACAGGCTTCGCGCACGCTCGATAGCCCCCAGCTTCGCCCTCGGTCGCAAAAACTAGCTCATTGGTTTTTGTTGGCAGTCCCGCGCTGACGGTACTGCGTGATCGTAAACTCCGGACGTTCCAGAATCGTTTGGACCGCCACGAACTGCTCTTCAAAGGGCGGGAACAGCGTTTCTCCTGTCACTTGCCGATGAACAAGGGTGAGAAACAGGTCGGAACAAAAGGGCAGCGCCAACTCGTAGATCTGCCGTCCGCCGCAGATGAAAACGTCGCCAGGCTCACTTGCCGGATCAATCTCCGCCAGACTCCGGACCACCCGCACGCCAGGGATGTTCGTCGCGGTGCGGCTCAGGACGATGGTGCTTCGGTTAGGTAACGGTTTCCCAATCGATTCGTAAGTCTTCCTACCCATCACGAGCGTATGACCGGTGGTCGTGGCTTGAAACCAGCGCAGCTCTTCCGGCAAGTGCCAAGGAATGTGATTTCCAGCGCCAATGACTCGGTTGCGCGACATGGCAGCGATGGCTTTGAACGCCTTCATGCAGACAATCGTAATGCGGTTGCGTCGCCCGTGCTGGACCTACGGGGAAGCGAGCGCCGGGCACTACTCCGGCTCCGCGCTGCCTTCCAAGATCAGTTTCCGGGTCTCCGGAAACTGGGCATACCAAAGCCCGAGGACATCGCGCAGGTGTTTGGCATAGCGGTAGTGAGCGCCCAGGCCGGTTCGCAATTCCGCTTCGTAGATGAATTTGTCCGCGGTCGTGACATGCTCGAACGGAAACTCGGTGCCGAGCAGCGCCCAATAAATGTAGGTGGGATCCGCCGCTTCGAGAAGCTGCGAAGCTTTAGCGGCGGCGGCCTGGCCCAGCTCGCTCAATTTTCTGAGCTGATCCCGTTGTGCGTCGGAACTCGGCGCATCGGGCAATTGATCGAGCGCGTGGTAGAAGCCTTGCGGCACCATCGGACAGTACTTGCTGCCAGTGCGGTGTCGGTTGAGATCGCGAATCTCGGCGAAACCGATCGCGGACCATCCAAATCGGACTCCCATGCGCTGCAAGCCTGTCCCAATCGGGGCGTAGCGATTATCGTGAAACGCCAGGTCTTCAGCGATTTGCCCGGGGGCCAGTCCTTCCGGGCTGAAGACCGTCAGGTAAGGCTGAGCGGACTGGCTCTGCGCGGTTGCCGATGACTTTCTGGTTCGAAGCCGTTCGGCACGGCCGACCAGTCGCCCAAACTCGCGCGTCAACATCAATCGGTTCGATTCGGTGTAACGCGCGTGCTTGACCATGCGAGGCGCGGAAATCTCCAGTTCCGATCGAATCAGTTCACCCAGTCGAATGCACTCGGGAAGCGGATGCGAGAGTAAATACTGGCAAAGCTGGACCCATGCCCGCGCGGACATGATCAACATGAGATTCGTCGCGGCGCTCACGGGAAGGAAATAGCGGGCACGGTCAAAGGCGTAATTGCGCCGCATGCGCTGGACCTTCCGCTGCGACGCGTCGGAGGGGTCTTGAAGCAAGGAACGCGGAATGCCAGTCAGGGCAGGGTTGGCTTGCGCCATGGAATCCCAGAGATCAAGGGCAGTTTGGTAAGCTTGGAAGGCCGACGTCATGCTGGCCAGCCACGCGGTTGATTGGCTGGCGGGGATGCCTAGCTCCTGCGGTGGCACGAGTCCTTCCACGGAGAGACGCAGATAGCGTGTGGAGGATTCCTGTCCTCCAGCGGTGGGACAAAGACTCCAAACGTAGTAAGCCAACCAGATCGATACGTTATCGATGAACAGGGCTACCGGCACCATATCGGCGATCGATTGATGCCCGTAATCCACCATGCGGAAGATGGAGTCGACAGACTTTTCCAAGTTGGAGGGATCGATCTTGGAAAGAATGGACTCGAGCCCTTCGTTATTGCGCGAGTAACGGGCGCCGCTGGCGGCGAGCAATTCTGGAGTCAGAGCAGGGCGGCCCGCGCGCACGGAAGCCTCGCTCGGGCAAATCGCGACTTGGGTAACTTTCATGAGGCAATGGAAGCGCTGTTGCTGATAGGGCTGGCGGGCCGTTCATTCAGGCGGCCTGGTTCAGCGGCCGCAGGGAACGCTACCGTGGACGGGGGAGGGGCGATCGGTTGGGGTTGTGACGCCGCAGCCCAGGACGCAGGATCCACTTTCGTCAGTCCGAGTTCGGCCGACACTTCATCGAGGAATACGCCCACCAACCGGCGCAAGTTGCGCTGCTGTTTGGTCAGCCACCAAACGAGCAGAGGTAACGAGAACAAAAGCGCCCAGAGCCACGGAAAATACGGGCTGAGAAATCCAATGACGAGCAACTCCAGGCCGGTCAACCCCCAGAACACCGTCTCCGCAAATAAGGTCCATACGCTGCGCAAGCGGCAGCGAATCAGTTGTTTGTTGGCGCCGAAAACTTCGCTGACGGTCATTAATTGAAGGTGCGACCAGCGACTGCCATAAATCTCCAAATCATAATTGTTCCAGCCGACATCGGCTTTATTTGGCCAATCGCGCTGGTCTAAACGCTCCATGATGACGCGCAAGAGCTGGTAGCGATCCACCCCACGCTCATCCCAATAACGCAGTTCTCGGAAAGAACGTTTGCGCGCTTGCACGCTCAGGGAATCGAGCGATTCGTACTTGGAAAGCGGCCGTCGTTGGACGCTGAGCCGGCCGCCGTAGCGTGCCCAGCCCCGCACGATCGGTTGCAGGCAAAAGAGCAGCGCGACCAGCGGTCGCGACCAGAATTTTCTCCGGCGCACGGGCAAATCCGCCTGCGCAGCCGCGGCGGCGCAGACGATGAGTGGGATAAGTCCTCCCGTCAAGGTGAGCGCAAATAGTGCAGGAAGGACGACCGTAAGGACCAGGAGTGGCATCAGAACCAAAACGTAGTACTCGAGGCTGGTCACCAGCATCAGTCCGACCGTGGGCGTGGCCGTGTAGAGTGTTTGAAAAAAACCGCTGCCGAACGTGCCGTGATAAATCATGCGCGCGCGCGTCACCACGCCCAGTTTCGCCGGCGAGTAGATGCGTCCTTGCCATTGACTGTTCCCATACCAGTTAAAGTACTCGGGATGCCGATGGACCAACATCGCTTCTGCTTCTCCATAGCCATACTGCTGCCGCAGATACTCTCGCACGGTCGATCGCCGATAATGCCAAACAAATCCGCCCGGGCTAAAACCGATGCGATAACCCCGTTGTTGAATTCTCCAACAGACATCCACATCGTCGCCCGCCCGCCGAAAGAGCGGGTCAAACCCGCCGATCTCCAGTAACGCCCAGCGGTAAAACGCCATGTTGCAGCCGGGAATATGCTCGGCAATGCGATCGGTGAGCATGACGTGCGCGGGCCCGCCCGGAGAGACCATCACCGCCGCGGCGACCCACGAGTCTTCGGGCGGCAGCAAGTTGTGCCCGCCAATCCCCATAAATTCGCTCCGGAGCAGATCCCCGATGAGATAGTGAAGCCAATCTTCATCCGGTCGACAGTCCGAGTCGGTAAAGGCGACAATCTCGCCTACCGCAGAGTGAATGCCGCTATTCCGCGCCGCGGATAGACCCAGATTGACCGAGTGGGCCACGTAACGGACGGTCGGAAAGCGAGCGGCGATTTGTGGCGTGTCATCCGAGGAGCCATCGTCCACGAGGATGACTTCGTAATCTGGGTAATTCAAATGCTGCAGCGCTTCCAGGCAGGCGGGCAGCGTGCGAGCTCCGTTATAACTGGCAACGACGACGGAAACCTTCGGGTAACTGGGCAACGGGAAGTAAGGCGCGGATCGAAACCGATCCTGCACCACCGCAAACGCGGCCTTGGGCTGACGATCTCGCGTGGTGAGCCCAAACGCCCAGTCTTCGATTTGACGGCCTCCACGAAACCAATCGTCCGTGAAGCTATACACCACCGCGCCAGCAGCTCCGCCTCGGTAAGCTAACTCCAGCTTCCAACTCAGGATCTCCGCCTGGCGTTCTTCCCCTTCCCGCAACGAATCGACACCAAACTCACCCAAGACCAGGGGCTTGGCGTCGGCAATCATTTGCAGCCGGGCCAGGTAGTTTTCGAATGGCTTCGGGTTATGGAGATAAACGTTAAAGCAGTGGAAATCGACGTTTTGGGGCCGAAGAAACTCGGACGGTGGATAGTTCCCAAACGTGCAAGGACAGTCCGGCTCGATCTCTTTGACGATCTCGATCAGTTCGTCGATGAATTGCGCCGTTTCGCCAGCACCGCTCCAGCGCACAATGTCCGCAGGGATTTCGTTGACGACGCTGAACGCGAAAACCGCAGGATGCGACGCACAGGCTAACGCCGCTTCTCGGACGGCACGTTTCGCTTCTTCGCGCGTGGTAGCGGACTCCAGGAAACAGACGTGGCGACTCCACGGGACATCGATGAAGAGTTTGAGCCCATGCGCAACGGCAAGGTCGAGAAACCAGGCATCGGGGACGTAGTAGAGCCGCAATAGGTTGGCACCCAGGCTCTTAATCTGCAAAAAGTCTTTCGTCGTTTGCTCCGGAGACGCGAAGAACTTGCCCTGGGCATCCGGGGCAAAAGGCCCATACGTCACGCCTTTCACCACAAACTTCTCCGTTCCGAGACGGAAAAACTTTCCGTCTACTCGAACGCGAAGTCGTGGTTTGTCCGGGCCAGACATGAGGCTTAGACGCCGCCAATGAGGCATTTAATCAGCGCAACGCGGTCGGGATCAGCGAATTGCTTCGCTCGGGCGCCGGGGGAACAGAGAATGGTAGACATCTCACGTGCGATCCGTAGCAGAGTCGGCGTCGAGTAGCAAGGAAGGGATGTTCGATCGAGCGCGCGAGTGGTGTCCGCCGTCTTGATTGTGCTCTTGCTCTTACTCCGTTCCCTCATCTTCGTCCCGTCTTAGTTGCGCTTCCCCGGAAAAGCGGTAGAGGGCTACCGCAGTCCAAGACCTGGCGGAGTGCAGTGGGCTTAGTGCTTGCGCGTCAGCGTCTTGGAGTGCGCCAGACCTCTGGCGCTATGGCCTCGGACGCAGATGCGAGTGGTGTCCGCCGTCTTGATCGTGATCGTGCTCTTGCTCTTACTTCGTTCCCTCATCTTCGTCCCGTCTTGGTTGCACTTCCCCGGAAAAGCGGTAGAGGGCTACCGCAGTCCAAGACCTGGCGGAGTGCAGTGGCTTAGTGCTTGCGCGTCAGCGTCTTGGAGTGCGCCAGCCCTCTGGCGCTATGGCCTCGGACGCAGGTGCGTGTGGTGTCCGCCGTCTTGATCGTGATCGTGCTCTTGATCTTACTCCGTTCCCTCTCGTTCGCCTCTTCATTCGGAGCTGACGCACTGGTAACCCACTCGCAGTGGGTGACGTGTGGGTCAGCAGCGAAAGGGCTGCGTGAGAACAAGCGTCGACGATCGAGATTTCGGACGCTTTCGGAGAACTGGAGCGCTTGGCCTCCAAGGATCCGCCCGCGAAATGTTGCACACATTGTCCGCAAATTGTTCTCGCGGTGTGAGACATTTGAGCGATTTTCGGGTCCCACGTCGGATGAGAACGAGTTTCTGGGAAGTTATTTCCCTGATCAGATCGGTGGAAGAACTTAATCAACAGCAGTTTGGAGTTGTTTGAAATCGCTCTCGGTTTTCTGCGCCGACGCGACGCGGAACCGAGGTAATCCACCGTGGTAATCCCTTATGACTCATCGGATAGGACCGAATTTTCTTCTTTCATCCCGTCTTGCCTCGGCGCGACCGCCCTGTTTAATTGGGGCATGCCCTGGCAAAAAATCACCCTGGTGGGAGTCGGATTGTTAGGGGGATCGTTGGGCTTAGCCCTCAAGCAACGCGGTCTCGCCAAGCAGGTTTCCGGCTACGTGCGCCGTGCCGAGAGCGTCACGGAGTGCGAGAAGTTGCGGGTGGTAGATACGGCGAGCCAGGACTTACTCCAAGCGGTGCAAGGGGCTGACATTGTCGTGCTTTGCACGCCACTCGCTCAGATGGCCGGGTTGGTTCAATCGATGCTGCCGGAGTTGCGCCCGGGAATGATTGTCACGGACGTGGGAAGCGTCAAAGCCAGCGTCGTTCAAGCTGCGGAGTCCCTGATTTCTGGATCCGGAGCGACGTTTGTTGGGAGTCATCCCATGACCGGCGCGGAAAAGATGGGACCAAGCGCGGCCCGGGCCGACCTTTTTGCGGATGCGGTATGTGTGGTTACGCCGACGGCAAGTTCCAAGCCGGACGCTATCAAGACGATCGAACAGCTTTGGCGTTCGGTGGGAGCGCGAGTATTGACCCTTTCTCCCGAATTGCATGACGAGTTTGTGAGTCGTTCCAGCCATCTACCTCATATCGTTGCTGCTGAACTGGCGAATTATGTGTTGAGTCCGGCCTACCCTCGCGAACAATCTTTGCTCTGCGCCAACGGCTTTCGCGACACGACGCGAATTGCGTCCGGTTCGCCGGAAATGTGGCGCGATATCGCGTTGGCCAATCGCAAGAATCTCGCTCGGGTTCTGGGCGTGTTCATCGAGGATCTGCAGGAGCTGCAGTTGGCGTTGGAGCGGTCCGATATCAAAGCGATTCAGGAGTTTTTTGAAACGGCCAAGCACCGGCGCGACCAGTGGACCGGTCGAAACTCCGCTTCCACCGAGTAGGTCCGTCGCGCGACAGGCATGCGACAGGCATGAGTGGCGCTAAAGAGATGGCGACTCTCTCCCGGTTTGACCGCCGACCGCGCCTCCGGCACTCTGACGTTTAACTGAATGCCGCTGCCTAACCTTATCGAAATCGTTCCGACGCAAGGACCATTGCGCGCTGCGATCACGGTTCCGGGTTCGAAGAGTATTACGAATCGGGCGCTCATCCTGGCGGCGTTAAGCTCCGGCGAGACCGTGCTTACGAATGCCCTTTGGAGCGAAGATACCCAAGTGATGGTGGAGTGTCTGCGCCAATTAGGCATTACGGTCGACGTGCAACCGGACCTGCAAGAATCGTGCAACCGCACAATTCGGGTGGCCGGCGGCTGCCGCCAGATTCGCGATGGCGGAACGCTTGAACGACCGCTCGAGTTGTTCGTCGGGAATGCCGGGACGGCGGCACGTTTTTTGGCGGCGTTTGTTTGTTTGGGGCGAGGGGTCTATCGGCTCTCGGGCGTTCCGCGAATGCATGAGCGGCCGCAAGCGGGGTTGTTCGACTCTCTTCGTCAATTGGGCTACGGAGTGCACGCTTCGAATAACAGGTTGCCTGTTCTGATTGAAGGGAGTGGTCCCAGGCCGGGCTCGTGCCGCGTGAGCATCCGCGAAAGCTCTCAATTCGCCTCTGCACTTCTGTTAAGCGCGCGAGTGGGTGGGTGGCGAGTGGAAGTGACCGAGCAGAATGCTGAGGAGGCCCCTTACGTGGAGATGACTCGCGCGTTGTTAGAGCAATTCCCGTTCGAGGGAGGCTCTTTCACCATCGAGCCGGACGCTTCCAGTGGAAGCTATTTCATTGGTGCGGATTACTTGCTACGACAGGCGGAGCGTGGCGGTGAGTCGAGCTCCGTTGTGGTGCGGGACTGGCCGACCTCCGGATGGCAGATTGACGCGGATTTTCCGAAGTTCTTGCCCTCACCGCAGGAGGTTTCGCGGGCCAGCCAGTTGGGGGATAGCATCATGACAGCGATGGTGCTGGCACCGTGGGCGGAACGGGCCGTGCGGTTCACGCATCTGGCGCCTTTGCGAGTGCAGGAATGCGAACGGGTTGAGGCCGTGCGCACGGAACTAACCAAGTGCGGTGCGAAGGTGGTTGAGGAAGGAGATTCTCTCACGATCTTCCCGTCCAAGCTGCACGGTGCGGTGATCGAGACTTACAACGATCATCGGATGGCCATGAGTTTTGCGATTCTGGGATTGAAAGTTGCGGGAATAAAAATAAAAAATCCTGCGTGCGTGAAGAAGACGTTTCCAGACTTTTTCCAAAAGCTGGCCAGACCTGCCCAGAGTGGTTTGGGATTGACGATTGTGGACTCCGCAAGTGGGCGTCTGCTGTCACCCAACGAACTGGCCGTGGAAGATTGAGAGCTCCGGCGGAGAAGATCGTTCCCGCGAGCATTTGGCCCTAGGATAATATTGCACATCGATTTCCAGCTGCTTTGAACCAGCCTATTGTTATAGCGATCGACGGGACCAGCGCGAGCGGCAAAAGCACCAATGCCCGCCGGGTGGCGAAAGCGCTGGGATATACCTATGTGGATACCGGCGCGATGTATCGCACGCTGGCGTGGTTCTGTCTCCAGAAACGCGTGGATGCCGATGACGCGAGCGCGGTTGCTCAGATCTGTCGACGCTGGAAAACCGCGTTGGAATGCGTTGATGGCGAAGTGCGTTTGCTAGCGGGCGGTTATTATCCGGCGAAAGAAATTCGCACCGCGGAGGTGAGCGGAGCCGTGCCGCACGTGGCAGCGATCCCAGCCGTCCGGCAGTGGATGAAGAAGAAACAACGCGAGTGTGTCCGGTTTGGTAACCTGGTCATGGAAGGACGGGATATCGGATCCAATATCTTTCCGGAAACGGAGTTCAAGTTTTACCTGGACGCTTCCTTGGATGAGCGCTCGAAGCGGCGCGCCGCGGAGGGAGTGCAAGAGAACCTGGCCGTGCGTGATCAGCGCGATAGCGAGCGCAAGCTCGCCCCGCTCATGATTCCTCTAGGGGCCATTGTGATCAATAATTCCGGCCAGACTCCCGAGGAGACCAGCCAAAAGATCTTGGACGAAATCAGGCGTCGACTGGCTGCTCGCCCATCGTGAGCGATCATTTCAACCCGGTTTCGGCACCCGAACCGATGGGGTTCGCCTATCAGTTAGGGCGGGGATTCTTCCGCGTGGTTTTCTCGACCTATTTTCGTTGGCATTGTTTTAATCGCGAACGCGTGCCGTTGGCCGGTCCGGTTATCCTGGCGTCGAATCATGCCAGTTATATCGATCCGCCCTTGGTTGGGGCTCCGCTAGCGCGGCCCTTGGTCTATCTGGCGCGCGATACGCTCTTTCGCTTTCCGTTGAGCAGCGTTCTCCGCGCTTGGAACGTCGTCCCTGTCGACCGGGACGGAGGAGGTGCGGCGGGACTTCGGAGCATCCTCGAAGCCCTGCGCGAGAACCACGCCGTCATTGTCTTTCCGGAAGGAACACGCACGAAAGACGGGCACTTGCGCTCGGCGCGGTCGGGGATCGGGCTGATGGTGTTGAAGTCGGCGGCGCCGGTAATCCCCGTCCGGGTTTTCGGCACCTTTGAGGCCTATGGCCGCCATATGCGAGCGCCACTGCCGAAACCAGTCGCTGTGAAATACGGTCGACCGCTCGGTTTTGAACAGCTGCGCGCCGAAGCTGCTTCTTGCAGCAAAACTCGTTTGAAAGAGATTTATCAGGAGATCGCCGATCAAATCATGGCCGCGATCGGAGCGTTAGAGCCTTGGGCTGAGGTCGAGCGCTTTGCGGACTAGCGCCGCGGGCAGTTCTTGATCTCGGCTCCACGGGGGTTACACTCAGCCCCACAGTGATGTAATCCAAAGCGCACTATGACGTTAACCCGACGAAACTTCTTGGCGGCAGGAACCCTGGGCACGGCGGCAGTCGCGTTCGGGGCCGAATCCTCGTCCACACTCGCGAGCGCCCGTCCGAAAGTCCGGCTTGGCATCGCAACGTATTCTTATTGGCACTTTCGGCCGCCCAAGGTTTCCATCGAACAAGTCATCGATCGCTGCAGCGCTCTCGGAGCGCAAGGAGTCGATATCCTCCATCGCCAAATGGATATCCCCGAGAAAGAACCTCTCGACGGCGCCGGGCGCGCGTATCTGCGAAAGCTGAAGCGTCACGCTTTCATAAACGGGATCGATGTCATCTGTGTGTCGACGCACCAGAGCTTTGTCAGTCCTAAACCCCAGGAAGTGGCTGCCAATATTGAGCACACCAAGAAGTGCATTGAGATCGCCTATGAACTGGGCGCTCCGTGCATCCGCATCAATACCGGACGCTGGGGGACATCGAAGGATTTTGATGAGTTAATGAAGAACCGCGGGATTGAACCGGTCCTGCCTGGGTATACAGAAGAGGACGGGTTTAAATGGTGCAT
>JBGAIN010000250.1:0-8905 GCA_044225505.1 Limisphaerales bacterium
GATGCTGGAAACTTGAATTCTACCCGGCCCTGTTATCGCCGGGCAAAAACATGGAGCAGGGTGCGCAGCTCTGCCTCCACCTCGCGCGGCGAATCGACCGTGTGCGCGACTTCTTCGCGGAGAAGTTCACCATACCGATTACGAAACCGCTGCACCATTTTTCGCACAGCAGCTTCTGTCACCCCAAAATTTCCCGCCAGTTCAGCGTAGGCTTTCGGTTGGCCCGTCGTTGAGAGATGTGCGCGCAGTGCCTCAAAGATGTTTGTCTTGCCGGCCCGAACCATTTCGATTCGCAACCGGTCAAGAGCCGAATCGAGAAGCGTTATGGCCCAGCGCTGGTCAAAAGCCTGCTCCGGCGAGTCCGCTGCCGCCGGTTCTATTCGCAGTCGCTCTTCGGCAGAAAGCGCGTCGAAGGAAATGATTTGCTTGCCCGCACCGCGTTTTTGCGCTTGTGATTTGTCCCAAGCATTCGCCAGGAAATGATTTAAGCACGCAAGCAGATAGGCCCGAAACCGACCCCGTTCCTTCTGAACCTGGCCAAGAGCATCCGTGGCGAGAAAGCGTGCGAAGAACTCCTGCGTCAGATCCTCTGCGTCCGCCGGATTGAACGATTTCGCCCGGACGTAGGCGTAGAGCGGCAACCAATACGCCCTGCAGAGTCGCTCGAGCGCGTCCTGAGAGTCAGGAGATCGGTGATCCCCTGCGGCGAGAACAACGCTCCACCGCGTCGTGGCGAAGATGCCAGGCTCGTCCTCCGTAGGCACTTGATGCTTATGGGCTCGGTGGTGACGTCGGTCAAGCTCAAACAGTCGAACGACCGGCATTGAACAGGATCGCAATACACTGTCGATCCGTTCCACGTCCAGCGTGTGGGCCACTTCCCAGATATCATCTCGCGGACCTTTGATTGAAGTGCTGTGTCGCCGATCAAGTGCCATCCTCGTTGGCCTGCCCTGGACCGCCGGACGCATTCAGACATCAACCCGAGATAGAGCGACTGGCTGGGAGACCTGTCGCACATGCCCGGAGCAAATTGCTCCTGGATTCGGTTACGCCGCCGCGACGCGATTGGGACGATCCCGCAGATCCTCGATCGCTGGATGGGGCTGGATGTGCCCCCCCACGGTGGGTGGGATGAAGGGCGACGAAGGCGGGGGAGGACAAGGAGAAGGATTACGAGGAGGATTACGAGGAGGATTACGATTACGATTACGATTAAGATTAAGATGAAGATTACGAGGGAAAGACCAAGACGGAAACGGTTGGGGAATAGGAAGATGTCGAGTTATCGGCACGTCTAGACAGAAAAGCGCCAGAGGGCTGGCGCACTCCAAGACGCTGGCGCGCAAGGACTAAGGTTACTTTGCGCTTCGTCTGCCGCACGGTCTAAAGGGGCGCTGGGTATCTCGGCACACTTGGGCGGGCCGTCGGGCATTGCGGCCCGCCGCCTTGCCGCACTCTCGCGATTCATGCCTTCTGCAAGCTGGCAACAATTTGTGGACGGAGTTGTGCAACAAATCGGGCATTGGACGCATGGTTTGGGAACGGACCGTTCCCAAACCGAAGATCGGGTGGTGACAAAAAGTCACCAAATCACGGGCGCGCACCGACGGTTGCATCGCTGGCGACCGTATTTGACACCGCCCCGTGCGGCTTTTTGTAATCCGATTAGCAATTGCTGATCGACAGGCGCGAATGGCCTCTGGAAGCCTGAGTTGGATTCCGCCTCGATCTCGTCGGCTACCCATCGTTCCAGCCGGAAGAACTTCG
This sequence comes from Limisphaerales bacterium, assembly GCA_044225505.1. Classification (GTDB taxonomy): domain Bacteria; phylum Verrucomicrobiota; class Verrucomicrobiia; order Limisphaerales; family SIBE01; genus JAXMHN01. The sequence goes on from JBGAIN010000250.1 coordinate 1,771, forward strand.
ATTTGCCGATCATTCGGATCACCGTTGCTCAATGCGCACGGTTCAACCTCGGCACGCTTCGGTATTGCAGCCCGCAAGCACGAGAATGGCGCTTCCAGCAACAAGCAGTAGACCGACCTTCCAAACCAGGGTCTTGCAGTCGGCGCGCGCTCCTTGAGCGTCGAACTCTTTGGCTGGTGATCGATGATTCTCATCAAGCCCGTGATCCGTGGAGTGCAATGCCGCGGTCAGAAGAAAGAGCAGTTTCTTGCCGCGGCTCGAGAACTCAGGGGGTGGATTTAGATTCTCGACATTCCTGCGGTTTAGTTTTTGATTCAGAAATGATCGGATCGCGGAATTTTTTCCGCCCGGAGCCCCGACTGGCGGACGGTGCCTAGAATCATCCGCAGCCTGCCCTCGCCTCGCCCGTTCCTGCGGGTTGAAACCCGCGCCTCCAACTAAGTAGCGGAGCACAGGTGCTTAGCGGTTGCGCGGCAGCGTCTTGGAGTGCTCCAGCCTCTGGAGCTATGGTCTCGGTACACAAGAACACGAAGCTCAACGTCGGTAGTGCGCCTTCAACTTTGGGCTTTACCGGCCTGACTTTGGTGACATTTGTCACCAACGACGTAACCCATTGCGCCCATGGCACTAAAAGACCTTTATGTTGCCGCAAACGCCGCGCTGCCAGCAGCATTTGGCTCCCACGGGTAACTTTCTAAGAGAACGGGGGCGAGGAGGAATCGTTCGATTACGAGGAGGATTACGATTACGAGGGCGATTTCGAGAGGAATGGATGGCCGTTTCGATGGAAGAAGACCAAATGCCCCCTCCTTTTCGCTTGGTTGGTTGGATCTTCGCACCGAAAGGCGCCACCCTCGGTTCACGTGCGCTTCAATTCGCGCGTTTTCAGGGAGTTCATTCGCTACTGACCCACTGGTAACCCACTCTCAGTGGGTTACCAGTGGGTTACCTCCGAATGAAGCGCGGTTGAAGACGCTCCGGAAAGGCCCGATCTCCGCCGATGACCAGGCTGCGGCTGGTGCGTTAACGGTAAGTCCGGGTCTGGGAATTCTCCCGCCCCCCGCTATAGCAGCGGGACGTCAATGATCGCGCCGCGAAATGTCTCACACTATGAGAACAATTTGCGGACATAGTGTGAGACATTTCCAATTCAAGTCCCTGCACGCGCGCCTGGCGACGGTTTCCCCCAACGCCGCCATCGCGCCAATTGGAAATCGCTCTTTGGTTCGAAACATTGGCGCCGAGTCGAGGAGCGGCTAGAATCGAGGCCCTGTGATTCGCAACATCATCTTCGATTGGTCCGGCACCCTGGTCGATGACTTGCCCGCGGTCTGGAATGCGACCAATCACGTCTTTCGCCAGGCGGGCTTGGCCACGATGACGCTCGACCGATTTCGGACGGAGTTTTGCCTTCCCTTCCAGCGTTTCTACGATCGGTTCACACCGACGGTGCCGATGGATCAATTGGAAGCATGGTTCCACGCTCACTTCCGCCAGTCTCAGCACACAGTGGTGGAGATTGTGCATGCCAGGGAGTTTCTCAAACGATGTCGCGAACGAGGCGTTCGCTTGTTTGTTCTGAGCTCAGTCCATGTGGACCATTTCACAGCCCAAGCAAAAGCCATGGAGTTCGGGGACTTTTTCGAACGGGTCTATGCGGGGGTCCGGGACAAACGGGAGAAAGTCCGGGAATTGCTTGAGGAGAACCATCTCCAACCCCAGGAGACGCTGCTGATTGGAGACATGGAACACGACATGGAGACGGCCAAGCACGGAGGCGTATGGTCCTGCGCCGTCTTGACGGGGTATACCGGGTTGGAAGCGCTCCGAGCGAGTCAACCGGACTGCATCGTGGAACATTTGGCGGAACTGTTGGCCCACCTCGAGCACGCGGCTTGGGAATTTCCCGGTCCAGGCCCGACCGCGAATGCGCAACGTCCCGTGGCGACGGTTGGTGCGTTGATTTCTGACGGCGCTGGGCGGGTGTTAATGATCCGAACTCAGAAATGGTCAAATACCTGGGGTATTCCTGGCGGGAAGATTGAATATGGCGAACCGGCGATCGACGCGTTGCGGCGAGAGCTCCGAGAGGAGACCAACCTGGACGTCACGGACATTGAATTTGTGATGGTCCAGGATTGCATTCGTTCGCCGGAGTTTTACCGCGAAGCGCACTTCCTGCTGCTCAATTACTTCTGCCGGGCGCTCCCGGGGCGAGAGGTGAAGCTCAATGAGGAGGCGCAGGAATTTCGCTGGGTCACAGTCGAGGAGGCGAAGGATCTGCGTTTGAACCACCCAACCCGCCGACTATTAGCGCGAGTTGCTGACCCAAAGCGTGACCTGCAGTAAGACGCGGCGCCGCGCGTCGATAAAGCAAGGCGCGCCAGATCCGCCCGCCACGCTAAAACGAGAGTTGCACCAAGCGCTCTCGAATCTGCCCGGCCCACCGAGTCGCGAAACTTAGGGACCGATAAATGTCATGAAGCCGGGCAAGCGGCAGGGCTGCGGTCCGATCTGGATTTCCCACCGCCGGGGCTGCATTCCAAGCGGCGTTAAGTTCCGCGAGCTCTTGTTCGAGCGCAGAAACCTTCTGCTGAAGTCTGGTGCTGTTGGCCTCGAGTCGCTCGCGCCATTCCTCGCCCTTGCGGAAGAACTCCACTTTCTGCAGTGGTGAAACCGCGGTGGCTTTGAGGGCCAGGAACCCGTCCACATCGCGGCAGAGCTGGCCAAGTTGGAAATACTCGTCGACGCTGGCCGTCGGGATGCGTTCGAGCGGGTCTACCTTGGTCCCGTGCTCCAGCTCGAGCAGGTGCCGCACGCGGGTCTTAGGATCACGCAAGCATTGGTAGGCGGTATTCAGGTCCGCGAACTGCATGGTCGCGGCCGCCTTCTCTTCGGCGGGCGCATTGTGAATACGGTCAGGATGAATCGCACCGGAGCGGGCCACGAAGTTAGCCTGCAACTCCTTGGGGTCAACCCAAGGTTGGCGCGGTTGATTCAAGAGAGCGAAGTGGTCGATCGAGGCCATGGGGGGCGGATGCTAGGGGAACGAGATCAAGTTCCGGCGCGGAGCTGGGAACATAAGACTGAGCCCTTCGCCGTAACTTTCGGCGCCAGAGTGGATTCAATCACGCACTAAAACTCTCCCCGCACGAGCAGGAACTGGCCGCATTCGGATTCTTGACTTTAAATCCGCCATCCTGGAGCGCGTCCACATAGTCCAGCTCCGAACCGGTGACATAGAGAGCGCTTTTCGGATCCACCACCACTTTGATGCCGCCACTTTCGACGAGGATATCGCGATTGGCAGGTTGATCTTGGAGATCCATCTTGTACTGCAAGCCGGAGCATCCACCACCCACGACGGCCACCCGTAGCACGCCAGAAGGGCGTCCCTGTTTTTGCAGCAGCGCGCCGACCTTTCGGGCCGCGGTCGGCGTCACTTTGATCAGGCGCTCGTCGCCCACGCGATAATTGGCCGGGGTGTTCGAACTGCTGTTGGTTTTGGGAGCTATCATGTCTGCTAAGGAGGAGAGTACTGCGATCCTGGAGATCGGTCAACCCAACCCCACCTATTCCCACGAACCTTTGGAGGGGATTCAAGGCACACTGGGAGGTGAACGACGGTAGGCGGATGTTGCCGGATCGGATGGACTAACGCCAACTCGCAACCGGTCGAACGACGCCCACCGGACCGCACTCAAGGAGTTTTTTCAAACTCGGACAGGATCGTGACCCCGGCAGAGGTGCCAAGCCGGTCCGCTCCCGCTTCGATCATCGCTTTGGCCGTCGCGAGAGATCGGATGCCCCCGGCTGCCTTGACGCCAAAACGTGGACCAACCGCCTGCCGCAGCAGGCGAACGTCCTCGACTGTGGCGCCGGAAGCCGCGAACCCAGTCGACGTTTTGACGTAATGCGCTCCGGAATCAAGCACCAGTGTGCAGGCGTCGAGCTTCTGTTGCTCGGTTAACAGGCAGACCTCGAGGATGACTTTGACGGGGAGTTCATCCGCCGCTTCCACCACGTCCCGTAACTCGCGCAAGACGTAGGCGTAATCGCCCTCCTTCAATCGGCCGACGTTAAGGACGATATCAAATTCATGAGCTCCGTTGTCGATGGCGGCGTCCGTTTCAAAGCGTTTGGTATCGGCATCGGTGGCGCCCAACGGGAAACCGATCGTGGCGGCGACTTTGATTCCCGACTCTTCCAGGAAGGTCACTGCTTGCAGCACGCGACTCCCATTGACGCAGACACAGTGGAACCGGTGCTTCGCGGCGTCTTGGCAAAGCCGCTGAATATCGGCTGAAGTCGCGTCGGGTCGAAGCAACGTGTGTTCGATGCGTTGAGCAAGGGCTTCCTTGCTCAACGCCACGGAAGACATGGGCTGTTCAGAATCCACGACTGACGATTGTCGCCAGAACCGACGGCGGCAAGGTCATTTCGGAAGCAGATCGCTCACCATCACCTTTTCTTCCTTCAACTCGTTCACGGTGGCATCGATCTTGGACTTGCTAAACTCGTTGATAGGAAGGCCCTGCACGATCTCCACTTTCTGTCCGTTGCTCCGCACGGGGAAAGAGCAGATCAAACCTTTCTCGAGGCCGTAGCTGCCATCCGAGACCAACGCCAAACTGTGCCAGTCACCCGCCGCGGTAGGAGTTACCACCGACCGAACGCTGTCGATCACCGCGTTGGCTGCACTGGCCGCGCTGGAACTGCCGCGGGCCTTGATCACTGCGGCACCCCGCTGCTGCACCGTGCTGATGAACTCACCTTTCAGCCAGGCTTCATCGCGAATGACCTCAGTCGCCGGTTTCCCTTGGACGCGAGCGTTGTAAAAGTCCGGATACTGCGTCGCGGAGTGGTTGCCCCAAATTGCCAAATTGCTGACCGCAGTGATATCGACTCCAGCTTTCTTGGCCAATTGCGCTTTGCCGCGGTTTTCATCCAGCCGGGTCATAGCGAAAAACCGATCCCGCGGAATTTCCGGGGCATTGTTCATGGCGATGAGGCAATTGGTGTTGCAAGGGTTGCCGACCACCAGGATGCGAACGTCCGAGGCGGCATTCTTCTGAATGGCCTGGCCCTGACCGATAAAGATCTTGCCGTTAATGCCGAGCAGATCTTTCCGTTCCATTCCCGCTTTGCGCGGGACGCTGCCAACGAGAAGCGCCCAATTCACTCCGCGGAAACCCGCGGCCAGATCGGATGTTGCCACCACGCCCTTGAGCAATGGAAACGCGCAATCATCGAGCTCCATGATCACGCCGTTCAACGCGGGCAGAGCCGGTTCAATTTCAATGAGGTGTAAGATGACCGGCTGATTCGGACCGAAAACCGCGCCCGAAGCGATGCGGAATAAGAGAGCGTAGCCAATCTGACCAGCAGCGCCAGTCACAGCAACTCGAAGAGGTGTGGAGTTCATGCGTTTCGTTTATCAAAGACGCGGAGTATAGAAGAATGCTTTCTCCAGTGGCAAGTGGAGTTTTGAGGTCCCTGACGTCATGAGCCGGTGTCGTGGGAGCAGCTGCAGTAGATCCGTTTTTCAAAACCCTTCGAAGAATGTGGGGTGTTACTGCGAAGAGATGGCGGCTGCGGCCAGTCTCATCGGACCTGCTATGGCGGCGTTTGCGGACGGTCCGCGGAGCACCTCGCCGGCGATGAATCACGCCTTCCTCAGTGTCTAGCGCCGATGCTCCGTCATCGAACGAACGGGTTCGCTTCACGCTCTGTCTCACGGAGCGCGAAGCGCTAGATTCTCGCGGATCTGCCCTTCGACACCCGCGGGCGATGTTCCCGTGGCGCGAATGCCAGCAGCAGTACCGCTGACGTAGGCCGTAGCCGCCGAAGTTCCGCGCACGAGGTACTTTTGGCCTTGGTAATCGACCAGGCTCATACCTGGGGCAATCACATCCACAAAGTTGCCGCGATTGGCGTAGGGCGCAATATGGCCCCGGCGGTCACCCGCAGTGACCGCCACGACGTCCGGATAGGCCGCCGGGAACGTCAGATCGGTGGTCGGCTGATTTCCGGCAGCACCGAAGAAAAGCACTCCCTGTTGATGCGCAGCGTGGATTAGGCCGGAGAGGAATTGACTATCCCCGCTGCCTCCCAGGCTCAGATTGATGATACCCGCTCCGGACGCCAATGCCGTGTAGATACCTTTGGCGACATCAAAGGTCGACGTCTCTGGATTACTACCGTAGACATCCACGGGCAGAACGCGGACGGAGGACCCCCCTGCTTCTTGCGGCGCATAGGTAAGCCCATGCAAGATCGTTTCCGCCATGGAGGTGCCGTGGGTCAGCTCATCTCTTGCGAGACTGGGTTCCCCGGCCACATGCACCGCCGGCAGGAGAAACTCGCTCATCTTGCTGTCGAGAGGTTGCACCGCGGTATCGATCAGAGCCACGATCACTTGGTTCCCAGGATTTCCAATCTTGGGTTTAATCGGAAAAGCTCCCCCAGAGCTCAGCTCGACGTTATCGACCCGGGTTGGGCGATCGACCCGGTAATTGGAATCGGTCGACGCTACATCTTCGTTGGAAGCCAGCGCTTCGCGTGCAGCTTGCGCGGCAGCTTCGTCCGCAAACTGTAGCCGATAGGTGTTCAGCCCATCGACACGACCGATAACCTTCCCGCCAAGTCGTCGAGCTAACGCCTCGATCGTTTCTTTGGCGCCGGGACGCAGCGTCACGACCAGTTCATTGGGAATGAGCGCCTTGGAGGTATTTCCTTCAGCCGGAGATGCATCCGCAACCAGTTGAGTCGCTTCCTGCAGCGAGGTGCGAAAGATGAATAAACGCGCGGGCGCATTGGTTTGAGGCAAGAGCGCGAAATTCAGGTCGCCGAGCATTCGCCTGAGAGCCTCACCCACCGGTAGCTTCTTGAACCGCACGGACACGGTGTGCTTGGTTCCCGGCTCAACGTAGACTTGCCAACCAGCAGCCCGGGCTAACTCGCCCAGGAACGTGGGGAAGTCCCAACCTTCGATCTGAGCATCCACCTTCTTCGATTGCGCGTCCCAGACCAAGGAATCCGCTGCAGCCAACGGCGCGGGGTTGGCTGCCCATAGCATCGCCAAGCACGCGAGGGCTTTCCAGCGGACATTCCCAAGGAGAGAGGCAATTCGCAT
>JBGAIN010000251.1:0-8876 GCA_044225505.1 Limisphaerales bacterium
CGGTCAGGTGGCCGGTGGCTGGTGACCGCTTGCCGACCGCTGGAAGCCGTTCAGCGGCTGTCCGGGGGCTGTCTTCCCATTCTAAATCAGTGCGTTACGGATGTTGGATCTTCCAAATGAGGGTGCCGAGGCCGTTATTGCCGCTGGCTTCCGCGGTCTTAGCCACGAGCAATGCGTCCTCTTTACGCCCCTGAGCAAGAAGGAATTCCGCGTAGCGTAAACCGCTTTCCGGCAATTGCGGATTCAAGACAAAGGCTTGCCGGAAGGCAAAATCGGCCGCTTTCGCCATCCGCAGACGTTCCGCGGCCAGCGATATATTCTTCACGCGCCAGGCATAAACACTGGCGATGGAGGTGCGCAGCTTGGCATAGAATCGCCGCGTTGCGTCATTCTTCAAATAGTGCGGATCGCCTTTGAAACCGTCCGTTTCGCTCTTCTCGAACACCTTCTCCACGAACGAACAAACGTCCTTTAAGGGCGTTTCCGGGGTGAGCCACTTCCCCAGCGCCTGATCCACGAAGGATGTCCAAAAGGAGCGGTCTTTCTCCAGCATCGCTTCGGGCAATTCCCGTACGGGCTGACGTTCCAACTTCATAATCAAACCGTTGGGGCGCAAATGGGGATACATCCAGTCTAGCGGGAAGCTCTCCTCGACGTAGAACTCGCGATCTGGATTGTTGCGGTAGATCAGCCGAGCGATCCGCGCGTTGATCTCCATCACCGCAACTTGCCCGGACACGTTGACGCGCCCCGTGTCTTCGTCACGCTCCACGTTCTCCCCTGGCTTGAGCTTGCCCGTTTCCAGCCGCTTCGTGGCGTCCGCAATATACTCACTAAAAACTGCTTGAATCTCCACTTCTGTGGGCAACTTGAGACGGTCCCCATACATCGCGCGGAGGTATTGCATATAGAGATTATCGGCGAGCGCGTTCTGCGTGAGCACAAAGCAGGGATCCGCCTTCTCATGCGATTTCACGAAGGCCGTGGGCAACCACCGGCCGGGATCGGTGCCGCCGAAGTAAACGGCACCCTTGGGCATGGAGGCCAGAATCTCCTCGGAATACCTGGCGACGTAACGCTCGTCTCCTTGTTGGCATTCTTCCACAGCACCGAATGCCTCGTTCACGGGTTGCCAGACCATGGTGATCAATCGGGGATCCGATTTGCCTCCCTGGTATTGATAAGCACCACGCCGCAACCGATTATAGAGTTGGGTCACTTTGGCCCAGTCAGCAGCTTTTCCAGCGTTGAAAAACTCCCAGACTTCCGGCGCTTGCTCTTTGTCCTCTAGCTTGGCTAACGCCTTGGACTGAGCCTCCTTCTCCGCGAAAAACTCTTTCAACCTTTTCTCAAAGCGCGCGGGAACCTGGTCTTCGTTCTCCGTTTGCGCGAAAGTGCGGGTTACGGTTGCCAGGACGATCAGAGTCCCGGTTGCGATCTGAAGCCATCGATGACGTATCATAAGCGTTGTTTCGTCTAAATCCCTGTTTGAGCGCGCGCTTCGGAAAGGCGCGGTTCAACAGGCAGTCACACCAAGTAAGACACCGCCAGGTCGTTGATTTGTATAGGCGGTTTTCCAGCCCTGTCAGTTCGGAGTCGGGCGCCGACGCTTGATCTCCGCCTTAAGGAACGGTGTGCGTCCGGTTAGATCGTGGTGAGGGCTCGACGAGCGTTCGATCATGACTCGAAACGACCAAGAACCGAGCGACACCTCACCTACCCTTGACCAAGGGCCGATCGAGACCTCATCGAGACCTCATCGAGACCTCATCGAGACCTCATCGAGACCTCATCGAGACCTCATCGAGACCTCATCGAGACCTCATCGAGACCTCATCGAGACCTGATCGAGACCTGGGCGAATGAAAAGCCCGAAATTGGCGGGAGGAAAGCGCGGCATTGAAGTTGCCAATGACAATTTGTGGTGCATGCCAGGCTCAGAGCTGCTAAGAGGGCCAGGATGCTCTCCTGGATGGCTCGTGTTGGATTACTTTGCGCGGCGTTAAGCAGCGGGCCGGGCAAATCGTGGGCAGATCCACCGCCCAACTCCCGAGATTGGCCCATCTACGGCGGCGACGCGGGTGGGACAAAATACTCGCCGCTGGGGCAGATTCGTCGAGAAAACGTCCATGGGCTCGTGCCGGCTTGGACCTATCGCTGCGACGACATGCAGACACGGCCAGCCAGCACCATCGAGTGCAACCCAATCGTGATCGATGAGGTGCTTTACCTGACCAGTCCCGGACTCAAAGTGCTCGCTTTGGACGCGTTAACCGGCGCGCATCGCTGGACATTCGACCCGTGGAACGGCCGAGGGGGCCGGGGCGTCAACCGCGGCGTCACCTACTGGGCGAGCGGTGCAGATCGACGCATTTTCTTCGTTGCGGGCAGTTACCTGTGCGCGCTTAACGCGGCCGACGGTCAGCTCATTCCATCGTTTGGGAATGCGGGCAAAGTTGATCTTCGCGATGGGTTGGACCGGGATGTCTATTTCCTCTCCGTTACGGCCACGTCTCCCGGGATCGTCTATAAAGACTTGCTCATTCTCGGTTCAGTCGTTGGCGAGGGCCCACAACCAGCGGCGCCCGGGCACATCCGGGCGTTCGATACCCGCACCGGTGCCAGACGGTGGATCTTCCACACCATCCCGCACCCTGGGGAACCTGGGTATGAAACCTGGCCGACCAACTCCTGGAGGACCGTGGGAGGGGCCAATTGCTGGGGTGGGATGACATTAGACATGGAACGGGGGATGGTGTTCGCGGGAACGGGCTCCCCGTCTTACGATCATTGGGGTGGGAGCCGTCCCGGCCAGAACCTGTATGGGAATTGCGTTCTAGCGCTGGACGCCGCGACCGGTCGCCGGGTCTGGCACTACCAGGTCGTGCATCACGACTTGTGGGACTACGACATCCCCTGCCCTCCCAATCTGGTCACCGTGGAGCAGAACGGTCGGCGGATCGATGCGGTCGCACAAGTGACCAAGCTGGGACATCTCTTCGTCCTCGATCGCGAAACGGGGCGTCCGTTATTCCCGGTGGAAGAGCGCCCGGTGCCGCCGTCGGAGTTGCCCGGAGAACAGAGCTGGCCGACCCAACCTTTCCCGCTCAAGCCGCCCGCGTTTGCCCAGCAACGGTTCACTGAAGACGAGGTCACGGACCTCAACCCCGCGGCGCGCGCCGATGTTTTGAAACGGCTAAAAGACATGCGCACGGGCAGCCTTTTCCTCCCGACAGGTTTGCGGCCGTCCGTGGTCTTGCCGCAGTTTAATGGCGGCGGCGAGTGGGGAGGCGGCGCATTTGACCCGGAGACGCGGCTTTTCTACGTCAACGGGAGCAATGAAGCAGAATGGATTTCGATGCGACCGTCCCAACCCGATACGGAAATGACCGCCGCAGAGTTTGGCAAAATGATTTACGGCACGGTCTGCTCGGCTTGCCACGGTTTTGAGAAATCGAACAATCCCGCGGCGCCCTCCTTTACCACCTTGAAAAGTGTCCGTGATCGACTCAACCGGCAGCAAGTGCTTGATCTGCTGGAAACCGGCCGCAATCAGATGCCGAGCTTTGCCAGTTTTACGCCGATGGAGAAACAGTCCGTGGTGGCCTTTTTGTTTGAAGAGACCGGCGGGCCGCGCATCTCCTTGAGAGACGTCAAGCTGAGTTGGAGCGAACAGGTTCCGTTTGTCGCGACGGGACATCACGAGTTCCGAGATCCGAACGGGTATCCGGTCAACCGCCGTCCTTGGGGAACGCTGACAGCGCTCAATCTGGATCGCGGCGAGATAGCCTGGCAGGTGCCGCTTGGCACTTATCCCGCCCTGGAAGCCCAGGGCATTCCAGCCACTGGCACGTTCAACATTGGTGGGCCGTTGGTCACCGCGGGTGGACTGGTCTTCATTGGCGCGGCGATGGACGAACGCTTCCACGCTTTCGACAAAACGACCGGCAAACTGCTGTGGCAGTATCAATTAGATGCCGGTGGGTATGCGACGCCGGCCACCTACCAGGTCCGAGGACGCCAGTTTGTGATCATTGCCGCAGGCGGCGGCGGCAAACCCGAAACTAAACCGGGCAACGGCTACTATTGCTTCGCGCTCCCTCAAAACACCCCATGAATGACCCTCTGAAACCCTGCCGGCCTCCGGCGGCAATCCCGCTCTGTTGGCTCGCCCTTTTTTGGATTGGCTTTTTCCCGGCCACGGGATGGGCCAGTGGCGAACTGAAAGTGGGCGCGGGCCGGGCGGTGATTACCCCTGACCAAAACCTCTGGTTGGCGGGTTATGCCGCGCGCACGGCACCGTCGGACGGCAAGATTCAAGATCTATTCGCCAAGGCGTTAGCGTTTGAAGACGAGACGGGAGCCAAATCCGTGTTGATCTCCACCGATCTGATCGGATTGTCGCGCGAGTTCGTCCAAGGTCTCGCCATTCAAGTCCAGCAGCAGTTCGGGATTCCGCGGGAACGCCTCGCCGTAACCTTTTCCCATACGCACTGCGGGCCGGTGCTGGCGGGCGATCGATTAGTCGATATGTACGGCTTGGACGCGGAGTATACGAAGCGGTCTGAGGAATACACCGCGCAACTGCCCAATCGACTGCTCGAGGCGATTCGCATGGCGCTGGCCAATCTGGAGCCGAGCCGTGTGGAATGGGGTCTCGGACGTGCGGGTTTCGCAATGAACCGGCGGCAATACACCACCAACGGAGTGGTGGGCGGTCCGAACCCGATTGGCCCGGTGGACCAGGATGTGCCCGTGTTGAAAATCAGCCGCCCGGACGGCTCGGTGAAAGCCTTGGTGCACGGTTATGCGTGCCACAATACAACGTTGAGTGTGCAGAAGTTCTGCGGCGATTACGCGGGATTCTCTCAAGCTTACCTGGAAGAACGACTCCCAGGCGCAACGGTGCTCTTTGTGGCGGGGTGCGGGGCCGATGCCAACCCCGAACCCAGGCGCAAACTGGAACTCGCCCAGCAGTATGGCGAAGAACTGGGCGTGGCTGTGCTCAGCACGACGCGGCACAAACTGGCCGAGGTGCATGGACCGATTCGGGCGTGTTTCGAAGAAATTGCGCTGCCGTTCAGCACACCCCCCACGCGCGCCACCATCGAGAAGAATTTGAGTTCCAGCAACATCTATGAGCAACGGCGCGCCCGTCGCCTGCTCCAGACCCTTGACAGCGGCGGTTCATTGCCCGCGACTTATCCCTATGCCGTCCAATTCTGGAGGTTCGGAGATTCTCTGGCCATGCCGATCCTGTCCGGGGAAGTCGTCTCCGATTACTCGCTTCGGCTGAAATATGAACTCGGGCGCGAGCGGACCTGGGTGGTGGCATATGCGAATGACTTTGTCGCTTATATTCCATCCTTGCGCGTGTTGCGCGAGGGAGGATACGAGGGGGGCGATTCGATGGTTTATTTTGGACATCACGGGCCATGGGCGCCTCCGTTGGAAGAGCTGATTGTCGGAGCGGTCCACCGGCTGGCGCAGAAGACCCGCCCGTGATTCGGTCGACGAGAGCAAATTGCTCTCATCCCGAAGAACCGGTTTGCCCGGAGCGTCAGGTCCCCGTCTTGGCGCTGACGCGGGCGAATCCTGCGGGGGATTTCAGACGGGTCTGTCCAAGCTTGAATTTGGAGCGATTCTCGACACTCTCTAAACACTATGCCCCCACTTCAGCGACTGAGTCGATCGATCACCCCTTGGCTTTTCACGGGTCTGCTCCTGACGAGCGCGTCGGCGGCGGAAGCGCCTTCGGGATCAGCGGTGGTTTCCGCGCTGCAGCCCTTCATCGATCACGGGGCGCTGGCCGGCGCCGTGACCTTGGTCGCCACAAAAGATCGTCTGCTGGACGTCCAGACCGTGGGGTTCGCAGATACCGCCGCTAAACAGCCCATGCAGACGAACACACTGTTTTGGATCGCTTCCCAATCCAAACCGATGACCGCGGCCGCCTTCATGATGCTCGTGGACGAGGGCAAAGTCGCCCTGGACGATGCGGTAGAAAAGTATCTGCCCGAGTTCAAAGGGCAAATGGTGATGGTGGAACGGGACTCCGATCATGTGTTGTTACGCAAACCGTCGCATCCCATAACCGTGCGCGAGGTCCTAAGCCACACGAGCGGACTCCCCTTCTCCTCCGCGATGGAACAGCCGACCCTGGACGGATTGCCGTTGAAGGATGCCGTCCGGAGCTACGCCATGACGCCGCTGCAATTCCAACCTGGGACGCAATACCAGTATAGCAACGCGGGAATCAATACGGCGGCGCGGATTCTCGAAGTTGTCAGCGGAAAGAGTTACGAGCAGTTCATGGACGAACGGTTGTTTAAGCCGCTCGGCATGACGGAGACCACCTTTTGGCCCATGCCCGATCAAGCACGACGAATTGCGAAATCGTACAAACCGAACGCTGATAAAACTGCACTGGAAGAGACGCCCATCACGCAACTGCAGTATCCATTATCCTCGCGCGGACACCGGTTTCCGATGCCGGCAGGCGGGCTCTTCTCGACCGCAACGGACACCGCCAGGTTTTGTCAGATGATCCTCAATCGGGGCACCTGCTCGTCCGGACGTATTCTCACGGAACGTGCGGTGGAGGAACTAACCCGCAAACAGACCGGACCGAATGTGACGAACACCTACGGTCTCGGCTTTGCCCTGGGGGAAGGTTGGTGTGGTCACGGCGGCGCGCAGGCGACGAATATGACTATCGATCAGAACCGAGGCCTCGTGTTCATTTGGATGGTGCAACACGCGGGGTTCATCGGGACGGGCGACAAGAGCCAGGAAGCATTCAAGCAGGCGGCGTTGCAAGCGTTCGCCAAATAACGCGGTGGGCTGGCGCCGAAATGCGCCCGCCCGACAATCGATTTGCAAGGAGAACGGAGGCGGATTAACGAGCTGGAGTCAGCAAGACCTTGCGGAATTCGACCTGCCCATGGTCACCTTGAATCATTAATGGACCTGGCTCCCCTTCCCGGCTGTCGAGCGCGCCTCCCGTGATGCCTGGAATCTCCGCGCGATCGATGATGTTTTCACCATTCAACACCACCGTGACGCGTCGGCCGACCAAGGTGATGTCATAAGATTGCCATTCACCGGCAGACTTGGCGCTGTTGACTCGTGGCACGAGGAATCCGTAGACCGATCCCATCATGTGCTCTTCCGCATCGAGGCCGGAAGAATCTTCAATTTGCACTTCGTACCGTCCGCGCAGATAGAGGCCGCTATTGCTCCCCTTGGGAATGCGAAATTCAACGTGCAGTTTGAAGTCGGTAAACTTTTGGACTGTCATCAGGTCGTTGCCCGGCTCCGCATTGATGAGGATCTTGTCGCGAACAACCCAGCCATTCTTGGCGGAAGGATTTCGGGGTTGGAAATGGCCCAGATCTTTACCGTCGAACAGCGGGATCTGTTTCCCCCAACGAACCGCGGCGAGATCCCGTTTGAGGCTCGGAGCTCGTGACCCTTCAACGGTGGCATTCCCATAGAAAGGCCCCACCAGTTTGCCGGAGAGATGATCGCCATCGAGCCGGCCGCTAAATTGAATCTCGGCTTTGCCTTCCTCCCACTGCGGTGGCAGGGAGAACCGCACTTCCCCTTGGTTATAGAAGACCTGCGCCACCGGTCGCGCGCTGCCAAAGGCGCCCACGAAACGGCCAACAAGGGTCTCGTGACCGGAGCCTTTGACCTCCAGCCAAGAAGGGGCGGAGCTCTCTTTCATTTGGACGGCGAGATCCCAACGGCCAACAATTGGCAGTTGCGGACCTTCCTGGGCATGGAGAAAGGTCGTCGTCGCGACTAAGGCCACCAGAACCGAGGGGGAATGCGTCATAGCGGTTAACAAATGATTTTGAGGAAAGCTGCGGAGAGGCTGGAGCAGTGTCCAGCCGAAAAGAGAGGGAAATTGCGGCCGCTTTGCACTTGACGAAAAAGGGGCGGAGACCTGCAATGAACCGGTGACCCGCAAGCAACGATCGGGCGAATTACAAGCTTGGCGCGATTTCATAATAGTGGCGCAATAAGGTCTCCGGCACACTACATTCACTCTGCGCGGAAAAGAGCGAGAGGTGGATCGCGCAACACGAATCCGCAACCGGAACAACCTTGTGATGAGAGCAACTCGAATCAATGGGCTGGCCAGCTTGGCTATCCTAGCATGGCTCACTTTGACCCCTGGCTTATGGGCCCAGACTCCCCCGGAAAAGGAGGGGATTGCGATCGCGTTGGTCTTTGACACTTCCGGCAGCATGCTCCAGTCGGTCCCGGCCGCCGACGGGCGATCTACACCGAAGCATGTGATCGCCACCCGAGCGTTGCGCGCTGTCGTGCAACGCTTGCAAGCGGTCCAGGCAACTCCGGAATCGTCGCGAGTGCCGATTCACGCCGGTCTGGTCGTCTTTCAAGGCGGCACCGCCGAAATGGCTATTCCGTTGGGGCCGTTCCGGCCCCAAACATTTCAGAAGTGGCTCGATCAAAAGACGGCGTTTCATGCTGGGACGCCGCTGGGCCACGCGACTGAGCTAGCTGGGCGCATGGTTCTCGAATCGAAACTCCCGCGCAAACACATCTTGGTCATCACCGATGGGATCAACACGAAAGGGCCAGACCCGACAGCGATCCTGCCGAAATTGCAGCGTCGCGCCGAGCAGGAAGGTGGAATGGTGGCATTTCACTTCGTAGCCTTTGATGTGAATGCGAATGTGTTTGCGGGGGTGAAGAAGTTAGGGGCCACGGTGGTTGGTGCTGCGGACGAAAAACAGTTAAACTCGCAACTGGAGTTTGTTCTTGCTAAAAAGATCCTGCTAGAGGACGAAGAACCGCTGACGACCAAGCCAAAAACAAACTAAAACCGGAGATCGAAATTATGT
>JBGAIN010000014.1:0-39833 GCA_044225505.1 Limisphaerales bacterium
TGTATCGATAGGTCTGGGATGGTTTGTCAGCCACCACGTCTTCGGGATGAAAGTTCATTTGGATCACAACAGGACTTGGCCGACGCTGCCCCATAGCGACGACAGGCCCTGAGGGATCGTCCACTGGTTTGAGTCGAGGCGAGATTTCCCTCCATTCGCAATCGTGGATCTCAAATCTTTGCGGCGACGTTAGAAGATGAAAGTTCGTCTGTGCATTCATCTTGACGTCCAGGCGGCGTGTCCCAGCATCGAGGGCTTTTACCGTGTTTAGCCCAATGCGTACGGTGTCGTTTCCTGGGGCAAATCGCAAGGACAGGCCGAAGTCGGTCGCGGGGATCTGTGAAGTTGGCGCAGCGCCTTCTGCAATGGATTTAGAAACCGGAAGACTGAGATCCTTCCAGCGTCGAGGGCTCCACAGAACCGTGCGCCAAAGTCCTTCCGGGTCTCTGAAGACGCATCCGACTTCTTCCCCGGTCGGTCGGTGATAGATTTGATATAAGGGCTTGGACTGTTTCAGCATTGCGCTCAGCGTCAGGTAGGAGTCCAAACCGGGCCTCGGCTCGAACTCGTCTGTGACCAGGCTGAGATCGAACCCGGACTCAACATACGGCGTAAGAATAAAAGGCAGGTAAACATCGATTCCGGCGACCCATGCCGTGACGGTCAAGCGCTCGTGTAGCGCCTGCTGCCGTGCTAACTCGCTCGCATTCGTAGCGTCCGTCCGCAGCATCTGAAAATCTCCAGCCTCGGTAACCCACAACGGCTTCAGCAGGTGATAGCGTCTGACGAATTTTTGATGTTGCCGGATGGCCGCCAGAAAATCCTGAGGCCAGCCGTAGTAGTGGAAGTTGTAGCCGTCGGTGTACGAGAAGGCCTGGTTCTGGAGAAGTGCGAATTCGTATTTGCCCGGTGTAAAGGCCAACGACGGCATGAGGGCCCTGGCGTTTGTATTGCCAGCCTTGATTCCCCAATAGGCCGCTTTCAAGACAGCTGCCATTCGATCGGGTGTCTCAGCGACAAAATAGAAGTCCGGCTCGTTCCACACTTCCCAGGCTTGATGAACCTGTGGAAAGACGGGAAGGTTCGTTCGACAGTGCCAATACAGTGCCAGTAAATCATCAGGTAAATCCTTACCGCCCGCGATTTGTGCGGATGGCTTGACCCAGCGCAGAATCGCAACCTGATTGAAACCCTCGTCGGCCAGCAGTCGCGAGGAAGCACGAATCCAACTCAGACCTCCGCTTTGCCACTGCGGAATTAGGATAGACCTTAAGGTCGATTCGGGGGCGTCGAGTGTTGCGACGCCCCCGAATTGCGTACTGGAGGCATTTCGGACGAGAAATCCAAAACCCAGACAAAGCAACCACAGGAGTTTCCCAAAGCCAAACGACCTTCCACAACACTCCCGCTTGCGGGAGAGTCTTCGCGTTTGAAACCATTCTAATACTGCTCGAATAGGCATGATCACTCGCTTCTCGGATGACACCCCGGAACTCTGGGCTGGTCCAACCGCAAGTTGTATCCGCGAGAAGTAAAGTGTCCCAAACTCGCTCTAGTCTAGGAGAATTAACGGTCGGCAAAGCGAGGTTGCGGTGTTAGAATTCCTCCCTGACAATGGTGCGAATGCGGCGAATGATCGGAAAACTGCGGAACCAGCTTCTGGTCGGAACGGGACTGCTCATTTTAGCCCTGGTCCTGCCCCTCACGGCCACCGTCCCTGGCAAGGACCTGGCCGTCGCGTTGACTTTTGCCGGAACGTGCATTGGCACCGCGCTCGTCAGCCTTTTCCTCCCCAAAATCCTCCTGGCCACCGCCGAAGAGAATGCCCAGCGCGACTTCACTCGCTCCGAATCCAAGCAACGGGTGGCGCAGGCAGAACGCGAAGCCGCCTTGGCCGGACAAAAGGTGCTCGACGCGAATCGCGAAATCAACCGCCTCTCCTCCATGCGGATCGACGTGGCCGCGGTTCAGCCCATGCTGAAACTCGGGTTGCTCGAAGTCGAGACCACCGTCACGGATTTCCAACAACGTCCGGTGGGAGAGGCTCGCGAAGAGGTGTGGTGGCGAAATGGCTATCGCAATACTTACGTCGGAGTGGTGCGCATTCCAGTCAAGGCTCACCTTGGCATCGACCTGCAAAAGGTGCGCCTTCGCGAGGTCGAGCCTGGACGCTTGGTCATTGGCGGGATCACCATGGTGACCGTCACCGATACGGCCGAGGGCGCGACCTGGCTCCTGGATGAAGTTCGCACGGAATACCTCAAAGATCGGCAAGTCGTGAAGTTCAAGGGAGACTGCGATGACGCCCTGGCGAAGACTTACAGCCGCGCCCAGGAATTGGAGGTGCGCGCGCGCTTAAATCACGGCCAGGATTTTCGTGTCTTTGAGTCTGGCCTGATTCGCACGGCGGAGCAACTCCTTCGAGTTCTGCTAGCTCCCCTGCATAAGGAACTCATCTTTGGGAAGGACCCAGGCCCAGAGTCCCAAGATCTGATCAGTTACCTGGCGACCCATAATCGGCGGATCGAAGCAGCGATCGCTGACCTCGCAAGAAAATCGGAGCCGCCCGTGCCGTTATCCTGAGCTCGCAGGCGGTGACGCGGATAAACCCGCAGCTGATCTCCGCTCGCAGGGCGCTCCTCAAATCGGAGCTGCCTTTCCCTTTCTCCCACTTCGACCCGCTTTCGCTCAGGGGTTGAAAGGTCGCCTCACCGCCCGAAAGCCTCTCCAACGCTGTTTGAAGCAGCCCTGATCGCGCGGTCGAGGTGCCAGCGATCTCCCCAGCCAAGAACCCGCGTGCAAATCGAACTCAAGCGGGTGAAACCTTGATTAGACGACCCGTCTCCCAAAAAGAGATTCATCATCCCACCTCATTTCCACGCCCGAGCAGCGATTACCAGAAGTTCTCACCGAAAATCGACTTGCCACATCTCCCAGATATCGGAATATCCACAAGTTGCCGAGATGGCGGCGAAGCGTGTGCCTGAAAGTATGAGTCTGATCGATTTTCATTAATCGCTTCGCCCACCCCTCTTCGGCGCACAGCGTTTTCTGATATCCTCGAGTAACGGGCGATGCCATTTCAACCATGGACTTAGACCAGTTTATTGACCGAGCCAAGCACCTGCCGCCAGCTCCCACGCTTTTGCCAGAGTTACTCAATCTGCTTGGCCAACCGGACATCGACAGCGAACGAGTCGAGCGCCTTATTCGTTACGACCCCACGTTGACAGCCAACGTGCTTCGTCTCTGCAATAGCGCAGCCTCAGGCTCAAACCGAGCGGTCTCCAGCTTGGACGAAGCGATCCTACGCTTGGGTTTTAGCCAGATCTTTCGCTTGGTCGTCGCAAGCTGTGGCGCCATCTCCATGCGCTCAACGGGGGCAAAGCACGAACCATTTCAACGCCAGCTCTGGGCTCATTCGGTGGTCTCCGCGGTCAGCGCGCAAAAAATCGCACGCATGCGCGAGATCGACGAGAACCTCGCTTTCACGGCAGCGTTGCTTCACGACATCGGGAAAATCGTGATGCTCGATGTGCTCGACGACAAATACTCGCGGCTTCTCGAAGAGTTCAAACTCAACAGCTACTCCTTGATCGAATCTGAGCAACGGGTTTTTGGTCTTCATCATGCCGAGCTGGGCGGGAGACTCCTGGCCCGTTGGCGTTTTCCGATGAACTTAGTCGCCGCGGTTTGTTTTCATTATAACCCCGCCGCCGCGGCGATGCACCAGAACGTTGCCGCGTGCGTCTATTTCGGAAATCTGGTCGCTGATGTCTTGGGCTACGCATGCAATAAGCCAAACCCCTCCGCCCAGCGTAGCAACGATGAAGTCTTCCGTATTCTTAGACTGGACCCAGGGACGGAGTTGGAGTTCAGCAAAACCGTGAAGGAAGACTTCGCCGCGGTTCAGTCGCTGATTCAAATCCGCGGATAGAAGATCCTTCCAATCGCGGGTTTAAACCCGGTTTTCAAATGAGAGCAATTGCTCTCAAAGGAGGCTTGAGCATTGCGCTGGAGCCACTTAACACTGTACTCCGACCGCACGGACGCTCTGCTTTCGCGCTTCATTCGCTGCTGACCCACGGTTAACCCACTCGCAGTGGGTGACCAGTGGGTTACCTCCGAATGAAGAGGCTATCTGGACCGAATCGAGATCGGGCGATCATTGCTTCCATGTCGGCCGGTTTTCCGGGGTTTTTGCCCAAAGCGATCGACATTCGCATCGGGAACTGCTAGAGATAATCAACCCGCAGGCCGAAGGTCCATGGCACGACTCAAAACTCTAGTCCAGACCGTTGCTTTGAGCGTCCCGCTGAGCACGCTGGCTCAAAATGACCCGGCCCCCGTTGATTTGCGCCAGTTTCAAGACCAAGTCGTGCCGATTCTGGAGCAACGATGCTTCGAATGTCATTCCCACCGAACGGGTAAGATGAAAAATGGCCTTACTCTAGACTCTCGCGCAGGCTGGGCGACAGGCGGAGATTCCGGCCCCGCGATTGTCGCCGGAGATCCGGATAAAAGCTTACTCATCAAAGCGATACGCTATACGGATCCAGACTTAAAGATGCCTCCCAAGCAAAAGCTTCCCGAGGCAGAAATCCTCGCGCTGGAAGAAGGGGTGAGGCACGGGGCGCCAGATCCGCGGATAACGGCGCCCGTTGCGCCTGTGCAGGAATATCGCACGGATTGGTGGTCGCTAAAACCGCTGGTACGGCCCACGATCCCGCCGGGAGCGAATCATCCGATCGATGCTTTTGTTTTGTCCAAGCTGCGCGAGCAAGGGTTAGTGGCCGCGCCGGAAGCGGATCGTAGAACGTTGATCCGGCGACTGACGGTCGATCTTCATGGATTGCTGCCGAGCGCCCGCGAGGTCGAAGAGTTTGCGCAACAGACTGGGGATCAAGCGTATGAATCGCTGGTTGACCGACTCTTGGAATCACCTCGTTACGGCGAACGCTGGGCGCGCCACTGGTTAGATACGGTGCATTTCGCTGATACCCATGGATTTGAGCATGACCTGATGCGGACGAATGCCTGGCGTTACCGCGACTACGTAATTGAGAGTCTGAATCAGGACACGGCTTGGCCCCGATTCATCCGCGAGCAGCTGGCTGCTGATGCTTTCTTCCCGGACGAACCCCGCTTGACCGTTGCCCTCGGGTTTATTGGAGCCGGTCCTTGGGATCAAAGCACAGCCCAGACCGCGCCGAAGAATTTCGAGTATCTCGACCGCGACGACATTGTGACCCAGACCATGTCCACGTTTGTCAGTTCTACCGTGAATTGTGCGCGGTGCCATGATCACAAGTTCGATCCGATCCCACAGACCGACTACTACGCAGTGCAAGCCGTCTTTGCTGGCGTAGGCAGGGGTGACCTGTTGTTCGACGCTGACGCGACGCGAGCCCGCGAGCGCAGCCGCTGGAAAGAGCTGTTGGCCGCTACCGCGCGCCCAGATCGGAAGGCGCTCCTCACGCCTGAAAACTCCGCGTGGATCGACGCGTGGGAGGCCAGCCACCAGACCGGGGTGGAGTGGACCACAGTCGAGCCGGATCTCTTCCTGACGTCGAGTGGTGCTACCTTGCGGAAAGTCGAGGGAGGGGCGCTCGTGGCCGAAGGCCCCAGGCCGGAGACGGATGTTTACACTCTAGAAGTGACATCGCCGCTGGCTCAGATTTCAGCGATTCGATTGGAGGTCTTGCCGGATTCCACCCTTCCGAAGAATGGGCCTGGGCGTCAAGACAATGGGAATCTGCATTTGTCGGAAGTCGCGGTCCAGGTCTTCCGTCCCGGGGCGGTGCAAGGGGAGAAAGTCAGCATTCGGCAAGCGACGGCTGATTTTAATCAATCGGAGTGGACGATTGCCCAGGCGATAGACGGGAACGAAAAAACCGCCTGGGGCATTCATCCGCGCGAAGGCGAGGCGCATACGGCGGTATTTGAGCTGAAGGAACGGCTCGCCATCACGAATGGGGTTCGGCTCGTGATGCAATTAAAGCAACTCCACGGACAAGGACATCTGATCGGGAAATTTCGCCTGGCGCTGACGGATGCGGCGGCCGAGAGCACCGCGGTGGTTCCATTCGATGTGGCTGAAGTTCGCCGAACCCCGTCAGCGCAGCGGACTGAGGACCAGCGAGCCACCCTGGCGGCCTACGTGTTGCGCGTCGTCGCGGAAGCGAAGCTGGCCAGCTTGCCCCCGCCAAGCCGTGTCTTCGGAGCAGGACCTGTGTTCGAGGCGGTGGCGGAGGGAGGCTTTTACAAGCCGTGGCCCGAGCCGAAAGGCGTTCGGGTCTTGAAGCGAGGCGATATCAATCAACCCGGTGCGGAAGCGGTTGCTGGCGCCTTGACGGCTGTGGGAGCCATGCCTTCGAGATTCACATCCCTGGAAACGAAAGACGAAGCTGGGCGTCGCCGGGCGCTGGCCGACTGGCTCGCGGACGAACGGAATCCTCTAACGTGGCGAAGCATCGTCAATCGAGTGTGGCACTATCACTTTGGCGTTGGCCTGGCGGATACGCTCAATGATTTTGGTCGCATGGGCAGTCTGCCGAGTCATCCGGAATTGCTGGATTGGCTGGCGTGCGAATTCCGCGACAGCGGCGGATCGTTGAAGGCGCTGCACCGGCGGATCGTGACCAGCGCTGCTTACCGGCGGGGAAATGATTTTGATGCTGCCGCCGCAGCGCGAGATCCGGACAATCGGCTGCTTTGGCGCCGGCAAAGCCAGCGCTTGGATGCGGAGACGTTTCGGGACTCGGTGCTGCAGATTACAGGGACGCTGGATTTGGCCATGGGTGGGCCGGGCGTCCAGCAATTCAAGCTGGGCAAACCGATTCAAATCACGCCGACCGTGGATTACACGCCGTTTGATTGGAATAGTCGCAGTGGAGCCCGGCGGAGCATCTATCGCTTTGTCTACCGTGGCTTGCCCGATCCCTTCATGGACGCGCTCGATTTTCCCGATGCAGCCCAACTGGCGCCCGTGCGACTTTTCTCGGCATCGCCACTGCAGACCCTGGCCCTGTTGAACAATGACTTCGTGCTGAATTTCAGCCAACGCCTGGCGCAGCGGCTGGAGGAGGTTGGATCCTCAGCCGAGCAGCGAATCGCCGCGGCGTTTCGACTGACGTTCCAGCGTGAGCCGACAGCCACGGAGCGGGCGGAGTTCTGCAGTTTCGCGCAAGAGCATGGCTGGGCTGCGGTCGGTCGTGTGCTCTTCAACAGTAACGAGTTTCTTTTTATCGATTAAAGCTGCCTATGAATCCAGACGCTCTCGACCCCGGGACCCGCGCCGGTCTGACGCGGCGAGATTTTCTGTGGCGACTTGGCGGCGGGTTTGGAGGATTGGCCTTCTCGCATCTGTTAGCCAACGACATTCGAGCGGACGGCCAGGCGCGCCCAAATCCAGCTCTGAACGGTGGATTGCATCATCCCGCCAAAGTCAAACGAGTCATCCAACTGTTTATGAACGGCGGGGTAAGCCAGATGGACACGTTTGACTACAAACCCGAACTAAACCGGTGCCACGGGCAGATGATCGGACCGAAGGAAAAGCCGGAAGGGTTTACGGCGGAGGTCGGGGCGGTGATGAAAAGCCCCTTCGAATTCAAGCAGTACGGGGAGACGGGCCGCTGGGTCAGCAGTGTCTTTCCCCACCAGGCGAAATGCGTTGATCAACTCGCCTTCTTAATGGCGATGGCGAGCAAAACGAACGTGCACGGCCCAGGGAGCTACATGATGAACACCGGGTTCATCCTGCCGGGATTCCCATGCATGGGCGCTTGGATCTCCTACGCGTTAGGGAACTTGACGGAGAACCTCCCCACTTTCGTCGTGCTCCCGGACGGCCGCGGATTGCCTTACAATCAAAAAGGGAATTTCAGCTCTGGATTTCTACCGGCCAAGCATCAAGGGACCCTGATTGACGCGAGCAGCCAGCCCCCAATCCCCGACTTGTTCCCTAAAGAGCGCTTCACGTTCGCCAATCGTGGAACAGACCGCGCCGGACTCGGTCTCTTGGAGAAACTCAATGGACGTCATGCTCAGGCTCACCCAGGAGACTCGCGTTTGGAAGCGCGACTGGCTTCTTATGAACTAGCCGCGAAGATGCAGTTGAGCGCGCCTGAGGCGTTCGACCTGGCACGCGAAAGCGAGGCGACGCGAAAAGCCTACGGGATGGAGCAAGCGGTCACCGAGGATTTTGGGCGGCGCTGTTTACTGGCGCGTCGGCTGGTGGAACGAGGGGTGCGCTTTGTCCAAGTCTGGAGCGGGCCCCAGGGCGCCGTGAATAACTGGGACAATCACGGAAGCATTATCAAAGAGTTGCCTCCGATCGCAACGAGTGTGGATCAGCCCATCGCGGCACTGCTCGGCGATTTGCGAGAACGCGGTCTCCTGGACGATACGTTGGTGGTCTGGAGCACCGAGTTCGGACGAACCCCGTTCGCTCAAGGGAGCACCGGGCGAGATCATAACGGGGGGACATTTGTGACGTGGCTCGCTGGGGCGGGCATTCGAGCGGGTGCCACTCACGGAAGAAGCGACGACCTGGGCTATCAGACGGCCGAGGGGAAAACGTATTGCTACGACCTACACGCCACGATCCTGCATCTCTTGGGGATTGATCACACTCAGCTGACTTTTCGGCACGCAGGCATCGACCGGAGACTGACGGACGTCCACGGGGAAGTCGTTCGGACGCTCCTGACATGATGGACGACTCCTATAAGAGTGACTTGCGCTAAGCGCGCGCTGTCATCGCGCGGGAAGCACGCCAACGGCGCCAGACCCAAACAACCCCCAGGCCGCAAGCAGCGCCGCACGAATCGATAAGCACGTCGAGCACCGAAGCGTAGCGTGTGGCAACAAACCACTGGTGGAATTCGTCGCTGGCCGCATAGAGAGCGCACAGACCCAGTGCGCCAAGAAACCAGCGCCGAGCCGGACCGGGGCTGGTCAGGCTTAGGGCGCGGTAGCTTAATACGGCCAACACGGCATACTCGGAAACGTGCCCCCCCTTGCGGACGACGTATTGGACGCGTTCAATGGTTTCTTCCGTGACTCCGGGAATGAGCCACCGGAGGAACGGTCCAATGAAGCGTGACGTGCGATGGCTGGCGAGGAGATCGGTGGAGCCGATGAAGATCGCCGACATCCAGAGCAGCACTGGAAGCCATCCTAACCATTTGATTCGACCGCGCGACATCGCGGGCACAGAACCAGTGCCGGACGTCCGATGCAATGCAAATCGATTGCTTTCAGCCCTGTTCTCTGGCATCAGGTTAGGGCTTTTATGAAACGTTACCTCAGCCGACTCCAGCTTGCGGTGTTTGGATTGGCGTTTGGCGCCCTTAGCACGAGCTTAGGAGCCCAACATTCGGGCAGTCCTCAAACGCCGGAGGTGATTGCATTGGTGCATCGGAGTGGGGTACAGGGACTCAGCGATGCCAACGGGCGGACCTTTAAGGAGGTTTGGAACCTTCCCTCCACCATCCAACTGCGTGAAGAGACGGTCGCCAAGCTCGCGCAACGCCTCGCCACGCATTGGGTGGCTAAAGATGGCAAGAACGCCAGCTGTGCTCCGTTGCTTCGTCCACTCTTGTCGGACCTAGGTAACAACGAGATGGTTCTGGAAGTGGTCGAACTGCCCCAAGACACGCTCAGCACGACTTTGTTAGTGCATCTAGAGGATGCGCATCGGCGCGTTTGGCAGGCCAATTGGGGACGCTTGCTCGAAGGGTGGACGCTCCGACCGGAATTGCAGACCTCGCGCCTCGCCTTTGTTTCTACGAATTCCTGGTTTATCCTGCACGCGGTCTCAGGCAGCGGCGGTGGCGTAGACCCCGACTTGCAGAAGAACCCATGGGTGAAGAAAGTAGCGGCAGGAGAACGTCCTCTTCCTGAGGCGCCCGATCAGGTGCTCCAGCTCGGAGCGAACTTAGCGAGATTGGCGACCTGGCTGGCGGTGGGCAAGAGCGAGGATTTCCCAAAGATCGATTTAACCGTTACGGGGCGCAAAGAGTATCTGCGGTCGCAGGCACGCGTCACATTCCGTGAACCGCTTGGCATACAACTGGAGAAATGGGACATCCCGGTCAACACGATCCGGGATCCGCTGATCAGTTTTACGGCCATTCAAGCCATCGGGTCCTGGCTCAAAAGGCAGCCGCTCATTCAGCAACTCGGCTTGGACGCGCTGCCGAACCAGCTCTACTTGTGGGAACTATCCCAAACCGCTTTTCAAATTCAAGCGGCCGTTCCCGTGACGGCGGCAACGAATACCTTGAACAGGATTACGGAAAAGTGGGTGCCCCAATTTAACCGGTCGCTGGCGGACCACGCGGTCGGCAACATCCTGCGTTTGACCAATCGCACGGAGTTGGTCTGGAAAGGATTGCCTCTCTTGGTGCCGTATTTGGACACAGTGCGCGAGCATGGCCAAGACTACTTGCACGCTGGGATATTCCCGGTGGACCCTTCGCCCAGCACCGCTCCGCCACAGCTTTTCCAACAGATTACCAGTCAAAACAACCTGGTTTACTACGATTGGGAAATCACCCAAGCCCGCTTGACCCAGCTTCGCCCACTTCTGCAACTCGGTGCGGTATTTCTAACGGTCGCTCCGATGAGCACCAATTCTGCCGCCTCGAAATGGCTGGATGCCGTGGAACCGCGGTTGGGCAATACAGTGACGGAAGTCTCGCTGGCCTCGCCCAAGGAACTCCAGGTCGTGCGCACGTCGCATGTGGGATTAACCGGGCTCGAACTTCTGAGCCTGGCGAACTGGCTGGAAGGAACCAATTTTCCGCGCCTGAACCTGGACGTTCGATTCCGCCCGGCTGTGCGCACGAACCGGCCTCGCTAAGCTAAATCCGGCCTAATCAAGATGCTCAAACTCGGCGTCAATATTGACCACGTTGCCACCCTGCGCGAAGCGCGGTATCATGGACGTTCCACGGGCGAGCCCGACCCAATTGCGGCCGCCCTGGCCTGCGAGGCGGCCGGCGCGCATGGTATTACCGCGCATTTGCGGGAAGATCGACGTCACATTCAAGACCGGGATATCTATCTACTCCGCAAGGCGATCGGGACCCGGCTCAACCTGGAGATGGCGAATTCGGCGGAGATCATGGCCATTGCGCTCAAAGTGCGTCCGGACATCGTCTGCCTGGTCCCGGAACGGCGTCAGGAAGTCACCACGGAAGGCGGCTTGAACGTCGTGCGGCAGGTCCGTCCGTTGAAGAAGAGCACGCAACAGCTGCTCGCCGCCGGCATTGAAGTCAGCTTGTTTGTCGGACCGGATCTCGACCAGATCGAAGCGTCGGCAGAAGTGGGCGCTCCGTTTGTCGAATTGCACACAGGCGCTTACGCGGAACGGTTTGGCAACCGTGCGGAACGGAAACGAGAATTGAACCGCTTGGTGCAAGCTGCGGAACGTGCGCACGAGCTCGGGATTCAGGTTAATGCGGGGCACGGCCTGAACTATACAAACCTTCGGGAGCTGTATTGCGTGCCACACCTGGTGGAGCTCAACATTGGACACAGCATTGTCAGCCACGCCATCACCGTCGGGCTGTCGACCGCTGTGAAAGAAATGTTGAAGCTTATGAAAGGCTACCCCGGTTGATCGCCGAGGTCTTCCGGAGCTCTCCCGCGCGTGATTCTGGGCACTGGCATCGATATCGTCGAGGTCGGTCGAATTCACGACTCGTGTCAACGATTCGGTCAGCGGTTCCTGAGCCGCATCTTACGCCCGGCCGAGATTGCCTATTGCCAATCCCACAAGACCATGGCGCCGCACGTGGCAGCCCGATTTGCCGCAAAAGAAGCGATATCCAAGGCATTTGGAACAGGTATTGGCCGACATTTAGGTTGGCAAGACATGGAAATCGGCCGGAAAGACTCGGGTGAACCCTTTGTTATTCTGCACGGAGCAGGCGCCGCGTTGCTCGAACAGCGCGGAGGGAAAACGGTCCACGTCAGTTTGAGTCACACGCAGGCCCACGCAACAGCAGTGGCCATCTTGGAAGCCTGATGGACGGGCGGTCGGCTTGAGCTCCACCTGCCTAGGGGAGAGGAGTTCCCTCTGCTTGCGACGCTGCTCGGACACGCTCCAGAATGACGTCGGCGAGGTGCGGCTCGGTTCCCAAACTGCGGGAATACCAAACGAGTTTGCCTTTCTTCTCTGTTGGATTGCGCCAGGTAGGCTGTCCTCGGGCTAAGCGGTCTCTCACTACCCGTTCGGGCTCTCCCAGCATGACGGGAATATCCTCATAGGAGTGAAGGCCGTCACTGATGAAAAAGGGGACGACCACCATGTGCTTCAAACGGGTGAGGGCGTAGCTGTCCGCAATTTGCGGACTCTCTTCCATGAAGACTGCATGCACTTCCGCATAAAGCTGTTGCGACCGAATCAAGTCAGCCTGCGCTTCGACCGCGCGACGGGAGTTTTCATTCCGCTCGGTGCCATGGCCCGCGATGAATAAGCCGGTTTCCGACGGTCGCGGAGCGCGGGGGAACGGATGTTTCGCGACGACTTCTTGGGCGCGGGCCAGGATGAGTTGCGTCATGCTGGGGTGCGTGCCGACCGGTGCACAATAAAAGAGAGTAAACCGCGCCTGACGCTTGATCGTCACCGGGCCGTCCACAGGCTTCGGATCCAGACCCAGTTCGCGCGGGATAACTTCGCCTGTAAAATAGCCGTCGCTGATAAAGAGCGGAACGACGAACAACCGCGGTGACTGAATCTTAGCCAATGTGGTGACGATCGAAGGTTCCTGTTTCCAAAAGGCCTCAAACACTTCACGGAAGAGCCCCCGCCGCCGCAGTTCAGCAGCGTGTTGCATGGTCGGGAGGGCAGATTCGGTGTTTACGGTTGAGCCATGCCCGACCAGCATTAACGCAGCGTCCTCAAAGGTGTCTGTCACGCCAGTGAAGGTAAGCGAACATGTCGCAGGTGCAATCTCTTGAAATTTCACTTGCGCCGAGTGTGTTGAGCTCATTGAATCGTCTGGCACAATTGGAACGAACTGTTGACGATTAATTTTTCATGAGCACGACCACTGTCACCTCCCTAAAAACGGTCAAAGGCAATACCAAGTCCAAGGTCGAAGCGGAACTTTCCCGCACTGGCGGCTTGCTCAGGCTCGCCCCGAATTGGGTCCCGCGTTCGTTTCTCCAACCTGGCTTAAGACTCAAGCTGCACCCCGACGACACTTATGCTTATGGGGCGAATCGCGGAGGCATTGACGAGCGCTGGTTCGCGTCGACCACGGAAGCGGCCAATGACGGTCGTGTGCCTGATGAAGGTCTGAGCTACGTCGTGATCAAGGGAGAAAGGTTTACCTTGCGCCAGGCGGTCGCCGACTGCGGTGCAACGTTGGTCGGCGCCAAGATTTGGAACAAGTACAGTCGGTGGCCGGTCTACTCCAAGTTCTTCGATAACATGGGGCCGATCCCGCACCATATGCATCAAAGTGAAAAGCAGGCGAAGCTGGTCAACCGCGAAGGGAAACCGGAAAGCTATTACTTTCCACCGCAACACAACAACGTGGGGAATAACTTCCCCTATACATTCTTCGGCCTCGAACCCGGAACGACCAAAGCCCAAGTCCGCAAATGCCTTGAGGATTGGAATCGCGGAGACAACGGGATTTTGGACCTCTCAAAGGCCTACCGGCTGAAGCCTGGGACAGGCTGGCTTGTCGGACCGTGCATCTTGCACGCGCCCGGGTCGCTCTGCACTTATGAACCGCAATGGGGCAGCGACGTTTTTGGCATGTATCAGAGCATGGTGGAGGGCCGTTACGTGCCGTGGGATCTCCTCGTCAAAGATATGCCCAAATCCAAGCACAAGGATCTCGATTTCATCGTTGATCAACTGGACTGGGATGCCAACGTCGATCCCGAATTCAAAGACCACCATTATCTGGAACCGATCCCAGTGGCCGATACCCAGAGCGCCGGCTACATGGATCGTTGGATCGTTTATGGCAACATCAGCGGCAAGCAATATTTCAGCGCCAAAGAATTGACCGTTGATCCAGGCACGAAATGCACCGTCAAAGACCGGGGGGCGTTCGGGTTAATCTGCGTCCAGGGCAAAGGCACAATCAACGGGCAACCGCTCAACTCGCCGAAGCTGATCCGCTTTACGGAACTGACCGAAGACGAATATTTCTGCACCGAGGACGGCGCCAAAGCCGGTGTTGTCTACGAGAATACCAGTGAAACCGAACCGCTGGTCTGCCTCCGTTACTTCGGCCCAGAAGTTAACCCGGATGCGCCAAAAGTGGGCGCTGCGTCCTAGGGTATCTTAACCTGTCCTAACGGCCATTCTAGCAACGGCCCGCGGCTGTCTTTCCGAGCAACCGCGGGCCTTTTGGCAAGAATCAAATCGGTTACTCCTTGGTCCAGAAGTCGATGACGAAAACGTCGTCGACCAATGGTCCGACCAAGCCAGCAAATTCCTTGTGGGCCGGATGGACGAGATACTCATCTCGGTCTTTCTCGCTCTTGAACGTCAGTATAAAACAGTGGGTGCAACCCTTGTTTTTCTTTTCCGGACTGTTATTGGTGCCCCACTCGAGCTTGTCGATCTTGGTGATCTTGCTCGGTAGATCCGCAAAAGCCGTTTCGACTTTCTTGATCTGATCGCTCGTCGCGCTTTCTTTGAATTTGAATGAAACGACGTGACGGAGCTTGGCTTTCTTTGCCTTCTTGGCATCTGCCCCTTGGGAGGTGACCAAACCGCAGATCAATAGCGTGAAGGCTGTGATAACGAACAGAACTCGATGGATCTTCATGATAGAGTAGACGTTAAAGTAGGGAGCCTAGCTAGCCGCCGTGATTGTGGCAAGCTTTCGGAAAGGGCGCGCAACATCAAGATACAAGGGCTCGCCGAGGCCATCCCAAGCGTTGATTGGGTACTCCTCCACATCCCTAAAACGGTCGGTCGCTGTCTACCTAGCGAAATGCCAACCAGACGAATAAAACCACTAAAGCCAAGCTGACGATGGCCCAGAACCATCGGACTCCCTGAGTGACGTTCCTTTTGGGGCCGAATTCCTGTTTCACAAACTCATCGTAGTTAAAGGAATCATCGGGGAGCCCCAGGCGATCGCCCGCAGCCTCCTCCGACCACCCTGTCTTTTCGCAAGCGCCGCAGTCGGGGCACGCCCGAGCGTTCGATGGAACTTCTGCTCCGCAATTTGGGCAGGTATCAGGAGGCATAGCAAGGGCACCGCGCCCTGAATGACAACGTGCCAAGGGTTTGGACCGGAGAAAAGCCTAATGCGGGCGCCATTCAACGGCGCTGAGAATTAGCAAGTTCACCCGTGACCCCAAGTGCGGCATGAACCGTCCCTTCGGAGATCGAGGTAGGGTCCAAGCTCCAACGCGCCGCCAGAGCGATCAGCCTATCCGCGTTAGGTACAGACGCTTCGTCAGACGCCATCAAAGCCATCCCGCTACCTTCTCCATACGCGAAGCACTTTAAGCAGAGCTCCGATTCCGCCGGCGTCACTGCTCCTTGGTTCCACAGCGTTTCGCCAGCCCAAGCGTAAGCCCGACGAATTCGACCACCATCTGCTCGAACCCAGGCATGATGATTCACGGCGCGGTCCATGCTAAAAAACTGAACCTGCCCGAGAGATCGGCTCAAGCGCACAAGGAAATGAAAACAACGATCCACGTCGTCCGTGGGATCAGGAAGGCCGTTCCCGATCACGAGAATCCATCCATGAATAGGTGGGGACAAAAACAATCGGCCAGGACCCAACCGCGAGACGCCTTCGCCCCAGGAACAGGGGACGGGATTGTGTAAATCCAAGGCTGCCTGCACAACCGGAAGTTGGGCGTTCTTGACCGCCAGCCAGCGGCATGACTGTTCGAAGACGGAAGGCGTATAGTGGGATTCTAAGTTAGATTCACCGCTTGGCATCGGTTCAGGGATCGACCGCGCCCGGGATTGACGGGTGTAAATCAATACCATGAAGCCAGCAAAAAGGCTGATTGCTAGAACACACACAAAGCTCGACAGCAACAGTTCAATAGCGAGCTGGTTTGTGTATTCCGGCGTCATCAGGTAAATCAATCTAAGCCGCCCTGATGAAGTTTCAATGGGCAAAGCAGGGAATCCTCATGGCATCGAAAAAAATCGGATTCCCTGGCTAAACCAGACTATGAAGTCACTAAACCAGACGGAACGATCCGGACAAACGCTCGAAGCTTAAACACCGCTATTGAGGACTTTCAGGGCCTTCTTCGGATTGGACGGTCGCAAGATCATCATGCCATGGCGCGCATCCGGAGTCGTAGCGCAGTAGGCATACTCAATATTGATATTCGCGTCGGCCAACGCGTGTGCGATGGCGGCGAGTGATCCGGGTTTGTTGAAGCCTTCGATCATCAGCACATCCGTCGCGACGACCAACGACCCGTGCTCTTCAAAGATCCGGAGCGCCTCCGCAGGCTTGCTAACCACCATCCGCACCACGATATGATCCACCGTGTCGCTGGTTGAAATGGCGTGAATGTTAATTTTGGCCTCTCCGAGGACATCGCAGACACGCGCCAATGCCCCAGGCCGATTCTGCAGAAACAACGCTAGCTGTTTGGCTATCTGCAGAGTTGCTACTCCCGCGGTCACAATTTTCGAGGCTATCAGGCCTGCTCTGGAAACGCAAACGACTTCAACAGATGAGATCCGGACATCCGAACGATCAGCATGTTCTCTTCCAGTCGAAAGCTCTTTATTCGTCCGGAAATATGCGGACGACTTCTACCAACTGATTCCGTAGTCGTCTCCGTGATTGCTGGCACCGCCCCAAAACGTGCCGTGACGCTGATCAAAGTAGATCGCTGTAATCGGTCCCGAAGTCTTCTTCGCGAAATCAAGGGTGTACCCCATGCGCCGGAGCTCGCGCCGAACCCAGGACGGCACTTCGTCATTGAGAGTAAGACGGCCCGGAATCGCATCATGAGCGCCAAACGAGCTGTGCATTTGATAACTCGTAATATTTGCCGCCTCGCAGGCTTCCTGAACCGTGAAGCCAAACTCGACAACGTTAAGGAAGAACTGAAGTAGGTTTTGGTCTTGCGTATCCCCGCCCTGGACCGAAAAGCATAGAAAAAGCTTTCCATCCTTCAACGCCAGTGTGGGTGTCAACGTAACCCGAGGGTGTTTCCCAGGAGCAACGACGTTGAAAGGGTTCTCTTCGGGGTCCAAAACAAAACTCTGCATCCTCTGACTCATGCCAACCCCGGTTCGCCCTGCCACGCACGCTGGCAGCCATCCTCCGCTAGCGGTGACTGAGATGGCCCATCCGTTCTCGTCAGCCGCCTGAATCGATGTGGTTCCGGCACGAAACGCCTCGTCGAAGCTCATCGACGATTCAATTGAGTTTTGGGCCAAAATCGAACTGCTCTTGGGAGCCATAGGTGCTCCACGCTCTGCCAAGGGCCGCGCCGTATCCCGCGATTTCAACTGTCCCTGGAACGGATTTGTGCCGCCCTGAAATGGGTAAGGGTCACCGGGGCCCACTTTCGGATTGTTCTTGGACCAATTGATTAGCGCGTAACGCTGCTTCGCGTATTCCTTTGAGAGGAGGCCGCGGATCGGCTCGACCGGGGGAAAAGCGGTGTCTCCGTAGTAAAAATCGCGATCGGCAAAGGCAAGGTTCATAACCTGGTATAGCGCATGAATGTATCGTGAGCTGTTGTATCCCATGCCCGTTACGTCCGCCTGTTCCAGGAGATTTAATGCCTGCAACAGCACTGGCCCCTGTGTCCAGGCCGTCAATTTATAAACCTCAATCCCACGGTAAATCGTGCTGACCGGCTCTTCGAGTTGCGCCCGCCACTCGGCCAGATCGGTCACCGTATGCAAACCGCCAAGCTCGCGGGATCCCCGGCAGAACTCCTCACCAATATCTCCTTTGTAAAATCGATCGTAGGCTCCTTGAATTGCTTGTCGACGAGTCTTCCCCGACCGTAAGGCCGCGGCTTCCGTATCGACCAGTTTGTTCAAAGTCGCAAGCAAATCTTCCTGACGCCAGATTTCCCCAGGCTGCGGCCCTTCATGCTCTTCCCCTAAATGGGGCAGGAATAGTCGCGCCGAATCTGGCCATTGTTTTAACTTTTGTTTGTGACGTTCAATCTTTTCAGCCGTATCCGCTTCGATCGGATAGCCTGCCGCCAACTCCATGGCCGGCGCCAAGACTTGCTTCAGCGACATTGTTCCGAATTCTGCCAAGAGCAGCATCAATCCGCCCGGATTTCCCGGTGTGACAGCCGCCAGAGGCCCCTCCGCGGGAGGGTATTTGTAGCCTTTCGCCTTGAAGAATTCCGGAGTCGCTCCGGTCGGCGCCACGCCCAGGCCGTTGACTCCGATAACTCTCTTTTTGTGTGGATCGTAGACCAACGCTTGCGTCTCCCCTCCCCAACTCACATCATCATACATTGTACAAACGGCCGCGAGCATCGCACAAGCCGCATCGACCGCGTTGCCGCCCTGGTCAAAAATCTTTGCCCCAGCCGTGGCAGCGAGCGGCTTGCCGGTCACCGCTACCCAGTGACGGCCATGTAGAACGGGCTTTTGCCCGGGCGTAAATGGCTCCGGTCCCGCCGCGCGCCCAATGCTCACAGGGAGGGTCATAGCCAGGGAAAGAACGAGATGGATCCTATTCACAATCCCATCCTAAGCGATGCCATCGAGAAAGTCAGGTTGTCATGTGCAGGTCCCCTTAACGCCATGGATTATGGCACCGTGCCCCCCCACCTCTGTCTCCTGCATTGACTCGCCACGCTGGCAGGACTAACAACAGCCGAATGTCCGCGCGCCAAATCAAAAGCGATCTGCCCCCAGCTCAGATCAAATTCGCCTTGCCCGACGCGGAAGCTATAGACGGAGCGCTCGAATGCGGTGTGGACGAGGTCGGTGTAGGATCTGCCATTGCGGAGGTTTACGCCGCAGCCTGCATTCTGGATCCAACCCGAAGAATCAACGGTCTTAGAGACTCGAAAACACTCAGTCCAGAGCGAAGGGAGGAATTAAACGTGCGCATTCGGGAGCGAGCCTTGGACTACTGCATTGCCACCGCGAGCTTGGAGGAAGTGAATACATTAAACGTCTTCGGAGCGACAATGCTGGCCATGCAACGAGCGGTTGCGGGTTTGAAACTCAAACCTGGCCTGGTGCTGATTGATGGGAATCGCATGCCAAAGTTGCCATTCCCAGCGCGGACTATCGTCAAAGGAGATGCGACCGTGCGAGCGATATCGGCGGCGTCGATCCTCGCCAAAGTCGCCCGCGACACGGCCATCTTGGCGTATCACGAACGATTTCCAGAATACGGATTCAATCAAAACAAGGGTTATCTGACGGAGTTTCACCTCGCTCAACTTCGGCGCCTGGGCCCTTGCCCGATTCACCGGAGAAATTACGAACCGATTCGTTCTCTGATGGCACTTGGAGATTCTGAGCAAGTTGTATTTCAGCAATCAAAGCTCCTTTAGTCGCTTCTAGAAAGGGCTCCAGAAGCGTTTGCCGGTCCACTCGCATCGCGGGTTGATTGCGAACCAATTCAAGGAACGCCAGCAACTCGGTCACCCCTTGACTTTCACTGAGTCCAGCCTTGACCTATACCGGCGCTGAGATTGTCATAGCGAAGGTGAAGTTTTGGAGGCGACTCAGGGGGCTGATGGGATTTCGGACGGAACCAATTCATCTGTATCACGGACGAATTGGAGAAATTGCCGCCAAGCAGCACCTCCAGGGATTGGGCCTCAAATTTCTCACCGCAAACTATGAGGCCGCTCACGGCGAGATCGACCTCGTCTTCCGCGACGGGACCTGCCTCGTGTTTGTTGAAGTCAAGACAAGGTCATCCGAGACTTGGACACGACCCGCCGCTGCGGTTGACGTCAAGAAACGCCGACGCCTTTCTCGCAGTGCTCTGGAATACCTTCGTCGGCTGCGCAGTCCTCGAGTGGCGGTTCGCTTCGACATTGTGGAAGTGCTGCTCGAAAATGGCGCCATTCTAGAAATCCGACATTTACCCAACACATTCAGCCTTAGCCGGCCCTACCGTTATGGGTAAAGCAGGGGTCGCGCGCTGGCTTCGGCTTGCGATCAGAATGCCGGCCAAGATGATGCCTCCCCCAAGAACCTGCATCCCAGTTAACGGCTCGGCCAAAAGAGTCCAGGCCAAACAAGCCGCAACGACAGGCTGGAAGAGAAGTCCAACCGATGAAAAGCCAGCGGGCAAGTGCGCGAGCGCGTAGGCAATGAGTCCTTGTCCCCCAACATGACTGATCAGCCCTAATCCCAGGAGAATCATCCAGCCACGCCCGGTCGGAATGCGAATCGACTCATGGGAAAGCAGCGCAATCACGAGCAAGGCCGCACAACTGACAAGTCCGGACCAAGCCAGTACCCGCGCGGCTGAAAATGTCCTCCTTAGAACCTTCACAGACAAAAGATACCCGCCGTAAAAAACCGCTGTTAGTAAGCCCAGGAAATCTCCCACCAAATGTCGGGTCGTTAGCTGCAGGCTAACCCCAACCAACATTGCCGCGCCGCAAGAAGCAATCGCCATTCCGATCAGAAGAACCGGTGTTATCCTCTCGGCAAAAAGCACTCGTGCGCCCAGCATCACAAAAAACGGAGCACAATTGGTTAACAGGGTCGAATTGGCCACGCTCGTTAATCGAATGGACCAATGCCAAAACCCGAGATCTCCAGCAAAGAGCAGGCCCGCGAGTATGCAGAGGATAAGCGAAGCGCGATGTGTTCGACGAGACCGTGGCAGCCCTGCGAGCTTATCCAGTGCTCGAGGCGCATCCGGAGAAGAATCTGGAGCGTTCCGCCTTTCGAACCAAACTGCGAGCCACAAGAATGGCAAAGCGAAGAACAAACGATAGAAGGCCGTAGCACTCGGCCCCACTTCACTCAGGCGAACAAAGATCGGCGCAAAGCCGATTCCCGTAGCGCCCGCCAGCAATGCGCCAAAGGCCAACCGATTCGGAGATTTCCATTGCATCGACCGTCTTTTACATGATTCAGTCGTTGGGGTCACTAGAATGCCGCGGAGATCGAGCGACTGAGGTTCAAACCTATGGAATTTTCGTTCTCGTAAACTAGCTTAGACCGCGGACACCTCGTTATGCGAATCATCGGACACCTCGGAAACGAACCAGCCGCCCGAACCTTTGGTGATTACCTCTACGTTCAGGGAATCAAGAATCAGGTTGAACCAGAAGGAGATGGGCGGTGGGCCATATGGATTCATGGGGAGGATGAATTGGATAATGCCTCTCGGTTGTTCCGGAAATACCTGACAAATCCGGATGACGCCGAATTCCAAACCACAGCCGCAAAGGCCACGGCAATGCGCGCTCGAGATGAAGAAGACCAGGCGGCGGCCCAGCGTCGCCAGTTCGATCGCGACCGGCTCTTTAGCGAGCGCAATTTCCTCGCGGCAGCCCCACTGACGGTGGCACTGATCGTGATTTCCGTCGTCGTTTACCTAGTCCGCGAATACACTTCGCTGCGCTGGATCACGGATTACTTGTTTATTAGCGATCCCGATGCCTTTGCCCGAGACCTACCCGAAGTGCGGCAAGGCCAAGTTTGGCGGCTCGTAACGCCGATATTCCTTCATTCGAGCATGCCGCTCCACCTTCATATTCTCTTCAATATGCTCTGGTTGAAAGATTTGGGAGCAATGATTGAATCTCGTATAGGTCGGACGACGCTAGGATTGCTGGTTGTCGTGATTGCGATCGGCTCCAACCTTGCCCAAAACATTCTGGTAGGTCCCAATTTCTTAGGGATGTCTGGAGTTGTCTACGGCCTTCTCGGTTACGTCTGGATGCGAGGTCGATTTGATCCCAGCTCGGGGCTATACCTTCACCAATCGACAGTCATGATGATGTTACTCTGGTTGGCCTTTGGGTTCACCGGAATGTTGCGGATGGCGAATGTCGTCCATACCGTCGGACTCGTCGTAGGAATGGTCTGGGGTTTCGCCACGGCGCGCCTTCGGTAAACTCAACACTCCATCGGAAACAGGCTGATCGCCGAATGGAGATCAAGTTCTCAAAGGCGTTCGCCTACGCGCGACACAGACCGGGAACTCGAAGATCCGTTAGTTCCTCACCGCTAACGAACTTGCCCGCGACCACATTGAAATCAAGTCCACCAAAATGCGTTTGGTCTCCTTCAGTGTGGCGTCCACCGGCGGGACCTTTGGCTCAGTTCCCGACTCCTCGTCATCATCGCTGGAACTGGATGAACTCTCTTTCGATGTGTCCACGCTTTTCACGGCGGCCACATCCGACTTTTGAGATTGGCTCGCGTCATTCACGTCAGGCAAAGCGCCGTGGGGGGTCTTGGCTGTCGTTAAAAGGTTGGTCTTTGCGACAGGTGGCGGCAACCCTGGCAGCTCCGCTTGTTTAAGCGTAATCTCGTACACTTTTTCACCACTCTCAGCTCTGCTCTTAAGCTCGGCTTGCCGGATTTTCAGCTTCCCTTCGCTTTCCAATTTCTCCTTTTGACGTTGGGCTTCGTTTAACGAAACGCTCTTGTCCGCTAGCAATTTGCGGTACTGCTCGATGTCCTCTCGCAGGTAAATAAAGTCCTGATCCTTGTCCAACCGCGCCAGAGAACGCTTTTGCAGCTCGGGCAAGAGCGGCTGAATTAGGTTAAGCTTGTCGTAGTTAGCACTTCGGATGGTGTCCCAAGGGAGCGGATTGTCCAGCGACGCTTCCCCGACTTCGGCGTAATTGTTGGCCGAAGGCAAGACGATGTCCGGCGTGACACCCTTGAGCTGAGTGGACGCTCCACTCGCTCGGTAGAACTTGCGAATTGTCAGCTTAACCGCACCAGGGTTTTCAACGGCTTTGCCTGAGGCGCGCTGGACAAATGGGTCCAACTTAATCAACGACTGCACTGTGCCCTTGCCATGGGTCGACGAATCGCCCACCACAAGTGCACGCCCATAGTCCTGCAAAGCTCCGGCCAAAATCTCCGACGCCGAAGCACTGAACCGGCTGGTCAGAACGATAAGCGGGCCATCATAGAGGACCGTCGCATCCGAGTCGGAATCGACGGTGACCTTGCCATTATGATCGCGAACCTGCACAACGGGTCCCTCCTTGATGAAGAGTCCAGTGAGATTAATTGCTTCTTCCAACGACCCACCACCGTTACGGCGCAGATCGAGAATCATTCCATCGACATTCTCGCGTTTCAACTTACGGACGAGCTTGGTGACATCGACGGTCGTACTCTTTGCATCGTCGCCACGCCGATCGAAACTCGCGTAAAACGACGGTAAATCGATGACTCCGAGGCGGTAATGCTTCTCGTGATCACCAGGAACCGGAAGGTCCATCAGCTTCGCTTTCGCTTCCTGGTCTTCTAATTTAATCTCATCACGAACCAGAGTCACAATCTTACGGACGGACGGATCTGCGGCGTCTGCCGGAATCACAGTCAGGTTAACGACGGTCCCTTTCGGACCACGGATCATCTCAACGACCTTCTTAAGCGGCGTATCAACGACATCAACGGCCTCCGTTTCACCTTGGGCCACCGCAATAATCTTGTCGTTAGGCTTCAGTTTCTTGCTCTCGGCTGCGGGCCCGCCAGCGACCAGTTCCTTAATCTTGCAGTAGCCATCTTCCGCTTGCAGCAGTGCGCCTATTCCGTAAAGAGATAGACTCATATTGATCGAAAAGCTGTCCAGCGAAGACTTGCCCATGTAGTCGGAATGCGGGTCATAAACGTGGGTCAGGGCAGAAAGATAAATCTCAAAAATGTCCGCGCTGTCCAAGTCTTGATACATGCGGAGGACCCGGGCGTAGCGACGGGCAATTTTCTTGGCAATCTCCTCAGGCTTTTCCTTGTTCAGTTTCTCTTGCAGGATCTCGTAGCGGAGATGTTGTCGCCATAGCTGTTTGGCTTCGGCCATGTCTTTCGGACGGGGCGCCTCTTTGCGGTTCAAGTCATAGCGGTCATCTCCAACAAACTCAAATTTCTCAGTCTGCAGAAGTTCGGCCACAAATTTGACGCGCTCGTCCACACGTTCCAAGAAACGAGCGAAAATTTCGCGAGCGGGCTTCGTATCGCCGTCCCGGAGCGTGAGCTCGTCGAGAGTCGAGCGATATTTATTAAACTCGGCCAGGTCAGACTGTAAAAAGTGTAAGTGCAAGCCGTCGAGTGCCTCAATATATCGGTCGAGAAACTTGCTTGCCACGGCGTTGTCCAAACGCTGCTGTAAATAGTGATTCTGGACCAGGATCCTCGCCACTAAGCGTGCGATATTGGAATCGCTCGCTGCCGGAATGAGTGGCTTGACGGATCGAGATGCAACATCCAAGAGGACTTGTGCGTTGGTTGAGGCGAGACTCAGGGCCGGACCTGTGGCAGGGATCACCTGGGACTGCGTAACCTCTTTGCCGTCGCCCGCAGTTGTTGAGTCAGCGGCATAACCCAACGGGGACAACCAGAGCGCCAATTCAGCACCGAGTAAGAGTAGGAAGGTTCTCAAGGTATTTCTTCGTATTCGTTGCAGCTCACCATACCACACCTAAGCCAATTTACAGTCGAATTTTGCCATTCCGCTAGAGGCTCGTGCAGGAATGAGGTTTTCACCAGCCAACGCATACGTTAAAAGAGCTCATGGCTGCGCGAACTTCACTACCCTATGTGAGTCTAAACGCGGCGTCGACCGTCGACGGCAAAATCGCTCCGCAGACGCGACGATTTCGACCATTCGGCAGTGCTCGAGATCAAAAACTGCTTCTTACACTCCGAACGCAGGCGGACGCCGTAATGTCCGGAGCGCGCACTGTCGACCAAGGCCCTGTCGATTTAGGACCTGGGCCCGCCCAATATCGCCGTCAACGCTTGGAGAACGGCCTGGCCGAGTACAATTTACGGGTGGTCGTCTCCGGGAGTGCCACGCTCAATCCGAATGCCGAGATCTTTCGCCACCGGTTTTCGCCTATTATTATCTTGGCCTGCAAAGGCGCGGACCCTCAACGCGTCCGGCAACTCCGTGCGGTCGCGGATGAGGTTAAGCTCTGCGGAACGGATGAAATCGACTTTCGGGAAGCACTGCGGTGGCTACGAGAACGATGGGGTGTTCGTCGGTTGCTCTGCGAAGGAGGCGGGGAGGTGAATGCGGCGCTATTCCGACAAAACCTTGTGAACGAAATCAACCTTACGGTGACGCCGTTCGTAT
Organism: Limisphaerales bacterium; assembly: GCA_044225505.1. GTDB lineage: Bacteria > Verrucomicrobiota > Verrucomicrobiia > Limisphaerales > SIBE01 > JAXMHN01. The sequence goes on from JBGAIN010000014.1 coordinate 25,257, forward strand.
TTGGTGGACGCAACGCCCCGACGCTTGCAGACGGACAAGGAGTTGCGGAAGTGAACCAGGCTACGCGCCTTCGCCTCGTATCCTGGAAGAAGCACGGAAATGAACTCTTCCTCGTTTACCGCGTCTGGCATCGAGGTCGAGCGTTACGCTTGCCGGCCGAGACTCGGTCCGAGACGTCACTTCCGCATTGAGACGGACCACGAGTGAGGAGGAAAGCCAGCTCCCCTCTCCTAACCGAACTGCCCGGCTAAGGCGCTTCGTGCGCACTGAGAGGCCGAATAGCCCGAATTCGAAAGAAGCGAATCGGTTCATCAGACGCTATCGTGCGGCTGGTCTGAAGCCCGTCGGCGTTTTGTCGTCCAAGGCCGGAGTCCGTCCAAGAGCTTGAGGTTCCGAGACTTGGTCGAACTTCCAGCTGGTATTGGCGAGTTGGTTTGCTTCTCCAGGTGACGGTCGCCGAGGGTTGCTCATCATTCCGTGACAAGCCAAGTATCTCAAATCGATCGCTAGGATCCGCCGGATCTGTGTCCGCCGCATATTCCTCCCAATCCGTTTGGCCATCTTGATCAAAGTCGCGGTCTGCGCCCGCCACGCTCAAGTCGCCAAAATAAAACAACTCCCAGCCATCCGGAATCCCGTCTTCGTCGGTATCAGCGCCCGCAGAGACCGACTCAACCGCCAGGGTTGCTTGGCTCTGGCCCAGCTCCATCCACCCAATATTCGCACCGTAGGCAAAGCCGCTAAACATGCCGGTGCGCAAGTCCAAGCGCGGCGACCCAGCCGGATCGAAGGCGATCCAACCAGCGTTCGCGCTGTAGGCCATGCCACGCAGGTTACCGGCCGAATCGAGATTCACGCCAAAATCTCTGACCGAATCGTTGCGATACTGAATCCCATCGCGGGGCAAGCCACGACCGACATCAATCCAGCCTAAATTCGCAGAGTAAATGTAGCCGGAGCAGATGAACTCTCCGATCTCGACGCCCATGGCAGTGGAGGGGCGCCAATCCATCCAGCCGACGTTGCCCGCCCACGAGGAGCTGGTATTCGGAAGAATACTCGAGTCGGCCCGCGCGATTGCGGCAATCGCCACCCATCCAGCGGCAAGCCAGGCAGTCCGGACTATCCGCTTCAGTCGTGCGGAGTCCCGGTTTGGAATTGGCCGATCAGTATTCAAAGTTGGCAATGGGATTTGTGACGTCCGTCAGGGTGCCGCTAAGGACAGGGCCCATGGTTTGCGGCGAGCCGTTCACCCGGTAATTCAGACTGTTGTTCGCAGCTGTGTTCTGGAGGATGAAGTTGCCAGCGGAGTCCACTAGAACTCCCATATCGTTCGATAGGACGATGTTTTCTTTGATGGTATTATCCGTGCCCGTGACGTGGATTCCAGCGGCGTCGCGCGCCAGAAAATTTCCACTGCAAGTATTCCCGACGATCACGCATTCAGAAGTTGCTACGATTCCATCTCCACTCTGTTGGAGCGCTGCGCAGCCCCGGACCTGGCTAGCCGCCTGCACGACTATGCCAACGGTATTGGCCGCGGCCTTGCAATCGACAATGTGGGCGCTCGCTCCGGTGGCAATTCCGCCCTGGAAGTTCCCAGAAGCCGTTGATGAATGAATGGTGGAGTTGTTGCCCGCCACGATGCCGTTGACGCCATTGTTCGAGCCTTTGGAGCCAACGATCTGGGCGTCGTCACCGCATTGTAGCCCTGAAGCACCGTTGTTCCACGCAGCGCAGCTGTTGATTAAGCAACTGCCGCCAGCGACTATACCGTGAGCAGCGTTCCCAGTTGCGCTACAAGAAAGGATGCGGCAACCTGGATCAGCATTGATGCCATGTGCGCCGTTCCCTCGAGTCAGGCAGTCGGTCACCGCACTACCTTCACCAACTGCGATCCCAATTCCTTGGTTAGCCACTGCGGTGCACGAAACCACCGCACTCGCTGGTCCCACGGCGATTCCGAAGGTCGTATTTGCCGAGGCGCGAACCGATTCGACGCGGCATTGACTGGCCGAGCGCACGTCGACGCCGGTCTGCCAATGTCCAATACTGCCGTTCCGGATCACGATATTCACCTGGCCTCCAGCGACGCTCACACCTCGAAGCGAATTAGGAACGCCCCTCAGGACGAATCCCTCCAGATCCAAAGTCACGTCACTCGCCTCGATACTAATGCCGTTCGTTCCAGCAACACCTGTGAGGTTGGTGGTCAGATAGTATGCCCCCGCGTCACGAATCGTAAATGGGAGCACGCCAATAGGTGTCCGGGGCTCGATCTGAGCGAGCGTTTTCATGGTCGGCCCAGGTGGTCCGGGCGGGGTGAGGCTCCCCTGAGCAAGAATGCCGTTGGGACAACTCAAAGCCAATGTCGCAAGAAGACCTGAAAGACAAGACAAACGCTTCATGGATTTTTCAATAAAGAAACATGCTCCGGCATTACGACTTCATCCGCAGGAAGATTACCGGACGCTGGAGGTTGCGCTGCGCAACCGCTCCCAATCCGGGTTCAATGGGTTGTTCGGAATTGGCAAGGCACGCCACTGGATGGTTCGTGGATCTTTGAGTTTCCAAACCTCGACATGCCCATCTGCGAACGAAAGCGTATAGCTGTTGTCGTGCCGCAACGCCGGCGCGTCAATCAAACCACGTGTGCCTCGCATGTCGAAAGCAAACCAACCGTCGTTAATGCTTTTCTCATGTTCGTCAATAAAGACAAATGCCTGCGCCGGTCCGGGGCCAAGAATGTCCGTTTCCTTTACAAACAGCCGATACTCATCCTGACCCGCGAGCGGACGCCCACCCATCCAACCATTGATCGAAAAGCTCCGCACGCGCGGCGTACCGTGGGTTAGACTCTTGTCCGCTGGACAGCGATAAACGGCCGTCGATTGGTTGTAAGGATAAAGTTTTCCGTTGGCGATGGCGTTCAGATTTGTCGAATCGAGTTTCCCGGGCTCGAAAGGCCCGTAAGCTGGGGAATCGTCCATCGTGCCTCTCACCCAGACGTTCGGGTTAAGTCCACCATTGGCATCGAACGAATAAGTTTCCGGTAGGCGCCCGTTATTATCGTGGGTATACATCGCCCAACAGAGCGACAACTGCTTGAGCTGACTCAGGCAGACCGTGCGATGAGCCTTCCCTTTGGCTTTGGCCAACGCTGGCGAGAGCATCCCGGCCAGCGTTATGATGATCGATACAACGATCAACAACTCGATCAAAGTGAATGCCTGGCACTGGCTTCTCTTTTTGGACTCTGCTCGCTCCAAGTCGGCTTGCATAGAATACGTCATCACTCGGGGTCTATTCAATTTCCCGCGCCTCACGCGAGCGCGGTGCGGCGATTCTAAGCACGTCCCATTCCACTGCCGATGTCGTACGAGATGAAACACCTGCGAATTCTCATGGTGCCAAGAATCGGGACACTGATTTGCCCGGTTGTCTCGCTCTATCGTCTCCGAAGGACATGGCGCGAAGTCCGTTTGTCAGTCACAGATGGATCCGCGACTTCGGCTTTACCTGGGCGTTAGGTCTGCTTTCATTGCGCCCGTGCGTGTTGTCATCCAAAGAGTCACACAGGCAAATGTCACAATTGCTGGGACGATTCACGGCACAATCCAGCGAGGTTTGCTTGTGCTGGCGGCGGTCGAGGAAGCAGACTCTATGGAGGACGTACAATGGATCAGTGGTAAGATCGTCCGATTACGGATTTTTGCTGATGAGGAAGGAGCTATGAACCGCTCCGTCCAGGAAGTCGGAGGTAATATTCTGTTAATCAGCCAGTTCACGCTTTTTGCGAGCACGCGCAAAGGGAATCGCCCGTCTTACCTACGTTCGGCCCGTCCCGAGGTGGCGATACCTCTCTATGAGAGTTTAATCCGGCAGCTGGCCGTTGACCTTGGCCACCCGATTCAAACCGGTCTATTTGGTGCGGATATGCAAGTGGCGCTAACCAACGACGGTCCAGTGACCATTCTTATGGACTCGAAGGCACGGGAGTGAGGTTCCAGCTGAGCAACGGATTACGAGCCGAGCGCCTTCCGATAGAAATGTAATTTCGAAGCTCCGATTCCCGTCGACGTGTGGCGGCGCGTCAGAGCTGGTCAGGTTGGTTAATCAGACCAGCCACCCTTGCCAACAATCTTCCAGCCGCTCCGCCATCGAGGACGCGGTGATCGAAGCTCAAAGTCATATTGGCTTCCATGACGGGGAGAAACTGGCCGCGCTCATCGTTCCAGCTCGGAACCTTGCGGGCAGCTCCCATGCCCAAGACCAAGGTCTGCTCTGGTAACGGAATCGGAGTCGCCCAGGTAAGTCCGAAGCTCCCGAAATTCGTAACCGTGGCGATGGAGCCGCTGGTTGCGTCGGCGGGCAGTCGGCGCTGCCGAGCTAGGCTCACGAGTTCATTATAGCGGCCCACCAACTCGCAGAGCGGCTTTTTGTCGGCATTGCGGATCACCGGAACGAGCACGCCGTCTTCAGCTTCCACGGCAAACCCAACGTCAATCGCGCTCGGGTGAACGATCTGATGCCCAACCAACCGACCGGCCGGGGCACTTGTCTCGGCCAGGGCCAAAGCCAAGGCGCGCAGAGCATACAGCGCTGGACCAGGTTTCGGATCGGACCTTTTGCGATGAGCCAGCACAGGATCCAAACAGACGGGCAGCGCCACGGTGGCCAGCGGTCGAGTCCAACTTCGCCGCATAGCGTCCGCCACTGCCACGCGCATGCTTGAAGCTGGGGTTAATCGACACTTTTCCAAGTTAGCCAGGAACTTTTCGAAATCTTGGATCGTAAGTCGTCCGCCTGCGCCGCTCCCAGCGATGCCCGCGAGGTCAACCGCATGCAATCCCAATTCATGCATTCGCGCTTTCATTCGCGGGGACATATAACTTGCGCCTGCCGCGTGGGCCGGCACGGGAAGTCCGCGAACGGTGGGCTCTACGCCACGCGCTTTCACTGGCTCCGGATGCTTACCTTCGGCGGAGTGCTCTGATGCAACCCCATTCCCTGGACTCGTGACGTCCAACCCAGCGCGTGCGGCGTCTTCAGCTGTGACCTCTAAATGCCCGAGAACAGCACCTACAGGGTAGCTCTCATTGAGCTGAGCGGTGAAGTGTTGAATGCGTCCTCGACATGGTGAAGTGACATTGAGAGTCGCTTTATTGGTCTCGACCTCGAGAACATCCTGGTCTGGTTCGACCATCGCAGCTTCTGCAACGAGAAACCGGATGATCGTCGCTTCGGCGATTGATTCGCCAAGCTGCGGCATGATGATTGGCACTTGCGGCATAACCTAGGGGTTAGTGACCGAATTGAACCGAGCAATGCAAACGATGGGTCTGTCGATACGGCGTCATCATAGGCGAACGAGATTCCGAGCCGCAGCAGCAATGCTGCGTGCCGTGGGCCGGTGCGCGGCCCAGAGATTCGGATGGTAGGGGATCGGGGTGTCCTTTGCGTTCAGGCGCTGAGGAGGTGCATCCAACAAGGCAAATCCCTCACTGGCAACGCGCGCGATAACCTCGGCCGTCACGCCGCCCCACGGCCAAGCCTCGCCCACGCAAAGCAATCGACCGGTTCGCGCCACAGAGGCCATCACCGTGTCTGTATCCAATGGTTTAACACTGCGTAGGTCGACAACTTCCACTTCCATGCCTTCTCCCGCCAACTCCTCAGCCACCGCCAGTGCCTCGTGGACCATCGCACTGTAGGCAACGATGGTCAGATCACGCCCTTCGCGAGCAATACGTGCCTTTCCGACAGGCATGGCTTCCGTCGGCAATCGCTCTGCCTTGAGATGATAATAAAGGTATTTGTGCTCACAGAAGATGACGGGATCGTCGATAGCCACCGCCTCCAGCAGCATGCTATACGCATCCTCGACAGTGGCCGGCGTCATAACAACAAGCCCGGGGTAGTGGGCGTAAATCGCTTCCATGCTCTGGCTATGAAACGGGCCGCTCCCAGATGTCCCGCCGGAGGGCAAGCGGATAGTGATGGGACAGGGCACCTGTGTTCGCCAAAACAGTGTCGCTGCCTGGTTGACGATTTGATTAAACCCCACCGTAGAGAAGTCGGCGAATTGCATCTCAATAATCGGCCGCATCCCCTCTATGGCAGCCCCAATGGCCAAGCCCACCATCGCATCCTCGCTAATCGGAGCGTCCAAGACCCGTCCTGGGAACTCTTGCGCGAGGTTCTTGGTTGCCTTAAAAGCACCGCCAAAAGCTCCCACGTCTTGCCCGTAAATAAAGACGCGCGGATCCTCCGCCAGCGCACGTGCTTGCGCCTCGCGGATAGCTTCCAAGTATGTCACGCTCATGATTAATTGGCGGACCGCATCGATTGCCCGCTGCCATTCGGACTGCGGATCCTACCTGTTCGGCTGCCTCCCGCAAACCGCAAATCCGTATCAAGTTCAGCTGCCACAGTTAAGACATCAAACCGTTATCGAAAAACGTTGGGTTTGCGGTTCGGTCCTTACGTTTCGCCCTTCCAGGTACTGGCTGTTTGGGGGGCGCCGCGTCGGATTGGGTGACCATACGCGCGACGGCCACGTACTCCGGATCAATGTCTATGCCTATAAACTTTAAAACTCCACAGTTCCGCGCCGCGAGTGCTGAATGTCCTATTCCGACAAACGGATCGAGGACGGTCAACGTCGTGCAATTCCCATGGATCCGGAGGCAATTCTCAGCGAGGGCAACCGGGAAAGTCGCCGGATGCGGCCGATCTTTGCTTCGGCTTAAGATTGTCTTGTAAGGAACGAACCATGTGTTGCCACGACAGCGAAGGTCTTTTCCTTTTGTATGCCCCCAACGCGCAATGTTCGACTTATCGGTATAGGCGACTCCCACCCCAAGTCGATCGAGGTTCGTCTCGCCTGCTTTTGTCAGGTGAAACACATACTCGTGGCAATCATTGACAAATCGCTGAGATCGGATGGGCTTGAAGTGACCCGCTGAGACCTGTTCGCCCGCCCGCGTTTCCACGGTAATGGATTTGATCCAGTGAAACGTATTCTGCAGCACGAACGAAGCGCTCAATTTTAGGATCAATTGATGAGGCAGCAGTGGGTTCGACGGACAAGCACCCAGGTTGAGGAAGAAAGAGCCTGAGTCTTTCAAGACCCGCTTGACTTCCCCTGCCCACTGGACTGACCACGCCAGATAATCCGATCGTTTTCGATCGTCCTGGTATTTCGAATATTGCACCCCAAGATTGTATGGGGGCGACGTAACGACGACGTCAACGGACTGGTCGTTTAAATGCCGCATCTCCGTCAGACAATCGCCCACCGTCAATGTGATTTCAGTTTCGCCCATTGGACTTCGGGGAAGGGTCAACTTGAGTCCTTTCTCCGTCAACGCATTTCGAATGCGTTCAGCCGCAAGTTTGAACGTGCAATTCAAGAGTAAACGGCGAGCCGAGCCCAGGATTTCTCCACCGTGATTCGTCACCGTATTGTCACCTCTCCTTCATTGCCGTGACATACGGCACGGCTTGGATTCTAAAGGCTCGCATCAGATAACGCGGGCGCAATACCACACCATCGAACATGAAATTAAATATCCGAAGTGGCCTGGGGGCGCTTGCCGTGGCGTCGACTCTGGCCTCGGCAATGCCCGGTCTTGGCGGCACGGTCCAAGTCTCAGGAAATCTGACCGGAACAGTAACTTGGCAGCACACAAATGAATACGTGCTCAATGGTTTTGTCTACGCCTTGAGCAATGCGGTTCTGAACATTGAACCGGGAACGGTGATCCGTGGCAAAGCGGGCACCGGTCTGGAATCCAGCGCTCTCTTTATCACTCGCGGCGCCAAAATCTTCGCCAACGGCACCGCCCATAGTCCGATCATCTTTACCGCGGAGGCCGATGACCTGGACGATCCCAACGATCTCCCCTTGATCACCCGCGGGCTTTGGGGTGGAGTTGTTATCTTTGGGGAAAGCGTTCTCAACACGTCCAGCGATGTGACCGGCAACGCCGCCTCTCCCAAATACGACGTCTTTGAAGGTCTGCCGGACACTCAGGTCGACGGCCAATTCATCAACCGCTTTGGCGGGAATAACGACGACGATAACTCCGGGGTCTTCCGCTACGTCTCCATCCGCTATCCTGGCACCGTCATCCTCCCCAATAAAGAGATCAACGGTCTTTCCTTGGGAGCAGTCGGCCGCGGCACCACCATTGAAAACGTGGAAGTCTACGGAGCAGCCGATGATTCCGTCGAGTTCTTCGGCGGCACTGTCAATACCAAGTATTTGCTCAGCGTCTGGAGCGATGACGACAACTTCGACATCGACCAAGGCTATCGCGGCAAAAACCAATTCTGGCTCGCTATCCAATCCCCGGACAAGAAAGACAATGGCGGTGAATGGAACGGCGAACCCAACGGCTTGGCCACGGGTGCCACTCCCATTGCTAACTTCGAAATCTACAACGCCACCTGGATCGGCGCGGGTATCCAATCCAGCGGCAACCGTGGCTTGCAGATTCGTGAATACGCCGCTCCCAAAGTCTTCAACAGTATCGTGACCGACTTTGCCGGTCCGGCGCTGCGCATTGACGTGCGCGCTGCCACCCACTTCACCAATGGTGTGGCTCAGATCAAAGACAACATCTTCTGGAACTTCGGCACCAACGGGGTGGCCGTCCCCTTGGCCGAGCAAGGGACCACGGACACTTCTGCCTTCGGCGCCACCTTGTTCAGTGATGCGAGCTTTGACAACATCGTCGTGGATCCCATGTTGCGAGGCATTACCCGCACCAATGAACCGGCCTTCGGCTTCGATCCTCGCCCTCAACCAGGCAGCCCCGCGTTAACCAGCACACGCACTGCTCCGAATGACGGCTTCTACACCCCGGTCGCCTATAAAGGCGCGTTTGGTGCCGTCAACTGGGCTGCGGACTGGACAGCGGCCGCTGAGCTCGGGCTCCTCACGCCGAGCGGCGCGGGCACGCCGATTTCTGGTTCTACGAACCAACCCCCGGTCGGCACAGCTCCACAGTTGAGCGGGCAGATTACTGGCGGGTCGTTGGAGATCACCTTCACCGGTGAAACAGGCCACTCCTATCAAGTACAGTCCTCGACCGACATTCAGAACGGCCCGTGGGTCAACGAAGGGACGCCTCTGGTCGGAACGGGTGCCGCGCTAAAATACACTGCGTTGCCACAGGGCGCGCAGAAGTTCTTCCGAGTCGTAGTCCAGCCCTAAAGGCGACCGGTCAGGATATCCGCTGTCACAAGCGGGAGAATCGAAAGGTTCTCCCGCTTTCGGCTTTTTGGATTGCCGTCCGTTCCGCCCTGGAGCCGAGCTGGAGTGAGGACTCGAGGCACCATCCGATCTCTTAACTTAAACAAAAAACGGAACCCGTTTCCACGAGTTCCGTTTCTTGCTTGCGTTGAGATTGTTTATTCAAACCGTGGACACACCTCAATACGATCACCGGCGTTGATCGTCAGGTTGTCACCTACTGCCCATACTTCGTCGTTTAGGAGGAGTTTAAAGGTGACTTGATCCTGAATTGGGCCGACCGACCAGGCCCATGTGCCAGGCTCCAGGCAGGTCAATGAGACCCCTTTATCCCAACTCAATCCTTGACCTTGACCGCGAACAAACAGGGCGTTGCCAAAGCCAACGTCGGCTCGGACCAGAACCGACGCGCCTGGAGTCTGGCTGACATCGAGTGCGCCTTTGGAATCGGCAGCAGTTAGTGCTGACCGACTGCGGTTCGTCTTGCTCGTGGGCGTTTTCCGCGAAACCCGTCGAGCCACGGGCTCGGTTTTGCACGGATGAGTTGACGTTTTCACGATTTTTGAGCTTTGAGAGGTTTCTTTCGCTGGCGAGCGTTATCCTGGAGTGCGACCGCGTTGAAAAGCTCCAGATCATGCCAAAAGGCGTGGTTGACCGCTCGTGCTTCGTCGAGAAACACCATGGCCTTCTTGGGGTCATTGGTCCAAGAGCTGCGCCCCGTCCAGTAGAGTGTCGCTTTGGGATGTCGAATGACTACTTTCATAGCGTGACGACCTTCGCACAGCGACCTTGTGGAATCAAAGGCGCCCAAGTTAAAACCAGGTGACAAATTGTCACCTTCCCACCCCCTCGCCCCCCTTTTGTCACGGAAGCAGCTCTTCGGACGAATTCCTACCAGGGCAGGCTGAATGTCTTGACGAAACTGTAGGCTTTGATGGCTTCGAGAACGCCTTCTTTGACCCCCAGTCCGCTATCTTTAATTCCACCAAACGGACTATTCTCAGTCCGGAAGCCAGGAATCTCGTTGATGTTCACGGTGCCACAGCGCAACTTTCGGACGGCTTGGAGAGCGCTCTGCAAACTGTCGGTTACCACCCCAGAGCTCAAGCCGTAGTCGGTTGAATTGGCCAAGGTGATCGCATCTTCCAGATTTCGCACCGTCATGATCGGCGCGAGCGGCCCGAAGCTCTCGCAGACGACCAACCGGGAGTCACGCGGCACGTCCGCCACAACGGTTGGTTTAAAAAGGGCTCCCTGGCATTCGCCACCCCACAAGACTTTCCCGCCCATGACCACGGCCTCTTCCAAAACCGTTTCCAGATAAGAAGCGGCAGCGCTGTCGATGACCGTCCCGACCCGAGTGGCTTCGTCGAACGGATCACCGCACGTATACTCTTTGGCCTTTTCAACCAAACGGGCCGTGAATTCAGGCGCAATCTTCTCTTCGACCAGGATCCGTTTCACCGCGGTGCAGCGCTGGCCCGAATTGCGGAAGCTGCCTTCGGCGGCCAACGTGACGGCCAAGTCGAGATTCGCGTCGTTGAGGACAATCAACGGATCATTACCGCCCAGTTCCAGCACTAGCTTCTTGTATCCGGCGGTGACGGAGATGAGCTTGCCGACCGCCACGCTGCCGGTGAATGCCAGCACTTCGATGTCTTCGTGCTTTACCAAGGGTTGGGCCACTTCGCTTGTAGGTCCCAAGAGCACACTGAGCATAGGGCCTGGCAGGCCTGCCGCATAGAGCAGGTCCGCAAAGAGCAGCGCGGAGAGTGGAGTTTTCTCCGATGGCTTCAGCACGAGCGGTGTGCCAGCCGCGATGGCGGGTGCCACCTTATGAGTGACCTGGTTGAGCGGATGATTAAACGGTGTGATCGCTGCCGCGCAACGCAAGGGCTCACGCACGGTGAAGATCTTGCGCGCTTTTCCTTGGGGCGACACGTCTGCCGAGAAGATCTGACCGTCATCCTGCAATGCCGCATGCGACGCGAAGCGAAGGACATCTAGCGCGCGTCCGACTTCGTAGCGGGCTTCACGAAGCGCCAACCCCGCTTCGCTCGTAATGACGCGGGCAAACTCCTCTTTTCGGCTCTCCAGGGCCGCGCGGGTACGTTCCAAGATTTCGGAACGTTGGAAACGAGTGAGCGTTCCGGTGAATTCCCGAGCTGTTTGCACAGCGGCATTGACATCCTCCTGCGTCGCCGTCACGACGGTGCCCACCTCTTTCCCGTGGTAGGGATTGTGGATGCGCAATAAGCCGCTGCCTCGGACCGGTTTGCCACCAACGAGACTGGAGAGATTCATACAAACGTTCCGTTGCAGACGAAATCGAACAAGTCAAAGTTACGAGGATCACCTTGTGCCAGGTTCTTGTATTCGGGCTTGAGAGGCGCACTTAGGAGGAAGGGCACCATCTCTTCATAGCGCCCGCCGTGAGAGCGGAGGCCCTCTTTCAAAACGGAGAGATCATGCCATTTGGGGGTGCGCCCAATCACCGCGTCCCGCCCGGAACAGACCACCAAGTCGCCCATGCGGTCCAGCGGCAACTCCAATAACAACGCGGCAGTCTGTTGATCGAGCACCTCGGTGATCCCGGGCAAACTTCGGATAAAGGTAATGACTTGTCCGGGGTCCATAATCCACTTGGGCGGCAGATGGACCTGGGCGAAGGAACCCAAGGCGCCGTGATGGACCACATAGGGGTCTGTGATCGGCAGAATCACTCGGAAGCCCGGGCCAAACGCTTGCTCGAGTTCTGATTCGAGAAAGACAGCGTTCGGCGACCCGTCGCGCTTCTGCTTGGCGTTCATGCCATGGTCCGCGGTGATTCCGACCAGCGCGTTCAGGGCGAGCAAGCGTCCGATCTCGCGATCGATCGCCTCGTAAAACGCCAGCGATTCCGGCGCTTCCGGAGCGAACTTGTGTTGCATGTAGTCCGTAGTGCTCAAATAGAGGAAATCGGCCCGGCCTGCTTCGATGAGCTTGACCCCGGCCTGCAGCACGTAAAGGGAAGCTTCGGCGCTGTAAATGGCCGGAGCCGGGCCCACAAGAGCTTCCACGCCGTCGATGCCGTGAACTTCCCGCGTCGCTTGCGCACACTTTTCGGAAGAGAAAGCGATGCCTCCTTCCGAGATCAGCCCGGCCGCAAAAATATCGCGGAGCTTGTCCTTGGCCGTCACGACCGCCACCTTGCGCCCGGCGCGCTGCGCCGCGGGGAACACGGTCTCCGCACGCAGGAAGCGCGAAGAGTTGGTCATGACCTCTTCTTTCGCCACCGTGTCGTAGAAGTAATTCCCACCAATGCCGTGAACGCGGGGCGGCACACCAGTGACGATAGACGCGTTGTTCACGTTGGTGAAGCTGGGCATTTGGCCGCGGGCCATGCCGCGATATCCAGCCACGCTCAACCGCTGGAGATTCGGCATCCGGCCGCGCGCGAGGGTAGCGTCCAGGTACTCATCAGCGGAGCCGTCCAAACAAATGGCAACCACCGGCCGACCGGGAGGATTATAAGTGCGTCCGTTAACGGTAAAACTGCTCATGATACGTCGTGTCGTGGCCAAGGATTTCTCTAAACCTGCTGCGAAGGACATCACAGCCCAGACAAAAGTTGAAGGAAGAAATGATGCCCCAGTTCAATTTCTTCCGGATTGGCAATCACGCCGCCGCCGGTTGCGCCTCTTCCTGCACGTCCGGATCAGCGCGTGTATATAGGAACAGGCTTAGGATCGCCGATAATGCCGCCAGTCCAGCCAAACAGCTGAACCCCAACCGATATCCCCCCACGTCGAGGATTTTTCCAAATTGTTGGCCGGCGAGAATCGCCGCTAGATACCCGACGCCATCAACCATCCCTGCCACCGTCGCCACATACTCTTTCCCTCGAATTTCCACGGACAGAACTCCTGCGAGCAAGCTATACGGTCCATACACCAGAAAACCGATCGCGCCGACCGCGGCCATGCCCAGCCATGGGCTCCGCGCTCCGAGCGTTGGCAGCGCCATCACGATCACAGCCAGCAAACTCAGAATCCCGCACACCAGCGCCATCCGCGCCCGTTTGCTAATCCGACCGAAAACCCAGCCCAAGGAGAGAATGCCGGCCGCTCCCAACGCGTCAAAGGGCGTCGAGAGAAACGCCGCCACCCGGCTCGACATGGCCGCACCGGCCGAGGTTTGAAAGAAATCCACCGTCCACGTATTAAAGGTTTCACGCAGCAGCGTCAGGGTAAAGCTCAGCGCGCAGACAATCCAGAAACGCCGAATCGTTAACAACTGCGTCACATGACGGAACTGAAACCCGGTCGAGTTCCGGCGGACCTCTCCTTCCGCGCTTCGACTGGCTCGGGGCAGGATCGCCCAACACCCGATCAGAATGAGCAGCAGGACGAATGCAGGCCCGCCCATGACCCAACGCCAACTATTGCCGCTCCAATCGGCGATGGCTCCCGCTAACAAGGTGGCGCAAATCCCGCCGAAGACAAAGCCGAGCGACAACACTCCCATTGCCAGCGGCATGGAAGTCGCCGGAAACCAGTCTGGGACCATCTTCACCATGCCTCCCCAACCAGCCGACCCGGCCAGGCGATTCAAACTGTAAACGAGCGTTAGCAATGGCAACGAATTGACCATCCCACCCGCCGCCCCGAAACAAGCGACTATCAATAGCGACGCCAAGAACGCCGCGCGCCCCCCGAAACGGTCAATCCAAGGTCCAAACAGGAACTTGCCGCACATGTAGGCCAGCGTGCTGTAGCTGGCCACCATCCCGATCTGCTCTTTCGTCAGGCCAAAGGCGGTGCGGATGAGTGGATTCGCTACCGAGAAGTTCTTGCGGCATAGATAAATGCCAATATAGCCAATCACGAGCGTAGCCAAGTAAAGCCACGACCGCACCGGAACGCCGCGGTCACCCGTCGCCGACGTTCGCTTCAATTCGGGCGTCGTTGTCATGAATGTTGGATCAATACAAAACTGGCACCGACTCCGTTCTGCTGGGAAACAGCAGGTTCTTCAATGATGGCCACCGGGGTTCAGAGCCCCGCCTCGGGCACTGCGAGGTCGGAGAGTCGTCACACTGCCCTGCTAAGGATTCCAAACCCTTAGCATCCCACGCGCCCATCATCGGCTCGCCCACACTCTCGCCACCACTCCCCGCGTTTTCGGGCACTTTTGGACTTTTCGGTCGTGGCACGACGAACTTTGAAGGAAACCTGTGACAGATGGAAGGCGATCCGGCAGCAATCTGGATAATTCGGGACAGCTTGGAAGAGGACGTTTCTGCGCGCCGCCCGCATCAACAACGAATATGCAAC
>JBGAIN010000014.1:39842-82982 GCA_044225505.1 Limisphaerales bacterium
CAGGCGCACGCCAACAAAGCCGGCAACGCGACATCATCCGTCCGCAATGCAAACCGAACACTCTGCAGCAGCGCGCGCATCACTTCCTTCGAAGAACTTGCTTCGAGACAACACGCCGCGCGCATGCCATGGGCCGTCTCTTCTTGCGCCTTGGAGAAACTTCGGCTCACAATGACCACGGGAAGACGCTCAAATCCTCGCTCGCTGCGCAAGCAACAGAGCGCGCCAATCCCTGAAAACCCAGACAGACGGCTGTTCAGAAAGACAAAGTTCGGAAATGGGTAGAGGCTGCGGTCGGAATAAGGGCCATCTCCACGCAAGTAAGCCAGCGCTTCGCTTCCGTCGGAGACTAGAATCAACCGTTCCATCATCGCCAAGCCCTCCAACGTCTGACGGATAGTCGCTGACTTGTTCGCCTGATTCTCTGCGAGCAGCACGATCATGCCGCCCCGTGTCGCACCGTTTGTGTACATTATTCGCCCCGCTGTTTTTTGACCCCGGACATTTCTGCCGTATGCATCGCCTAGTACCTTAACACAAATTAATGCCGCTGAGAAGCTTCTTTGGGATATTTTCACAGAAACGTAGCATGACCCACCGCTTTTCCGCATCCCACGGACCATGCTGACCGGAGTTTCCCAAGATGCAAAATCGCCGATAGAAGGCTCGTTTCAGGGTCTTTATTCGTATTTAACACGGATTATACTCGGAGATAACACGGATATAACACGGCTATGATCCGTGTTATTTACCTGTTTATTCCATGTTCATTCCCTGTTATTTTCGGACCAAAGCTTTACCCACCAAAATTCGACCGGCGCCGCGTTCCGCGATTCCTTGGCATTCCATCAGATCAAGGTTAATCCTTTAATAATCATAAACTTCCAACAGCCATAGCATGGTTCTACGCTCCCTCCTGAGTTGACAATCGGACCGGGCGCATCGAGCCTTCGCCAAGGAGGAAGTTGTTCGATTCAAACCATGGAAGAAATGTTATCTACCCCGCCGATGGCCATGCTGAACTGGAACTTGCCACTACCAGCCAGTTGGTCAGAGCCTTTCTATGGCTCGGTCACCGGCCGCGACCTGGTGCTAGCGACTCTGGTATTATTGGGATTCTGGCTGGCGGACCGCTGGATTCAGGCCTTTCTCACACGGCGACAAACGATTCTTGGCCAAGGAGTTTCGTCCGATCGATGGATCTTTCAGCTGGCCCACTGGCTGCGGCGGCCAGCGCGGTTGGCGTGGTGGGCAGGAGGCTTCTATTTGGCGGCTTTGCCGCTGATTTCAGGGTTGCCGGATAACGCCGCTCACCCCCTCCGCCTTTATCTGCAGCGCGTGGCCGATATCGGCCTGTTCATCGCGTTGCTATGGAGTTTCTTACGCGCCACCCAGCTGCTGCAACCGCGCATTAGGGCGCGAACCGCCGCAACCGCTCCTTCGTGGGACGAAGTTGTTATACTGATTTTGTTTCGAGCGGCCCAAGTGATCGGGCCGCTGTTGGCGATCATCCTGGCCGCGCCACTCTTGGGCCTTCCCTTGACCTACGACGGTGTGCTTCGCAAGATCGTCACCCTTTTCATTATTGGCGCGGTCGCATGGGTGCTGGTTCAAGCGGTCTTGATCATGGAAAAGGCGATCACGGACCACTTGGCGCGTGAAGACAAGGACCCAGTTCGAAGTCGCTCCATTTCCACGCAAGTGAGCTTACTGAAACGAATCGCAATCGCGCTTATTTGTGTTTTTGCCACGGGCTGCGTGCTCATGAGCTTTGACGAAGTGCGACGCGTCGGCACGAGCATGCTAGCCTCCGCGGGCCTGGCTGGGATCGTTCTAGGCTTTGCCGCCCAACGCGCCCTGGGCAACTTGTTCGCCGGGATCCAAATAGCCTTTACTCAACCCATGCGTTTGGGCGATGCGGTGGTGGTGGAGGGCGAGTGGGGAATTGTGGAAGAAATTACCCTGACCTACGTTGTTATCCGGGTTTGGGATTTGCGCCGGCTGGTCTTGCCGATCAGTTATTTCATTGAAAAGCCATTCCAGAACTGGACGCGAACATCGCCCAAGGTTGTCGGAACGGTGATGCTTTACGTGGACTACACCTGCCCGATCGACAGCTTGCGCGCGGAAGCCAAGCGCATCATTGAGCCGTCGCCATCCTGGGACCGTCGCTCGTGGAACTTGCAGCTGACGGACGCCACCGAAAAGACGGTTCAAGTCCGCGTGATGGTGACGGCCGCAGACGCCGGCAAACTTTGGGACTTGCGCTGTGAAGTTCGCGAAGGACTGGTGCGGTGGCTTCAGACAGAGCAACCCGCGGGCCTCCCTCGCGTCCGGACCGAGCTGACGAACTGGCAGAGCGGGATTGGGCCAGGCGAACGGACCGCGCTCGCTGCGGTTCCAGAACATCCGTCCAACGGTGCGTAACGCCGGTAGTGCTTGAGAGCCGTTCACGACCTCTGACGAACGGGCAGCTTTCTCACTCAGAACACCGCTCCGAAATGCTGCGGCTGATCCTGTGGAGACAGCCGCGCCCCAGCCCGAAAAACGGAGTGCGCCAGTGCGCGCAGCACCAGGCGCAGGATTGCCCAACGAGAATCGCCCGCCAGTTACTTCACTTCGTCTGGCGTGGGGCTCACTGGCGGAGCCGCTTTTGCCGCTCCCGCACGCTCCAGCAAGGCCATGGTGTCCGCATCCACCTGCTGCAACGGTGTCGGGACGGCGTGGACGCTACTGACCGGCGTAGCGAGTCCCCAATCGTTCCAAGCGTATTGCTTCTGCACGCTTCCCCGCCGTCCCTGCTGCCCAGCGAGCATCGCGAGGGCCGTGTCTCCCACGAGGTTGGTTGCGCCCGGATCCGCGCCGTGCTGCAAAAGCAACTCCACTGCGCTCTTGAAAGCCCGCAAGGCCGCGTAATGTAAAGGGGTGTTGCCGCTATCGTCACGGGCGTTGACCAAAGCTTGTTGATCGATCAGCCGTCGCATCGTTTCCAGATTTCCATGTATTCCTACCGCAAGATGCAGTGGCGTATAACCGAAGATGCCCTTTTGATTCGGGTCCGCCCCGTGTTTCAGCAGGGCTTGGATCAAGTCATCTCGACGATCCTTGATGGCGATGAGCAAAGGCGTCCGTCCGTCCTGGCTCGCGCGATTGACAGCCGCACCTTTTTTGAGGAGGAGATCGATGGCTTCGGTTTGGTAGAGATTGACCGCCATGAGAAGCGCGGTTTGTCCTTGCGTGTCCGCGTGGTTGACGTCCGCACCGTTGGCTAAAAGGGCACGGAGTGCCGACAGGTGATCTGGCAATGTTATCATCAGCGCGGTTAACTTCTGCGGAGAGTCCGGAAGATCGACTTTCGCTCCGTGTTTCACAAGCGCTTGGATCAATAGAACGTCATCTTTCATCGCGGCGAGGTGAATTGGAGCCAGGAGCCGTTGATTTCCACGTTGCCGATCGGCAATTCCGAGAACGTTCGGATCGGCCCCAGCATTCAAGAGTGCCTCCGTTATCGGCGGTGGCGATTGCTGCACGGAGATCGTCAGAGCTGTGCCGCCCCCTTTGGCTTTGGCCTGGACGTCAGCCCCTCGGGCGATGAGAAATTCTGCAATTTCCAGACGATTGCCCGTGACTGCGCTCATCAGGGGTGTCATGCCACTGCTATCGGCACTATTAATGTCAGCTTTACTCTCCAACAAGAGTCGGACCATCGCCAAATTATCAGACTGTGCCGCGATATGCAGCGGGCTCGCTGCGCTCTGGAAGTTTGACAACTGAACATCTGCACCGTGGGAGATCAGAGATCGTGCGACGGCTTGATATCCGTTAGCCACAGCCAAGAAAAGAGCTGTGCGACCGTATTTATCTGTCGAGTTGATCAACGCCCCGCGTTCGAGCAGAAGTTCGGCCATGGCTTTGTGTCCTGCCTCCGCCGCCAAATGCAGGGCGGTTTTTTGGTCCCGCCCGTCATTAGCGACCGGCGAAGAGATTCGCACGTTCACGTCCGCGTTATAGTCGAGAAGGAAGCGCGCCACGGCGAGCTGGCCTTTAATGGCGGCGTCATGCAGCGGTGTCATTCCTCGGGTCCGACCGTTCACGAGGTCGGGGCTATTCGCTTGGATTCTCTCGAGTTGTTGAATCGCCTTAATCTCTTCATCGGAAACTTCCGGTGGAAGATTCAACAACGGGTCCGGACCGCGCTGGGCTTGGAGCTGCCTCTCAGCATCCGTGGACGCGGTTCTTGCACCCTGCGCCAGGGTTCCAGGCGGCGTTTCCTGGAGGAACTTCCGGCTCAGGTTCACCAGATTGGTTTGGTCGGCAAACTCCAGAACAAACCGCTCGAATTGTCCGACGGCCTCGTTCGTCCTCCCTTGCTTGCGATAACACTCGCCCAGCCGAAAAGCGGCTGTGGCCGCGATCTTGCGTTGTTCACGGAACAGGTCTAAGACCGCCGTATAAGCACTGATCGCGCCGTTGAGATCGAGCTGGACCTCCTCCGCAAGCAAGCCGCGCTGCAGGGCTTCGGTGGGCGTTTCCGCCCCTTGCGCCGACAAAGTCACGCCCAGGTACAAGATCGCTAGCCACCGAATGCTTCGCCGCGGTTGGAGAGTCTTCATGATGACATTTTGCCTAAGGTTGGGCCGTGAGTTGTCATGATTCTGCAAAGTCATACGCTCAGTCTGCGATCTCGAGACGATATCCAACGCCGTGGACGGTCTTCAAAAACCGCGGTTCCTCCTGATCCTGCTCGAGTTTGCTACGCAGACTGGCTAAGTGATTGTCCACCGTGCGGGTGGTTGGAAACGCGGTATACCCCCACACCACATCGAGAAAACGCTCACGCGAAATGACCTCGCCTGGACATTCAGCCATCAAGCGCAGCATCGCGAATTCTTTAGCCGTGAGACGGACAGTCGCTCCGTTGCGCGTCGCTCGCTGCTGCGCAAAATCGATTGTGACGTCACCAAGCTTCAAATGACCAAGAGCAGTCGCCCGCCGGCGCACACGGCGCAATAACGCTCTGACCCTCGCGAGCAGTTCGTCAGTGCTGAATGGCTTCACCAGATAATCATCGGCACCAGCGTCCAGACCAGTGACTCGATCGTCGATCTGGCCCTTGGCGGTCAGCATTAAAACGGGCGATGACACCGTCAGACGGCGCAGCTCAGCGCAAAGGGCAAATCCATCCAGACGGGGAAGCATGACATCCAGGACGATCAAATCGGGCTTGTCATCAATGGCCCGCTGCAATCCCGCCTCACCGTCAGCCGCGGTCAAGACGCGGTAACCCTCCGCCGCCAGGCAATCCATCAAGGCCGTCCGCATAGGCAACTCGTCTTCGACGATCAACAGGCGTTCGTTCATACTCCAGGCAGCTCCAGGGTGAACTTGCTTCCCTGACCAGGCGCGCTTTCCACCAAGATGCGACCAGAATGCGCTTCGATGATATGTTTCACAATGCTCAGCCCGATCCCAACCCCTTGCGTGTCACGGCGCAGCTCGGAGCCGAGCCGGTAAAAGCGTTCAAAGATCCGTTCGTGTTCCGAGGCAGGAATCCCAGGACCTTGGTCCTGCACCCAGAGCCGCCACCCCGAGGAACTGGCGAGCCCTTGGGGCACGGGCGCGAGCTCCGCGCCCCGCGGTTGCTCGAGTCCGACGCTCACCACCGAACCCACCGGCGCATGCTTAAACGCGTTATCGATCAGGTTGATCAGGGCCTGTTGAATAGCTCGGCCATCGAGCAGAGGTTGACTGGCTACGTCGTTGGATAGGTCTGGCAGCGTTGCTTGAACAAGAAGCTCCCGCTCAGCCGCACGTGGTTCCATCAGCTTGAGCGTCTCCTGCACCAGTTCGATGAGGTTCGTGGGCTCAAATTCATACTCTTTGCGGCCTTGCTCGATGCGCGAGAAATCCAACAAGTTGGCCACTAAAGAGGAGAGGCGCCGGCATTCCTGAACGATGAGCCGATAGTACTCTCCTTGTCTCTTGGGATCCGCCACCTTGCCTCGTTCCAAGCTCTCGGCCATGAGGCGGACCGAAGCAATCGGCGCACGCAGCTCGTGCGACACGCTCGAAACGAAGTTCGTCTTAAGCTCGCTCAACCGGTGCTCGTTCCAAAATGCGCGCCGCGCCCGGACAAACCCCATCAGCGCGACTCCCGCCACGGCCACGATCAATCCGCTAAACCAAAGCGAGCGCTCATTCTGGCGGGCATAAAGCGCCGCCGGATCCGCCAGGAAGACACTCAGCAGGAACCGAGGTTGACTGGGCCACGACACAGACTCCAAGCCCGACCGCCCGGGCTCGCCTTGTCCGGGATTGAGAATCTCAGTCGCCGCCCCGGACACTACGCCGGCGGACTTGGCTAGCAGTGCCGACGAGGCGTCTCCAAACTTCCCAAGGTGTGCTCCAGCCATCGGCTGCCCTTCCAACTCAGCGCGTAGCTCAAAGTAAGCTGGCCAAGAGCCCGCGGCATCACGCACGACGGCGCCGAACAGGTGATCTAGCAGAGCTGCGGGGAAAAACGAGATGGAGGTCACCCTGTTGGTCTGCGACACGGGTTCACCGTTGACCGACGCTGGCCCGGCCCAAAGACCCGGGCGTAGAACCGCCAGCCAACGATTGGATTCCGCGTTGAACCAGAAGTTCGAAGTGATTCCCCCGTCAATGTCGATTTGTCGGAGAAGCGCCGTGACGAGCGATTGCCAACGTTCTTGATAAGACCATGCCTCTTTTAGCGCGCGAATAGCGATTTGCCTGTCCTCAACATCGGCCCGCACCCTGCGCTCCGCATCGGCAAGGAAATAGGAGCATAATAGCGAGGGAGACTCGAACAACTGCGTAGCAAGACCTTCATACAACCGCTCATCCAGGTCGGAGTCGCCAGCTGCTTTTAGAGCAGCGCCAAAAGCAACGGCAGATAGCGGCAATCCACTCTCCGTCAAGACGTGACGATCTTGCGCTGCAAATTCGAGGAAACGCCCGACGCTGTCGCTGGCCGAATTCGTCTGACTTTCCAGGCGAAGCAATGCGAACTCGGCGTTGGCACGGGGCCCTTGCCCGGGAACCGTTTCAACGACGTCGAGCCAGACCTTCGCAACGGTCGACGCGTCAGTCGCGGTCGCTTCCAGTGCTCGGGCCTTTTGCCAAGAAGTCGCCTGCCCTGCTGGCAAGCCTGTATGCCAATCGGGTGGCGAGATCTGTGCACTCCAGAGCCGCGGCACGATGACTTCGCCTGAGAGGTCCGCCAACGCAGGTCCAAAGAGCGCACGATCAGCCTCCACCTCCGGGTAGGCACGCTTCCACCCCTCGAACCAATGCTGGAAGTTGGTTTGCTGTGAGACCCAAAGCCGCGCGGTGTCACTGCCTGGCCACGCTGGAAGCGCGGTGCAACGGACCCACTTCCAATACTCGCCCGACACCGCCAGTTGTCCCCATTGCATGGCCAAGCGACGGCCCACCTGCTCGGACAGTTCTCGGAGGGTCTCCACAGCTCTTTCTTGGGCCTCTTGCTCCGCCAAGTAACGATCGCGACGAAGCGAATAGAGCCCTAAGAGAGCAAGGAGCGTCACGGGCAAAACGATGAAGCATCCTTGCCAGAAGAACGTCGGAGGCTTGCTTTGTCTCACATGACTCATTCGGTAACGAATCTCGAGCTTAGGGTAGCGCCCTACCGAGCCAATTTGTCACCAATTTGTAAGAATCTGCCCGGTCGTCGAGATATCGCCTGTGGCAAGTGTCCACCAACAATGTCTGGCTTCCCAGTCAGTGATCTTCCGCTTTCGTCGGGGCTATTTCGCGTTTTGCGGAAGCCCCGCTATTGGTGCTGGATCCGCCAGACTGAGACTTGAGTATGTCGGTGAATACTTTCGCAGCCCGTTCACTGTCCGCAATCTCTGCACTCGCATCACACAATTTGATCTCATCCAGGCTTCCGATGGTCTGCACGTTCAACAGCGCCAACGGGAGACTCGACTCTAACGTCAGCACGATCGGCGCGGGCGGAGATTTTGTGGCGGCGGCCTGTAAAAGAACGGAAAGATCGAGCGCATTGCCGGGCAAGTGATAGGCCACGAGGTAGGTTTGGCCGCAGGCGGCAACAGTCAGGCCTTTCGTGATATAAACTCGGCCACCGCTCACCGCTCCCAGGAGATTATTATTCTGCGAGGTGGATCCAGACGTACTGCCATTCACATTCACGGAAATGTTGTCGCGGACCGTGCCGCTGCTTTGGATGGTAAATCGGCGCCATTCGGCATCGACCTCCTTCAACTTGACCGCCAGGGGAAAGAGACGGCCAGCGAGCAGGTCACTGAGATCTCCCTCCTGCGCGCCGTTGATCGCTAACGACCACATGGCTGCGGCTGTCACCCAAGCGAGGAGGTGGTTCAATCGTGAGACCCAATGAATCGGTTGGGTAACGGAGCTCAACCGTGCTGTGCAAGAACGAGGGGCCGTGGTCATGGTCCAAAACTGGGTTGTGGACAAGAGAGCGTCAACGGCCAATTCAGCGCCTGCGAGCGCAGAGCAGACCCGATCTCGGAGCACTAAAACTCGCTCGAAACTGCTCTGGGTTACCTAACAGTTGCCAAAGGCCAGCTTCTCGTTAATTTCCCGGGAATCCATGAAGCGGACGAACAACCAGTCCCATCCGTCGGCTGGCGCAAGCCCAGCCAGTTCGCCCAGCACCGCGCGGCTATCCCTGGGGAAGAAACTGGTCTTCGCGGTCGTGACCGTAACGGTGCTATTACTTCTGCTGGAAGGGGTGCTCGCCTTGCTTGGGGTTAAACCGCAGCTCTACGATCGTGATCCCTATGTGGGATTCTCTACCCAGATCCCACTGTTTGTTGAATCACGAAACGCCGCGGGCGAACCGGTGATGGCCACCGCGCGCAACCGGCTGGAGTTTTTTAATCCACAACAATTTGCCAAGGTCAAAGCAGCTGGGACCTACCGCATTTTCTCGATGGGTGGATCGACGACTTATGGTCATCCTTATAGCGATCCGACCTCGTTCAACGGATGGCTGCGCGAATTCCTAATGGCGATGGTGCCGCAGAGAAAATTCGAAGTGATCAATGCAGGGGGAATTAGCTATGGCAGTTACCGGGTGGCACAATTGATGGAGGAACTCATCCATTATAAACCTGATCTGTTCCTCATTTACTGTGGCCACAACGAGTTCTTGGAGCGTCGCATTTACGGCCAAGTGAACCGCACGCCGCGAGCCTTCCAAGGACTAGCGGGATGGGCGTGGCATCTGCGCTCGGCCACGGCTTTGCAGCGAGTGGTCGCCCCCATTCGCCGCCTGGACCGAGCCGAGGCAGCTGCCCAGAACGTGTTGGCGAGCGATCCGGTCACGATGCTCGACAATTCACTGGGACCAACCGCTTACCAGCGAGATGACAATCAACGGGAGCAGACATTTCAGCATTATCAATTCAATCTGCGGCGCATGATCGACATCGCTCGCTCCGTCGGAGCGAAAGTGATCTTCGTAACCCCAGCCTCGAATTATCGCGAGGTTTCTCCCTTCAAAAGTGAGCATCGGACTGGTTTGAGCGACGAGGACCGACGCCGCTGGAAGGAGCTCTACGACGCCGCTCGCGCGGACTTTACCAACCCAGTTCCCGGCCATGCGCTGGAAAGTCTGGCTGCCGCGGAGAAGATCGATGACCGGGCTGCGAATCTCTATTTTGTCCGCGGTCGGGTGTTGGAAAAGTTGAGTCGTTTTGAGGAAGCGAAAGCCGCCTACCAGCGAGCGATCGACGAGGACGTGTGTCCATTGCGCGGACCCAGCCAGATCCGGCGGATTTTAGCCGAAGTCACCCAAGAACGGCACGTGCCATTGGTCGATTTTCAGTCGTTTGTCGAATCGAAGTCGGAGCATAGCATTCCGGGCGCCAGTCTGTTTCTCGACCATGTGCACCCGACGATTGATGGCTATCGCCTGCTCGCTCTGGAGTTGCTGAAGGCGATGGAGCAAGAACATCTTGTCACTCCGAATTGGGATCCGAGTCTGATTCAGAAGACGACCCAAGCAGTCCTGGGGCGAATCGATCTGCGCGCGCACAGCCTCGCCCTCATGAACCTCTGCAAGACCCTGGGTTGGGCGGGAAAACGAGAAGAGGCCTACCGAGCAGGCGTCCGCGCGACCGAAATCGGGGGAGGCATCGCCGAAGTGCAATATCAAACGGGACTCGCCGCCCAATTATCGGGAAGAACCAACGAGGCTCTGGGTTTTTATCAGGCGGCGGTGGGGCTACAGCCTGACCTCGCGGAGGCCCATTGCGCGCTCGGGGTCGTATTGGAGGATACCGGACGGCTGACCGACGCCTTGCGGGAATATCAACTCGCGCGCAAGTTCAGCAAACCCAAGAATATTCAACGAGATGAAGCAAACGTGTCGAGAGTCGGCGCGAAACTTGGAGGAGCAACTGGGCGAGTCTCACCCTGAATGCACGAGCAGCATTGTCCGACTTTCGCAGCCAGTTCATGCTCTTCATGGTTTCTTAATTCTCCGTGGACTAGACTGGGAGATCAGCCATGCGTAGGCACGCCGAACGACTCGTATCTCGGTTTATGGTTAAGCGATGGGCACCTCCCCAGCGCAAGAGCCAAGTGGCCCTAGACACTGCTCATGGACAAGGTCCATCGATTAAATCTGGCGGTCTTTACCCTGGAATCGCGCATGATCGATGCGAGTGGGCTAACGCGCCAATACAAGCTCCGTTTGGCAGAACCGTCGAAATCACGTTACGAACACTTGGCAATCGTGTAACAACCCTGCAACTATGAAACTGGCTTCCAACGTAATCAGAATGAACCGACTTCGCTACGGCGCTCTCACCGCTCTTGCTTTGGGATTGGCGGCCAGCAACTTCGCACAGTTTCCAGACCAGCGACCTCCACGCGGAGACGATCCGGGCGGCCCTCCATCCGATCAGTTCGAAGGGCCTGGTGGGCCGCGATTCGGTCCCGGAGGTCCGGGCGGACCAGGAGGTCCAGGTCGTGGTGGCTTTGGCATGAGTCAAGAGCGGGCTTTGGTCAAGCAATTCGACAAAGACGGCGACGGACGCCTCAACGCGGCCGAGCGAAAAGCGGCGCGCGAACTTCTGACCAAAGAAGCAGGGGAAGGGCGGGGCGGCAGGGGATTTGGTCCGGGAGGGATGCGGGGGCGAAATGGTTCTGCGGCCAACCAGCCTGGCAAAAAGCTCTCCCCCAGCGACGTGAAGATGTATCCCAAAGCGCCGCTTTACGATTCGGGAACTTTAAGGACTTTGTTCCTGGAATTTGAAAACTCGGATTGGGAAAAGGAGCTTTCAGACTTTCACGACACGGACGTTGAAGTGCCAGCCAAGCTGATCGTGGATGGAAAAACGTATTTGGACGTCGGCGTTCATTTTCGCGGCATGTCTTCCTACATGATGATTGGTGAAGGGCAGAAACGCTCGCTCAACCTCTCGTTGGACTTCGCGCACAAGAATCAAGACTTAGCTGGGTATAAGACGCTAAACCTGCTCAATGCCCATGAGGATCCGACCTTCCTGCGTCCGATTCTCTTCTATGACATTGCGCGCTCCTATTTGCCGGCGCCGAAAGCCAACTTCGTGCGGGTGGTCATCAACGGTGAGAATTGGGGGATCTACAACAATGTCGAGCAGTTCAACAAAGACTTTGTTCGGGAATGGTTTGGCACCACCAAAGGCGCGCGTTGGAAAGTGCGTGGCAATCCGGGTGGGCAAGGCCGGCTGAGCTATCTCGGCGATGACCCGAAAGCTTATCAGGGAATCTACACATTGAAGAGCAAAGAAGACCCTAAAGCCTGGGCGTCACTCATTCGGCTTTGCAAGGTGCTGACTCAGACACCCTCCGACCAACTTGAGGCAGCCTTGAGTCCGTTGCTCGATATCGACGGCGCCCTCAAGTTCATTGCCCTTGATAATGCCCTCATTAATAATGACGGCTATTGGATCCGGACGAGTGACTACAGCATTTACGAAGATGTCGACGGAAAGTTTCACATCTTGCCCCAGGACGCGAATGAAACCTTTGTTCGACCAGGAGGCCCGGGCTTTGGAGGTGGCCCTGGCGGCGGTCCCGGCGGACGCGGTGGCTTCGGGCCCGGGATGATGCTCGCACCTCAAATGCTTTCGCAAGGGGACAAGAACCAGGACAATCAGCTTTCCGCGGCGGAATTCTCTGCTCTGAGTGACGCTTGGTTCGACAAGCTTGATAAGGACCATACCGGAAAACTGAGTCAGGAACAGTTTTCCGACGCTTTTGGGGCATTGCTTCCCATGCCCGGTCGCGGGGGTCCACCCGGAGGTGGAGGAGGCCGAGGCTTTGGCCCAGGCCGGTTTATCGGACCCGGAGTCTTCGCCGCCGCCGACAAGAATAAGGATGGTTCCCTGACCGCGCCGGAATGGAAGGAAACGTTCAGCGGTTGGTTCGCAGCCTGGAATTCGGACAAAGCCGGCGGGTTAACCGAGGAAAAGCTACGGACTGGTTTAGCATCGGTACTTCCTGAGCCGAATTTTGGTGGCCCTCGTAATCGTGAAGGTGCCCGAGGACAGGGAGGACCAGGAGGTCCAGGAGGTCCACGTGGAGGTCCGGGGTTCGGCAACACGGCGGCCGTTGATGGAGTAAAACTCGACCCACTCATTGCGGCCAATGACGAAAGCAAACCGCTCATTTCCAAATTGTTGGCCGTGCCGGCATTGCGCACCCGGTATCTTGGCTACGTTCGCGACATCGCCGAGAAATGGCTGGACTGGAAGACGCTGGGACCTATTGCCGAACGCTACCACGCGCTCATTGCTGAAGATGTCCACATGGACACGCGAAAACTGGACTCGAATGAGGACTTCGACAAAGGACTCACCGAAGATGTTCGCGGCAATGGCTTCGGCCCAGGCGGCGGCGGCAGCATTAGCATCAAGAACTTCGCGGACCAAAGGCGGGCTTATCTCTTGAGCTTGCCACCGGCGAAATGATTAGAAGTGTGAAGCGAGCCTGGCCAATCGTCCTGGCGATTGCGGGTATCGGCGGTTTGACCAACGCCATAGCCGCCGAAGAGGAAGGGCAAGTCCGCGTTGCTGCGCACGCTCAGGAGACCACTGTAAGCGTGGCCGGCAGTCCCAAAGATGAGTGGCGCTTTCAGACTGCCCAGGACTTGCGAACCTGGATGGACGCGCCAGCTCTAAAATCCGTTTACTCCGGATCCCTGTCTAATCAGGAAGTAACACTCGATCTAAGTGTGTCGAGCTACGGCTTCATCCGCGCTGTCAAAACAGCGGGCCTGTTTGACACCCACTTGCTGAGGACGATTCACCTGACGTTCACGAACCCAAACTGGGCTATCGCGTTGGCCAACGGTCGAACGCGAGGAACCAACACTCCAGGAACGCTCCACCTAGATAACGGGGTTATGGTGACTACCATCGGCGCGCGCTACAAGGGCAACACTTCCTTTCAGATTGGAGGCAACAAGAAATCGGTGAATCTGGACATCAACTGGACCGACCCAGAGTCCCGGGTCATGGGCTACCGGGCGATCAACCTCAACAATGCCGCCGGAGACAGCACTCTCATGCGGGAACCACTCTATTTTAATGTCATGCGTGAGTATGCGCCGTCGCCCCATGGCGCTCTGGCTAGACTGGTGATCAATGGTGCGGATTGGGGCGTTTACTCAATGGTTGATCAGATCAATAACGACCTCTTGGATGACTGGTTCCCAGGCCATGACGGGGACCGCTGGCGCGCTCCCAACGTCGGAGGCGCCGCAGGTGGGGGTGGACCTGGCGGCGGCTTTGATAGCGCGGCTTCTGCCTTCAGTTATCTGGGAACGAACATCGCTCGCTATACCAACAATTACGAACTTAAGTCAGCTAATTCCACCAATGCCTGGAAACGACTGGTCCATGCGATTGATGTGCTTAACAACACCGCGACGAATGCGTTGCGCAACACGGTGGAGGAGGTCTTTGCGGTCGATCGCTGGCTCTGGTTCCTCGCTGTCGAAAACGTCTTTGTGGACGACGACAGCTACTGGAACAAAGGGGCAGATTACGCCTTCTATTACGAACCAGAGAGCGGCCGGATACATCCGGTTGAGCATGACGGCAACGAGGCATTCACTTCGGCCATGGGAGCCACAGTTACGCTCTCGCCTCTCCAAGGCATGACGGGTTCGAATCGTCCCCTGCTTTATCGTCTACTCCGCATCAACGAACTGCGTCAGCGATATCTCGCGCATATGCGAACCATCCTGGCAGAGCGCTTTAATCCAGATTACCTGACCCCAGTTATCGATCACTTTCACCAATTAAGTGCTGCAGACATTGCGAACGACCCCAAAAAAAACTTCACGATGAGCGCGTACATCAATGCCCTGCGCGCGCTCCGCGCCTATGTCACTAACCGTCACACCTTTTTGACTAACCATGCGGAACTGAGGCCTTTGGCACCGGTTATTCTCGGCGTTAGAGGTCCCGCGGCAGAGGTCGGTCCGGCCGATATCCCAACGATCACGGCTGAAGTTCATGGCAGTGGCAGCGAAGGAGTTGAGTCGGTTTGGCTCTACTGGAGAGATAAACCATACGGCCGCTTCACCGCAGCGCCAATGTTTGACGATGGTGCTCATAACGATGGGATGCCTGGAGACGGGACGTTTGCTGGAGTGACAACGAATTTTCCAGCTGGGCACAAGATTCATTACTACATCGAGGCACGCGCTAATAACGCGGCTCAAGCCGCGGCCTTTTCTCCAATCCGGGCCGAAGAAGCCACTTACGACTATCGCGTCGGGCTGATCTCAGCCACGAACAAGTTAGTCGTGATCAACGAGATTATGCCAAGCAATCGCCGCACTTTGGCTGATCCTCAAGGGGACTTTGATGACTGGGTCGAACTCCGCAATTTGACGGATGAACCCGTTGATCTCAGTGGAACTTATCTGACAGACGATGCATCTGACCCGCGCCGTTGGGCTTTCCCGTCCGCCACGGTCATTCCCGCCCATGGTTACCTATTGGTTTGGGCCGACGGACAAGATCTGGACACTCCCGGATTGCATGCCAACTTCAAACTCGATGCGGATGGAGAAGAGCTTTACCTAATCGGCACAGATGCCAATCTCAATGAGGTCCTCGACTCCGTGCGGTTTGGGCCCTCGACTGCAGATCAGGCATTTGGCCGGTCCGGAGCGAACGAAGATACCTGGACAGTCTTAGCCCCAACGCCGAATGGGCCGAATCCATGATTATTCGAGAACTCCGTGGGCACTTCGCGCTGGGAGAGATCATTGATGAACCGGATCGAGAGCATCGATATCTTGTAGCGGCGGTGCTTGCCAAATGTGAACCTGGCCCTGGATATTCTCAGCGGCCAGGAGAGTGCCCTCTGGAGAAAACGCGACCCGAGTGAAGATGGAGCCTTCGCCGCCCAATGTGGCGACTTCGTGGCGAGAATCTACATCCCAGAGCTTGACGGCTTCATTCTTCGCACTGACAGACGCCAAGCGTTGACTGTCTGGTGAAAAGGCGACGTCATGGACGCCAAGTAAATGGCCCCGCAGTACATCTTCGACTCGTTGACTAGCAAGCCCCCATAAGGCGACCGTGCCTTCGCGTGAAGCCAGGGCTAGATATCGTCCATCGGGAGAAAAACTGCTCTGTCCAAAGCCCCAGCCTTCTTGATTGATCGTTGATCTGATCTCTCCGTTAACCAAGTCACGCACCTCCAAGACGTTGCCTGGTCCAGCGACCGCCAAGTAACTCTCGCCAAGCCCAATTGCCGGCTTCAGCCCAAACCACCCCAAACCTACCCGCGAGTTGCCAATCACGTTGTCGCTCCAAGATGCCGTATCCCAAACTCGCAGTACTCCCTCGGGTCCATAGGTCACCAAGGTTCGACCACCGTGGATCACTCCGACTGGAACAACCTGTCCTCTCCCAGTCGCCGCCATAATCACATTGGTGATTACACGACGTGCCGGCCAATCCAAAACAGCCAGACGGCCTCCTTTGAGCGCGATATAAACGCGCGTTTCGTCCGGCGAGATAGCCACGCGCTCCGCTTTCGTCCCAAGCGACGACAAACTCTCGATCTCACGGCCGTTTACCGGATCCCACTGCCGAACGACACCGACGGAATCCACTGCCAGGATTTTCTCTGTCCTGGGAAAAAACTGGAAGTCAACGATCGGTCCTTGGATCAATTGATAACGCCGCTGCGGCTCGGTCGCTTGCACATTCCAACCGAAAAGCGACCCGTCTTTGCAGCCACTCATCAGCGTTAGACCATCCGCAGCCACGTGAGCGCAGTTAACTTCCGATCGGTGCCCTCGCAGCACAGCGAGTTCGCGGCGGGCTGTCAAATCCCATACGCGAATCGTCTGATCTGCGCCGGCTGAAATGAGCCGCTTCCCATCCGGACTGAAGCTCAACCCCGGAATCCACGACGCATGTCCCACCAACTCACCGAGCTCTTTGCCCGCCGAGACGTCAAAGAGCTTTATGGATGTCTCGACCTCGGTAAAGCTAGGGCTAACCGCCAAAATCCTACCGTCGGGCGAGAAGGCCAAGCATGCGTTGCCACGATCAAACGCGATGACATTGAGTGCCTCACGTCCGGTCATAACGTCCGTAACGCGGATGCGATCGCCCTGGCTCATTGCCACCCACTTGGCGTCTGGAGAAATACACCCCAGAGAGATCCGAGGACGTCGCGGCGGAAATTCTCCGGCGTCTTCGGGCACGTTGGGAGCGTCGCTCGATAAGTCCCATGTTCCAATCTGGCCGTCGTCGCCAAGAAAGATCAACTGATCGTCCGCGGTTGAGACAGCCAGCGCTTGAACTCGAAGCCGCACCGCAGTTTGTCGAAGGATCTTCAGGTCAGGCAAGGACCATACCTGCAAGACATTCCTCTGCGGACCTTCGCTCGATGCCACAATAATCCGGTCGCTCTTTCGTGAAAAGGCGAATGGTCCATCCCCTGCTCTCTCGGAACGAAGCGACGCGATTTCCGTCCGTCCAGGCCAGTCCCAAAGTTTGACCGCACCGCGCCTGTCTCGCGTCGCGAGGTATCGATTGTCCGGGGATAGGCTGAGCTGGACTACGGAGTTTGATTGACGAGGAAAGGCAAACGCGGCTTGGCTTGGCCTGATTCCAATAATAACGCCATTCCCACTGCCGAAAGTCCCGTTCGGGCTCGGTCTTCAAAAAGGAGGTTGAACTGGCCTTGGGTCTCTGGCGGTCAATCAGGTCCAGCACACGGCCGTAGTTATTCGCCAAGAGGGCCTGCGGCACGAGGTTCATATCGGAATTGTAGGCGCGCCGAAGCGCTGCCGCACGTTGCAGTTCCGCTTGCCGGCGCTGTTGAACCTCTCTCTGTCGAGCAGTTTCGGCGACACGCAAAAGAAATGCGCGATCGCGCTCTGCCTTTGTAGCGCGAACTGCTTGCCAGGTACTCACCGCAGTAGCCATCAGCAGTACGACGAGCATGGCGGCGCTTCCCGCCACCAGCAGTTTGTTGCGTTGGACGAACTTCTGCAGAAGGTAGGTGCGGCTGGGAGGCCGCGCGGTGACCGCTTGCCCAGTCAAATACCTTTCGACGTCTCGCGCCAAAGAGCTAGCGGAGTCGTAGCGTCGTGTTCGATCCTTCGCGACTGCTTTCATCACAATCCAGTCCAAGTCCCCACGAACCGACTTCAATAAAGATGCCATTTTCTCGCGCCGGTGCCTGACTACTTCGGCCGCTTCGGCCATGTTCAGCGACCGCAGGCAAGTCGAAGGCCAAGGTGGCTCTTTCTCACGCAGAGTCCGTCGCATCGCCTCCAGGCCGGACTCGAGCAACTGCTTGCCGTCAAATGGCGTCTTGCTCGTGAGCATTTCATAGAGCAGGACCCCCAAGCTATATACGTCCGTCCGCGTATCGATATCCAAGCCGCTCGTTTCCGCCTGCTCGGGACTCATGTAAGCTGGGGTTCCGATCAATTGTTCTACCGCCGTCACCAGCGTTTTCTCGGTAAGCGGTTGTTCGATCGCTTTTGCGATTCCAAAATCGATGACTTTCGGGACGGACGTACCATCATGGGAACTCACCAGAATGTTGGATGGCTTAATGTCTCGATGAATGATGCCGCGCTGATGCGCGTGTTGGATGGCTCGGCAGACCAGAATGAACAAATCTAGGCGTTCGGGAGTAGAGAGATTATTCCGGTCGCAATACTCAGTGACTCGGACGCCTTTAACTAACTCCATGACGAAATAAGGACGTCCATGCTCAGTGGTTCCAGCATCAAAAACCTTGGCGATATTTGGATGGTCCATCCGCGCAAGCGCTTGGCGTTCGGCTTCAAATCGAGCGATCACGGCGCGCGTATCCATTCCTGCCTTGATGACCTTGAGAGCCACTTCCCGGCGCACTGGCTCCTCTTGCTCTGCACAATAAACCGTCCCGCACCCTCCTTCACCGATTAACTCTTTCAGGCGATAACGCCCGATTCTTGCGCCTACACTCTCGACCTCCACGAAGGACGAACCGCCCCGCCGACCGGACAGACGTGCTCCCGCTCCATCTGACGGATTTGGAGTCGCCAGTGCTGGGGAGTCTAGGAAGTCCCCTAACTGAGCCTGTTCGGCTAACAACTCTTCCATCCGCTGGCGGAGCATTGGTTGGCCATCGCAGGCCGCATCCAGGAATGCGGCTCGCTCCGCCGGATGAGAGATCTGCAGCGCCGCCGAGAAGACTTCGCGCGGGAGCTTGTCAGGATGAGTAGTGTTTCGCTTCACTCGCAAGATCGATGCAACCTGTACATGCGTCAAAACAGCTTAAGTTCCGCAATTTGCGGGCAAGAGCAGCCTCTTCGCCTACCAGAGAATCCAACCAGGAAAAGAAAAACCCAAGTGCAACGCGCGTTGATCTGCGAATAATGCATTCAACGGCCGCCCCGGATTTGCCGACTCAGCCATGCCCGCGCATAGGTCCAGACGCTTTCGGCTGTGCGCTTCGGCAAATCCAAAGCCGCCGCCGCTTCATCCATGGTCATTCCCACAAAGTACCTTAACTTGACCAGTTCAGCAGCCATCGGGTCTTCGGCTGCCAATTGGTCGATCGCCTCATGGACTGCCAGTAACTCATCGGCGGGCGCCACAAGGACCATATGCGATTCGTGAAGTTCCTCACGATGAGCACCTCCTCCTCGCTTGAGGCTCCGTTTCCGGCGGGCATGCTCCACGAGGATCCGCCGCATCGCCTCCGCAGCCGCGACGAAGAAATGAGCACGATTCTCCCATTTTGGCTGCTCCGGACCGGCCAATCGCAACCAGGCTTCATGCACCAACGCGGTGGGTTGTAACGTATGGCCCGGCGCTTCAGCGGACATCTTGTAAGCCGCGATCTTCCGCAACTCGTCGTAGACCAGCGGCAGCAACTCCTTTGCTGGGTCGGCTTCACCTCGCTCAATTGCGTCGAGCACCCGCGTCACTTCGCTCATCAGCCTTAACGTTAGCGAATCCCCTGCCGTTTTCAATCCGCCTCGCCTGCAAGCTTGAGCATGTTCGATTGGCAGCTGCCGGAAAGGTCGCTATGCTGTCTACGTGACCACGAAAAAGCACCGGACGACTCCGTCCCAACCTCGAGTCGAGAGTGCGCATTCAACCTTTCCAGTGACTTCGGCGGCTCAACTCCGCCCGGTGGGAGTTTTCCTCAGCGTCGGTGTGCTACTGGCAACCGTTGCGGTTGGGTATTGGGCTTGGCACCGAGGTCACAAAGCTATCGACGCCGTGTCGCCGCCTCACCATTCGCCATCGCCGAGTGTCCTCCCAGCGAATGACGCAAGCGGTGTGCGCGAAAAAACCTTGCTGGCCGAACAGGTCAATCGGAGCAATCAATTGATGGCCCAAGGGAAACCAGAGGAGGCCGTTGCTCTACTAAAACAGGCTTTGGAGCACCATCCCGACGATGAGGATGTTCATTATAATATGGGCATCGCCCTGGCTCGTTTAGGCAAGAACGATGAAGCAGCCCAAGCATACGAGCAAGCGTTACGCATATTTCCTGACTACGCTGAAGTCCACAACAACTATGGAAATCTTCTTCTTCGCATGGGCAAGATTCCGGAAGCCGTCAGCCACTTTGAAAAGGCTGTCAAGATCAGCCCGGACTATGCTGGCGCTTGGAACAACTTTGGCACGGCGCTTCAACGGCTTGGGCAAACCAACGAGAGCTTGGAGAAGTTTCATACCGCAGCTCGGTTGGACACCAACTATTGGCAGGCTTACTTCAATCTCGGCAACGCCTTTCTGCAAAGAAAGCAATTCGCCGACGCTCAAACCAACCTTCAAAGAGTATTGCAGCTCCAACCGGACTTCACGCCCGCGCGCGAGGCCTTGACGAAGATTGCTGGAGCAGGGCAGCCAGGTCCTTAGTCGGGTATCCGACGAATGCTGGACGTTAGTTGGGATTCAACCGTTTGACCGCTGCCAGCGCTGCCGCATTGTTTGGATCTAACTGGAGAACCGCTTGATATTGCTGCATTGCCGCGTTCCACTCGTGGAGCCGCTCCCAGGCCGCGCCGAGCGCGAGATAAACCTGAGGAGCGGACGGGTTTCGCGAGACGGCGATTTTCAAGTGCGGCAAAGCCTCCCGAGGAAGTTCGAGACGCATCAAGATCACTCCCAACGCGTACTGGGCTTCAAAATATTCTGGAGCTAATCGGAGACACTTCTCGTAGGCGGTGCGTGCCGCTACAAGTTGCCCATGATGCTCCAAGAGCTTACCTAAGTTGTAGTAAGGCAACCAAGCCTGAGGCCATGATTTCGTGACGATACGCCACTGTTCTTCCGCTTTCGGAAAGTCTTCATTTAGATCGAGAAGCTGAGCTAGATTCCAGTGGAGGTCGACGTCTTTTGGCCGAGCTTCGATAGCAGCAGATACCTTCCGCGCGGCACGCTGCAATTGCACAGGCTTTGCGGCCGCACGATAGACTTCTAACTCCGCGCGGAGGTAGGCAAGATGAGCTACGTGGTTTGCTTGACGAGTAAAAGGTGGGAGCTCGACGCGCTCCGAGATTAACCGAAAGAGAATATCGTAACGGTTCCAATCGGTAAGCCCGACTTTTTCAAAGCACTCTGGTTCCGAAAGCCATGCGGGCGCAGAAGTTCGCGCCATTTCACCCCGACGCGACGATAGAACCTGCTCCGCCCGTTCCGCCACGGCGCGCGCGAGCAAGTAATTCCCAGCCGGATTAAAGTGAACGTGTTCATAAAAGAGCTCGCGCCCTGGCAGTCCATTGGGACTATGCGCCGCAAACAGTGCTTCGGCATCCAACAGCGATACATCGTTCGTCTGAATCGAAGCACAATCCCGAATAATCCCATTGAGCGCGCGATCGCACCGAAACTGGAGGGTATCGTGATCGCGTGCACCAAGGAACAACTCGGCCGCTTCCTTCCACTGGTCCAGCTTGGCGCAACACTCCGCCAATCGAAACTGGGTTTCGGCGTGAGTTGGATCTAGATCAAGGGCCCGCTGAAATGCAGTTCTT
Source organism: Limisphaerales bacterium (assembly GCA_044225505.1). Taxonomy (GTDB): domain Bacteria; phylum Verrucomicrobiota; class Verrucomicrobiia; order Limisphaerales; family SIBE01; genus JAXMHN01. Next base: position 61,393 of record JBGAIN010000014.1, read on the forward strand.
GCCTGCGCAAAATCTCTCTGCGCGGCGGCGGTTACCCCTTGGTCAAACGCGGACTTCAAAGAAGACAAACGGTCAGCCCCCAGCTCGGGCGAGTGCAGTGATCCGAATGGAGCACAATCTTTGACATTGGTCGCTACGGTGCATAGCAAGACAGGGACCTTCGCCTCACGCGCGATCTCGAGAATGTCCTGCAAATTCCTGCGGAAACTTCGGCGCAGTTGCACGATGGCAGGATCATCCGCGCGCACTTGTTGGTCGCCCCACATCGCCATCCCCTCCCATGCTACCGGCGCTCCATGCCGCCTCGTCGCCAACTGCAGGATTCGATCCAAGCCTTGAACAAGACGCAAACGCTTGGCAGCGATGTTCGCACGCACCAACGCAAGCGGTGCTCCAGCTCGACCAAACGGCGTGATCGCACCAAAAGGTCCAATCACCTCGTTGTTTCCCATGTAAATCACCCAAAGATCACCCTCGCGCTTGGCACAATCGCGCGCGATAGGAAGGATGACATGCGAGTTAATCGCAACCATCGCGGCGTTCACCACCTGCACGTTGCGGTCGGGAAACCGCCCTTGAAGCAGAACCTCCAGCATGCGGGGAAGTCCAAATTTTGCATCGGGATCTCCCATTGCTGCAGACTCACCCAAAACAAACACGCGCAGGTCGCGCGAGGTTTTGTGGACGGGAATCAAAAACGGATGCGGATAGCGGACGAGTTCCGCGGGAAAGAAGCGCTTGCCAAAAGCTTGGTTGTCTACGAGGACGGCTTCGTTCTCCACGGATGCGGGCACGAAGAAGTCTGTCAAGCAGCCAATTCCCACCAACCGCAACAATGCCTCCACCAGCGCGAGCACCATCATCGGCACTCCCACTAAGGCCACGATTCGAAACCTGCGACTAAATTTGTCGGCCATGCGCGAATTCACAGTCTCTCGGGTTGTCAGCAAAAAGCAGCCGAGGCTGTGAATACGACTGTTTAACGACTTTCTGGGAGGTCACAAGTTGGTTTTGAGATATTACAGAATCACGCTGGCGACGATTTACCATCGTGGCAGCTCGGTTCTGTGCGTTTAGGTTTCTCCTTGCTTGGAACCGTTTGACTGCCAAACGTATTACTCAACAACCCGAACCAAATGCACCGTATCATTTGCCATTGGATTACGCACGTTTTGCTTGCTGGAGCATGGTTCACATACCGAGTCTACGGCGCAAACGCCCCCGTTGCCGATAGCACTCGTGCCATGGCGGAGCGTCTGGACAAAATCATCCAGTCAGCCAATCCCTTGGAAAACCCCTTTATGAGCGCGGAGCGCGCTCAGGCTTTCGCCGACCAGATGGCGACCGCGCGCACCCCAGCGCAAGTCTTAAACGCGCAGACACGTTGGGCGATGGAACTCCTGAATGCCGGCGAAACCGATCGAGCCATCGAACAGTTCCGTCAACTCGCCGACGCCTATCAAAAGAGCGGCCTTCGAATACCGCAAGCCAACCAAACGATGCTTCGAAATCTCCGCGCGATTGCATACTTGCGCCAGGCCGAGCAAGACAATTGCCTGAGCAATCACACCTCTGAATCGTGTCTATTTCCCATTCGGGGATTGGGAGTACATTCGGTGCAGCGCGGTTCACGCGCCGCCATGGAAGTGTTGCTGGAGCAACTTCGAGAGGTTCCTGATGACCTGCGTGCGCGCTGGCTCCTAAATGTAGCGGCGATGACACTCGGCGAGTATCCCGAAAAAGTGCCTTCGCAATGGCTCCTCGATCCGAGCCTCTTTCAATCGCCCTACGACATCAAACGTTTCCCGGAAATATCAGCCGCGTTGGGGCTGGACATCGACGACCTGGCCGGAGGATCAATCGCGGAGGATTTCGACGGAGACGGTTATTTGGATGTTATGGCATCCTCAATGGCTCTCCGAGGACAACTCCGATACTTCCACAATCAAGCGGATGGGACTTTTGCTGAACGAACAGAGGCATCGGGGCTCCAGGGCGAGATAGGAGGACTTCAGATCCTTCAAACGGATTATAATAACGATGGGTTCCCGGACGTCTTGGTATTACGCGGCGGCTGGATGTTGGAAGGCGGCAAATATCCAAATTCGCTGCTCCGCAATAACGGCCATGGGACGTTTACAGACGTCACGGTCGAAGCGGGGCTCCTTAGCTTCCACCCGACGCAGACGGCGGTTTGGTTCGATTTTGACCTCGACGGTTGGCTCGACCTTTTCATTGGCAACGAATCGAGTGAGGGATACGCCCATCGCTGCGAACTCTATCGTAACAATCGAGACGGCACTTTCACTGAGTGCGCCCCGACAATGGGAGTGGCTGTTGTCGCTTATGTCAAAGGCGTGACCAGCGCGGATTTCAACAACGACGGATGGCCAGATCTCTACCTCTCTTGCCGTGGACAGCCCAATATTTTGTTCCGCAATGACGGTCCCAGCACAGGGACGACATCCACCAATTCATGGAAATTCACTGATGTTAGTGTCGCGGCGAGAGTCACCGAACCGCTCGTCAGTTTTCCGACATGGTTCTTCGACTATGACAATGATGGGTGGCCAGATCTGTTTGTCTCCGGTTACGACTTGAAGAATCTCGGCGATATCGCTGCGGATTATCTTGGGCGCCCGTTTACGTCGGAGCGGCCACGGCTATATCATAACGACCGCGATGGAACGTTCTCCGATGTTACCCACGCTTCGGGCCTCGATCATCTTCTCCACACCATGGGCTGCAATTACGGCGATCTCGACAATGATGGGTATCTCGACTTCTACCTGGGAACGGGCGATCCCAACCTGGGCACGCTCATCCCCAACCGGATGTTCCGCAATTCCGCCGGAAGAAGTTTTCAAGATGTTACAGCGTCCGGCGGCTTTGGACATCTTCAGAAAGGGCACGGCGTCTCATTCGCGGATTTTGACAATGATGGAGACGAAGACATCTACACCGTGATGGGTGGTGCCTACCCAGGAGACCATTACCGCAATGCATTCTTCGAAAACCCTGGGCATGGCAATCATTGGATTTGCCTCAAGCTTGAAGGCCATCAGTCCAATCGTGCGGCGATTGGCGCCCGTATCAAACTGGTTACGGAAAATGCCGCCGGCACAACTCAGACAATATTCAGAACCGTCGGAACCGGGAGCAGTTTTGGCGCAAATCCGTTGCGCCAGGAGATAGGACTAGGCGATGCGAAGGCGATTCGCTCGCTCGAGATTTTCTGGCCGGTGACAGGCAAAACCCACGAGGTTGCCGGATGCGTTCGCGACCGTTTTTATCGCGTGCAGGAAGGGAAATCAGATCCGACTCCGTGGATGTTGAAAACGTTTCGATTAAAATCGAACGCTTCAGATCCGCATGCCCACCATCGTCATTAGCCTGCCAACCGAGATGGCGGGTGCGTCCCCGATTCAGGCCCGCTCCCCGTCGCCGCCTGGCTCTTTGTTCCCCTCGCGCCTTTAGCGGGAGTCCACGAGTCGATTCCGCTACCGAGTGGGTGAATAGTCGGTGGGCTTCATCAACAGAGACTTCACGCCGTTCGGCGCGGTCAGGGAGCCGTTGACTTCCGACGCGCTCTTGGCCGCGGTCCATTCTGGATCGGCACGGAAGGCTTTCCAAGATTGTTCAGAAGCAGCCTGATCGCGATGAGCGACGATGTAAATCAACGTATTCTCTGCTCCTTTATCGCTATCCGCTGGGACCCAATATCCAACGTTGGTCATTCCGTGTTTGGTAAACAGTTTCAACGTATGATCACGGAATCGTCGATTCAGATCGCTCAGCTTTCCTGGAGACGCGGTATAGGTTCGCAATTCAAAAAGACGTGGTTTGTCCGAGCTGTAGGGCGCGATTGCTGGCGAATAGTCTGTCGCGGTCAAGAACAGCGACTCCGCCTTGGCCACCAACTTGCCATTCGCTTCGGATTCTTTTGCTGCCTTGTGCCATTCTGGATCCGCACCGAACGATTTCCAGGACTTCTCGCGGGCTTCGCGACTCGGGTATTCGAGAATATAAATCAGTTTGTTCTCGGGGTTTTCGGTCGGGACCCAATACCCAATGTTCTTCATTCCGTGTTTTTCGAAGAGCTTCAGCGTATGGTTGCGGAAACGAGCTTGAAGATCCTCCAATTTCCCTGGCGTCGCGTAGTACGTTCGCATCTCATAAAATGCCGCTCCTTTTGCCTCTGCCAAGGACGCTCCGGACACAGGAACCGGTCCCGCTATCCAAAGCGTCAGGCCAACCAGCGTCAGCATCCAGGTGAAGAATTGTGATTTCATACGGCTGAGCCTCGACCTGAGATTCGGCGCTGTCAAAACGAAAAGAGTCCTTTATCTTGAGACCTATGAAGCGGACCGTAGCTGCCCTTGTATTCCTTTCTTGCATTGCTCAAACTCGCGCTGCCGCTCTAGACCCAGGCGACTGGCCTCAATTTCGCGGGCCCAAAGCCGCCGGAGTGAGCTCGAACCCGCAGCTCCCTGACCAATGGTCAGCCACAGAACACGTGAAGTGGAAACGCGATTTGGCTGGGCGGGGCTGGTCTTCTCCTGTCGTTTGGGGAAACCGAGTCCTCCTGACCACGGTCGTCAATTCGGGCGATTCGGAACCGCCCAAGAAGGGACTTTATTTTGGTGGCGACCGACCCGAGCCATCGAAAGCCGAGCACGATTGGAAAGTGCTCTGCCTGGATTTGGCCACGGGCGGCTTATATTGGGAGAAATCCGTTCACCATGGAGCGCCAGCCACTCCGATTCATTTGAAAGGGAGTTATGGTGCCGAAACGCCCGTGACGGACGGCGAACGGGTCTACGCGCTCTTCGGAAATGTCGGTGTCTTTGCACTGACTCTGGATGGCCAAGAAGTTTGGAAACAGCGGCTTGAACCGCGTCCAATGCGGAACGGCTGGGGTACAGCCGCCTCTCCAGTCTTACACGAGGGCCGACTCTTCATTATCAGTGACAACGAGGCGCACTCGGAACTCATCGCGTTGGATGCAAAGACAGGGCGAGAGGTTTGGCGGACCGCTCGCGACGAGAAAAGCAATTGGGCGACCCCATTCATTTGGGCGAACGGACTTCGCACGGAGATCATCACGCCTGGCACCGGGGCGGTGCGCAGCTACAATCTCAACGGCGAATTGCTCTGGTCATTTCGCGGCATGTCTAGCATTACGATTCCGACACCAGCTGCAGGCGAAGGCTTGCTTTTCGTTAGTTCCGGATATGTAGGAGACAAACTCCGCCCGCTCTATGCGATCCGGCCTGGGGCATCTGGGGATATAACACTGGCTACCAATGAAACGACTAATCGTTTTATTGCCTGGTCGAATCCAGTGGCTGCGCCTTACAACCCGTCTCCCTTGTACTATAACGGACGTATTTACGTCCTTTACGATCGTGGATTAGTGAGTTGTCTTGACGCAAAAACCGGTCGAACGCTGTATGATCGCGAGCGGCTGCCCGAAGGGTTTGCCTTTACGACCTCGCCTTGGGGCGCCAGGGACCAAGTCTTTTGCCTGAACGAGAATGGCATTTGTTACGTTTTAAGAGCCGGGGATCATTTTGATTTGGTCCGCCAGAACGGACTAGCCGACGACGACATGTGCATGGCCAGCCCCGCGCTCGTCGGAGATCGACTGCTAATCCGGACGGCGGCTCGGATTTACTGTTTTAAACAATAGCATTCGACACGGTACTGTCCGGCATCGCTTACTGTTCAGGGCTTTCGATGCCGGAGAGCCTTACTCCTGTTGTTTTCGCCGTTTGTAGAACCGGGTCACCCCGTTCAGTAGCATGGTCGCGGTTGACGGCTCTCCATCGACCACCGCGCCTTGGGAGCAATGCACACAATCCCGTGGCTCAGCCGCTTGATTTGCCAAACGCGCTACAAAGCAAACTTCGAGTTACCCGAGGCCAACTTGGTCTTTCCGAGACCGCAGATAGTCCGAACGAAGTCGAACTGCGGTTCTGACCGGGTTGCATCGAGGGCAGCACCGCCCGCGGTCAACGAGAGTGGATCGTGCCCCGTTTGGCAAAAAAAGCAGCGCTAGCCCCTGCGTTGACAGGTGAACGCGACGCCAAAAGATGTGCGGATCTTGACAAGAAACCATTGGCAGGATTCGAGAGCTCTTCGGATACTCCTAGCCGTCCGACTGTCGTTCGTGCATCCGAGGCCAATGCTCCAAGTTGGCGTGCGCAAAGGTCGTTGTCAGGCCGGGCCGGACCAAGCGATCTATGTTGCAACCGAATCAATCGACATCCGCTGGACCTGCGACGGATCGAACGCTACCGAAATTTTCCTGGGCGCCAACTCGGTCGCAAGCGATCCGTATTGCACTCTGGTATGCGGCGGTCGGTTCACTTTGGATCGGGGCATCCGACTGGGTCTTGCTCCGCCTCGTGCAACAACCCGCAGCCATTGAACTCTATGGTAACCTCAAGGGTTGGTGTTTCGTCGCGGTGACGACCCTGCTCTTAGGCACAACGTTAGATCGTTACTTTCGGAATCTCCGAGACTCGGCTCGGCGACGCTGCGAAGCCGAGGATCATCTGAGACTCGTCGGCGATAATTTACCGGACAGCTATCTCTATCAATGTATCCATGTTCCCGGTGGAAGGCCTACCTTTGTTCACATCAGTGCCGGGGTCAAACGGGTCCATGGTTTTACGCCTGACGAGGTTTTGAGCGACGCAAACTGCCTGCTCCAGCAGGTTGCGCCTGGTCAACGGGCGACAATGGCTAAAGCCGAAGAAGCCAGTGCCCGCGATCTTTCCGACTTCGAGATAGAGCTTCCGATCCGACGTCGCGATGGCTCATCGGGTACGATATATGTGCGCTCACGACCTTCCAAGCTTCCCAATGGCCAGATTCTCTGGGAAGGATTTGTCACCGACGTTACCGAGAAGAAAACGCACGAGCGCGAGTTTCAGCGATTGGCGAGGCTCTACGCCATGCTCAGCCAAATCAATCAGTCGATTGTGCGAGTGAAATCGCGCGACGAGCTCTTCACGAAAGTCTGTCAGGCCACGACTGCTTTTGGCGGCTTCACCTTAGTGTGGATCGGATGGCTCGACCGTGAAACCCGAAACCTCCGTCCAGTGCAATGCTCCGGAGCAGCTAGTGTCTATGTCGAAACACTGGTCGGGTCCGCCATAAATCCAATGGAAAGTCGCGACCCTGTGTGCCAATGCGTTCGCGAACAGAGGCCCAGCATTGTCAATGACTTTCAGGACGACTCGACTGGAGCCGAACAACGCAGTCAAACACTAAAGTACAATCTCCGCGCAGTCGCCGCTCTGCCTATTCGCCTCCATGGAGAAGTCTGCGGTGCGGTCGCAGTCTACGCCGACGAAATTGGAGTCTTTCAAGACAAGGAAATTGCCTTGCTGGAGGAAACGGCGGTGGACATCTCTTTCGCACTTGATCGACTCGACGAAGAGGAGCGACGGCGGCAGGTTGAGGAAGCCTTGGGAGAAAGCAAAGCCAAGCTGGAAGCGGCCCTGGAGAGCATGACCGATGCGGTGGGCATTGCCAATGCCGAAGGACGCTTTGTAGAATTCAACGAATCCTTCGCAGCATTTCACAGGTTTAAGAACAAAACAGAGTGCGCCAAGGTCCAGACCGATTACGCAGCCTTGCTCGATGTCTTCACGGTCGACGGGAAGACCGCTCCGCTGTCGGATTGGCCTGTTCCACGAGCCCTGCGTGGCGAGACAGTGACCAACGCCGAATACAGCTTGCGGCGCAAAGACACCTCCGAAACGTGGACCGGAAGTTTTAGCTTTGCGCCCATTCGCGACAAAGGCGGCACGATCGTTGGTTCCGTTGTGGCCGGGCGCGACATCACCGAGCAACGTCATTCTGAGGAAAAAGTACGGTTGTTTCGCGCACTCATCGAACGTTCGCCCGATGAGATTCATGTGATCGATCCCTCCACCGGGCGCTTTCTCGACGTCAACGAAAGCGCGTGGCAGTCGCTCGGCTACACCCGCGAGGAACTGCTCGCGTTGACCTGGTCCGACGTCGCGCCGGGTTTAGATCACGCTTTGTTGGGAAGCAATGCGCGGACTTTGGGCCATGTCGCCATGGACGCCCTGCACCGGCGCAAGGACGGCTCTACTTATCCGGTCGAAGTCAGCCTCTCGGGCATAGTCCTCGAACGGGAATATCTGGTCGCCATCAATCGAAACGTTACGGAACGTAAACAAGCTGAGGAGGAACTCCGCGAGAGCGAATGTCGGTTTCGCACCTTCGTAGAAACAGCGCCCGAAGCCATCTTTGTGCGGACGAACAACCGTTTTGCTTATTTAAACCCTGCGGCGTTGAAAGTGTTTGGCGCCTCCTCGGAAAATCAATTGCTCGGCCAATCGCCGTTAGAGCGGTTTCATCCGGACGTCCGAGACCAAGTCGCGATTCGAATGAGACAACTCGACATTGATGGAGAGCCAACCTTAAGCAGCGACCGGGAGCTGCTGCGCCTGGATGGAACCTCTGTGCATGTCAGTATTTCAGCGGTCTCAGTTTTATATCGAGGCCAACCGAGTGCGCTCGTGTTCGCTCGGGACATTAGTGATCGCAAACGCGCCGAGGCTTCGATGCGCGAGCGACTGGAATTGCAGAACCAGTTTGCCAAGGTCGCAGCCACGGTCCCTGGAGCGATTTACTCTTTCCAACTTCGGCGCGACGGCACCATGGCGATGCCTTATGCCAGCGCGTCCCTTCTTGGCATCTTCGGGGTCGATCCAGAACAAGTCCAACAGGACGCGACTCCGATTCTAGCCTTGATCTACCCGGACGATATCCAGCGAGTTCGGGATTCAATTCTCACTTCTGCGCAAACGCTACAACCTTGGCGGGAGGAGTTCCGCACGGCGCATCGTCAACTGGGCACGATTTGGGTAGAAGGCCACTCTGTGCCGCAGCTCGCCCCAGACGGCAGTGTCCTATGGCACGGATTTCTCCATGATATTACCAGTCGCAAACTCGCGGAGGAACAACTGCGAAAACTCTCGCGCGCGGTCGATCAAAGCCCGGTTTCAATTGTGATTACCGATGCCAAAGGAACGATCGAATACGTCAACCCGAAGTTCACGGATTTAACCGGTTACACGTTGGCCGAAGTGCGGGGGAAAAACCCGAGCGTTTTGAAAAGTGGAACTACGCCCGCCTCCAAGTATGCCGCGCTCTGGAAAACGATTCTCCAAGGGAAGACGTGGCGAGGCGAGTTCCTGAATCTGAAGAAGAACGGCGAACCTTTTTCGGAGCTGGCCAGTATCTCCCCCGTCATGGATGAAGCGGGCGCTATCACTCATTTCTTAGCGATCAAAGAAGACATCACCCAACGGAAACAGCTCGAAGAGCAGTTCCGCCAGGCGCAGAAGATGGAAGCGATCGGGCAATTGGCCGGCGGCGTCGCGCATGATTTCAATAACATTCTCGCTGCGATTATCATGCAGGCCGACCTGTCGTCCCGAACGCCAAACTTGCCCACCGAGGTCGCGGAGGATATGGAACAAATTCGCTCGTCCGCCGAGCGGGCTGCCCAACTCACGCGACAGTTGCTTCTTTTTAGCCGCCGCCAAGTGATGCAACCGCGCGACCTGGACCTCAACGAGGTCGTGACCAGCCTGGCGAAAATGCTCCAACGCATCATCGGGGAAGATATCCGTCTGCAATTGAATCTTCATCCCGTCGCTCTGCATGTCTATGCGGACGCAGGAATGCTTGATCAAGTGCTGCTAAACCTCGCGGTCAACGCCCGGGACGCCATGCCTCAAGGCGGCCGACTAACCATTAGCACGTCCCTCAGGCTGCTGGACGAAACTTCCGCTCGCCTTAAACCAGGCGTTTCGTCCGGCTCGTATGCTTCCATCAGTGTGCAGGACACCGGCTGCGGCATTTCAGAATCCATTTTGCCGCGCATTTTCGAGCCGTTCTTCACCACAAAAGAGGTAGGCAAAGGAACCGGACTTGGCTTGGCGACAGTTTTCGGCATCATCAAACAACACCAAGGATGGATTGATGTGCAAAGCCAAGCCGGACACGGTGCCACTTTTCACGTCTTCCTTCCCGAAGCTGTCGTCTTATCGACAACTTCTGAAATCGGCGCGCCCGTCCGGCCCCGCTTTGGCACCGAAACCATCCTTCTAGCGGAGGACGATGCGACCCTGCGCAAGTTAACGAGAGAACTTCTGCAGTGTCATGGATATACTGTCCTCGAAGCTTCCGACGGGATCGAAGCTCAACGAGCTTGGCAGGCTCACAGTGGCACCATCGCATTACTCCTGACCGATCTCGTTATGCCAGCCGGTCTGAGCGGACAGGAATTGGCATGCCGTTTACGCAGCGAACGGCCGGGCCTCAAAGTCATCTTCACGAGCGGATATAGCGCCGAGTTTGCCGGACGTGAGCTAGAGCTCCGGCCTGGAGAGAATTTCCTGCAAAAACCGTGCGCGCCGGATGAGCTGCTGGAAACCGTCCGCCGCTGTTTGGATGTCTGAGATCGATACCGTCAGCACCGAACGTTCATCGCGGAGATCAGACTGGATCGAAGCTCCACTCGTCCGACGCCTGAGTCCATGACGTCATTTCATGGATTAGTCCCTCCCGATCTGATGAGATCCCGGGCTTTCCCATAGTTTTCGTCTCGGAGAACCCACAGCTCCGTCATAAAAGGCATTCCCATCTCAGCCTGGGACACGGCCTGGTTCCGGACCTCGCATTCAATGCCTTCGGCGTCGAGCAGACTCTGGATCAGTCCGATCCGCGCTGGATCTGGGGAAGAAAAGACGTGCTTCATACTTGGGATCTTGTGCTCTGTTCCGATTTGCTGTCTACAGGCTTAAGGAGACGCGTTAGGTCGCTCTTGCTGAAATGGGCCAAAGGTCGTTTGCTCCGCCATGGCAGGTTAAAGGAGAAGTCGAAGAGCTGAGCAAAGATTTCTGTTCGCCTCGGTGGCAGGTCCCACTGCACGTCGACTGTCCAGCCGTGGCTCCCGCTAGGATGCACACTGACTACTGTACCCCGGGTTCCCATAGGAACGTCCGGGAGCTCGATTACCGTCTTAACGGTTAGACCGACTTGATGCCGAGCTTCGGACTCTGAAAAGGATTCATTCATAGCGGGTTCCCTTCTAATTCCAGGCCGGCCGTTGCCCTATTTAGTCTCGTTCGGTTGCCGGGTCACGGCAAAGAAGATGACATAGATCCAGGAGAATACCCCAGCAAGGATCGCCCAGAGGATCGAACGATTGCGCTCCCAGGAACACACCACCGCAATCGCGGCACCGAGACCGATACCATTTTCGGCAACCGTTTGGGTCGTTTGACCGATAATTTGAGCAAAAATCATAAGTCTTACGCTTCAACAATACGAAACCACAAATCGATGCTAATGCCAGCAATGCCAGTCGCATATTACAGAATCCGGCTTCTGTTATAGACCAACCGCATCGCCAGGTCGCAGAACGGCGAGTGGACTCCGACAAGCGCTTCTTGGGAACCTGGGCGGAGATAGGCGGGCAAAGGACGTGCGCGCCGCCGCCGGAGACGGGGCGACGCACAGGTACGACCGCAGGGTAAGGGCGCGTGCCAGCTCCTCGCAACCAGGAGGCGTCCATCAGGGGTGAAGATACGTTTTTAACACGGAGACTACATGGAATAAAAAGGGCTTTAACACGGATCATATCCGAGTTAAATCCGTGTTTGATCCGTGTTATATCCCTGTTATAACCGAATCAAATCGAAAAGGCGTAGCCTCGTGCGGTCTGGTTCAGGATTGGAATAGGGCGATCGACTCCGCGACCGAAGCTCTCAGTCTTCCGAGCAGTTCAGCATCGCGTCGACTTTGGCCATCATCGTCGCCTCGTGCCCCGGGACGCTAAGCACGTCGCACTCGCTCCCCAGGATGAACGGGTGTTGCGCCACGCGCATGCGTTGAAGAAGTTCTCGGGCAACACGTTCAACGTCTTCGAGGCAGATCAACGCATCGGAATAGAACCGTTTCGTGGGCAGGTTGCCGTAAAGCACCGTGGTGCGAGGAACGAGCGCTGCGTCTTCCCATAGTCTCCGCGAACTCCCCAAGCTCAGAATCGCTGGATCCAAGGTGGCGAATCGGCGCACCATGTCGTCCACCAACTCGCCGCAGTTATGGAAAATGAGATCCACGCCGTGCGCGCGGAGCAATTCTCGAATTCGCCGATTGGGTTCCATCACCAGGCGGTCAAACACAGCCAGGCTCTTGGCCAATTGATTGGGTGAGAAATAGACCTGGTTTGCGGCGGGTTCGCAGACGATCACTGCTTTGGCTCCAGCGAGGATCTGTTGCTCGATGTACTGGCAGACGGCTTCGGTGGCCAAGGCAAGCATGTTTTCCAGCAACATCACTTCGGGATCCTCCTTGGGGGTCGCACCGCGACCCGCCAAAAAGACCGGGGTGATGGGATCGGAAACGAGTTTGGTTGTGAGCGAGAATGGCCCGATGGCCATGCCAACCGGCAGCAGAATCGTTTCCTGAGCGATCCAGCGGATGCCTTCGCAAACGGCTCTCATTCGTGGTGTGAGCGTGATCTTTGGAAGCTCCGAGATTGGATTAGTAAAATGGTAAGGCTCGGAGTCGGATTCGGCAAGGCCGCACGACGCAAGCAGAGCGGCTTTTTCCAGGGTCAGGTCCATGAGAGGCAGCGCCAAGGGCGAACGAAACCGCTGGGCCGCCTTTTCGACGAGAGCACCGAGGCGTGGCCCATCTGCCAGGATGTCGTCGGGATTCGACTCTTCGTGCAGGACCAGATGCGTTCCGATCGGGAGGCGCAGCCCCTGCGCCGCCCAGTGGAGATAAAGGTCGCGTTCCATAATCGGTGCGGCGGAAAGTGAGCAACCGTTAAGGCTGCCCTTTCTCAGGGCTGGAAGATGCCGGCAGTTTGAAGTCGGGAAGCCCAAGGCGAAGTGTCGGCCGCTCGACAACAGACCTGAGCGAGAGGGTCTGCTTGGTCTCGCCGCCGGTCTGCAGAAAAAAGCCTTCGTCCGTCAAACCGGCGTTGATGGTTTCTCGAGCTTCCCACTCTGCGCCCGACGCGGTGAACCGCGCCCGGACGAGAGCGACCCAATCTCCAGCGGCGGTTTTGGCCCAGCCATCGCTCCACCGCGCTCGGCGTGTCGCGCGAGCGCTTTGGGTATCCCGGCGGAAGTCTTCCACGAACGAGTATAGTCCTTTCAACCGGTGTCCGCCGGTCCGAGTGCGGAAAGTAACGAGTGGACGCCACTGCTGTTTGGTCGAATCGTAGACGTACCCGGAGTAAGCGCTTTTGGTTCCATCCGGAACGGCGCGGACGAGGAAATGATTGGTTTGACCAACGGTCCAGGGGAAGTCTCCCAGGCATTGACCGCCAGTTCCTTCACCCCCGAAACGCCGAATCCGCATGGCCGGGTCGCTGAACAGGCATTCGACGCGCTCGCCCGCCGCTACCTTGTTCGGATCGTCCCCTTCGGTCGGATCCCAAACAGAAAACAAAATGACTTTTCGGCCATCGGCAAGTTCCTGAATGCCAAAATAGCCGGTGTTCCAACCGCAAGCCATAAAGTAACTGCCCGGAACAGACTGTTCGACCACCATGGCCGTGCAAAACAGTTCCGCCTCGGGCGCTAACCATCCCCAATGCACGGAACGAGCTGCTCGCGGCTCGGATGGCTCCGCGGCCTGGCTAGCTGGGAACCAGAGTATCGAAAGCAAAACACATAGCGCGAGTTTCATAGGAAGTGTTTGAGCGGCGGGTTTAACATGAGAGGCATTTGGCCAAATGTGGAGCTAAGCGGGCCGCTTCATCTCAAAACGGTCGCGAGTCCGGCAGTACCAATGAGGCGATGCCATCCGGCCAATCAGAAACAAGCGATCACTGTGCACCCGCTTCCTTTCCACATCGAACAGATCGTCGCGGAGATGAATACGTTTCACCAGACCTACCACAATGCGATTCTCGCCGATGCGCAAGGTTCCCCACTCTTGGCATTCCAGGCTCACGGGAGACTCGGCGATGCGCGGCGGTTTCACGACGGACGACCCTCGCGCATGCAAGCCCGCGTGCTGCAATTCATCCTGGCCATAGGGAAGCGAGGCCGCGCATTGATTCATGGCTTCCGCCAAGCCTTCGTCGACCAGATTGACAACGAATTCGTGAGTCAGCGCGATGTTACGCGCGGTGTCTTTAGGAGTTCCATCGTCGCGATCTCCCGGTGCGACGGCTACCACCGGAGGCTCCGCACCAAGCACATTGAAGAAACTGAAAGGAGCGGCGTTGACTTTTCCGTCCGGACTAACCGTCGTCACGAGCGCAATCGGACGCGGGACCACCAAGCTGGCGAGGATCGGATAAGCCCGCTCGGCCAGAGGCCCTTCCAAGTCGATTTCCATACTTCATCACGGTGCCTCGTCTGGAAAAGGAGTCAATCGTTACTGCGCGCCGAGAAACGGCGCGAAAGCTGGCAGGAGGTAAGGAACACTTGTTCGAGGAATGAGTTAAAAACTCCGCAGCCAAAGATCGCTCAGTTCTATTTCTTCACCCCTGGAGCCGAGTCGGACAGTAACTTAACAATTGCCTTTCGGTCCTGGAGTTTTTCGACGACTTGGAGCGCGGTAAACCCCTGAGCGGTCTTGGCACTGATTCGGGCTCCAGCAGCGAGCAGGATGCGCACGGACTCGGCATTGCCGAAATAGGCGGCGCAAATCAAAGGCGTAGCGCCAAATCGATTGGTCCGATTAATATCAGCGCCTCGGGCTAAAAGCAGAGGAATCGCCGGTGGCAAAGATCTGGCCGCCTCGAAAAGCATAGGCTCATCGCTCGGATCCGCACCGTTAGGATCTGCGCCATTTTCCAAAAGGCATTTAACAATGTTGGTCTGGCCGCTGGCCACAGCTTCAAATAGAGCGGAACTACCGTCCGAAAGGCGGAGCGCCGGTTTCTTAGCCAGCAATAGCTGGAGGCATGGCAAATGGCCTTTCCGAGCCGCCCACATCAGCGCCGTCTTGGTACGCCCTTGTCGCGTGCCTAAGGAGTTTACGTTCGCTCCGTCCTTGAGCAGCAGTTTCACGACTTCCACGTGACCGTTGGCCGCGGCGGCAGCCAGAGGAGTCCACCGGCAATCGCTGGCTTGGTTCGGATCAACGCAACCATCGAGGAGTTCATTCACCTTGCGCGCGTCGCCCAAAGCGGCAGCGTAGACGATATGATCCGGGAGACTCCCTCCAGCCGCTCGCAAGATCTCTACGTTTTCTACGCGACCGGCCAAAGCGGCGCTTTGAATGACGGTCAAACCATCCTCATCCCGCGTCTTCAACCTCGCCCCGCGCTTGAGCAGCATCTTCAGGATCGTGGGGTTTACGTTCGTCGCGGCTGCGAACAACACGTTCCATCCATTGGATCTCGAGAGGTTCGGATCGGCGCCTTCCGCGAGTAACATGGCCACGAGGTTCGTGTTCTGGCGGAGGGTAGCGAGCATAAGCGGGGTATAACCCGCTCGATTCGCTCGGTTCACGTCACTACCAGAAGCCAGCAGGCGTCGGGCCGTACGAGCGTCATCCTTGGCCACGGCATCGCTCAACCCCACGCGTGGGCGTGTCTCCCCTGATAGCGCTGTGACTACACTCAAAAGCGCCCAAAGGCAAACGCAGCCGGACAGGCTGGCTCTGTAAGAGAGCGCCATGGATTACCCTTTTAATAAACAACGTGTCTAATAGTTAAATCGGTTGAATTCGGCTTCTTGTAAACCGTCTTTTGGCGAATGCTGACCGTTGTTTGTGTAAAAAAAAGAGGCCAGGAACTCCCTGGCCTCTCCGTGTTGACTAGCTTGATCGAAACGACGGGTTACCGTTTGGCGCGGAAGAACTTAGCCGCCCCTGTCGTCGACACTGTCGCGGGGCTAGTGGTCGAGACCGTAGTCCAATTACCACCCACCAAGTTGTCGGTCGATTCCAGAGTGCCTTCAAACGTCAGCACTAAGCTGCCGTTTGCGCGTGCGAAGTTAAGAGACGCACCTTCGGGCTTCGTGGCTAACGTGCCGCCGAAGTAGCCAAGCAACTCTACGTCAGCTATCTGCATGCTATTGGCGCTAGTGGCATTCGCAACCGTCGGAAAAACCACTTTGTAGCTCGTGTAAGCCGCTGCGTTGTCGAAGTACATTTCTCGACGTACAAACCGCTCTGGAAAGGTCGGGACCGCTCCAGAGCCGATCTTGACGAACGTCGCCCCGTCGACGGAACCCCAAACTTCATACGACGCTGGGTCGCGTTCGGGCGCATCGTTCGCAGAGGTTAAGGCGATGCCTCGAACGGTCGTGGCACTCGCGGGAGTGACCGTGAAGCCTGTATTGAGCTTGTCGAAGTTCAGATACTTCGTGGCCGAATTAACATCCAGCGCGTTCGGGGATTGTTCAGCAGCCGGTGAGTTCGTAGATGACGGAACGATGGCATTGCTGGCGGCGAGAACATTGATGTCAGGCCCATACCAGTAAATGACATCAGACATCGGCGCGAGCGCGCTGGCGGCAGTCGTGTCGCCAACCTTGCGGATGGCCGCCCGGAGATAGTCGCCACCGCCCCCTTCTTTAAGCATACCCACGATGGCGTAACGGGCTCCCGCCGTGAGGGCGATCGGCTTGGTCGTCGTCGACGAGGTGGTGCCGTCGTCGTTCAGCGTGCCGGGCTCGACGTAATTGTCACAACAATCCGTCTCCTGCGCGATTGGCGTGGCGCCTGGAATCGTCGGGAATGTCTCGTTGCTGCTGAGGTACAATTCGGAAGCGTCATCGCTATAGAGGAAGAAGTCGTAGTTGCCCGTTTCTTTCGGAATCAGGAAACCGCTGACCTTGGCTCCATAGTTATCCGCGCGATCCGGAGTGTTTAGCCCAGGAGTGTAAAGAACCGTATCGGGTGTTCCCGCTTGATACGCGGCATCGTCATATAGACCCTGGAGCGGTGTGCCAGAGACATTGCTCCAGACTTCCATCTTAGCGCGAGACGGGATCAAGCTCTGCGATTTCCAGGCGTAGGCGCTGTTCGCAGCGATGATGTTGCCGGCATTATCGGCCACGTTGTTAACCGTTACGGTGTAGAGGCCGCCTTCAACTTGCCTGGAGGTGGTCAATCGAACCGTCCATTGATCGACCAACGTTGCGGCTGAAACGGTCAAGCCACTTACGGCGTAATTGGCAGCCGTTGTTGCGCTCGGCGAAACCACCGGTTCAGAGAACTTAACGTCCACCGCTGTGAGGGATTCCATGCCACTCACTTTAGCGATGAGCGGCTTGCGCGTATCCGCGCTCACCGTGACAGTCGCCACGGAACTCGTGCGGGCAATGCCCAATGTTCCAGCCACCAAGGCAAACTTCGCGTTCGAGAGAGCGGTCGTCACGACCGGCACGGTATAGGACGAAGAGGTCGCACCGACGATCGGCTTGCCGTCGCGCAACCATTGATACCATACGCTGCTGGTGTAGAAACTGGCGTTGGTTACCACGCCGAACAAGGTCAGGGTTTCATTCGCGAACACAGTTTTACTCCCTGGCTGAGTTGCGAAGCTCAACGCCGCACCCACAGGATCTCCCGCTCCCGCAATGAGCAAGCCACCACCGATCGCCGGCACATTGGCCGCGGCCGTGGTATCGCCGACTTTACGCATGCCGACTGCGACTCCATCCCCACCGCCGCCCTCTTTCATCAGCACCACAAAGCCATAGCTTGTGCCCGCCGTCAGAGAAATCGGAGCGGCTGTGGTCGAGGCATCGGCGTCCGCGGGTTCATAAAACGTGTTGCAGCATCCTGTTTCTTCGATCAGAGCCGTATCTGTTGTCGGATTGGGAATTGCTGCTCCGCTTTTGTTCAGATAGAACGCCGACGCGTCATCGCTGCGGATGAAGAAGTCGTAGTCCGCCGTTTCCAGGGGAGTGATCACACCGGTGATCCGCACTCCGAGGTTATCGCCAAAGCTGTTATTCCAGCCGGAAGTGCTGCTGGCACTGCCCGCCAGGAGCGTTGGGACGTAGGTCGCGCGGTCTGGCGTGTTGGCGGTGAACTTGGCATTGGAGGTCAAGTCGGCAATTGCCGTCCCTGAAATGCCGTCAAAGATTTCCACCTTCACGGTGCCTGGAACCAGAGGAGTGTCGGTCGCGGTGGTCACTTGCACTGTCGCCCAATCCGAATAATTCGGGGTCACATCTTTGGCGCGCACGCGATACGTGTACTGCTTAGAGGTCTGTCCTGGGAAGTCCACATAGGACGTGGTCTGCAGGACGGAGTTCAAACTGACACCGTCACGCTCCACTTCATAAGCCACCCGGCCGGAGTTATCCGCGGAAGCGGTCCAAGAGAGTTCGACCCGCCCGGCCCCAACGGACACTGCTTTGAACGATCCGGGCACTGTTGGCTTCTGAGTGTCGGCTTCTTCAACGACGGTCGTGATCTGGATATTGTCGACGTGTTGATTCTGCCAGGCGTCGCCCGTTCGGCCGCCGAACACTAGGAGACCAGGGCTAGGGAAGTAATCCGTCTGGTAATTGGTGAGCAACTGTTTGCCCTTCCACCAAACATTTAGCTGGGCGTTCTCCATTAACTCAACTTTCAACTTAGCCCAGCACAGCACCGAAGGGTCTCCGGAAGAATCGTAAGGCCCCGTCTGCAGTGAGGTTGTGTCGGTGCATGTGCCATTGCGAGTTGGCAATGGAAACTGCGCGACCAGGGTATTGTCCACTCGCACCGTCAGGGCCGCGACATCGGTCCCGATGGATTGACTTGCCACATTGCACAAAGAACCTGCCGTGCCACCGCTGTCCCAAGCGTCGAACCCGATGGAGATACCGGTCTGGGTGCCTTCTTCCGCCAAACTCGCTTCGCAATTCTGACCCGTGGCCCAGGTTCCTGCTTCAATGACTGGGTCTCCAGCACGAGCGAAGCTGACAGAAAAACCATCTGCGGGGTTGGACGAACCATTGCCAATTCGGAAATCGGCTTCGAACGTGAATGCCTTCACGACCTTTCCGTTGTCGAAGTCATTGAAGACGATTCGACTGGATTGGCCGGTGGCCTCTGTAACAACGAGGTAGCCATCGGAACTTCCACCACTTGCCCCTCCCGACCCGTTCCAATAACCGGAGCCGAAGAACTTCAATACCCCGTCCGAGATCGGATCGGAATTGAAGTCATACTTTGCTGTGCCTGCGTGCGCACTGACGGCGCAGAGCAATCCAGCTGCGATACAGCTGCTGCTGATCAATCTGCGATACTTTCTCATGGATAGTCTGTTCATGTTTACTTCTTCTACAATAATGCAGAACCAGTCTGCCTTATTTAGGCTGTTGACGCTGCGCGGATTCGGCTAAAGCGTCAATTGAAAACTTGTTTGTTTCAACGCAGGGATGAGAGGCACTTAGCCGGCCGTTTTTTGGGGAGGGCGGAAGACGAGTAAGAACAAACCGATGCCATTCGGGCGCGCGCTCACGGCCTACACGTCTTAATCGGGACACGGACCACGAAGGACGCCAAAATCACTCGTGCATCATCGCAGGATCGCCATCTCCAGAGTGGACGGACCCCGCCGTTGGCAGGTCCTTCCCTCCAAGCTGCGGAGGCCCATCGGGCAGGAGCACCCGGTCTGGACGTCGCACAGCTTTTGCCAAAACGCTCGCGGGAATTTGAACTGGTCCGTCCATGAATTCGGGAACGTTGAAGGTTTGCACGCAGCTGTCGTAGAACAAGGGATCGGCCTGCGGCAGGAGGAACGGTTTGTGGAACTCTCCGTGCGCATCGACATAGGAAAAATGAGGGCGGGCAAATAGCCCGTCCAAACGTTTGCTGCTGAAAACGACCCAACGGCTGTTACGAGACCAGGAATGCCAGGAATCAGCCTGTTCACTGTTGATGCTTAATCGGCGGGATTGACGGGTCGCTAAATCGATCACGTAAAGATCGCTATCGGGCTGATACACAGGAAAATTGCCATACTTGCACGCCGTATAGAGCAGCCATCGACCGTCCGGCGAGATCTTCGGCTGGCATGCAGATAGCCCTGTCTCTTGAGCCGATACGATCAATTCCGGCTCGCCCCACTCGTCAGTTTCGATCTGGTAACTAATGCGCACGAGATCGTAGCGGATCCGGCGAAACTTGTCCCAAGCCAGCGGAGGGGCGCTGCTAAAGTAAAGATATCGTCCGTCCGGCGACCACGCCGGCCAGGTCTCATTCCGTTTAGGCGAAGCGATCGATCGCGGAAAAACGACCCGATTCGAATCAACCCGGTAGAGGCCAAGGTCCGAACGTTCGTCATACACGTCGCGGGTTTCACCCGTGGTATGGTAGAACAACGAAAGCCTGTTGGCGGAAAACGCCAGGGCGCGTCCACTTGGATGCCAAGCTAAGTATCCCATCGTTTTATCAACCCGCGAGACCTGGTTGGAGATCACCAGGATCATTGGTTGTTCTTTGGGTGCACCGCGGGTCTGAAAGGCAAACGTGTCGGGTCTGCCATTCAAAGGTGTGTGACAGTTGAGACAACCGTTTCCAAACCGGTTATTCTCCAGGATTGGGCTTTGTTCATAGCTCGTTAGATCCCGCTGATAAATCCCTAGATGAACGTATGAGTTGAAAAGCGGTTTCAGCAAGCGATAGGCAAGAAATCCATCGATCTCTTCCGCGGCGATCTGGTTAGTGATTGTCGCAAATGCCTTCCAGCTGGACCCAACTGCGCCAACAGCGATATCGCAATACAACAACTCTCCGGTGTTGCCCTTCAGCAACGAACGCCAGGCCGCTGCCGGAATTCGGACTATACCGTCAAAAGTTTCTGTCACTACGGACTTCCCGTGCCTCGAGCGCAGCTCAACACGAAAGCGCTTGCCCGGCTCTTGAATTTGAAAGTTCAGCGGGGCAATATTTGGCGGCACCGTGACGCCGACGTAATCTGGATAGATCCGGGGAGAAAGGAGGGCTTGCGATCCTGGCGGTGCTATCTCGTCCGTTGTGGCGGCCCAGCAGACCAGAGGCACAAAGCAAAGCAAAGCGACGATCGCTCGCGCCCACGGCCTGGAATCTACCGGAATCTGCCTCATGGGTTGGACGCGTTTCCCCCTCTCGCCGGGCCAGCGCCATTATAGAAATAGAACCAAAACGTGTCGCCGAACGCTTCGGGCGCCACCCAGGGACCGCCCCTGTTCTGACCAGCCTGTTGCTTTAAGGCCGCTGTAAACTCTTGGTAACGTCGGCTCGTCTCCGAACGGATCCTGTAGCGTTTGACTTCCGTGGGAAGCTCGTGTCCTCGCTCGTAGAGCAAGACCGCTTCCTCGTAGTGCCGCGACAGACGTTCCAATCCGAAATTGTCGCTCAACTTCAATTGATACATAAAGCGTTCGAGATCCTTCTCCAAAAGGTAATGAATCAGAAGATATTCACCGGCCATTCGATTCTTGGGATTGGCAACTAGCAACTGCTCCAGCAACTCGTCGGGAGGCAGGGCCGCATGAGGCCAGTCGCCCGACAAGCTGCATGCGCGTATTTGGGACAAACTCTCGCCCGTTGCCCACTCCGCCGCTGACTTGACATCG
>JBGAIN010000252.1:0-8244 GCA_044225505.1 Limisphaerales bacterium
TACGGATATCGATCTGAGCGCTTACCATGGCCAGCCTGGCCAGGAGCTCCGGATCTGCGCCATGGACGACTGCGGGATCCTGGCGGTGACGGTGACGCTTTCCCGTCTAGACGGCGGGCTGCTCGAGCACGGGGCCGCCACCCTGAGCAGCGAGCCATCGCTGTGGACCTATCGTGCGCAAAAGGAACTGGCGCCTGGTCAAACGATCCAGGTGCATATCAGCGCCACGGATCGGCCGGGCAACGTTGGCCACAAGACGGTCCACCACGCGCTGCTGCTCACGTGAGCTGTTCCCAGCTTAAGCGGCTTCTCCCCAACTCGTTGAGGCGGCGCGATCGGTATTCTGCCGTTGCGGTCCCGAAACCCCCACTGTCATGGTCCGAGGCACGATCGGTCAAATCGCGCAGAGCAGGATTGGCGTGGCCCGAGCCGGTTGTAAGCCGCTTTGATACAGCCAGTTACTGGAGTGCGCGACGGCTCGGGAACGAGCCGGAGCCTGCCCGAAAATCCGGCGTTTAAGGGTGAAAAATCCAGGAACGAGACAGTTTCGTCCAGGTTTGAGGCGGCATCGGGCAGGAAATTGCCACAAATCACTGGTGGCCAATGACTCGGAAACGAAAGTGGAGCTCGCTTTCTATAAGTCGCCCTGCATTGGCATTTCCAATGCTTAAGCGTGAGTTACTTGGTGATAACCTAAAATCGCCTCGTGGCGTCCGCTCCCGGACGAGCCTCTCGAATGAGAGTCGCTTGAAAATTTCCCGGAGTGTTACCGGCGCCGCGAACGCGAGACTCACTTCAAAGGAGGTTGCCCCAAGCTCGAAAGCAGAAGCACTATGGCTAAAGTCAAACTCAATCCCGTCCTGGAAGCCATTCACGGCCGAGTCGGTGACTTGGTCTTCAAGGAATACAACCATCACGACATCGTCACGCGCTTGCCCGATCGCACGGGCATCGAACCGACCGCAAACCAGGTGGCTCAACAGGACAAGTTCCGCCTGGCCGTTCTCTATGGCAAAGCGGTCATGGCCGATCCCGAAGCGAAGGAGATCTACGACATGGCCGCGGCGGACAGAGGAATGTCGGCCTTCGCCTTGAGCGTCGGAGACTTCCTGGTTCCTCCCGCAATCGACGAGATCGATCTCTCCGCTTACACCGGTCAGGTGGGCCAACCCATTCGCATTCGCGCCAGCGACGACATGGAAGTGCGCGGCGTGACGATCACCATTCGTTCTCAAGCGGGCGCGGTGCTGGAACAAGGTGCAGCGACCCAGACGGTTGGCACCGGCGTGTGGGCCTACACGACCACCACGGCGCTGGCACAAGGCCAGAGCGTCTCCATTGAAGTGGGCGCAACGGATCGGCCGGGTCATAAGAGCACACGAACTCAGACCCGGAATTAGGTCAGCGTTTTGTTGACCTGGGGTTGGAGAGCACGCGGGCAAAATTCCCCATCCTTGGCTGCCCCCTCCAACCCCTCTTTTCTCATCCTGTCCACGGCAGCCATCTATCCTTGGATCTGACAATCTTTCAATCGTCCCGCCTCCCGCCTAGCGGCCGTGGACGCACGCAACCCTCCCCCCCCATGAAACGCAAAAAGAGCCCATGCCCACTCACGGCACCCGGGTCAAGCGGACCGGTGCGCATTGGGAAGATCGAGCCCGGACGAAGAGTTTGGACGCTCCCACCACCGTCGTGGTCCGCACTGAGCGGCGATCCTGGATCACGGTCGCGATCACGGGATTTGGCGCGCTGCTCTTGCGGTATTTGAAAACGGTGCGGGAACGCGGGCGCACGGTGCGCCCCAGGTAAACGGAGGATGCCAGATGAAAACTCGTTCCAAATCCAAACCGCAGACGCGGGAACGGCGTTGGGTGCTGTTCAGCAACGGTTGCTGGCATGGCATTCGGCATTCGGAAATGGTCATCACGCGCAGCACGCCGGAACGTTCGTTTGTGCGGAATAGTGTGGCAGTCTTCTCGACTTCGCGCACGGCGGGATTATTGGCGCTGCTCGCGGTGCTCGTCGTGTTGTTCTTGACCCTGGCTGGGTGTCAGACGGTGGAACCGTTGCGCGGTGGAAGCGCTACGACAGGGATCGGCCGCGGCGGACTCACCAATTCGGCATCCCTGCGCCAATCGGATAACCCCAAGGAACCGTCGCAGCAGACCGTTGAATCGCAACAGACGGTCGAATACGTTACCCGCGGGATCGGCGATTGAGCTTGGAGCGTCATCCGCCGAGCCAAGGCGTCGGGCCGGTGATGGTGTTGAGCGGCCAGGCGGAGTCAATGGTCGCACAGAACGTCAACAAATTGTTGTCATCGACAAAGCCGTTCCAGTGCGCATGACCTCCAAAGATCGCACCGAGACACGCCTTGGCGCGGCCCAGAAAGATACCGGGAGCGACTGGGCACGCAAGGCGGGCCAGATGCAACCGGTGATGTGGGCGGGGATTGCCATGATGACGTTGGTGGCGGGCGTGTTGATTTACTTCGGTTGGTGGACCAAAGCAGCCCTGGCGATCGGGGTGGGGGCTGGGATGGTGGTGCTGGCGCAGACGCTTCCGGAGCATGGCACTGCCATCCTCCTGGGTGGGCTTGGAGTTTTCGGCGCGGCGGCGCTCCTGATCCTTGTATGCCTACACCAAAGGCCAGCTGGACAAGAACCACAACGGCATTCCGGATTTCTTGGAAGCGGATCGATCGGTGCCGTATTGAAACGATGCAGGCGCCGCGACGTGTCCGCAATTTGCGGAATCGTCGGAACCAGGTCTCCTGCCGTTCGGAGCCTGTTTTGCCATGGTAGCGGCCGAGGTGAGGAGGCGGAAAGGAAGGCCCTAATTCGTAGGAAATCCGCCTCATGACTTCGTCGGCTACGGGACGCCGAGCTCCAACACGTAACGGACCATCGCCGATCGGTGCCACCCTTGGTTCTTTCCATTTAGTCCTGCGGACGTAGCCGCACCCATCGAATTTAGAAAAGATTGCGGATACGGCCGGTTTCTGGAATAGAGCTTTTGCAGGGAGCAGGGTTAAGTTTGAGCGGGCATCCTCCTCCCGCTTGGACGAGATATCGCGTCCGGTTTCTCGGGCATGGCGCCGCCGTTGTTTTGACATCACGATGAACGCTCAGAAGCCGACCCAACCTGAGGCTCTGCAGGATCATCCAGATCCTCTGGCATGCTCTGATCCTACGGCTCCCTCCTACGCCACTTCAGCTCCGGCGCCCGTGCGTTGCGAGTTCTTTCAATGTCCGAGCTGCGTCGCCGGCATCTGCGTCTCGCCGTCCGTGCTCTGCATCGCGCCGAGTGGTCATTGCGTCCGAGCCTTAGCCGAGCGGAAACGGGCGCGTCGTCGCTGGGCGACGTGTCGCGCGTGCGGGTTGCGGATTGTCAAACCTCCCGGCGCACCCTGGCAACATTGGGGCATTGATCTCCCCCACCCTCCCAAACCGGATTGGGGCGCTGCAGCGTCGGAAAGCTCGTGATGCTGACGTTAGCCTCATTTTCAACGATTGCCCGCCCCGAATCGATCAGTTCCCACTTCCCACACCGGCCTGGACCGACGGCTCGGGGGCAAGAGCTCCGACTCATGGGAGTTCGCCCAGTTGCCAAAAGAGAAACGACCAAACATCCGCGTGATGTTCGTTGAATGATGAGAGCGTGCTGTGAAAATGCCCTTCATCATAATTTACCGAGAGCAAAACGGGACGGCCGCTCGAAGTCGCCGCACGCAAGCGCGCCGCCATTTTGGCGGGTTGCCAGACATCGACCCGCGGATCGTTGAAGCCGGCGGTCAACAGCACAGCCGGATAGGCGGTGCCCGGCACGACATGCTCATACGGACTCATGGCGAGCAAGGCCTGGAATCCTTCCTGCGTCTTCACGCTGCCCCACTCCGGAACGTTGGGCGATCCATTCCGGGTCGCTCCGTCAGCGCGCGCCCTACCAACACGCCTCCAGCGCTCGTCCCTTTGGCCGCTAGCTTCTCGGGCGACGTGTAGTTCGCCTGCATCAAGTACTCCGCGCAGGCGAGAAAGTCATCGATCCCGTTCTGTTTGTTCTTTCCTTTGCCCGCCAAGCGCCATTCCTCGCCCAATTCCCCGCCGCCGCGCACATGGGCGATGGCGTAGACTCCTCCCGCGGCGAACCAGGGCGTGCGAGCCAAGTCAAAATGGGGTGTTTGCGAAATCCCATAAGCGCCATAACCCTCGAGCAGAGTTGGCCGCCGTCGATCTCGGGCTAGCCCCGTGCGCGCGATGAGGGTCAGTGGGACAGACGCTCCGTCGCGGCTTCGCACATGCACGCGTTCGGCCGTCAGCCGCTCCGAACCCGAGGGCTCGGCACCAGCCGCCATGAAACGAGAAAACGTCAAAGTGCTCGGCTCCAAGCTGAAGTAAGCGGTCTGCTCGGTCCACGACGTGAGAGGAAGGATGACGCCAGATTCTCGCGGATCATAAATGATTCGGTCGATAGATCCTAAAACTGGCAACTGGATTTCACGGCGCTCCCCGCCTGGCCCAGTGTTGATCCGAAAAAGCCGTTGGACGGTCCCATCGCGGAGAGTGTAATAGATCCCGTCTTGTGTGGCCGCGACGCTGTCCAACACGGCGTCGGTTTCAGGAACGATCGTCTCCGCGCGCGTGAGGTCGGGATGTTCCCAAGGGACCTGGAGCAGCTTCCCGTGCGGCGCATTTTTCTGACTGAGCAAAAGGAGCAATCGGCCGTGCAAAAAGCACCCCACCACCTCATCGTCGAAGGAACACACCTTGCGCCAAGGAATCTCTCCCGCCCGTCTCGAAAACGACACGGACACGCTGGATTTTGTGAGGAGCTGAGGGGCGGTCATCCGATTGCCCTCCAACGAAGGGGACACGCCAATAGGCGCCGCGCACTCGGAGCAGAATTGCGATTCATCTCAAGAAAGCGACGGGCGTATCTTGACAGTACCACCAGGATCGCGGGATTTATCCTAATGCCATTCGGTAATTCTATTCAGTCCCGGAAGGGACAGAATGAAAGAAGCCCGGTCGCTTTAGCGCCGGGTGCTCAAGTGAGAGGGCCCAAGCCCCGGAGGGGCGGCTGAGTGCGGCGAGAAAGGGAGTTTGGGTTCTACGACCTTGTGATCCGCTTAATCTCCGGTTCTTCCGTTCAATGCCACGTCCTCGGCCGTCCCGTCGGGACTTGGAATCGCGCCCATTCGACCTCGGCGTTAAAACGAGCTATTCTCGAGTTGCCCCATCCGGGGCGCCAGGAGGCAATCACCGAATGGCATTAGGATTTATCCCGCAGGAATGTCCGCAGGCACGACCGCGATCGCGATGGATTCGAGCGCTGCATCGACGGTCCCGCACCGAAGTCCGCGCGCCAACGAAGGGTCGAGATGCGCCGGTTCGTCTGTTGTCGTCCGGCGGATTCGAAATCCGGCGGACCCGCGCGCCAACGAAGGGTGATACTGTCGAGATGCACCCGAGAGCGACCCAGGTCCGGCGAACTGACGGCCACTGTCCGTTCAGCTTCTGCTTCCCTATCGAGCGATCCAAGCCGGCGCGCAGGAACGCCCAGACCTTGCGTTTCGACACGACGCAAGGAAAAATCACGCCCCATGAACGTCGTAACGAGAGCTCTTTTGGCAATCCTCCTCTTCACGGTCTGGCCCGCTGGTTGGGTCAAGGCGCAAACGAATCGACCGATTGTCTCGTCGGTCGCGGTCCTGACCATCCACGTGAGCGATACCAACGTCCATCAGGCTGTGTTCGAGTTCTTGAAAGATGTCCTCAGGCTTCCCCGTCAATATGGTCCCGAGCAACTGGGGCAACGGCGCTACGCCGCTGTTTACGCCGGCAACCTGTTCATTGAACCGTGCGGGCCCTATTCCAACATGCGCTATCCGGTCCAGGACTTCCAAGCCCTGTTCTATGGCTTGAATAGTCAATCCGACCAACCCTCGGGCGCCGTCACGAACGCCCTTAACCGGCTCCGCATCCTATGGGAAGCGGTTGGGAACGACGAATTTCGCATTCAGGATCCAATGTTGAGCGACGGAATCTACCTCGCCCTCAACACCCATCCGACGAGCCCATCGGATCGGGACAAAGAAGCGATATTTCAACACAATTTGGAGACCAACCAACGTGAGACGTTAGGCATCGAGTACGTGCAGGAAATTTGGCTGGGATACTCCACATCTGGCGAACTCGATCGCTGGGCTGAATTCCTGGCGGGCTCAGCCAAGGTGGATGCCACGGCCTGGGCCCTGGACAATCATCAACGTCTTCGCCTGGTGAAAAGCGACGTCCGGGGAGTGCAAGGAATCGTGTTTAAGGTCCGCTCACTGGAAGCGGCGGAAAACTACCTGAAAAAGGCCGAGTGCTTCGGACGGAGGATGGGAGGAAAGATCGAATTGGACAAGAAACGGACGTTCGGACTGCTGATCTTCTTCTCCGAGGAGTAACTCGCACAAACGGCATCTCCGAGTTGCGTGCGGCCACGAGTCCAAGCTGCTCCTGGGGGACTCATTCATCGTCGAGCGGGCCAAGCGTACCCCGCGGATTTCCTCAAAATCGCGGATTCTCCCCATGGATGAAGCGCGGCTGGACTCTAAAGGACCGAAACGTGCGATCGGTGTTTGATTCCATTCGCCCTCCAGAGCACAATGGGAGGAAGCCAGATGATAAGACGAATCATTCCCGTCGTTTGCCTCCTCCTGCTTTGGAGACCGGCCGCTTTCAGCGAGGTCCGGCCCACCGTTATCCGCGATGTCACCTTGATTGACGGAACGGGAAGTGCGCCCCGGATGCACATGACCGTCGTCGTTTCAGGCCATCAGATCAGCGCGGTGACATCGTCGCGGGAAACGCCAGCAGTGCCAGATGCGCGAGTGATCGAGGGCGCGGGTAAGTTCCTCATCCCAGGTCTGTGGGACATGCATGTGCACCTGAGTAAAGCGGGCGAGAACAGTCTCCCGCTTTTCATCGCCAACGGCGTCACGAGCGTGCGTGACATGGGCGGCGATTTAGAATTGCTGGCGAAATGGCGGGCCGAGATTGAAGCGGGAAAACGGACTGGGCCACGAATCAAAATGGCAGGCCCCATGTTGGAGACCTCAGCCAAGATCGAGCAGATGAGGCGTGATGCCGGGGTGGAACCCTTCGAACGCTTCCGCATTGGAATCGGCAGTCCCGAACAAGCGGAATCGATCGTTGAGCGATTGGCTCGAAACGGGGTGGATTTTTTGAAAATTCGCTCGGTTGCCTCGGACGAGACGTATCGGGCGATAGGTGCTGCGGTGCGCAAGCATGGTCTCACCTTGGTGGGTCATCCGGTTGCAAGTCCTGAAGAAATGCTTCGCGTTGGGCAGCGCAGCATGGAACATGGTTTCTATCCTCCCTTAGCAAACCGCTCAGCCGAACAGCGGCGCGACCTGTTTCGACAGTTCGCGTCGCATGGTATGGCCATGGTGCCGACCTTTGTCGTCGGCGAGGCCCTGCGGGTTCCGTACGCACAAATGAAAGCCATTACTGAGGACACGGAGGGTCGGCTGGATCCTAGAAGGAAATATCTGTCCGGCTATATCATTGAAGATTGGAAAGAACAGGTAGAGGAGCAGAAAGAGCCATGGCCTGGATTACAGGAATACTTGAAAACACAACGAGAGGATGTCCGTGCAATGTTCGAAGCCGGCGTGCGCATCATGCCGGGCACAGACACCGCGGTTGTGCTGATTTGGCCTGGCTCCAGTCTTCACGATGAATTACGAATCTTTGTGCAACAGTTAGGCATGACGCCGATGCAAGCGATCGTTAGTGCCACGCGTACACCCGCTGAATTCTTCGGTATTCAAGACACCGTGGGCACGGTCGAAAAGGGCAAGATCGCTGATCTCGTGCTACTGGAAGGCGACCCCGTCGAGAACATCACGAACATCACTAGAATCGCCGCCGTCATGCAGGGTGGAAAACTTTTCGACCTCGAACGATAAGGCCGGAGCGTCGCCACCGCTTCACTCGCACCTCGCGCTGCCTGAACCGCTTCGTGATCCGGAGAAAGGCGGTGAGAATTATGATTCCACCTTTCGCAGACGGTGAATCCGCTTCCCTAAACCCCGTCAACAGCCCGAACCCAGAAGGGCCGTAAAGTTCTTGGCGGCCTTTATGGGAGCGATTCGGTTTTGAGGTCGATGGCCTTCTGGACTTGTTTCTCAAGAACCACGGAAACGGCCATGACGGTCAGACAGAAAAACATGAC
>JBGAIN010000015.1:0-82382 GCA_044225505.1 Limisphaerales bacterium
CTGCGTTGGTGACGTGCGGTCTGAGTCGGTCGGGGCAGGGTAGGACCTGGGACCGCGTTGGTTCCGGGTTTGCCCGTGGTTGAGTCCTAGCGGTTCGCGGGATGGCCCTCTTTGCTGGCCGGATTTCTGTCCAGGACGATCTCGTGAATAAAACGGAGCTTATCTACTGCCTCCTACCAGAGAACGAACGGATAGTGGACGAGTATACCCAAACCCCGGTTGAATTCATTCAGCGCATACGTCAGGGGAAGCCAGTGGTGCAAAATTCGATCAAAGCTGGAATCGTTCTCGGCGACGGCTTTTGGATTGGCCGTCATGGCTTTGGCATCGGGATGTTTGGGTTTGAGGCTGACGCCGAAACTGGCTGCCGTTTCTAGCGTGTCGCGAATGTGCAGGTAATGAGCCCACGTCTCGGCCCAATCTTCCCATGGGTGTGCGCTGGCGTAGGCGCTGACATGGTGCAAGGGCCACTCGGCATTGGGACCTTGTTGGTAATAAGCGGCCAGGGCTTGTCCGTAATCCCGGGATTCGTCACCGAAGAGTCGACGGAATGGATCTGATAGAGGTGTATTGGCGATAAGTTGATCCCAATAGTAATGGGCAATCTCGTGGCGGAAGTGCCCGAGCAGGGTCCGGTAAGGCTCATGCAAACTGACGCGCCGCTCCTCGCGAACGGCGTCATCTGCTTCAGCGATATTGAGCGTGATAAGGCCTTGGCTATGCCCGCTCAACACGGGCGGCCCGCCAGGAGGGTCGGCCAGAAAACTAAAACGAAGAGGAGCGCGTTGTTCGGAAACATTTCCTTCCACTGGAAGTTGCAGCTGGATCAGAGTGTAGATCAAGCGCCGTTTCGCGGTCTCCAACTTAAACCACCGTTCCCGGTTTTCTGGCAAGGAAAGGTCCGGAATAGTCTGGTTCAAACGGCATGAATAGCAGAGTGGGTTTGCGTCGGAGTCTGGGATCAGCCAGTTACAGGTCTGGTACTGAATGGCGTTTTGGCAGGAGCGATACTGCTGGCCTTTGGCGACCGGTGAAAGGGCTCGCCACGCCTTATCGTTCTCTGCCTCCAACGTGCTGATGTCCAGGGCATCGGGGAGAAAGCCAAGGGATTTTTGGCACTTTATACATTTTACGTTTTCGAAGAAGACAAGGCTGCCGCACTCGTCGCAGGAGAAGATTTTCATCGCATGGAAACCGCAGCAGAATCGGTGGCGATGGACTCGCCAGCGACCACGTCGACGCTCACATGCAAACGGTGGTCGTCGCCCCCCAGGAGCACGCCTCGGACCGGGCTAACGTCACTAAAATCGCGGCCCCACGCGACACGGATATGCTGCATCAAAGGCATCACGTTGTTTGTAGGATCAATATCCAACCACCCTAGCCCAGGGCAATAAAACGAAACCCAGGCATGTGACGCGTCCGCCCCCACTAACTTGACTTGTCCGGGTGGCGGCAGCGTCTCCAAATATCCGCTAATGTAGCGCGCTGGCAAGCCCAGGCTCCGCAGACAGGCGATGAGTAAGTGGGCGAAGTCCTGGCACACTCCCCGACGCTGGTCCATGACTTGTTGGAGCGGAGTGCTGACGGTGGTCGCGGTAGGGTCAAACTTAAAATCCGCGTGAATGCGGCGCGAAAGGTCCAGAACCGCGTCCAAGATCGGCCGGTCGGCCGGGAATGACTCCTCGGCATAGGCAAAAAACTGTGGCTCGCGCGGGACGAGGGGGGAGGCAAACGTGAACTCGGTTGCTTCCAGCGCGGGGACCGAGCGGTCACTGTCGCACAGCGTGCGGACACTCTCCCACCCTGGCGTTTCGGCCGCCTCGGGAATAAAGGAAGGGGCGATGCCCACCCGGCTTCGCGCGGAGATGACTAAGCGCCGGTGTGCGCCTTCGAGCGTGACAAAGGTCACTTCATTACCAAAGTAGTCTTTGCGTCGACTCAACGCGGCGGGAACGGGATCGATGGAAATCTCGTGCGAGATGGGAATTTGACGAGGCAAGGTGCGCGGGCTCAGGCGGAGGAGATGATGGCCGACCGTGACGGGCGAACGGTATTCGTAGGTGGTGACGTGCGAGATCTCAAACAGTTGCGCCTTCATTTAGTTCGGCCGGGGTTGAACGTGGCTGAAAAACAAGTGGGTCAGGACTTCGGACATCTCGCTTAACCCGTGTGCGAAAGTGGAGAGGAAGGCCAGTGTCTCTGGGTTGGACTCCGCCGCGGACAGCGTTACGGGATCGAGTCCTTGCAACGATTTCACCAATCGTCCGACCCGATCGACAACATCGCGAACTCCTTCCGGATGAATCCCCGTCGGCAAGGCCCGGGCGTGTTCTTCGATGCGAAGAATCTGAAACGCCAGGGATCTGGGATTGGCCGGTTCCGTCAAGAGAAGGTCCAGCAGCCCGTCGAGTCTGGGGAGAGCAAAGTAGCGCCAGCGGTAAGTCATCATGGAATCCGCGATTTCCAGGACCGGTTCAAACAGAAGTTCCAGCTCTTCATGGTGGACGACGACCGCATCGATCAGTCGAATGACTCCCAGAGCACGTTCTAGGCGACGCCCTAAATCGAGAAACGCCCACCCAAACCCGCGCGTAATATTCTCCATTTCCATGCCGCTGAACCCGGCCAGATCCAAAATGAGCCCATTGAGTAAGCCCGCGGCTTGTACCAGAGGCAACGGGCCCAACCGCGGCGGTGCTGTGGTCCCGATGCGCATGAGCAATCCCCAGGTGTCGGCCGAGAGGCGGTGGCGGAGAGAAAACGCTCCCAGGCGTATTCGCTTGCAGAGCTCTCGAATGCTGGAGGCATCTTCTTCGCCCGTCAGCAGCCGCAGAACCTCCCCTTGCAAGCTCTCCCGCACGGCCGCGGACGAAAGCGGGTGTTTGAGTAACTCGACGCGCATCAGCAAATGTCCTAGCGCTGCGAAATCCGTATCGCTTCCAGGCCCAGCTTCATCAGATAGGCGATTCACGACGCAACGCGCAATGCGGGTGCGGTATTCCAACCGCTCGGTATAGCGGCCCATCCAAAAGAAGTTGTCCGCTGCACGGCTGGGCAGGTCGGCGGGGGAACGTTCGACAATGGGAGGGAGAGCAGGGGCGCCGGTGTGGATCGTTGGCCCGTCTGTGGGTTGGGGCTGCAGGACCCACACGTCTTTGCTCGGCCCGCGCATGGTCATGGCCACGGATCCAATGCAATCTCCGTCAATGACTCGGGCTAGGCCTCCTGGGACCGCGGTGTAGGAATTGCCGTCAAAAAGGACAAACATGCGCAAGATACACGCTCGGGTAGACCAGCTTCCATTGGCGAAAACCGGCGCTTGGGATGCCCGGATGGGAAGTTGCCCTACCCATTCGTGCCCGGCGAAGTCCTGGCCGGCCAGAAGAGGCTCGGATTCTTTGTGTCCGGTGGGGCGAAGATGAAACGCCGAGCAAAGCGCAAGGCGATGGTTGTGCTGGCGAACAAATTCGCGGTCCCTGCGTTCACCGCACCACCAGGTCGGGATCGAGGGCAGCTTTAACTCCTCATCGAGTAAATGCCGGCAGAGAGACTCTGTGTACGGTAGGAATCCCGGGCTTTCCAGCAAGCCGCTGCCCAAACTGTTCGTGACGGCGACATGGCCTGCCCGCGCGGCTTCGACCAGTCCGGGAACGCCCAGCAGGGAGTCACTCCGCAGCTCGAGTGGATCGCAAAACGAGTCGTTGACCCGGCGCCACACCACATCCACGGGGCGTAGTCCATTGAGGTTTTTTAGCATGACGCGGCGGTCTCGCACACTGAGGTCGGCGCCTTCCGCGAGCGATAATCCGAGCAGACGAGCGACATAGGCGTCTTCAAAGTAAGCCTCGTTGGCCGGACCGGGCGTTAAAAGGACCACATCTGGATTTTCGGTGGGACGACCGAGCAACCATTGAAAAAGATCGCGCCGGAGACGGAGGCTCTCGCTCAACGGGCTCGGTTGGGCTGTTCGCAACGCTTCCGGTAGAATGCGGGCAGTAATGCTTCGGCCTTCTTGGGCGAACCCGAGTCCGACCGGAGCTTGGGTGCGGTCCGCGAGGACGTGCCAGTGGCCTTCTGGATCACGGACCAAGTCAGCGGCGTAGCTATGGAGGTAAGCGGCTCCCGGTACGTGCATCGCCTGGCATGCGCGAAGGTAAGCGGGATTGGCGTAGATCAACGGAGCTGGAATGAATCCGTCCCGGACGAGGCGCTGCACCGAATAGAGGTCGTGTAAGACGGCATTCAGCAAACGGGCACGCTGGACTAATCCGGCCGAAAGCCGCTGCCACTCCTCGGCAGACAGGACAAAGGGCATGAAATCCAGGTCCCATAATCGTTCCGCCATCCCTGGCTCACGGGTCGCTCCGTAGGTCACCCCTTGCTCCCGCAGCATCCGTCGCCCGTTCTCGACGCGAATGGCGAAGTGCTCCGCTCCGAGTCTCTGGATCGAATGAACTAGCCCCTGCCAAGCGGGCCGGACGTGCCCTTCGGCATTAAGCGCTTCGTTAAACGCGCCACGGACTGGAGTGGCCTGCAAGCCGGCCGGTCCAGTCCACTCCCCGTGCGGGGACTCCGTGAGACTGCTCATGTTGGAGCGCAGGCTACCGGAGAGCGCACTCTGGAGCAACTAAGCGCGTCGCAAATCTAACGTAAACGGAAAATCATGCGTCAGCGCGGCGGGATGAGGCACGACTTTGCCTCCGGTATGGCCAATCCTCTCAAAACGGGCCAGGCGCCGACTTTCGGCTTCATACGCATTGACTGGGAAAGTGCCATAACTACGGCCGCCAGGGTGAACCACATGATAGGTGCACCCGCCAAGACTGCGATTATTCCACGTATCCAGAATGTCGAAGGTCAACGGCGAGTGCACTCCAATCGTAGGGTGCAAACATTCGGGCGGCTGCCATGCGCGAAAGCGGACCCCGGCCACAAACTCGCTCGCAACTCCGGTCGGATGCAAGGGGATGGTATGCCCGTTGCACGTGATGATGTGCCGCGAATTGGTCAGGCCCCGGGCTTTTACCTGCAAACGCTCCACGGATGAATCCACATACCTAACGGTGCTTCCGGCAAAGCCTTGTTCTCCGAGAACGTGCCAAGGTTCCAGGGCTTGCCGGACTTCCAGTTGAATTCCGCGATAAGCGACATCGCCATACTTCGGAAACCGAAACTCGTAATGCGGGGCAAACCACTCCGGCTTGAGCGGAAAGTCGTTTTGTTGCAGGTCTTCCAACACATCATTGAAGTCAAGTTCGAGGAAGTGCGGAAGCATGAACCGGTCGTGGAGTTGCGTGCCCCAGCGCACGAGCGGCTGTTTGTAAGGGCTGCGCCAGAACCGGGCGATCAGAGATCGCAGGAGGAGATTCTGCGTCAGACTCATCTCGGCATGGGGCGGCATTTCAAAAGCGCGCAACTCCAATAATCCGAGGCGCCCGGTGCTGCCATCCGGTGAGAAGAGTTTGTCAATGCAGAACTCGGCACGATGCGTGTTGCCCGTCGAGTCGACCAGCAGGTTTCTAAAGATGCGGTCGACGAGCCATGGGGGACTGTCTCGACCGTCGCGAATCTGCTGAAACGCGATTTCCAATTCATAAAGGGAATCCTGGCGCGCTTCGTCCACTCGAGGATGCTGACTGGTAGGCCCTACGAATAATCCGGAGAACAGAAACGAGAGCGAAGGGTGGTTCTGCCAGAAACATGCGAGACTCCGAAGCAAGTCAGGACGACGCAAGAGTGGACTGTCCGCGGGCGTGCTTCCACCTACGACAATATGATTGCCGCCGCCCGTTCCAACATGCCGCCCATCCATCATGAATTTCTCCGTGCCGAGCCGGGACAAGCGAGCTTCGTCATAGATCGCACGGGTTTGGGCGACCTGGTCGTCCCAGCTCGTGACGGGAGGAACGTTGACTTCTATCACGCCGGGGTCCGGCGTAACTTTGAGAACGTTCAACCGAGGGTCATGGGGCGGTTTCTCGCCTTCGATGACAACCGGCAAGCCCAGTTCCCGAGCCGTCGTTTCAATCGCGGTAATGAGCTGTAAGTAATCCTCGGTCGTTTGGACTGGGGGCATGAAAACGTGCAAGCGACCTTGGCGCGGTTCCACACACAAGGCCGTTCGGACGATCCAATCGGCGGACACCTTTGCCCCCGGGCGTTGCGCGGCGCCAAGTGCGAGCGTGCCTTCTGCAGATCGAAGCGCGGCATGAGTTGTGCGCGGAGCCATGACCATTTGCCGCAGTTCCTCTGGCTTGGGCAGCTCTGGAAACGCACCCATTGGATCCGGTGGAGTGACATACGGGTAGTCGCTTTTACTCACCCAAGGGAGCGAGTCGAGGGGGAGCCGCAATCCCATGGGAGACTCCCCGGGAAATAGATAACAACGCTCTCGGCGGAGGAACCATGGTCCACTCGACCATCGGGATCCGGAGGCTTCCGTCACTCGCTGCAACGGGAGGGCATAACCCACGACGGCCTGCAGGCCTTGGTCGAAGATCCGAGCAAGCCGTTCCCGCTCTTCTTTTTCCTCGAGCTTCGAATCGAGGGGATCGACATTGGTCGGGAGGCGCCTCTCCCTCCAAAGATAATACCAAATGTCTTCGTAACCAGGCATGACATGGTCAGGCTGGACCTCCAGGTTACGCGCCAGTTGGTTGATAAACGCTTCAGCGTCTTTGGCCGTGTGCGAATAGTCTTGGGAAGTCTCGGCTAGGAGAGCGTCGTCTTTCCATACTGGTTGCCCATCTTTGCGCCAATAGCATCCCAACGCCCAACGGGGCAAGGATTCTCCCGGATACCATTTTCCTTGTCCAAAGTGTAGGAGCCCGCCCGGTGCAAAGCGCTTTTTCAGGCGGCGAATGAGCGTATCGGAAAGCCGCAACTTCTCCTCGCCCACAGCGGTGAAGTTCCACTCTTCCCCATCCATATTATCGATGGAGATAAAAGTCGGTTCGCCCCCCATACTCAGCCGGACATCCTGGGCGAGAAGCTCCGCATCGACCTGGCGGCCAGTTTGCTCGATTTCAGCCCACTGGGCTTCGGTGTAAGGTTTTGTGACGCGAGGCGATTCGAAAATCCGCGTGATCGCCATCTCATGCGTGAATTTAGCTTCGCATTCGTCAACAAGACCGTCGATGGGCGCGGCGGTCGACGGTTCTGGGGTGCAGGCGAGTGGCAAATGACCTTCGCCAGCCAACAGGCCCGAAGTCGGATCCAAACCGATCCATCCGGCGCCCGGCAGAAATACTTCACACCAAGCGTGCAAATCGGTGAAGTCATGGGAAGTCCCGCTCGGACCATCCAGTGCTTTCAGATCCGGCTTCAACTGGATGAGATACCCTGAGACAAACCGGGCAGCGAGACCCAAGTTGCGCAAGAGCGCGACGAGCAACCACGAGGTATCGCGACAAGATCCTGAGCGCCGTTGCAGGGTCTGTTCCGGGGTTTGAACACCCGGCTCGAGTCGGATGACATAGGCGATGTCCTGCGAAAGCTTGCGATTGATCTCTACAAGAAAGTCGATCGTCCGTTGCGGCTTGACTGAGACCGTCGAGAGATAGCTGGCCAGCAATGGGCCAGGCGAGCTGAAATCGAGAAATGGCTTCAAATCTCGTTTTAAGCCAGCTTCATACTGAAATGGGAAATTCTCCGCCTCGGGCTCGAGGAAAAAGTCAAACGGGTTGTATACGGACATCTCCGCGACCAGGTCGACCTCGACGAGCAGTTCCGTGGTCTTATCCGGGAAGACAACCCTAGCGAGGTAATTTCCAAAGGGGTCTTGTTGCCAGTTCAGGAACTGTTTTTTGGGTGCGACCCTCAGGGAGTAGCTCAGGATGCGCGTACGACAGTGGGCTGCCGGACGCAACCGAATCACGTGTGGCGAATGCGATACCGGGCGGTCGTAGGCGTAGTGGGAACGATGGTGAAGGGCAACGTGGATTGACATGCGCGAAATGCTCGGACTCAGCGGCGAAGTTCGAGATTATTGGCTGTGCTGCAAAAGAGATTTCTTTCCCATCTCCGGTCGACGCAGAGCGAAGAAGGTCTCGTAAATGCCGTGAGCTACTTTGTTCATTCGGGTCTGGAGATCATCAAGATACTCGTGAAGCCCCCATTGAATGACCTCGTCGACGTTCGCGTAGGCCAAGTCTGAACAAAGCTGACCGATCAGCTTTTCGGCCGGGTTCTTGAAGGCGCCCAGCGGTGTCCGGGATATGGCGTGCAGCGAATGCTGCGCTCGGTCCATGCAAAAGCGGATCGCTCGCGGGAACTCACTATCCAAGAGTAGGAACTCAACGATCCGGGTCGGCGCGATTCGTCCATGCCTCTTCCGATACATTTCAAAGGCGCTAGCCGAACGGAGAACAGCCGCCCATTGGATTTCATCCAGAGGCGTCCCCACATCTGCGACCGATCGAAGCAGAAGATAATACTTCACATCTAGGATACGGGATGTTTTATCAGCCCGTTCTAGCATTCGTCCCAAATGCAGAAAATGCCACGGCTCACCGTGGGTCATCGTGGCGTCGGTAATCCCGGCGAAAAGCTGGCTGGACTCCTTGACCTGCGCGTAAAATTCATTGGGCTTGGCCGAGGCGTCGGGACGGAGCGACGCATCCTTGACCATCAGGTAAAACGTATTGACCTGTTCCCACATTTCGGACGAGATAATTTCGCGAATGGATCGCGCATTCTCGCGCGCCGCCCGCAGACACGAGAGTATCGAATTGCCGTTATTGGGATCGAACGTCAGAAAATGGATGACGTTCTCCCGCGTTGCCGCTCCGAAACGCTTGGCAAAGACCTCATCGTCGCCGGTTGTCTTCACCAGCGGTTGCCATTGTTCTTCCCGTCCAACCGGGGCGTCGAGCACTAGATTTAAGGTGACATCGACGAAGCGCGCCACGTTTTCCGCTCGTTCCACGTAGCGGCTCATCCAATGAATGGAATCGGCAACTCGGCTAAGCATGGGTCTGTTCGGCTCGCATTGGGGCTGGGGTGGCGGGATCGGTCGGAACGGATCGGTTATCACTCAAAACCCACGTATCCTTGCTTCCTCCGCCTTGAGATGAGTTAACGACCAGGGAACCTTTGCGCAAGGCTACCCGAGTAAGTCCTCCTGGCAAAACAAAGATCTCTTTCCCGTAAAGTATGTAAGGTCGCAAATCAACGTGGCGCCCTTCCATGGCTCCATCGCAGAGCGTCGGCACTCGAGACAAAGCCAAGGTTGGTTGAGCAATGTAGTTTCGCGGGTGAGCTCGCACTTTCTCGGCAAACTCAGCAATCTGGTCCTTTGTGGAGTGGGGGCCCACGAGCATGCCGTAACCGCCGGATTCGTTGGCCGATTTGACGACCAGTTCACCCAGGTGCTCCAACACGTAGGCTAAGTCGTCTTTCTCGGAACAAACGTAGGTTGGCACATTTGGAACGATTGGATCTTCCCCCGTGTAATACTTGATGGCTTTAGGCACATAAGCGTAAACCACTTTGTCGTCGACCACGCCGGTGCCTGGCGCGTTGGCCAGAGCGACATTGCCCGCTTTGTAAACCCGCATCAAGCCGGGAACGCCCAGGAGGGAGTCCGCTCGAAACGATTCCGGATCAATGAAATCGTCGTCAAGGCGTCTGTAAATGACATCCACACGCTCAAATCCTTGCGTCGTTCGCATCCAGACATATCCATCGTGCACGACCAAGTCACTCCCTTGAACCAGCTCCACTCCCATCTGCTGCGCCAAGAATGAGTGCTCAAAATAGGCCGAATTATACATCCCCGGCGTCAGCAAAACCACCCGGGGAGTTGCAACGGAATCGCCCGCGAGAAATTCCAACATGTCGCGCAACTTGAGCGGATAATCTGAGACTGGACGAATGCGAGCCGCGTTAAACACCTCTGGAAACAGGCTCTTCATCAAGCGCCGATTCTCCAAAACGTAAGAAACGCCTGACGGGGTTCTTAGATTGTCTTCGAGGACGTAAATGATCCCGTCGCGATGCCTTACCAAATCGGTGCCTGTAATATGACACCAGATGCCGCGGGGCGGATTCAGACCGACGCATTGCTTGCGAAATCCCTGCGACGATTCCACCACTTCGCGAGGCACAACTCCATCACGAACAATCTTTTGATCGTGGTAGAGGTCGTCAATAAACTGGTTAAGCGCGAAAATGCGTTGCTTTAGCCCTCGCTCCAAACGGTCCCACTCGCCAGCTGGGACAATGCGCGGGATGAGATCAAAGGGAAGGGTTTTCTCAACGCCTTGGCTGTCGCTGTAGACATTGAAGGTGATCCCAGATCGAATCAACGCCACCTCGGCCGCCTTTTGGCGAAGCCCAAGTTCGCCATCGGGAAGAGATTCAATCTCCCTCAGCAGTAGCCTCGCGCCCGGTCGAGGAGAGCCACTCTCCGCAACCAGTTCGTCAAAAAAATCACCGGTTTGATATTGATTAAATCGCATGACACCGATGGCCGTCGTGTGCTGGCCGCTAGAGCGTTTCTGTTTACCAAGCACGGCATATGCCATCACAAATTTAGACCACGGCACTGCCATTTCGCACGATTCCAACCAAATTTAGGTTCCAGCCTGTTCTTGCCTACCGCAGACTCGCGAGCTTCACGTTATGCGGCCTGGCGAACTTTATCCACCCTGTTGTTTTCGCAACAATACGTAGCCACGCTTCTGAATCCTCTCGAAGCCGCGATCCTATGGCCGCTTGCCCAGCCACTTTCCTCATCGCTGCCGCAGAATCGATTGCAGCTGACCCCATCCATCGCGCTTCCACTTACCGTCTCGACAGAGTTTGCTGGGACCGTGATGGACTAGAAAGACGAAACCCTGAGCAGACTGGAGTGTGTGTGAGTTTCAGCGGTTGAGCAAGCGGGATTGTACGTAGTCTACCGTATTGCCTAAACTCTTGAAGGTGGCAGTATCACTCTCAGTGCGCCTTCAAAGATGCCAACCAGTAAACTAAGGTAGTTTCCCGGATTTGATATTTCGGCTTGTCGATACCGGAACGGTTTCACCAGGGATACGTTCCGGCAATTATCGTTGCGGCTTGCACGGTCGCTTCATGACTCCCGTAGATAAATTAAAAAATCCTAGAATTGACCGGTGTTCTCTTTGGGGGAAGGGCATGACGGCAGCAGCGAATCGGTAGGAGACACGCTAGAGAATACCGACGTCTATCGATTGAATGAGGCTTATTTTATTCTGATTACTAGTGGCGTATGTAGCACCAACAACTGTTACCGACTCTTCAATCGAGAAGTTCGCCGGTCCGCGACTCGTCTCGCTTGAGTTGAAAGCTTGGGACAGTTTCGGCATCTCCTGCGCATCTTTCGCAAGGCGTTGCTTTCAAAAAACAACCTGATTTGGATTGAAGACAAAAATTAAGTTGGATTTATCGGCAAGTGACTCGAGCGCCATGGCGGCTTGGTCCAAGCTGGAGTTGGTCGTGGTCACCCTGGGTGTTGCGGCGTGGACCGCCTCAGCGCAAGAGGCGTTGCGGAGCACGTCGGAGCTCTACAGCACAGGAAAGCCGCCAGAACTGTTGCGCCGTTCTGACGATTACACCTTTAAGAGCGGCGATTTCCGAATGCTCGTCACGCCGTCGTTAGCGATGGACTGGAGCGATAACATCAACCTTTCCAAGGACCACAGCTTGGACGACTTCATCTTTAAGCCCCTTGTGCAGTTCGACGCTACCTATCCAATCAGTCGCCGCCAGGAATTACGAATGAGTGCGGGCATTGGATACGACTATTACACGCGACACCAAGAGTATAGTGCCCTGCGCATCGTATCCGGCTCTGAAGTGGCGCTTGACGTCTTCATCGGTGACTTTTTGCTGAATTTCCATGACCAGTTCGAATACATTCAAGATCCAGCAGAGCAAGCCGCAGTGACAGGAAGCGGCCGTTACGGCGGGTTCAACAATTCGGCAGGACTGACAACAACCTGGAACCTGGGCGACGTCTTCCTCACTTTGGGTTACGATCACCGCAATTTTATCGCGTCCTCCTCGAGTTTCGATTACCTCAATCGCTCCTCAGAGCTGTTTTTAAGCCGGGTCGGTTTCCGTCTTTACAACGAGTTTACGACAGGAGTTGAAGCGACTGGCTCCTTAACGTCCTACGATCGCGAAGTGCTCAACGAGGGCGCTGGCTATAGCGCTGGTGCTTTCGCCGAGTGGAAGCCGGGCGCGCGCTTCCGGACATTGGCCCGTGCGGGGTATGTCTCCTACTTGTTTGATCAAACCAGCCGGGTCCTAAAGGCAAATGATCGCGACAGTTGGTATGCGAGTCTTTACCTCGGGCATAAAGCGACGGAGTTTTTTACTTATTCGCTGACCACCGGGCATGACTTGCGGTTGGGAACGAAGACTGACGCGATCGAAGAGTGGTACGTCCGTCCCGCAGTGGACTGGAACATCATGGAGCAGCTCAGCGCATCGACCTACCTTTCATTCGAGCATGGCGACGAAGGTTCCGTCAGCCAGGTTGCGCGCCCGTCGGAGACTTACGATTGGTTTGGATGGGGCCTCAACTTGGGACACTCGTTTAGCAAGAAATTCGATGTCTCTCTGAAATATCGGCTCACCCTGCGAGCTTCAGAGCTCGCGAGCGAGGAATACGGGCAGAATCTGGTTGGTCTCCGCTTCAGCTACCGGATGCAATGAATTCATGCCCAATGCCATCGCTCCTTGATCGCTCGTTCCGAAATGGCCTTTTCAGGACGATGTCGCTGATCGTCGTTACTGCCTGCGCGATGGTAGGCCCACTGCACTCGGCTGAGTCGTCGAAAGCGCATGAAAGTCGCAGTCGAGATTTATCCGCGGGAACCAAGGTTGTTTCAGCGACCTCTCAGTTGGGGAACGGCAGCATGGAAAGTCTCGACGATAAGCGGCGTCTCGTCATCGGGGACAAATTGAGTTTTCGAATTCTGGAGGATCAAGAGGATCCTGCCGAGCCCATTGAGCCACGCTCCTTAACGGTGACAGACGCGGGGGACTTGGAAATCCCTTATCTGGGGCGCATGCCCGCCGAGAATCGCACGTGCCGACAATTGGCTTTCGAAATCAAAACGGCTTTGGAGAAAGAGTATTACTATCAAGCGACGGTAATCATCGCCGTGGATATCATGACGAAGATCCGCGGAAAAGTTTACGTGGCCGGCCCTGTTCACATCCCTGGCCCGCAGGAAATCCCGAGTGATGAAACCTTGACCCTATCCAAAGCAATTCTCCGAGCGGGCGGCTTCGAGGAATCGGCGGACAAACGCAATGTTCGCATCATTCGGAAGGGGAGCCGGCCGGACTCGGAGAAGAAAGGCGGACTGGTCGTCGACGTTGAAGAGATTTTCGACAAAGGGAGGATCGACCGGGACGTGCCGTTGGAGCCCGGGGATTTCATAGTGGTGCCCACTCGTCTGATCCGTTTCTAGATTCCAGCGATGAGAATCACGTTGCCAGCGAAACTGTCGCCATCTCTGCCGCCTGAGTTGCGATACTCCGCTAACGGCCTGAGCCCTGAACCAATATCGTCCCGGTCCAATTCGGGAGAAAAGTTCCTCTGGTCGCTTCGTCAGTTCTGGTGGATCCCCTTGTTTTTGGCCGGACTTTCAACGGTTGCGGCGATCGGTATTATCCCATTCATTCCACCGACCTATCTCTCGCAGGCGTGCCTTTGGGAGACTGAGAAGCTTCGGATGCCTGAAAGTGGAGGCTTCACGGAAGACCCGCAAAGCTATTACGCGACGCAGACGGAGCTTTTGAAAAGTGAACGTTTGGCCAATGCTGCCTACGTCCGTCTGCAAACGTCTCCGACCAACTCGGTACCGGTGGACCGTTCTGGGAAGCCACTGGCGGTTCGCCTGCGTGTCTCCCAGGTCCCGAAGACGACTCTGTTCGAAGTCGAAGCCTCGAGTTCCGTTCCATGGTTTACGCAAGCTTACCTGGGCGCTCTCCTGGACGAGTACCTGAAGTACCGTCGAGATGTCCGCAAGGCGGTCTCAGGTGGCACCATGGCCTCAATCTCCGACCAGTTGCTGAGGTTGGAGCGCGAACTGAAGGCGGATCAGAACGCGCTCTTGGCCTTTGAGCAAGCCAACAATTTGGCGGTGCTGGAAGAAGATAGAAAAGTCGCTAGCGGTGTTTTGGCAAAACTCGAGACGGAACTCTCCGAGTTGAAGCCTGAGTCACAAATCTTGGAGGCAACGACTATCGCCCAAGCCCAATCGGACAAAACGAACGGCGGACGCATGGCGTTTACGACGGTGCGGAACGTGGATAACGCTGCTTCTTATGCCGTGGCCACAGAACGACAGGCTGCCTTTAAAGAATTGGCGGCGCTCCGTCTCAAGCGAGAAAAACTCAGCAAGTACTTCCGGCCTCGACATCCCAAGATCGTGAAGTTGGATGGTGAGATCGAGCAAGCTGAGAAACTCGCGCAGATCTATCGCGACCAGAACCGAGATCAGCTTTCGGCGGTCAGTCAGGCAATCAAGATGCGGGTGGAAAGCACTCGGGCTGCCATTCTGGAATGGCAAAATAAAGTTGTCGCGGCCAATCAGCGAATAGCGGAGGCGGATCGACTTAAGTCTAACGTCAGCCGAACCCAAAGCCTCTACGACCGGTTACAGATCCTCGTGCAGAATGTGGACGTGACACGCAACCTGGACC
The DNA here is from genome assembly GCA_044225505.1 of Limisphaerales bacterium. Lineage (GTDB taxonomy): Bacteria > Verrucomicrobiota > Verrucomicrobiia > Limisphaerales > SIBE01 > JAXMHN01. The sequence goes on from JBGAIN010000015.1 coordinate 14,686, forward strand.
AGCAAACCCTGGCCGTGCTCGAACCTCCATCCGAAGTCCGTCGCACTTACAAAATGGAATTGGCCCTGTTAGGGCTCGCTATTTTCTGTGGGCTGTCAGTTGGCACCGGCATCGTTTACGTCGTTGGCAGCCGAGATGATCGCTTCCGATCAGCGTCCGACGTGACGGAGCAGTTCGGTGACACCATCCTGGGGCGCGTTCCAGAGGTCCGGGCGTTGCGCAAAAAAGGACGCTCTCCATTACTGGCGAATGGTGATGAACCCTATGCGTTTGCCGAGGCTTACCGAAGCCTCCGATCTTCGCTGCTGTTCCTGCCCGTGGCTGGGGAACGGCCCCGTGTCATTCTAATCACGAGTGCTACCGCACAGGAAGGCAAGTCCACCATCGCTGCGAACCTTGCCAAAGCGCTGGCTTTGGGGAGTTCCAGAGTCTTGCTTGTGGATGGGGATTGCCGCAAAGGGCGGCTCCACGATCAGTTGGGATTGCATCGATCTCCCGGTTTGACCGATCTCTTGAACGATACGGCGGAACCGGAAATCGCTGTGCAGAAAGATGCGCTGCCAAATCTATCCTTCGTTTCAAGGGGCACCAGTCATCGTAGCCCAGGAGATCTGTTGCTGCGCCCTAAAATGGACCACCTTCTCGCTCGCTGGCGCCAGGAATTTGACTTTGTGGTGATCGACAGTTGTCCGGTTTTGTCGGCCGACGATGCCACAACATTGGCCGCTAAAACCGATGGTACTCTATTTGTGATGCGTCGGCGCTTTTCGCGTGCTGCCATAGCGAGTGAAGCTTTGAACTCTTTACTGGAACGCCAGGCCAGAGTGCTCGGCATTGTGTTTAACCGAGTGGACGCTTCTGCGAAATCGTACGTGTATTACAAGGATCCGGACTATCACGACTCCGCCATCAATTTGTAACCAGGCGGCGGCGTTGAAAGCGTCAATTAATCATTCGCTGGTGAATTAGGAGTGGTCATCCATCGAGGCACGGCGTGTTGATATTGTTCTGCGGGCCATCGCTCGAGCATGGCGTTGAGGCAGAAAGCTAGGTTGGCGACGACCATGCCCGCCACGGCAGACGCACCAGATCCGATTTAATCTCGGCGCTCCTCTTCGCTCGCCAGATGGGAATGGCGTTGCGACGTCACCGGCACGAAGTGTCAACAGGGAAGGACGCCTGCAACGCAGTGCGTCATTCCGGATCTTAACGAGCGGCAAAGAGTAAGTATCTTGGCAGTTATGGAGTATATACCATTCTACAAACCGTGCTTGGGGGACAACGAAATCAGCGAAGTCGTTGAGACGCTTCGCAGCGGCTGGCTCACTACCGGTCAGAAGACAAAGGAGTTCGAGCGGGCTTTTGGCGAATACTTCGACGTGCCGCACTCGGTTGCGCTGAATTCATGCACCGCCGCGTTGCATCTCGCTCTCGAGGCCGTAGGGATCCAAGCTGGCGAAGGGGTGATTGTTCCGACCATGACGTTTGCCGCCACTGCGGAGGTTGTCCGTTACCTGGGCGCTCGGCCGATCCTGGTCGATTGTCGCCACACCGATTTCAATTTGGATGTCTCTTCGGCCGAAGTTGCCATCCAGGCGGCCCTCCGCCAAGGACAGCCTGTCAAGGCCATTATGCCGGTCCATTATGCCGGGCAGATCGGCGACGTCTCCGGAATCGCGGCTTTGAGCAAAAAGTATGGCCTAAAGATTATCGAGGACGCTGCGCATTGTTGCCCAGCGTATTACCGTCCCACACCCGCTCCACCACTTCCAGCTTCGACCCACTCGGCGACCACGATACCGATCACGAACGCCAGCGACGCGAACTCTTCGTTGCGAGCCGAAGGATGGCTGCCAGTCGGCACGGGTGCAGACGTTTGTTGCTTTTCATTTTATGCGAACAAGTGCATCACGACGGGGGAGGGCGGGATGGCATGCACCAATTCAGCAGCATATGCCGACCGTATGCGAATCATGTCGCTACATGGCATTTCCCGGGACGCTTGGAAACGCTTCACTGCCCAAGGCTCATGGTATTACGAGATTCTGGCACCGGGATATAAATATAACCTTACCGACATTGCCGCAGCCCTCGGCATTTGCCAGTTACGCCAAATTGAAGATTTTCATCGGCGCCGCTCCATTCTTAGCCAACTCTACCGACAGCGTTTGGGCGACTTGTGTGAGCTTATTATGCCTGAGGAGATGCCTGAGCGGATCCATTCTTGGCATCTTTTTGTGATTCGGCTTCGATTGGACCTTCTTTCTATCACTCGAGGAGATTTTATTACTGCACTTGGCAAGGCTGGGATTGGAACCAGCGTCCATTACATGCCGTTGCATATGCATCCTTACTATCGGGAGACCTATGGATACTGCCCCGAGGACTTGCCCTGCATGGCTCGAATCTATCCGGAGATTGTCACGCTTCCACTTTATCCCACGATGACCGAAGAACAGTTTGATTACATCTGCCAGACGATTCGCAAGTTGGTGGCAGAGCATTCGCGTCGAGTTGTGGCCGTTTCACCTCCCACCAAGGTGAGGCAGAAAGTCGCGGCTCAGCCCGCTAGAATGATCTCTGGCTAAGCAGTGGTTTTGCTGGCACACGGCTGAGCTGCCGGTGGGTATTTGTTAATCCGATTGAATGCCTAAGGAGTCGGGATGAGTAAGGCCGAAGTACGTTCCAGCTATCTTGTTCTGAAGCGGGCCTACGACATTGCCGGTTCTGTTTTGGGCCTCATTATTCTCGGGCCGATAGGGCTTCTGATTGCTATTGCGATCAAGCTTTCTGATGGAGGACCTGTCTTCTACCGGCAACGGCGCGTTGGGCAACAGGGTGTTGACTTTCGCGCTCAAGACGCACGGATCACACGGATTGGCCGCATACTGCGAAGGACAAAGATCGACGAACTGCCGCAGCTTTGGAACGTGCTCATGGGTGAAATGAGCTTTGTTGGCCCGAGGCCGGAAGTTCCGCGCTACGTTGATCGCTACACCCGGGAACAACGGCAATTGCTCTCGTTTAGGCCTGGCATCACTGATTTAGCGACGCTTGTGTTCCGAGACGAAGAGACGCTCTTGCGTCATGCGGTGGACGTGGAAGCGTTTTATATTGAGCACTGTATTCCCAGAAAATTCCACCTGAACATGCAGTATGCCCGTCAGGCTAACTTGTGGCGAGATACCGTCATCATTTTGAGAACGCTTTGCCCATACTGGCTTGGGATTGGCGGCGCTTACGGATTGCTCTTGTCGGTCAGTCTCTATCTCGCTTATCAACTCCGTTTTGATTTCGCAGTCCCACCGAATGAGCTTTCCGTCCTTCTCCAGACAGGCCCGTTCTTTGTGGCATTACAACTTGTCGCTCTTTATTGGTGGCGGCAGTTCAAGGGTCTACTGAGCTTCTTCGGTCCGGCTGAAATCCAGCAATTAGGCTTTGCTCTCGCTGCCGCGGCTGGCATGCAGTACCTTCTCTGGATTTTTTCGCAAGGCCGGTGGATGGCACCGCGCAGTGTCATTGTGACCGACTGGTGTATAGCGTTTCTCATGATCGTTGTCGCGCGCACTTCGCTTCGATCTCTTCATGAACTTCAAGCCCGACGGCGTTCGAAACCGCACGTTCCTGGGACCTCGATTCGAGTCGGCTTGGTTGGGGCGGGAAACACCGGAGCGTGGTTGATCAACGAGATCAATCGGAAGCAGCAAGGATCTCATAAGGTCGAAGTGGTATTTGATGATGACCCGTCAAAATGGCACCGGCAAATCCACGGCATTCCGGTAGTTGGAATGCCCGAATGTATTCTCGATGGTTCGTGGCGAGATCGACTCGACGAAGTCATTGTTGCTGCCGGAGATGCCAATCCAGAACGGGTCGAGCAAATTAAGGCTATTCTTGAGGGGGCCAATATTCGCGCCCGTTTGATCCCCTCGCTGCGGGAGATTCTCTCCGACATTCGTCTGCCCAACGCGGGCCCAAATATCCCATGATCAAGTCTCATCTCTTCGCGGATCCGAAAGCGATTCTGCACGAAGTGTCGCTCGCGCGCGGAATCTTCCGACGAGCGCCAACCTTGCTAGCGTGCGAGGGGATCTGCCTGGCGACAAGCCTGGGACTGGCTTACATGATTCGCTTCGATTTTGCAGTGCCTGAGAACGAGCGAACCAAGTTGCCGCTACTGATTCTCGGGGTCGTCGGACTGAAATTTCTACTGCTATACCTGTTCCGACAGTTCCATTCATTGCCAGATTACTTTTGTCTGCCGGACTTTTGGCGCTTGGTCTATGCAACGTCTGTCGGTTCAGTGCTCCTCGGGATAGTGCACTGGCTCTCTGAGGGAAGGATAGCACCGCCGTACGGGGTCAACGCCATCGATTTTTTGCTGTCTCTTTTGTTGCTGTCGGGCCTCAGACTTGCGTGGCGTCATAATCTTCGGCACCGCAATGCCCGCGAGGTCGTTCGCCCGAAATCCGTGCGACGAGTCGGGATCGTGGGGGCTGGGGAAGCTGGAGCCATGCTCGCACGCGAGCTGAAGTCGCAGCCTCGTTTGGGCCTCGAACCCGTGGCCCTGTTCGATGACGACAAGCGAAAGTGGGGGGGGTACGTTCATGCCGTGCGGGTGCTCGGCTCACCTGAACTCTTGAGCAGTCGCCTCAGTGCAAAACTGCGTTTGGACGAAGTCATCATCAGCATGCCATCCGCCCCTCCGGATCGGCTTCGGGAAATTATTCGTATGCTGCGCACCGTTTCCATTCCATTTCGAACTGTTCCGTCGCTGACGGAGTTAGCCACAGGCAAAATTAAGGTTAGTCACTTGCGACCCGTCGAGATTGAGGATTTGCTCGGCCGCCCCGCGATCACTCTGGAGACTGCACAAATTCGTAATCTCCTCATTAACCAATGCGTCATGGTGACCGGCGCGGGCGGCAGCATTGGTAGCGAGTTGTGCCGTCAGATCGCCAGTTTTGGACCGGCGCAGCTCTTGTTGGTGGAGAGATCTGAAGTGCAGATGTTCGTCATTGAGCAAGAGCTAGTGCGGCGCGGGTACCGAGGCATCATCCGTCCACTTGTCGCCGACATTCTGGACGAGAAACGAATGCGCAGGATCATGGAGCACTATCGGCCAAAATCGGTTTTCCATGCCGCAGCTCACAAACACGTTCCAATGATGGAAAGCCAGCCAGCCGAAGCGATCCGCAACAATACCTTGGGAACGGTTCAGTTGGCGGAGATGGCCGCAGACTATGGGATCGAACAGTTTGTTTTAATCTCGACCGACAAGGCCATCAATCCTACCAGTGTCATGGGCGCTACCAAGCGCTTGGCTGAAATGTTTCTGCAGTCTTATTATGCAGCTCACTCGCGCGGAACTCGGTTTAGCGCGGTTCGTTTTGGCAACGTTCTCGGTTCGTCCGGAAGCGTGATCCCTATCTTTAAAGAACAGATCGCCGCGGGCGGTCCGGTGACGATCACACATCCTGACATCACTCGCTATTTTATGACGATTCCTGAGGCGGTCGGCCTAGTCCTCCAGAGTGCCGTTCTTGGAACCGGTGGAGAGATCTTTGTTTTGGACATGGGCAAACCGGTGAGGATTGTCGACTTGGCACGCCAGCTCATTCAGCTGTCGGGATTTGAGCCTGACCATGACATCAAAATCGAGTTTGTCGGCCTGCGCCCTGGCGAAAAGCTTTTCGAGGAATTGAGTCACTTTCAGGAAGCGCTTTCTCCGACGGCTCACTCTAAAATCCTGCGTCTTTGCACGTCGCCTCGTCCGCTGGCGGACCTCCGCAAGGCATTACATCACTTAACGGAGCGCTTGCTGGACATGGAACCTGATCAACTCAAAGGGAAGTTGAGAGGGATTGTCCCGGAATATACGCCGGCTCTTTCGAAGCCCAGGTCTGAGCCTGCCCCCGCGCCACTGCCAGGCCCGAAGGAGCCCGCCAATGTTCCCGAGTTGGTGACGCCCCGTTAAGGACATGCACCGTGCTGAAATCACCGAATCGTGAGTGGTATCGTGCCCCTAGCGACCGAGCATACCCTGAGACGGCGTTGGCTTCCGTTTACCTCGGTTTGCCCAAAGAATCTTCTCGAAGCCCGTTTTCTGGGCGGATCGCAAAAACGACTCTCTCCGCGTTCTCAAACGTGAGTACAAAATGAGTGTGAGTTATCGACCGCCTTGGCTTGAAATTTAGCTGTTACGGCCCAAACCGGGTGCGAGGATCGGACCATGCAACCTCGGTGTAATACCTGCTCCATAACTCGTGTGAGACGCGATGCGGGAAATCTTATGACAGCAGTCTTGGCTGGGGTGGTCTGGGGTAGCATCCCTCAGCTTGTAATGTCGGTAGAGCCTCCGTCTAATCTCAGGGTGGTCGAAGCGGGCTCCGACGCGGCTCCGGATATTCTGGGGCAGCCTGGGAATCAGGGCGTCATGGTGGGGCAAAGCGCCACGTTTACTGTCCACGCGAGTGGAATCGGCCCGTTCCACTACCAGTGGACTTTTCACGGCACGCCGGTGGGAGGCAATGAGGCGTCCTATACGCGGTCAAACTGTCAGCTCACCGATTCGGACGCGCGGGTACGCGTGGCTGTCAGTAACGAGGGCGGCGTTACATTGAGTAGTTGGGCGACGTTGATCGTGACTCCAATGCGGAGCACCTACTTCGCTTCAATCACCGGGTCAAGCAGGAATTCAGGGCTTTCTCCAGAGGCGCCGTGGTCACTCCCTTACGCTTTGGCTCAAGCGGGTCCGTCCAACATTATTACTTTCTTACCGGGCATCTATCCAAGTATTGAGATCTCGCGGTCTGGCACGATTTTGCGTTCACAGGTCAAATGGGGAGCCAAAGTGCTCGGCACCCGTGGCACGCATGGAATTTGGACTACGGGAGAGGGGAGCGTTTCCAACGTTGTCGTTGATGGATTCGAGGTTGCGTATTCTTATATCGATGGCGTTAAGTTTAACGGCGATAACTCGACGGTGCGAAACTGTTGGATTCATCACGCCGGAAAAGGGGATCCTCGGGCAGTCTTGAATTCGACGGGTCGATATTCTGGGCAAGGGATAGCTGCTCACAATAAGTATGGAACCGTTATTGAAAACAATCTCGTCGAATACTGCGGGATGTGGCAGAAGCATGATCACGGAATTTACATCAACGGCACTAATAACATTGTTCGAAACAACGTGTTGCGGTTCAATCTGGCGCACGGGATTCAAGTCTATGAAGACAGCCCTCAAGCCGCCGCGGACTGCCAGATCTACAACAATCTAATTTACGGTAATGGCCGAGGAGTCGTAATTTATACCCAGTTTGGTCACACGAACTACGTTTTTAACAATACGATCATCTCCACCAACCTCGCGGTTGAGGCAACCCCGATTCTCGTGCGATACGCACCCCACGTTATTGCAAAGAACAATATCTGCATTGGAAATGGGTCTTCCATAGGTTCCGATGAGGACATTCCAGTTACCGAAGACTTCAATGTCGTTACCACCCGAGCTGGAGGGAGCCACGATGTCGTGACTAAGCGCATTGGATTCGTGAATCCCGCAATAGGCCTTTATTGGTTAGCCGCGGACAGCCCTGCGCGCGGCCATGGCGATGCTACCGTCGTCGCTCCGACGGATTTTTTTGGTGAGCCATCGATCCTCGGGACGCAACATGTCGGTGCGTTTGCCTATTCGGCGGTCTACGCGGCTGATTCGAGAGTGCTCGAGCCGTCCCCGCCCGGCGGGGCGGATTATTGGGGGACGCTCGGGCAAGCTCCGGCGGTCTCAGGGAAATAAAGGCTGAGCATAGAGTTTGGGCGTTCGCCTCTGCACGACAAAAACTCGGTCTTCGTCAAAGGGGTTTGCTTTTTTTTCCATGGCAAGTCATTTAGCAGATTTACGTCCACGCCTGCGCCGAAGCGATGACTTGACAGCGAGCATGGGCGGGTTGGCTCGCTGGAGCGATCGGGTGCGACGTCTGCGCTGGCTCGGTTGCAGTGCGTTTGCTTCGCCGCCGGCTGAGAAGGAGTGGCTTTTGTTTCCGTTTTACCATTGGGTCTTGGACGATGAACGCAGGGTTTTTGCCGATCAACTGAGGTATCTGCGCCGCTTTGGCGACATCATCGGTCTCGATGAAGCCATGGAAGCGTTGCGCAATCCCGGGGGATTGGGAGGTCGCTACTTCTGCATCACATTTGACGATGGCTTTAAGAATTGGATTACCAACGCGCTTCCGGTGTTAACAGAGCTCCAAGTCCCGGCCACGTTTTTTGTTCCGACGCAGTATATTGGCCTCGACTTGGACCGCGACTGGACGGACATCGGCCCTTTTTATCAGCGTTCTTGGTCGCAGTATGAGCGTTTCTTCGAATTTCTTACATGGGACGAATGCCGGCAAATCGCCACAGCGGGTTTCACGATCGGCTCACATACTCACTCGCATCGGCGTTTGAGCCAGCTAACGCTCTCCGAAGTCGAGAAGGAGATGAGCATTTCCAAGGGAATTCTAGAGCGAGAACTTGGGAAGCCCTGCCGGCACTTCTCCTGCCCTTGGGGGAAAGCGGGTCGGGATTTTGATGCGGCGAAACATCCGGAGATCGCGCGAAAGCTCGGGTTTGAAACTTTCCTGACGACCGAGATCGGGCTCAACCGTAACGGCGATTCGCCGTACGCCGTTCGTCGGATTGGAACTGATCCAGATCTTGGCTGTCTCCGATTGCGCTACGCTCTCTTTCCGTCGTGGTTTCGTTCACTGCAGTGTCGTTTGACTCGCGACGAGCGAGCTGCTTCTTGTCCACTTGCAGTCACTTAGACTAGTGGCGCTGGCCGGAGTTTTTGCAGATCCAGAATGCCGTTGCCTCATTCAACGTTATGTTTAGATGGAAGCACTTTACTGGCGCAACGCGTCCGGGCTCTGCGAGAACCCAGGAAGCCCCTGGCGGACCGATGGCGGCAGCCTTGGCTGAAAGCGGTGGGTTTCCTGATGATGGCCTACATCGTCAGCTCACAAGCGTTGATGGGCTTTGGCCCGTTCTCGGTGCTCGGGTTTGGATCCGCCGTGGTCTTGGCTGGGTTGTTGGTGGTCGGGCGCTTCTTCGGATTGTGGACCCAAGATATTGGCGGCTGGATCTGGTTCCCGATTGTCTTTGTCGTCTACTGCGCGATACGAAGTTTTTCAGGGATCCGGCACACGAACCCGCTCGATGTTTTATCGGCCGTATTTAGCGCCTATCTCGGAGGGATAGGGGTTGCGGCGGCGATGCAGGCGGGGGTTCCGTTTCGCAAGGTCGTCCTCGCGCAGATGATCAGCGGACTTTGCCAGATTGGTGCAGGCGCGGTCGGGATTGGCACAGAACCGACAATCACTGGTGAGGAGGTGCGCTATGCGGGGCTCACGGGCAATGCCAACGAGTTTGGACTGCAGCTAACCTTGGGCGCCTGTCTGATCTGGCTCGTCCCCAAACAAGCCGGACTGAGTGGTTGTCTTTTCGCTTTTGGCGCGGTGGTTTATGCGCTGGTCACTTCTGGTTCAAGACAGGCTTTGCTGGTTGGGTGTTTGTTTGTGGGGCTTGTCATCATTCAGCTGTGGCCAGAGTTAAAAAAGCGTCGGGTCATTTTGAGTGTCGCTTGTGTCGGGCTTTTGGCCGCTAGCGCATTGTTGGGGCCGATTCTGGTCGAGCGCGGCCGAGATATTCCTGCGGTTCGCCGAGCGCTGGAATACCATTCTGACAGTTCGTATCGCAAGCGCGTGACGCTCATTCAGCAAGGGCTGAGGCTCTGGAGAGGTTCTCCGCTTTTGGGAAATGGATTGGATTCATTCCGTGGGTTGTCTGGCCAAGGCACCTACGCTCACAACGACTATGTCGAACTGTTGTCGGACCTAGGCTTGATCGGGTTACTCCTGTTCTACGCCATGCATGTGAAGATCCTCATTGGTGCGAATCGTTTGCCTGGAGCTTTGCGGCTTTCCTGCTGGGTATTGATCGGGCTTTTGATGCTGCTGGACACAGGTAGCGTCGGCTACAAGCGAAAACAAACAGTCGTCTTGTTGATGGTTTTGGTGAGCCTGACGCGGAAGCTACCTGCGGTCGAATTGCCTGAAACGTTCGACCTCCGGCGAGTGCGCACTCCCATCCCGTCGCTGGGTTCGCGCGAGTTTAAGCAGCCCGCGGACGCCTTGTCGAGACGCAGCAACGACAGCACAAAGGAGTGGATTGGCTAAAAAAGGTCTAGCTTCCAACTTTGTTTTACGGTTTTTCGTGACGGTTGCTGAGAAGCTGGCCGGTATCGCTGTTTTGCCTTTGCTGGTTGATGCGCTGGGCGTGGCGGGCTACGGGTACTTTACGCTCGTCTGCAGCCTTAGCCTGGTGTGCAAAAATGTCCTCACGCTGCGCTTGCCGTTGGCCGTGATTCGGTTCTACCCGTCACATCGCGAACAGGCCGGGCCGGTCGTTGCGGTAGGTCTACTCTATTGGGGATTCCTAATCCCTCTATTTGTGTTGGTGTTGCCTTTCTTTGGTGACCTTTTGGCAGTTCAAGCCTTTGGCAAACCTGGGTTTACTCAATTGCTCGTGGCGTCTGTGATGTTGGGAATGCTGGCGATGCTCTACGAGTTCCTGACGATCACTTTTCGCGCCGAGAATGAATTCGGGTTTATCTCGGCCGTGGACGCACTGGAGCGAGTTTTATACGTGCTTCTATGCGTGGTCGCGGTATGGTTAGGCTGGGCATCTGTGCTGGTGATTTGCGTGGTTCTGATGATGACCACTTTGGCCAAGATCGTGGTCGCTGTTCGCCCTTCGCTCAGCCGGATCCATTGGGCCTGGCCAAGTAAGGATTTGGTTCAGCGAATGTTTCTCTTTTCTCTGCCTTACTTGCCCTTCTTGGCCGGGCTTTGGATCCTAGAGCGGGGAGCCTTTTTCTTTCTAGAACGGAGTTATGGTCCGGCAGTCGTGGGCACGTTTTCGATCGCCTTCTCGCTGGCTGCCGTCCTCGAAAGCGCGATGGGACCATTGCAAACCGTTCTTTATCCTGCCGTCCGGAAGACGCATGCCACCGGGACGCACGGTCAGGTCAAACACCAACTCACAATGGCGCTGAGGTTTATTCTCTTTGCAGGCATCTTTGGAGCGCTTGTGCTTTGCCTGGGAGTTCAACACATCTTCCGGATTCTGTCGATTAAAGCGGAGCCTCCAAGCACCGCTGTGGTTCTAGGCTTAAGCTCGGCTGTAGTCGTTTCTCTTGCACGCCATGTGCTCGTGACGGTGCTTAATCTCGAGATGAATACCAAAGCTTTGGCCTGGACGACGCCATTGGTCGCGATGGCCTTTGTTCCGGTCTATCTGACCCTGATCAGCCAGTTCGGCGCCAGTGGCGCAGCGTTGGCGTCGTTCCTCGCGGCGGTGGTTAACACAGTGGTCTTGGCTCGATTTGTGCCGCGCAGTTTGTTCCCGCTTCCGTCGCGCCGGTTCGTTCTGGCGCTAATATCGGCCACGGCCGGAGCGGTTGCCGTTCTGTATATGTTCCGGCCGCTGCCCACCTGGCAATTCTTGATCGGCTGCGGCTTCGCGGCGCTGCTTTACCTGGGCATTTCGTATTGGCTCGGGGCGTTCACGGAGGAAGAGAAACAGCAATTGCCACGTTTCTTTCGTGGGATTGCTTTGCGTGTGCAACGTGCCGATCAAGGATAACCCGTCTCCCCACTCGCTCGTGCCTTTCCGTATTTGAATTCTTCACAGCGTTTTGCCTTAAACGCTCCTCCCGTCGTTCTATGCTCGGTTTTTTTAAGCAGCAGCTGCTAAAGTTCCTGAATGAATACAAAGCCAGCCAGATACGGACAGTTGTGACTTTGAAAGGATCGGGCCATGAATTTGACCGTACCACCTATGTTCGACTCGCTGACGGATCCGACAAGCGAGACATCGTGCTTGGGGATCACGCCAGAATCTATGGGCAGCTTGCGTCAGAGAATCACGGTAAGATTGAATTTGGCGCTCATACGTATCTCCGGGAAAATAGCCTGATTGGCGCGGTGAACTCGGTCGTCATCGGTGACTATACCTCGATCGCTGATTTTGTTGTTGTCATGGATAACAATAATCACCCGATCAATCCGGATGATCGGCGTATCAAGGCAGTTTCGGATCGTGGTTCCGACGCGCGCAAGTGGAGGCATTCAGACTCGGCTCCCATCATTATTGAAAGCAACGTTTGGATTGGCCAGTTTGCCAGGGTCTGCAAGGGCGTTCGGATTGGTCTGAACTCCGTGGTTGCAGCAAACTCTGTGGTCACGAAAGACGTCCCGCCAAACTGTATCGTCGCAGGGAATCCGGCGCGGGTCGTGAAGACGGAAATCGACAAGGTTCGGCGAGTTTTTCAGTGAATTGGTAACGATTCGCGTTGTGTGATTCTTTCGCCTTCTTGGCTCAGCTGCTGCCATGAATCCCGTGGAAATAGTTAGTGATCCAGAACCAGCGCTTCTGGAGAAGTTCCCTTTTCCGTATCGGGCGGCATTCTCTGTATCGTCGGACATCGACAGTGCGAGTGTGGCACGATTCCGGGCGGTGCATGCGATGTTTTGCAGCAATAATCCGGTTAGGGAGTCGAGTCCAAGTTGGGAGGCACTCGGTCTCTCGACAGCATCCACTCATTTTCGAGAGGCGGTGGGTGGAGTCCCTGGCCTGGGACTCGAATTTGGGGATTCCTTTTTCTTGATTGCCGATCCGACGACTTTCGGTATGCACCGATATGATCCAACGCAGAAGGATTTTCAGGAGGATCATCAGGACGATGAGTGCTGCAGTACGCTGATTTGGGATGGATTGCGCCGTCAGAAAATCGATACCTTTCACGCGTTCCTTCATTATCCGCGTTCTCAAGTGGAACCCTTGCTTCGGCGCTTTTATACGGAATGCGCTCGCCAGAACATTCCTCCGCCAAAGGTCTGGGTAAACCATTCGACCGCGGCTACGCCGACCGGTCTCTGCCCAGATCGTCTGCAATCGAGCGTGCCGTATCGGTTGACTCGGCTAGGCATTCGCTACCTTATCGGTCCAATGCTCGGGCGGCGCCGGCAGCCATTACGAAACGCTTTCGTCCGCTATCGAGGGGACACGCCGGGTAGCGCTTACTATATTAACGATCTCTTGGCTGCGAACGGACTGCGCTATGTTTGGTTGAACGTGAATGACCTTTGCCGGGACCAAACTGCGTTGTCAGAGGAACATCTGAATGGCCGGTCGACCATACTCCATCCGATAACGATGGATGACGGCGTTCGCTATTGGAGATTCGACCGGTGCTGTCTAGGCCGTTCGGAAAACGTCCACGGAGAGGCTTACTTGCGGGATTCCCCGGAGGGTTATGATGCGTCGCGGTGGATTACATCTCAGCGGTTGGCCGAACTCTGTCGCCTTCAAGGGACCTGCATCCTCTACACACACTGGACCCACCATCGGTCAATGCCAATCTCGGATGAGACAATTTCCAGATTCGAACTGCTTCGTCAATGGCGTGATCTAGGGAAAGTATGGGTGACTTCCACCTCGCGACTTCTTGATTGGACCCGGCTCCGAACCTTTATTCGGATTGCTGCTCATCGAGAGGGAAGGCGATTGATCCTGAACATCCAAGGGATCGATGACCCTCTCTACGGATTCGAAGCACTCCAGTTGAAAGACGTCGACGGTCTCTGTGTGCGGTTGCGCCAAGTCGAGCCGTCTGTCGTCTGGGCTATTAACGGTCGACCTCTAAGCCCAGAGTTCGTGTCGCGATCCGGAGATTTCTGCTGGCTGCACTCGAGAGCTCCGATTGGGAACGGTGGATTGGGAACCGATGGCACCCACCAGTCAGGAACAATGCACCGATGAACATCGCGATTGTGGTGGACAGTCTTGCGGTTGGCGGCGCGGAGCGCCAGGCGATCCTGTGCGTTTCCGAATTGCGCAAGCTGGGTCACTCTGTCGATTTAATCCATTACCATCCCAGGGTCGAGTTTGTTCAGATGTTAGAACGGAGCCAGGTTCAGCCGATCTATGTCGCTGCGGCTACTTTCGTTCAGCGATGTCGTCTGCTGCGCCAGCACTTCCTTCGGCGCGACTATGATGTTGTCCACGGCTTTAAGATGGCCGCGGAGGTCTACGCCGCCTTGGCGGGCGCTTGGGCTCGGGTGCCACGGCGCTTCGGATCTTACCGTTCCATATACGCTGCCAAGTTCAAATCGTGCTTAACCCACTTTCTCGTGGATAAGTTGTTGGACGGATGGATCGTGAACTCTCAGGTTGGCGCCGAGTCCATGGCCAAGCACACCCGGATCTCACTGCGGAAGATTCAGGTCGTACGAAATGCACTTCCGCCGGAGATGCTTTTGCCAACGACACCCTCGGATGGAGCAAAGCAAAGACTGGGTATTCCAAACGATGCTTTGGTCGTGACTTCGATTGCGCGGCTGGAAGCACCCAAGAATCATCGGATGTTCTTAACGGCAGCCGCGCGCGTGAATCAGCGGTTCCCCGGCGTCTGTTTCTTGGTGATTGGGAAAGGCTCGCTGCTGGCGGAGCTTCGTCAGTTTGCCGCGGACCTTGGCTTGAGCGAGCGCGCGATATTTCTCGGAGAGCGATTCGACATTCCTGAAATTCTGGCCGCGACGGATATCTCCGTCTTGACAAGTGATTACGAAGGGCTTCCCAACGCGATTATTGAGGCAATGGCTGCGGGCAAGCCTGTCGTCTGCACAAGCTATCGCGGTCACGCCGAGATCATGACCCACGAATCGAATGCGTTGCTCTCGCCGTGCGGGGATGCGAATGCATTCGCGGGTCATCTCCTACGCCTCATCTCCGATCCACCACTTCGGCAGCGTCTGGGAAATAATGCCCGGCAATACGCTCGCGCGCAGTTTTCTCCCGAAGCGATGGCGCGTCAGTTGGAGTTTGTCTATAAGGGACGCGCTTCCGGGAGTGGTGTTAAGAAGTCGTAGTTTCTGAGTTTTACCATGCATAGCCTTGGATTGCCCCGGTGGCTGCATCGGGTTCATTACTGGAGCCGAATGTTTGCCGGGAACAGCTATTATCATCAACAACAGGCGCTTGGCCGAGCGTTTGTTCCCGGAGAGCTCAAAGGCTATTTCAATGACATGACCGGGAAGACTCAGTGGATCGGTCAGTGCGATTCGGAAGGGTTGCCCGTCAGTCGGTTATCCAATGGAACGACGATACATTTCCCGATTCTCCTCTGCCAAAAGGCCTTGGGGCATTGGGATCTCTGGTTGCTCGAACGGCGCGACCGAGATCGCGAGGAGTTCTTGAAGATCGCGTGCTGGTTGAGAGACACCCAGGATTCTGCTGGCGGATGGGATACCTGGACCGCTTTGGGACAACCGCGCAAGTACGCTTACTCCGCCATGACTCAGGGCGAGGCGATATCCACTCTGGTCCGCGCTCATCGGTTAACGAACGATCCAAGTTTCGCCACAGCGTCAGAGCATGCAATGGTTGGGATGCGGAGGTCGTTGCAGGATGGGGGAGTTTGCATCTACGAAGCGGACCATGTGATTTTGGAGGAGTACCCTGGAACGAGGCGCGATACCGTTTTGAACGGATGGTTGTTTGCTTTCTTTGGCGTGCGAGATTATTTGCTGCAACTGCCGAATGCTGATGTTGAGAGTTTCTACCGAAGAACCTTGCGTTCATTGATTGAAATGCTGGGGGATTTTGACGCTGGGTATTGGTCGTACTACAGCAGCGGCTCACAACGGCTAGCCAGCCCGTTCTATCATCGGCTTCACCTAAGTCAATTGGAGGCCCTCCGCCAGGTTGAAGACTCCTCGGTAATTCAATCAACATACGACCGATGGGCGGCTTACGATCGCAATTCGTTCTATCGAGCCTGGGCGGTATTCGTGAAAGGTTATCAGAAGCTACGCGAGCCCGATGAGATCACAATTATTGGTTGATCCTCGCGAACGTCCGGCGCGAACAGCAGGCCTTTCTGTGCTTGCCGTGACGAATATGTACCCGACGCCCGAGAAGCCGGCTTGGGGAGTATTTGTTGAGCAGCAGGTTCAGGGCTTGCGCCAACTCGGAGTTAAAGTGGACGTGTTTTACGTCGATCGGAGGCAATATGGCATGCGATCCTACTATCGCATGGCGACGCCGCTGCGGGAGGCCGTGGCCCATTACAATCCGTCGATACTTCATGTCATGTATGGCGGCGTGATGGCATCCAAAGTGACCTCTTGGCGGTGGCCTATCCCGAAGATTGTCACCTTCCACGGGTCTGACCTTCTTGGCGATAACTTGAGTGGATTCATTCGCAAATGGATCGGCCGTTACGGGGTTTACTGTTCAGGCCGGGCGGCGCGTAACGCGGATGGAGTTGTTGTGGTCGCCGGTCGGTTACGGCAAACTCTTGGTTCCCGCGTCCCGGAGTCAAAAATCCGAGTGATTCCTTGCGGGATTGACCTCAGTCGATTTCGGCCGATGGACAAATGGGGGTGTCAGGAGCAGCTAGGTTGGAACGACCAACATTTTCACGTTCTCTTTCCGGCTCACCAAAAAAATGCTGTTAAGCGTCCGTGGCTTGCCGAAGCGGCGGTCCAAGAGTTGCGTAAAACCGGGAGTTCGGTGGAGTTGCATTACTTGAACGGAGTTACAAATGCGGAGGTCCCGGTCTGGATCAATGCGAGTGACGTGGTCCTTCTGACATCGGCGCATGAAGGATCACCCACGGTCGTCAAAGAAGCGCTCGCCTGCAATGTGCCGGTCGTATCCGTCGATGTTGGCGATGTAGCAGAAAGGATTCGCGAGATCGAAGGCTGTTTCCTGGCTGCTCCTGACGCAACGGAACTTGCGGAAAAGCTGACGCTGGTAAGACAGCATAAAGCCCGAATCCATGGTCGCAACAAGATGCAGGAACTCAGCATTGAAGCGAGCGCTCGAACACTTTCGAGTTTTTATGTCGAAATTCTCGACGCCATGCGCTGTTGCTCTGCCTCTTTCTAAAGCTGTTAAGCGTGCAGACCTGAACCCACCGTGCGAAAGGTCCCGCACGTTACGGCCTATTCTTTAATCAATTCACAAAGACCTCACGAATCTATGAAGGTGTATATTTATGGCGCTGGCTACGTCGGTTGCGTTTCCGGCGCTTGTTTGGCAAAGATGGGACATAACGTCGTTGTCGTTGACGTGGTGCCATCCAAGGTGGATACCCTGCAGAGCGGGCGTAGCCCAATTCTGGAGCCGGGTTTGGACGAATTGGTCGCTTCCCAAGTGGGCGCTGGCCGACTCCGCGCAGAGGTGGCAGCGGAGAACAGTTCAAACGGGTTATTGGACGCCGACGTGGCAATAATCTGCATTGGCACACCGAGTCGTCCAAACGGTGTGATTGATACCCATGCGCTCAGACGCGTCTTCCAGACGATCGCCAAGCAGGTCAGCCAACGGCAGCTGCCATTGACGGTGGTGGTTCGGTCCACGGCGTTGGCTCCGCTTCTAAGGCAGATCCTCGCGGAAACGGAACCCAAGGACGGTGCGGAAAAGATGCGTCTCGTAATTAACCCAGAGCTTCTCAGAGAAACCACGGCGATCGCTGACTTCTTTCATCCGCCGCTACTGGTTGCGGGTGGAGATGACGCATCAGCCGTGGATTTAGCTTTGCGTCTATATGATGGAATTGAGGCTCCGCGATATCGGGTCAGTCTTGAGACGGCGTCTATGTTGAAGTACACCTGCAATGCATTCCACGCTTTGAAAATCGCGTTTGCCAATGAGATCGATACCTTGGCCGCGCTGGTTGGAGCCAGCGGCGCTGAGGTGATGAACCTGATGGTGCAAGACAAGGTGCTAAACATCTCGCCAGCATATCTGCGGCCGGGCTTTGCCTTTGGGGGATCGTGCTTGCCAAAAGACTTGCGGGCACTAGAGGCTCTGGCTCGGGAAAACCATCAACCATTGCCCGTCCTTTCTGCCGTCTTGCCGAGCAATCGACGGCGGATTGACCAAGCTATAGAGGCAATTCTTTCCAGACCGGCTCGACGTCTCGGAATCATCGGTCTTACGTTCAAGACTGGCAGCGACGATTTGCGCGAAAGTCCCTACGTCGAGTTGGCGGAGAGACTTCTTGGAAAAGGGTTCACAGTTAAGATCTACGATTCTGATCTCGATCCAAAACGCCTTGTGGGTGCGAATATGGCGCATGCCATGGAACGGTTGCCCCATTTAGCGCGAATTCTGGTGGGATCGATCGAGGAGGTGTGCATGGAATCAGAGGCGGTGGTGCTCTGCAAACGTCTCATTTCTCCGCAAGCACTGCAGGCGGCATTGACTGAGAATATTGTCATTTACGACCTGGACCGGATGGTTAGTGTCACCGGCTCGAAGTGTGCTCAGGCCCAACCTATCCAGCATGCATTACAACTAATTCCACATGGCCAAGCCTGATGCTCCCATGCTACGAAACGTTCTCATTCTGACACAATACTATTGGCCTGAGCCCGGGGCTCCTCAGATTCGCTTGCGCAATTTCGCCCGCGAACTGAAAGAACTCAAAATTGGGGTGCGAGTATTGACCGGAATGCCAAACTACCCGCTCGGTCGAATCTTCGATAACTACCGCGGACGGTTTCGTATGAAAGAGTCCATCGATGGAATTCCTGTGGAGCGGGTCTGGCTTTACCCAGCAGCGGGACGAGGTTCGATCAAGCGGCTGCTCAACTATCTCTCGTTCACGACGACGGTGGTTCCTTCACTGCTTTTTGGGCCGAAGCCAGACCTGGTATTTGTCGAAGCCCAACCGTTAACTCTGGCCTTTCCAGCGGCGGTGCTTTCGCTATTGCGCGGAGTACCGTATGTCTACAACACTCCCGATCTCCAAGTGGAGGTTGCTGCGGAAGGGAAGTGGATCGGAGCGGCTTGGTTGATTCGAGCGGCCAGGGCGATGGAGCGGATTTTGATGCGCCGCGCTTTGTCAGTCACCACCGTGACTCATGCCTTTATCGAACACTTCGTTCAAAACCGCGGTATACCTCGCACTCGGATCAGTTTTCTACCAAATGGTGCGGACATCGAGACGCTTCGTCCACTTCCCCATGATGATGGGTATGCCCGCACTTTGGGAACAAATGGACGCAAAGTATTTACTTACGCTGGCACTCATGCTCATTACCAAGGCCTGGAAGTCATCGTTGCGGCGGCTAAGTTACTGCGCGATCGGAAGGACATTGTGCTATTGATGGTCGGTAAGGGGCCAGTGCGAGATCAACTGATCCAGTCGGCTACCGAAGAGAACCTCGATAATATTCTATTTCGGGATTCTCCTTTTGAAGACATGCATCGGCTCATGTCGATCACGTATGGTTCGTTGGTAGTCCTCAAGAATATTCCGGCGTCGACCAAAATGCGGCTTTCCAAGGCTATTCCGCCGTTGGCCTGCGGTGTCCCCATCATCTACGCTGGGCTGGGCGAGAGTGCCGAAATCGTTCGCCGGGAGTGCTGTGGCGTGGTCGTTGAACCGGAGCGTCCAGATAGACTTGCGCAGGCAATTCGTGAACTGGCCGATCATCCTGAGCGTCGGAACGAAATGGGGCAGCGTGGGCGCAGTCTTGCGGAACGAGAGTTTTCCTGGCGCTTCTTGGTTCGAGACTGGCTTCGGCAGCTGACCTGCATCGAGGCAGGCGAGGATCCCCGCGTTCCAGGCATGGCCTAATCCTTACAGGCCGAAAGTATTTGGTTTTTCGGGCAAGCCCGCTTGTGTTCAAGCGGGCTTTTGCTTTTTAAATTGGCGAATGGAAGCAGATAGGCGCGGACCAACAGTTTCTTAATTTTTTGGCGCGCGCGACAAAGGGCTCACAAATATCCCCACGAATCGACAAACGATAGGATCTCTACAAGGGAACGGCTTGCGAGGTGTTGCGCCGTCCAGTCATGGCTGGCGGTCCCGGAATCACTCGCTCAAGAAGGCCTTTGAGACGCTTGGCCCAGGGGATCTCGAGCTGGCGATTGATGAAATAGGCCGATACGAGCATGATAGCGATCGTTCCCGCCACGATCATGCTGCTGCTGAATCGGGGATACAGGCGGTCAAACAAGATGAATCCAATGTGCTGGTGGATTAAGTAAAGCGGGTAGGTGAGGGCGCCTAACCAGAGCCACTTCGGGCTTCCAAAATCACGCCTCCGACTCACCACGATGGCTAAGAGCACGATATAGAATACGGAAATCGTCAATGCAACCACGACGGCACTAATCGTCCCATGGTAGTAGGACGCGACCTCTGCAGCCTTCCGTACGCCAACGATGAGGGCTAATAAGTATGCCCCTAGCAAGACAAGCGCTTTGTAAAGGCTCCACCCCTCTTTCCACACGACATAAAACATCGCTCCGGAAACGAAATAGGCTGCGTAGTCCGGCGCAAACACTCCCGAATGCTTCACGGGCCACCATTCCGCCGCCGCCGATAATAATAACCAGCCTCCCAAGAACAGTTTCACCCGCTCAATTTGCCCGAAAAGTAACACCGCCAATACCATTGCGTAAAACCGGAGTTCAATAAACAGAGACCAATAAACTCCGTCAATGGAGGCGACCCCCACAAACTCATTCAACATCGTCATGTTCACCGCATATTGCCGCCAAGTCACGGCGTAATGGGTTCCGCCAATAAGCAGACTTGTCAGGAAGGTCAGCGTGCAACAGACCCAAAATGCGGGAAACAGTCGCACCATTCGAGAGATCACGAACGCTCGCGCAGAACCTTTGGAGGCTGTCATTAGGATAACGAAGCCACTGATCATGAAGAAAAGGTCGACCCCAAGGTATCCGTACTTGGCAACTGGAGCCAAACTCGGGCAGGGCATTTTGGTCTTCGCGGCCGCATAACCGGCAAAACCATAATGGAAAAGGACGACGCAGCAGGCTGCCAAGAACCTAAGCAAATCGATCTCGTAGAAACGGGCTTGTTTCGTTGCGGTCATCCAGTATTTGAAGGCTGCCCGACCTATCCAAGACATTTGTCAGGCAGGAGAACGAGCCGGCAGAATAATAGCAAAATCCAATTCAGAGCTCAAGCCGGACGTTGGGGCTATCGCTCGACCGATAGGACCCCTCGGACGGCCTTTCTCATTTTTCACGCACAATCGTCGGGTGAAGAGGCAGGCTCATGCTAACGCCTTGTGACCCTAGTGCTTTTCGGTATTCACGGGAATCGCGTTCGAAGTGAATGTCGACGCCAGACTTGCGCGAAGGGTTTCTCACGGCCAGATTAGGGCCTCGCCTCGATGTCCGGAGCAAACGAGAACCGCCCGGGGTCGAAGTGCGCTAACTATGGAGTCATCCGCTCTGACGCACAATCCGTTTGCGGTCCTAACCTTTATTGTTGCGCCTGCTCTTCTTACGAACACTTCCAGTGTGCTCGCCATGAGTACGATCAACCGGATGCTAAGGACTCGGGATCGAATGCATGAACTTTTTACCAAATCAGAGGCGGGCGATTTAGGGGCCGAGGGAGGACGGCTCGTCGAGCAAGTCAACCGAGTCGAGAAGCAAGCCAGCTTGCTTTTGGGTGCGTTGCGCGCGATCTACGTCGCACTCGGCTCGTTTGCGGGAGCCACGCTGGCGACATTGCTGGGGACGAGTTTGGCTGCGTTTCCCGGTGTGCCATGGTTCCGCGGGTTTGCTGCGATGGGACTGTTGCTGGGGTTCACCGGAGTGGTTTCGCTGGCTGTCGGTTGTTCCTCTTTGTTTCGGGCGACTCGGTTATCGTTGATTAGTATTCACGAAGAGGCGGACATCATTCGTGAACGTGTCGGCCAAGGGGCTGTTCCTGATCCCGCCGCTTCACTTCGTGAGCGATAGAATTGGTATTTTATCTGGGGAGAAACGCATCAACAGGGCGAATCCATTTGACTTAGCCTTGTCTCTCCCAAAGATTCGCGCGCATGGATTGGATCACCAACCCGGAAATTTGGATTAGCCTCGTGACATTGACGTTGCTGGAGATTGTCTTAGGCATCGACAATATCGTTTTCATCTCGATTCTTTCCGGCAAGCTGCCGCCGGAGGAGCAAAAACGTGCTCGTCGTTTGGGCCTTGGCCTGGCTTTGATCACCCGCATATTGCTTCTCGTCGGCTTGGCTTGGATGGTTCGTTTGACCAGCCCACTCTTCCATGTCTTCGGCCAAGCGGTTTCTGGCCGAGATCTGATTTTGTTGGTCGGTGGTTTGTTTCTGTTGGGAAAATCAACTCACGAGATCCACGACCGATTGGAAGGTGAAGATGGAGAAGTCACGACGCGAATTGCACCGCGCTTTAGCGCGATTATCGTGCAAATCTTGCTCTTGGATATCGTGTTTTCTCTCGATTCCGTCATTACCGCGGTTGGGATGGTGCGACAGATCCCAGTGATGATTGCAGCGGTGATTATTGCGATGATTTTCATGTTAGTCTTTGTGAACAAGGTGAGCGCCTTTATTGATCGGCATCCTACGATCAAGATGCTCGCCTTGAGCTTTCTCATTTTGATCGGTTGCGCTCTTATCGCTGAGGGCCTACATCGCGAGGTCCCGAAAGGTTATATCTACTTTGCCATGGCGTTTTCCTTGGGGGTGGAAATGCTTAATATCCGTTCCAAGTCGAAGGCAAAGGCCTCAAAAGTGGAATTACACCAACCTTATCGGTAGATTCAAGCGAGCTCAGAAGTGCGACGATGCCAGGCGCCATGGTCTATTGAGGCTTTCATAAAGTGTGAAGACCGTCATCCATTGGTTCCGGCGCGATCTGAGAATCACGGACAACACCGCGCTAAGTGTGGCAAGCGCACGGGCCGAGCGTGTCGTTCCGGTCTTTGTCTTGGAAGATGCGTTTCGCACTGGGCCTGACGTTGGCGCCGCCCGCTTGGGATTTCTCTTGGAATCCCTAAAGTGTTTGCAGATGAATCTGGCAGCGCTAGGGTTTCCGTTGATTCTGCGATTCGGTCGGTCGGATGATGTTCTCCCGGCGTTGTGTCTGGAGTTGAAGGCGGAGGCGGTCTTCTGTAATCGCCGGTACGAACCCTACGCGAGCGCGCGGGATGAGCGAATCGGAAGATCGCTTGGTGAGATCGGCGTTGCTTTTGAGGTCTTCAAGGATGCCGTCGTATGGGAAGGACGAGACCTACTGACTGGCTCCGGCGCGGCCTATACCGTCTTTACGCCCTATGCCAAGAAGTGGCGGACCGAGAGCGTGCCGCAGCCACGACCGGCACTGAGTGGCAAGGCAGCGGCGCCAACCTCCATCCCTACGGAGTCCATTCCGGCCGGGCCAGAACAGTTGGGCGGTCATGCTCTCAGGCACTCCATTCCAAAGGCGGGCGAAAGAGCCGGGCAGGAGTGTCTTCGACATTTTCTAGCAGAGTCAGTTGGCTCATACAGCAATGTTCGAGATTTTCCAGCGCTTGATGGGACGTCGCACCTCTCCGCTCATCTTCGTTGCGGAACAATTGGGATTCGCACGGTCCTGGCCAAACTCTCGGCAGCGCGCCGATCGGCAACAAGTCAAGCCGAGCGAACAGGTTGCGACGTTTTTCTGAATGAATTGATTTGGCGGGAATTCTTTTTGCAAATTCTAGCTAACTTTCCCAGAGTTATGAAAGAGAGTTTTCGACCGCAATATACTCGCCTAGAATGGTCCAACGAGGAGAGCCATTTTCAGGCTTGGTGCGAAGGGCAGACAGGGTACCCGATTGTCGATGCGGCGATGCGTTGTCTGAACGCCACAGGGTGGATGCATAATCGCCTGCGCATGATCACGGCCATGTTCCTGACAAAAGACCTTCTAATCAACTGGCAGCGTGGCGAGCGCTACTTCATGCATCGATTGGTGGACGGAGATATGGCGGCCAATAATGGCGGTTGGCAATGGTCAGCGGGTACTGGGACGGATGCTGCCCCCTATTTCAGAATTTTTAACCCGGTTTCTCAAGGTGAACGATTTGATCCAGGAGGAGCATTTGTGCGTCAGTGGGTGCCAGAATTGGCCGGTTTGCCCGACGATACCGTGCACCAGCCTTGGAGAGACGCGGTTTGGGCAGCCCGGGCCAGCTATCCGAAGCCGATTGTCGACCATACGGTGCAACGGGAAAAGTGCTTGAGGATGTACCAAGCGGTAGGGACTAAACCCACCCAAATTAGTAAATGACCATTTAAGGCGAGGGATTAAGTTACCGTGGCCTGGAGCCGCAGGCGGCTCTCACTGTTCCAGGATAGATCACCCCGTTGGCCATCAGGCAGCGACCTTTGGCTCATCTCGAACGGAATCTTCTTCTTTTGACACCGGTCAACGCTTGGCCCACCCCGGGGGGGCAGAATCCAGCCGCAGCAATTAACCGCGGCGCCTTTGTCGTGAGATCAAGCGTGAAGAAGAACGATCATGAGCCAACCTATTCGCTTTACTCTGCCCCAGGCTGAAATACCTACCCACTGGTACAATCTGCTTGCAGATTTTTCAGAGCCCCTTCCCCCGCCGTTGCATCCGGGTACGAAACAACCGATCGGGCCAGAGGCGTTAACAGCCATCTTTCCAGAGAACCTGATCCAGCAGGAAGTAAGTTCGGAGCGATGGATCGAAATTCCGGAGGCTGTGCGTGAGATTTACTCGCTGTGGCGTCCAACTCCCTTGCTGAGGGCTGTCCGCTTGGAGAAAGCGCTCCAGACGCCGGCTCACATTTACTACAAATATGAAGGTTCAAGCCCGGCGGGCAGCCATAAGGTCAATACGTCCGTTCCGCAGGCCTATTTTAATAAAGAGGCAGGTACCAAACGGCTCGCCACGGAGACTGGTGCTGGTCAATGGGGTTCATCTTTGGCCTTGGCGTGCAGGTTGTTCGGATTGGATTGCACCGTCTACATGGTCAAAGTGAGTTACGGTCAAAAACCCTATCGGCGTATGCTAATGCACACTTGGGGTGCAACCGTTTATCCCAGTCCCAGCGATCAGACGGAGTATGGGCGTAAGCTGCTGCACGACGATCCTCATTGCCCTGGCAGTTTGGGTATGGCCATCAGCGAAGCGATTCAGGACACCGTCACCCATCCGCACACGAAGTATTCACTCGGGAGTGTTTTGAATCATGTTTGCTTGCATCAGACAGTGATTGGTCAGGAAGCCATCAAGCAGATGGCTTTAGCGGGTGAAGAACCTGATGAGATTTTTGGTTGTGCGGGAGGCGGGAGCAACTTTGCCGGGTTGGTCTTCCCGTTCCTACAAAGAAAAATCGAAAAGAAGAAAAACTACCGGATTGTCGCGGTCGAACCGTCCGCTTGCCCATCTCTGACTAAAGGGGAATTGCGGTATGATTTTGGAGATACTGCGCAACAAACCCCGTTGATGATGATGTATACCCTTGGTCATGACTTCATGCCGCCATCCATTCATGCAGGCGGATTGCGATACCACGGGATGGCACCGACGGTCAGCCACGCCTTGAAGTTAGGATTGATTGAAGCCCAGACCCAACATCAAACCAAGGTTTTTGAAGGGGGGACACTTTTCGCCCGCACGGAAGGCATTGTGCCTGCCCCAGAATCGGCGCACGCAATTCAATCGGTCATCGACTCGGCAATCCGAGCGCGCGAAGAGGGGCGCAAACGAGTTCTCCTTTTCAATTTGTCCGGCAATGGACTGCTCGATTTAAGCGCTTACGAGACGTATCTCGCTGGCAAACTGCAGGATGTCTAGATTTCCGAAATCACACTTCTCAAGTCCTCATGAAGAACTCGAACTGTTTCCTTGGAATATCGCTCAGTGTTTTTCTTGCCGGTCTGATAGAGCAGAGCCAAGCCGCAACCTTCTCCGGGCATTACCCCTCCGGCGCCGAAGGAATCAAGGGTGCTAGCTTGCCTCCTCCGGGGTTCTACCTCCGAGACTACAATCTGTTTTACTATGCAGACCGATTTCCAGGCGGGCCACCCAATTTCAAAGCGATCGCCTATATTAATGCTCCGCGGGCGATCTACATGACGGACTTCAAAATTCTAGGTGCGACGTATGGCCTGGATTTGCTAGTGCCGTTTTACTACGGGGATGTTCAGTTTCAAACGCCTGGCGGAAAGTTCAAGGATAGCACGTTCGCGATGGGTGACCTGCAGTTTGAGCCTCTCTTGCTGGCGTGGCATTTCAAGCAGGTCGATATCGGAGCTGGATACGCCTTTTGGGCACCTAGCGGCGATTATAATCGCTCCGGTGCTCGGCCCTCTCGCCTGCTCGCCAAGGGTTTTTGGTCGCACATGATTACCGCAGGCGCAACCTGGTTTCCCGATTCGGAAAAGAGTTGGTCCATTTCAGCGCTAAACCGCTACGAGATTCACATGGAGAATGAAGATCAGGACTTTACGGCAGGCGACACGGATACTCTGGAGTTTGGCTTAAGTAAGTCCGTCACCAAGTTCATCGATATCGGCGTTTCTGGTTATTACCAAAAGCAAACGACAGGATATAGCCCGTCAGGAGCAGGTCCGTTGGATCGCGTCATGGGGTTGGGACCGGAAATCAGCGCTTTCTGCCCAAAACTTGGGTTGTTCACGTCGTTGCGGTATATTCGTGAATTCGATGCTAAAGACCGCCCCGAAGGTAACACGTTTACTTTGACGCTGACCAAGCGGTGGTGAGTCAGAGCGAGGCGAGGTTCGGCCAAAAGGCCGAAGATCGATTTGTGCCCACAGGAAAGCGCCGGGTGATTGAGCCTGGCGCTTTTCATTTCGACCCGGTCCAAAGAACCTCGTTGGAGATCACCGAGTCTCGGCCGATACTCGGACCAGCACTACCCCGTGTCTTGGAACCTGTGCCGTGAACTGATGCCTAAACTCGCCCAAATACTTCTGGCGCCAAAGATCGCGGACATGTTGAGTGCCTGCCAAACCTAAGTCTTCCCAGCGTGCGGCAATAACTGGTTCACCCGCGCCACGGTTGAATAGTCCAACCGCCTTGGCGCCATCTTCCAGGTCGCGAACCCATACTTCCAGATCTCCATTCTTAGAGACGCGGTGTCCGGGTTTACCAAGCGCGTCCTGGTCGACGTCGATGACTTCATCGTTGGTCAGGAGGCTCAGAGTAAACTCGTCCATCCGCGATATATCGCCACTGAAAATTAGGGGTGCAGCCAAGAGCGCCCACAGTGATACGTGAGTGTACTGCTCGTTCGGTGTCAGTGGCGTCGGAACCGTTTGGCCTTTCCAATTGCTGAGATAACCCAAGAGCAGGTAGTCCGGATCATTCCAGGCTCCTGGACCCCCAAAGCGATGGAGCTCGTTTTGTGCGTAAACGTCGAAGCCATCGCGAAATAGGGCCGCGGCGATTCCTTCGAACGACCCTCCAAGATCACCAGCTGTGCGCCAACTATGCCCACCCACGCTCTTTCCCCAGGACCAGACATTGCCCATGCCATATTGGCAAAGGTTCAGGATCAGGTCGCGAGGTTGCTGTGCTAGTATGTCGCCGATTTGGCGATACGGTTTCTGCAATTCTTCCACGCTATTCCGTTTCGCGATATCGCCATAAGAGCACCAATCATATTTAAGGAAATCAAATCCCCATTCCACGAACCGTTCGACGTCCTGGCGTTCATGCTGATACGCTCCGGCATGGCCGGCGCAAGTTGTCGGCCCTGGCGAGGTGTAGATGCCCGCTTTTAATCCTTTGCTATGGATATAGTCGGTCAGTGCTTTCATGTCGGGAAACCTCTTGTTGGCGTTGACTTTGCCAAAAGCGTCACGAGGTTCGCCACCCAGGGACGGGTCTGTGGATCCTGGTTTCACGGCCCAACAATCGTCGATGTTCACGTAGCTATAACCGTGATTGATCATGCTGCTGGTCACCATGGCATCGGCGGCGTCCCGTACGATCTGATCTGTCACGTGATTTTCCCATACGTACCAGCTATTCCAGCCCATATGGGGGGTGAGAGCGAGTTGATCGCCACAGACGAATTTCAACCGAGACGTAGTACTGCCCAAAGCGTTCGCTGCTCTTAGCGTCACAACGTAGTCGCCACGTTCTCGGAGCGTCCCGGTGATCAGGCCACTCCGCGAATCAAGGCTTAGGCCGGTGGGCAATCCGTCAGCGCTGAACTCCATCGGACGATCTCCAGTGGCCGCGACCGTGAACAGCAGTGGAGATCCGGGGCGAACACCAAAGACTCTTGCTCCATTAATCCGTGGAGTCCTCAATGGCTTTGGCGTCAAGATTAAGGCCGTTTCTTTGGCAGGTGAAGGAGACTCTCCGGCGGGCGTAGAGTTGGCAGAGCCGAGGGTCGCGACGACGAGGCAAATCAGGAGTGTTCTCATAAAGTCTCGATCGAACGACTTTATAGTTACGCAGCCTGCGTGATGGTTCTCCTTGACCACGGTCAATGGTCCTAGAGTCGTGAGGGTGACCTGTGGGTGTCACCCTGCTCAAGAGGTCTTAGTGCTAGAGCTTTGGCCTAGCCAAGGCCTTTGACATTCCACCGCGTCATTACTTTAAAAATGAAATATGCGGAGCTCGCGATAAGGCCAAAGAAAAAGAGGATCAGCACGGCGTTGACGATCCGGTCTTTGACGCTGGCGCGCATTGCAACTCTTGTTAGACGGAGTCACGCTACCAGTTTGCAGAGGAATGCCAAGAATTCGCTTGAGCGAACATTTGTCGAGTAAGACATAAAGCCTTTAGTCCGCTGGGGGCTATTCTTGCTAATCTTGGCGCTCAAAGCTACCATGACTTGTCGGCAATTCGAACCGGTTGAAAGACGCGCTTTGACTACGATGACACCTCGGAGGGTTTCAAAGAGCGGTGTCTCACTGCGGTGGAGTGGCATTTCAAAAGTCGGCGGACAAAATCCTATGAGCCAAGCAATCATGGATCCGGAGAGTGTGCGGCGTTTCGCAGAGGAGCTGCAGCGATTCAATCGCGACGTCGAGGCGAGAATGGCGATCCTACAGGCGCGGTTTGCGGCGCTGGGCGACACCTGGCAAGACCAGGAGCACATCAAATTCTCGGAGGAGTTCAAGCAGACGATGAAAGCCCTGAAGAAATTCGTCGAAATCTCTGGTCAACAGACGCCTTACCTCCTGAGAAAGGCGCAGCGGATTGAAGAGTATTTGCATCAACGCTAGCCAATGTCCGAAGGTGCCCAAGTCAACTCCGTTGAAGCGATCGGCCAGTTTCGAGCATCGCTTGTCGTTTTTGTTTCGAAAGCCCGGGCCGCTTTGGAGGAGGCTTTGGACGAACCCCGACGATTGCAGACCTGGCTTGAGAACGATTGCCGGAGTTACTGGCAAAGGGAATTACGACGACGGCAACGCCTACTCGATGAGACGCAACAGGAACTTTTTCGAAGCAAGCTCTCAACCCTTGGCGCCCAGACGTCGAATCAAGTCTTGGCCGTCGAACGTGCTAAGATGGCCGTCCGGAAAGCCGAGCAAAAGAACGAGGCAGTGAAACGGTGGACGCGCGAGTTCGAGAACCGGGCGGCTCCGTTAACGAAGCGAGTGGAGCAATTGCAGACCTACGCCGAGACGGACCTCGGCAAGGCGGTTGCCTCTCTAGCCGGTGTCATCCGGGTTTTGGAGAGCTATTTGGCGCGTGATGGCGTAGACCCGATGATAGTGGTCAGCCCAATCTCCTCACAGAGGCCATCGACCGCAACAAATTCACCGAACTCAGAATCCAATGCTAATTTAGAGTCTTCTGCGACGCCTTCTGATCTAACATGAGCCTCAATGCCACACGGGCCCGATTGGAGCAGCTGGCCAAAGAACTCTTCCGGAATTGGGACGAAACCAAAGCGGTCTGGCGCGACTCGCGTGCGCAGGAGTTCGAGGAGAAGTTCATTCCTGAGCTCAGCACTCGTCTGCGGCAAGCGGAAGAGGCGATGGAGAAGCTCGATCAATTGATTTCTAAAGTCAGGGAGGACTGTGACGAGTCGTATTGATGTTGCTTCGACGAGGCGCTTGCTGGAGGAATTGCAGGCGACGGTGCGGGAGTTCATCTCCAAGGAGCGGATCCTAAGGGATCAGCATCAATCGCGGCGCACGGCGGTGGAGCGCGACCAACGTCTCGCCCAAGACCGGAGACACGCGCAAGCTGCCGAACAGACTCAGGCACTGCAGGCGGAGCTTGCCCGACGCCAAGCAGCGCTACAGGAAACGATGCGACTTCGGCTAGAACGTGTTGAAAAGGCGGCCAAAGCCAGTCGAAAGCGCTTGCTCGAGACCATCGAACAGAAAGAAGGCCGCCTCAAGTATGCCATTCAGAAACGGTCGCTGGAGTCGGAACGACAGTGGGAAAAAGCGTTGTCGGACGCAGCTCAAAAGCTCGAGCAACTGCAGACCCAGGTCAAGACCTCGCAGGAGGAATATTCTAGGCTGACTGCGGCGGCGCGACGCGCACTCTCGGGTGTTCCCGAGTTTCGTGCTTGGCTAGGGGCTGGCCCTGCGTGGCCGGAATTTCCTGCTCCCTCGGACGAGTATCAGATCCTCGATGAGCTTGATCAAGCACGGGTCCGTGCCGATCAGACGCTTGTTCCTTTGATGCGAAACCCATGGCTCCGTTTGTTTCGCGTGTTGCCTTTGTGGATTTGGATTGTCCTGGGAATTGTGGGATATGTTGTGGCGGTTTTCGGAATGCCGCATTTGACCCTGAAATTTGTCACGGCTGGCCAGGCGGCTGCGTGGGTGACAGGAGCGGTAAGTTTCGTCATCGGGCTCTATTACCTGGGAAAACGCATGACTCGACCAGCGGCGTTGGAGATTGCAGGCACGGTCGCAAAGGCTCTCCAATGGCACGAGCTGGCCCTCAGACTGGCAGAACAGCGGCGCCAAAATACTGAGGCGCGCCTTCGAGAGGAATCCGAGAGCGACAAGCGCGCTCGACCAGTGGCAGCAAATTCCTCGACGAGGTTCAGCGGGATCGTACGAGACCAGGAGCGCTTGAGGCGAAACGAACTCGGATTCGTGAGAAGCTGGCGGCACTCCAAACGAAACGATCGAGCGAGTTGGACGCCTGGGCGACCGGGGAGACTCATAGGTTGCAGGAGCAAAGCGTCATTCAAGAAAAGGACTTAGCGACTTCGTGGCGAGGATCGTTGGCGGGCGTCGACCAAACATTTCAAGCAGAATTGACCGGCCTGAAGGCGGATTGGGAGGTGTCGCTGAACTCTCTTCGCGCGCAAGTCACGGCCGCGCGCGACTTCGCCGAACCTTTGAGCGCGGCCTGGACACAAGCGTACGTGCGTAATTGGACCCCGCCGAGCGAATTTGAGCATGCTGTCCCCTTTGGGACGGTAGTTGTCAATTTGCCGGCCCTGGCCGGCATCTCGCTCCAGGAGTCAGCCTTGACCGTTCCTGGTGGGCCGGACTGGACTATGCCTTTGATCCTGACTTACCCTGATTCTGGCTCATTGCTCATCGAAACTGGAGAATTCGGTGGCCGTGAAGCGGTCTCGGCGCTGAATGCCATTACTTTTCGAATGCTTGGTCTTTTTCCTTCCGGCAAGTTGGGATTGACCTTGGTCGACCCGACTGGGCTAGGACAGAACTTCGCCGGCCTTATGCATTTGGCTGACTATGAAGAAGGTCAGCTCCACAACCGTATTTTGACGCAACCGGCGCAGATTGAAGAGAGGCTCGGAGAGTTGACCGAGCACATGGAAAAAGTGATCCAGATGTATTTGCGCAACGAGTATGCGACGATTGCAGACTATAACGCGCAAGCTGGGACAGTGGCCGAAAAATATCATCTCGTCGTCATTGCCGGGTTTCCGACACATTTTAGCGAAACGTCCGTGCGCCGCTTGCTGAACATCGCTTCGTCCGGGGCTCGGTGTGGTGTTTTCACCCTGATTCAGTGGGATCTTCGTGCCGAACTCCCTCATGGGTCGCTTCTCAGCGAGTTGCGTCAAAACAGTGTTCGGCTCGCGGCGAGGGCACGCGGATTAACGTTGGCGGATCTTCCATTTCCAGGAATTGAATTGCAGGTAGCTCAGCCTCCGCCCCCTGAGATCGCCATTGATTTCCTGCGGAGAGTTGGTGCGAATCTGAAGAGCGCCGCCCGTGTGGAGCTGCCATTCTCGAACATTAGCCCCTCACAGACGGAGCGGTGGACGTTAGATGCGGCGGAAGAACTACGGGTCCCAATTGGGCGTACTGGGGCGACGAAGCGACAGTACTTGGTGCTTGGCAAAGGGACGCGTCAACACGTTTTGATTGCCGGCAAGACAGGCTCTGGCAAGTCCACATTGTTTCACGTGTTAATTACAAACCTAGCGCTCTGGTATGCGCCCGACCAAGTCGAGTTTTACCTGGTTGACTTCAAGAAGGGCGTTGAGTTCAAAGCGTATGCCAACCGCAAATTGCCGCATGCCCGAGTTGTGGCAATCGAAAGTGATCGGGAATTTGCTTTAAGTGTTCTCCAACGCGTGGATGACGAATTACGGCTTCGGGGTGACATGTTTCGCAAACTCCAGGTCCAGGACTTGGAGGGCTACCGACGATCGAGTTCACGTCAGGACCTCCCGCGGCTCCTCTTAATGATCGACGAGTTCCAAGAGTTTTTCACCGAAGAAGATCGCATTTCCCAAACGGCTGCCGTGCTTTTGGATCGGATTGTTCGCCAGGGGCGTGCGTTCGGCGTTCATGTTTTGCTGGGGTCGCAGACATTGGGCGGCGCCTATTCGCTAGCACGGGCGACGATGGGACAAATGGTGGTCCGCATTGCTCTGCAGTGTAATGAAGCGGATGCCTACCTGATTATGGACGAAGGAAATGCGGCGCCACGACTTCTCTCACGTCCTGGGGAGGGGATCTACAACGATATGGCAGGCGCCGTGGAAGGTAACAGTCCATTTCAAACGGCGTGGTTGTCCGATGAAGCCCGGGACGGTTACCTCGCGGAATTGCGAGGCCTGGCCGAGGAGCGATTGACCAGCGTGCCGCAGCCCTTTGTCTTTGAAGGGAACGCGCCGGCTGTGCTCACAGAGAATAGAGAACTCATGGAAAGGGCAGGTCGCCTACCAATGGCCGCACCACCCTTTGCGCGAATTTGGCTGGGAGCTCCAAATTCGATCAAAGGCCCAACGGAAGTGCAATTCCCTCGACAGAGCGGCAGTCATTTGCTGGTGGTCGGTCAGTCCGAGGATGCGGCATTCGGAATACCGGCACTGGCGCTGCTGAGCTTGTCGGCACAATACCCTGCGGCGGCGCTCGAGCTCATCCTTGTTGAGAGCACCGCTCCTGGGTCGATGATGCGCGGGTTTCTCGATCGAGTGACGGGACTGCTGGTGCATCCCGTCCTTCGACCGAAGCGCACCGAGTTACCCGTAATCTTAAATCGATTGGTCGATGAACTGTCCCGGAGAACGGGCGACGAAAACCCAGAAGCCGTTCGTTCCACTTTTCTTATTATCACTAACCTGCAAGAGCTAAAGACGCTCCGTCCTGAGGATGAGTTTGGCTACGTTAGTGCCGACCCTGGGGCAGCCCTGAGCCCAGCTGCGGCGCTGATGCGGTTGATCGCGGAAGGACCCGGGAAAGGTATCCATGTGATTGCTAGTATCGACACTTACAATGATGTCAGTCGGTTTTTAGGGCGAAAGGGCCTTAGTGAATTTCAAAATCGCGTTCTGTTTCAGATGAGCGCGAGCGACTCTGCCAGCCTAATCGATACCCCGGAGGCGGGCAGACTCGGCCTGCATCGGGCGCTGCTCTACCAGGAGCGGGAAGGCTACCTGGAAAAGTTTCGCCCTTACACGCTGCACGGAGATTGGG
Source organism: Limisphaerales bacterium (assembly GCA_044225505.1). GTDB lineage: Bacteria > Verrucomicrobiota > Verrucomicrobiia > Limisphaerales > SIBE01 > JAXMHN01. The sequence continues at coordinate 48,453 of JBGAIN010000015.1, forward strand.
CAAGCCAATGGACCGGCGGTAGAGGCTCGTGATCCGAGCACCGGCTGTGTTCCGGGGCGCTTCAAAGCTTCGTCCTTGCTGGGCGGCGTTTGGATCCGCCTCAAAGTGACAGCAAGAACTCGATCAAGTCGTCGACCTCTTCGGCTTTTAAGTGTGAGGTCTGTCCATGTTTATCGTCTGCATTGCGACGGATCAGTACCTCCCGTAGTGTCGTGGCAGATCCGTCATGCAAATAAGGGGACGTCCGCCAAAGTTCGAACAAAGTTGGCGTGTCAAACTTGGCAGCACTGCTCTCCGAAGAGGAGACTCCCCAGATAGCCCGGTACGGAGCCGATGTTCCAACGTCGTAATCCGTCAAATCGGTCCAAAGCGGCGGCGCATGACATCCTGAGCACCCGACTCGCGTGCTGAAGAACAGGCCTTTGCCGCGTGCCGCCGCGGCGGAGAGTTGACCATCGACGAGATGCGGGCTTGGCATAGGATGGAGAGAGGTCAAATAGGCGTCGATCGCTGCCGGCACAGCATCCGGTTGATGAGTAAAAAGGATATGGTGAACCCCGGCACGAACTGCTACCTGAGCATTGGACCGGATTCCTAAAGCCATTGCTGGCGCGGTTTGGTGTGCCGAGACCAGACTCTTCGTATTCTTCGGATTGCCAACGCCATCGTTCATCAAGTCCCAGTTAAGGGCATCGGTGCGCGCGTCGGCGTCGTGGCAACTGGCGCAGCTTTGCCAACCTTGTGCACAAAGACGTCCATCATTGAAAAGCATTTCGCCCATGCGCTCTTGGGTAACTGCCGAGGAGCTCCAGATTGGGATTATATCAATCTCGGCGTTTGGGTCCGTCAGATCCACTCGGCAGAGATGATCAGAGAAGTAGTTGGCAACGTAGACCGTTGATCCGCAGATCGCGAGGCCTCGTGGGCCCTCTCCGGGAAGTGCGATTCGGCGCGTCACTCGCAAGGGGCGGATTGGCGTAGAAGGAAGCGGTTCATCCATCTGGGCGTAGCGGCTCAGCTCAAGGCTCGCGAAGTTCCAGTGCTCTCCCTCACCTGGGAGTTGGACCACGCTGAGTTCGTGTGTGCCGGCATGTGAGACCATGAGATGCCGGCCATCAGGGGTCCATGCAACGGCCCAAGGGTTGGCCGCACCTCGGCAGGTTTGATCAAGGAGGACGGTGCCAAGAACGCTCCATCGATTCAGATCAAGGAAGGTTAGGGCGTTGGCATTGATCCGTCCCAGATCGACGCTTGTTGTCGGAAGCCAGAACATCGACCGTAAATGCGTGACTGCCGCAAACCGCCCGTCCGGAGAGACGGCGATGCCACGCCCAAGGCTGCTTCCCATGGGCAGACGAATCGTGTGGATCAATTGGCGGCGAGACGTGTCAATGACGCTAACTCCGATCGCAGCCTCGACTTGGTTGGCCGGGCCACGATGCAAGTGATTTACGACGAGAAGGTGCTTCCCACTCGGCGTAAGCGCGGTGGCGACCGGTTCGCGTTCCACTGGAATACGCACGGGCGCGTCGTCGGTCGACAAGCGGATGATAGCCACGTCGTTGTCGAAGCGGTTGCAGACGTAGAGCGTCTGGCCGTCGGGGCTCAACGCAGGCGCCATGGTCGTGTGTCCAGTCCTCCATTCCCGGGTGACCGTGCCATGGGTTGTGTCAATTTCGCATACTCGACTTGGACTGTTCGCGCAAGTGACGTAAAGCCGAGAACCGTCCACCGAGGTGGCCAAGCCGGAGGGGTTTGGCGGCACGCGGAGGCGCGTTACGATCTGCTCCATCCCGAGATCTACCGCCGCAACGTGGGCGGCAGTCGCACATGCGACATACGCGGTCATTCCGTTTGGACTAATGCTGACCGCGATCGGGGAGCCGTAGGTAGGTTCGAAAGGTTGACTATATTGCGCCGGGGGGAACCCGGGTTCCATGATTGGAGTGGGCGGCGTTGCTCGCCCAAGGAGGCAAGCGATCAGTGTTCCCAAAAGGACCCAAATGCATTTTTTCATAAGCGGCTTTGTCCTTCTACCTTTCATGCGGAATTTTCCGGCGGGGAAGCTCAAGAGCCGTCGTGACTTTCCAAGCGCATTCCGTCCTGTTAGAAACTGTCAAATGCGACGAATGCCCGTTTTCGCGCGATTCCATGGCCCGGACCAATGTCCATCGGTGGACCGTCGCCTCGATCCGAGAGGGAACGTGCTCCTGGTTTGGTTCACTTTGCTTTGTTTGTGCCACAGGGCGCACGCACCGTTCGGGCAGCCCGCGGGAGTGGACCCAATTCCAAATGGGGTGGCGGCCGGCGAAGTCACTGCCAGTTCCGCGATTCTTTGGACACGAACCTTGAACGTTGGACCCGTGGTTTTCACCGTCTCGCGAGACGCGGATTTTGGGACGACGAACTCGGTCTGGGGCGCCGACGTGGCCGATGCGTCAATTCCGGTGAAGGTGGCACTAACCGACTTGAACGATGCCACGACGTATTACTATCGAGTCACCGACGTCTCAGGCGCTTCCGCGGTGGGTCGGTTTCGGACCGCAGCAAAACCTGGCAAGTTTCATGGATTGCGTTTTGGCGTCTCGGGCGATTGGCACGGCGAGTTAGCGCCTTATCCCTCGGTAGCAAACGCCGTAAAGCGAGACCTACAGTTCTTCGCTGCCTTGGGCGATACCATCTATGCCGATTATCCATCACCCGCGGTGCCGAAAGTCCCGATCACCGCGGTGGAAGAGTTCCGGGCCAAGTATAACGAGGTCTATTCCGAGAAGTTCGGGAATAACGGTCTGACAAATCTCCGGGGGTCGACAGCCTTTTTCGCGGTCATTGATGATCACGAGGTGATCAATGATTTCGCGGGCGGCGCCCTGGCGCAAAGCGATTCCCGATTCGACACCAACGGAGTCTTTATCAATGAAACCAAGCTCTACCGTAGCGCGCTGCAAGCGTTCGAAGAATATCATCCTTTGGTAGTCGAGCCTTACCATACCCCTGAGGATCTTCGCACGCATCTTAAACCCAAACTCTACCGCACCCAGGTCTATGGCGACGACGCTGCGATCTTTCTTTTGGATACGCGCAGTTTTCGGGATAAGGAACTGCCTGGCGTATTGAACCCGTTTGACACGGCTGGCGCCCGGCGGTTTTCCGCTACCGCGTTCGATCTTGACCCGGACACTGGCGAAGCAGGGCCGCGACGGACTTTGCTGGGTGCCGCGCAGTTGTCAGACTTAAAGGCTGATCTCCTCCGAGCCAAACAAGCGGGCGTCCTTTGGAAATTCATTTTACTCGGTGAACCGATCCAGAACTTGGGGTTTGCCGACGCGAGCGATCGATTTGAAGGGTATGCGCGTGAACGAACGGAACTTCTCCAGTTCCTGAACGACAACGGCATTCGCAATGTCGTGTTTGTCAGTGCGGACATTCACGGAACCGTCGTGAACAATGTGAGCTATCAAAAGGCGCCTGAGCAACCGTTGATTCCGACAGGATCCTTTGAGGTCGTAACGGGGGCCGTGGCACACGACAAACCATTCGGTCCTACCACCTTCGACGTCGCCGCGGAGATCAAGGTCTTGCCAGGGCTAACGCTTCTCGGTGGGTTGCTCCGTTACGTCGAAGTTCCAGATCGAGCCACGTTCGATGGGCTACCGCTTGCGGAACGTGACCGACTCTTCCAGCGAATCATGGATGTGCAGCTAGACGCATTAGACTTGGATACGACGGGATTGGAAGGGTCGGACGTGCAAGCGACGCTTCTTCAAGGGAACTACGTGGCTGCCCATACCTACGGCTGGACAGAATTCGAAATTGACCGGGATACCCATTGGCTCAGCGTCACGACCTACGGCATAACTCCTTACTCAGCCGAACAGGTGGAACCTGCAATCTTGCAGCGAGTCCCTGAGATCGTTTCTCGATTCATAGTCCTTCCTCAAAGCGAAGCTCCGGGCTTTCCGGCTCTGCGCGCGGCGCACGCGGGTAAACAGATAGAAATCCGGTGGCCGGTTTGGGGAGAACAATTTGTGTTGCAGAGCTGGACGGGGCTAAGCGACGCAACGTGGACTGATATGGCGGATGAACCGTCTCGCCAGGCGGACGATTATGTCGTGACCCTTCAATCCGGGAGTGATGCTCTGTTTTTTCGCCTACGCCATCGCTGACTCGAGTCGACCGGAGCGTTGTGGCGGGGTGCACAGTTGCACGAACCGCCGCTTCTCACGCAGCAGGCAGGCAGGCTGTCAGTCCGGTTCCGCCGCCATGCCTTGGGGATCGTTCATGGGCCTTGGCAACCCTTGGGCTTGCGTCGAATTTAGTAACGCGCTCTTTGCTTCCTCTGGCAGAGACGATCCATGAATCCAGGCGCGGGCGGCGTTTTCGTCAGATTCCAGCCAACGCTGAGCGACGGATTGCGCGGCGCCATTCCGAATGGTCGTGTCCGCGACGGATGCAATCCACTTCGCGGCTGTCGCAGGATCTGTCGCAGCCAAACTCTGGGCGTAAGCGCCGACGGCTGTATCCCGCGACGTGCCAGGTGCCAATTGGTTGAGCCATTCCGCCGTTCCGACCACGTCTTGCTCGCCCCAATGCCGTGCCAATGATTCGAGAGCGTTTTCACGCAACGGCCCGTCTGGGAAGTTGGATGCCCAAGCCGCTGCCGTCTTCGGATCTGTGTTCATCCAGCCGGAAAGGACGGAGAGAACTGCTCCTTGCTGTTGTTCGTTCGCCGGCAATAGTGCGATCAGGTTTGCGGCTTGCTGCGGTGCAATGTTGGCCAATTGAGTGGCCAGGCTGGTTACGGCCCGATGGCGTGTCTCGCCTTCTGGCAATGCGGTAGCCCAGGCACTGGCCGCGGCGGGGTCTTCGGATGCCCATTGGCTTGCAACACTAGCGACGAAATCGTTCCGAGTGGCGGTCGGTAGACTCTCGGCAAACGTTAGAGCGTTACGCGGATCTGCTTGCGCCCAGGGAACTGCCAGATTGGCCAGCACCATCCGTTTATCCGCGCCCTCCGGCATCTCTCGCATCCATCGCAATGCGGCGTCCAGATCGGTATTGGCCCACTGCGACGCGACCTGTCCCAGAAACTCATGGCGCATTGTTCCGGCAGGCAGTTGCGAGGCAAACTCCAAACCTTTTTGCGGATCCGACGCGACGATCTGGGTACCGACAGCACGGAGGGCCTCTCGTTGGGTCTGCCCGGCAGGAAGGGATCGAGCCCAGTCTGCGGCAGCGGTGGGGTCCGATTGTGCCCAACGTGCCGCGACGGCCGCGGCGGCGGTGTTTCGATGCGGTCCTGGTTCCAGTTCACTGACCATGGTGGCGGCCTCTTGTGGATTATTCATGGCCCAGGTGGACACGACCTGCTGCAGAGCCTCAGAACGGGTGTTTCCAGGAGGCAACGTTTTCGCCCAAGCAACCGCTTCCGCGGGGTTCTCGGAGGCCCATTGCTGCGCCACGTTCACCGCGAGCCACGGTTGGGAAGTGGCAAGTCCGCTCCGTTCAAGAAGCTTTAGCCCTGCTTTGGGATCATTCTGTTGCACACTTTGCACAATCGATTGCCACGCCGCATTGCGGGCCTGCCCAGGCGGAAGGGATTCGACCCAGGCCACTGCCGCCGTGGGATCCGTTCCAGCCCAAGACGAGGCTAGCGACGAGATCATAAACTGCCGAGATGGGCCGCTCGGCAGATTGTTGACGAAAGCGACGACGCCGTCAGGGTCCGTTTGCGCCCAGAGATACGCGACGCTCAGGATCGCCGCTTGTTTTTCAACGCCCTCCGGCATCGATTTCATGAAGTTGACTGCTCCCGCGACATCCGTTTGAGCCCAACGACCAACGGTTTCACGCATCATTTCGGTCCGGGCGGTTCCAGTCGGCATGGCCAGCGCCATGGCCGCGGCTGCTTTCGGATCAACATTCGCCATGCCTTCCAGCAACCCGCTTAAGGCCGTGCTGCGTCGGGATTCAGGCAGGGTTTCCATCCAGGCGCGCGCGGCCTCGAGATCCGTTTCGGCCCAGCGCGCCGCGATGTTGCGGAGCGACTGCTGCGCTTCGTTCCAAGTCAGAACTTCATTGGCCTTGGCGGCGGCAGTGGCAGGGTCGACGGAAGCCCAGCGATCAAGCAACCAGCTCCGGAGCCCACGCCGATCGACGGGCGACAATAGTTGTTCGGACAAAGCCCAGGCCTGCTCTGGCCGGGTTTGCGCGACGGCGGTGACGAGCGCGCGGTGCGCCTCGGCACGTTGAGTGGTGGGGAGTTGCTGGCTCCAGGCAACGGCGGCCGCTGTGTCCTGAGCGGCCCACGAGGTCAGCACCGAGGCGATCGCCTGCTGGCGCTGGGGTGAACTTGGCAAGCTCTGCGCGTGTTGCATGGCGGCGGCGGCATCTGTTTCTCCCCAACGTTCCAACAGCGCCCGCATAAACCCGGACTGGAGCTCCGAGTTCCGGAGGCTTGGGATTAGGCCCCAGGCTTGCGGAAAGTCCGAGGGGCGTAGCTGGCGCGTGATCCGCGCCAATGCTTCGAAACGGCGGCTCACATCGGTTTCGCCGCTTAGTGTCCGCAGAGCGGATTCTACTTCTGACAATGTCAGCGAAGCGGTGGCGGTAATTTTGGCGCCGCGGGCGGCTTCACTGGCATCGCGCCTCGCGCGTGGGGCGTGGGAAGCATTTGTCCCGAAGGGGTCTTTTTCAAGGCTTGAGCTGGCGGCGGTCGTGGAGCGGCGGGGCAAGAGAACTTGTCGGTCTAAGACAACGCCTGCTGCGATCCCCACGCTTAGAAATACCACCGAGACTGTTGCCGCCTTCATACGCCTAACCTGCCACTTCTCTCTGTTACGTTGACTTTCCGAGCTGCCACGAGGAATCGACTGCACTTGGACTGCCCGCTGGGGCTGGGTCCATCGGCACCGAGGTCTGATGACGTAGTTGCCGTTTCGGAGTTGATCCCGAATGGGCAACCGACACCCCCCCGAATCCTGCCGGGAGGTGCGGGCGCAAAAAGACCGGCCGATCCGAACGTCCACCGCGTTGGTAATCGCGCCAAAGTATTTCGGCGGCCCGTCGGACGTCGACGCCGCACTCTTCCGTTAAATATCGGAAGAACAGTTCCGTGAGCACGACGAGGGCGATTCCGTGATTTCTCCCCAAACGCTCGTAAAGAAACTCGCTCCAGCCCATGAATGCTGCAAAGGGGGAATTGCCGCGGTGCCATAGCAACGGGGTGCTTTCTACAAAGTTGCCACTATTCGCAACCAAGTCCCAGTGACGTGCGAATCGACGGAGCCGCTGCATTTGTTCGAAAGAGATCAGCCGGTTTTGCAGAATTTCGTAAGGCGCCTGCGGACTGTAAACCATGGCCCATTCGACGTCGTGCCGCACGATGGGGGTGCCGCGCAAACGTTTCAGAATCCCCACCTGAATCTCTTGCGGGCGGAGCGCGATTAATTGGTCGAACCCGGCCCCAAAACTCTCCACGGTTTCACCGGGCAACCCAATGATCAGGTCGGCGTGGATATGCACCCCGGTCTCGTCGCGCAAGAACCGGAAGTTGTCGGCTAACTTGGCGTAGTTCTGACGCCGCCGAATGCGTTCTGCGACCTCGACATTGAAGGTCTGGATTCCTACTTCAAATTGCAGGGTGCCCGCTGGAAATCGTGAAATCCGAGCCCGCAACCCTTCCGGCAGCCGGTCTGGGATCATCTCGAAATGGAGAAACAAACCTGGACAGTTGCGCTCGAGAAAAAAGTCGAGGATGGTCTGGCTGGTCGCCAAATTCAGGTTGAACGTCCGATCGACGAACTTGAACTGTCGCAACCCGCGGCGGAGCAGCTGTTCAAGACTTGCCAAAAACTCTGGCAGCGGAAACTGTCGCACGGGAATCTCGAGTGACGAGAGGCAAAACTCGCACGTAAACGGACAACCACGCGACGCTTCCACATAGACTACGCGATGCTGAAGATCGCGATCCTCGTAAAGGGCGTAGGGCTGCTGGACATGGCCCAGCTCCGGAACCGGCGCCACTTGCACTTTTGCCGCGGGCTTTGTTCCGTTGAGCAGCGCGTCACAAAGGGCGGCGAACTGCAAATCCGCTTCCCCGGTGATCACGTAGTCTGCCAATTGGACTATCGGCTGCGATTCCCATTCGTAACTCACTTCGGGGCCGCCTAAAACAATCGTAACTCCGGGCGCCAAGCGTTTGAGCAATTGCACCACTTCCAAACTCAGTTGGGCGTTCCAGATGTACACGCCAATCCCGATGATTCGCGGGTGGTGCACGAGCAAAGCCTCCACGATATCGACCGCCCGCTGTTGCAGATCGAATTCGACGAGCTGCGACCGGGCGCGGAGCGCACCGAGATTCGCCTGTAAATAGCGCAACCCAAATGCCGCGTGAATATACTTCGCATTAAAGGTTGTCAGAAGGATGTCCGCCATATCCGATGCTCCAAACGGTGGCACGAGCCCGCCCTTTCAGCCAAGCACCTTATGCCGAAATAAAGAGGCACCGCTGTCGAGTGCCGCCACTCCCTGTCGAACCGCAATCATCCACTGGTTTTTCATTGCTGAGCGAGGGATTCTGACTTTTAGTGCGGCATGCTTCTCTTTCGTGCGAAGGTTCCAGGGGACTGGGTTCCCCGCATGCTCGCCAATCTGCCCGCTGTGCTGGTCGATCACGCGCACCTCGAACGTAAGGCTGCGACGACCGCTTTGAGCCTGGAGAAATACCGCGTTCTTTTCGATCGGGTCGAAGAGCTCAATGCTATTGCCATCGAAGAATTGCAGCACTTCCAGCTCGTTCTGAACTTGCTCAAGAAACGTTCGATTCCGTTCGGGCAGGCGTTTCCCAGTCCGTGGATCTCCGGTCTGATGCGCGCCGTACGCTCCGGCCACCGCCAGCAACCGGTGGATCACCTTATCTGCTGCGCTCTCATTGAGGGGCGCAGTTGCGAGAAATTCCAAATCCTGGCTCAGGAACTCGCCTCTTGCGACGTCGAGTTGAGCCAGTTCTATGGAAGCTTGGTGGAGTCCGAGGGAAATCACTACGCCACCTATATTCTTATGGCCCGCGCTATCGACGACGCTGAGACGGATCGGCGTCTAGACTTTTTTCTGGATCTAGACGCGCAACTGATCTCGATCCCGAACCCGGTGCCGATGCTCCATTGAAGCGCCTTCGCCTACACGCTGGAAGCATTCACCCCCGACACCATCGCGGTAATGGCTGCCGCTGGTCTAGTCCCAGACGAACGCTTTACCTCCTTGCCTCCCACGAAGACCGCAAGGGTTGGAATGGAACTAATGCCTAAGCGCGAAGATAACGCCGGAACAGAGTCCGTGTTAACCTTTGTGACTAACGCCTCGCCCACGAGCTGGAAGGCGGCTTGCTCAAGCTCCGAGGCCATCATCTTGCAGGGCCCGCACCAGGGCGCCCAAAAGTCCGCGAGCACAGGGATCGAACTCAGCTGGATAAGAATATCAAACTCTGCTTCCGTTTGGATCTCAACTGGCCGCGCCACGGGAGGAATGGCCGTGCGGCATTTCCCACATCGTGCCAGTTGATGCAAGTGCACAAACGCCACACGGTTCCGTTGTCCGCAATCCGGGCAAACTTGGATGATCCCTTGGGTATCAATCTGCTCCATGGCAGAATTTAGCGCGCTTCATCTCGGGAGTCGACCTGACAATGGACGCCGGGATAGGAGGAACAAAAACTGCAGGGATTGGGTGTTACCCGTTCCGAAAGAAAGTCACTTGACTTCTACTACTGAGGTAGTATTACTTGGGTAGTTAACCCAAACGTTTGTGATTCGCCCTAAAATCCATCGCCTCGGCGATCTGCAGCTCCGTATCATGAAGCTCCTCTGGCAGCGGCCGGAAGCGACCGTCGCTGACCTTCATCAGCAGCTTCAGGATGAAAAAGAACTGGCCTACACCACCGTCGCGACCATGGCCCGCAAAATGGAGGCCCGTGGTCTCCTGGCGCATCGGGTCGACGGCCGCACCTTCGTCTATCGTGCGGCGGTCCGCGAAGAGGCGGTGACTCGTGGAATGGCAGATCACCTGGTCGACCGCCTTTTTTCGGGGAGTCTGACGGATGTGGTGAGTCATCTGTTGAACACTCGCGAGGTGGGCATGGAAGAATTGAGTGAACTGGAACGGCTGATTGCGGAACGAAAGAAGGATTTATGACTTTACCTTCCGAGTGGCGGCCTTGTTTAGAACTCGCCATTCAATTGGCGCTGGAAGCGGCAGTGATCCTCGGTTTGGCAGGCTGGGCGCAGAGCCGAAGTCGATCTCCGCTCTGGCACCGGGCGATCTGGCAAGGAGCGATCATGGCACTTGGGCTGATCGCCGTGGTGCAACTGAGCGGGCTTGCGGGCGATCTTGAACGTTCGATCCGCTGGGCGAAAGACCTTCTTGGATCGCCTGCGGAGAGCGACGCTGCCGTTCCGCTCGGATTGACAGATCAATTCCGACACGACGTGCTCGATCGGATCGCGGGAAGGGCTAGCGAGATCGGGTCGCAGAGCGGAGGCGTGCGGCAAGTGCCCCTTCTCGACGTGGTGGAAGTCCCGCTCGTCGAGGGGCATTCGCTGCCTTGGCCTGAGTTGGTGTGGGGAGTTGGAGCAGGGGCCGGCTTCGTTGTTATCGGACTGGCACATTTGCTTTTTCGCGGGCTGTTCCGACGTCAGCGTCGCGTCATCCAAGACGCAGCGTTGCACCAACGACTGCAAAGTCTGAGCGCGCATGTGGGGTTTCGGGGGCGGTTGCGAGTGTTTGAGTCGCCAAATCTTACCGGGCCAGTTGCTTTTGGTCTTCTGCGGCCGACCATTGGGCTGCCGTGCGAGTTCACGCAACGGTTTTCTCCGGCGCAACAGGACGCGATGTTGGCGCACGAGTTGGCACATCTCGCCGGGAACGATCCCTTTGGGCAAGCCGTAGCAGACGCCGTCGCTTGTCTGTTGTGGTGGCATCCCGTGGTTTGGTGGGCGCGGTTTCGGTTGCGTGCGGCGGCAGAGCTGGCCGCCGATGAAGCAAGTTTGCTCTTGCCCGCGGGGCCGGAAGTTCTGGCGGAATGCCTGGTGCAATTGGCTGGGCAAGTCGTGCGACGGCAGTCATTGGGGGGCATCGCCGCTACCGGCCCGGCCTATCGATCGGGGTTAGGCAAACGCATTGCACGTTTGATTAATTTGCGAGGACGGACGTGGGCTCCGCTTCCTCGTGCGCATCGCAACATTTGTAAAACTGTCTGGCCAATCGCCTTAATCATGGCAGCAGTGCTGTCAGCGGGATGGGCCAGACCACAACCTGAGAGTAAATCTATGAGAACGATTGGACAGACGTGGAAACGGTCTTTGGCAACATTGGGTCTGTTAGCGGCGCTACCGACCGAGGCGGCGGAATTGGGCGGAACAGCCTCAGCCTCCAGAGTCCGCACCGAGCAATCCGCCCCGCAGCCCATTGCGACGACGTCCCTGGTCAGCGACGCCCGGTTGCTCATCGAAATGGGCAAGCTCCAGCTTGCAGAGTCAAAGTTAGACCAAGCGCTTCGCCGAGATCCGGCCAACGGTGAGGCCATCCGATACTTAGGGCAGATCAAAAACTTACGAGAAGGACAAGCGGAACCAAAGCGCGATCCAAGCAGTTTACCAAGTCCGGTCGCTGTCGATTTAGCTGAACCGGCCCCGGTGCTTATGGCGGCCGCCGATCCGGTCAAGCCGACCCCAGCCCCGGCGGCCCCGGCGGAGCCGGAAGAACCGGCAACCGCGCCCGCGGAAGCGTCATCCCAGCCTGTTTTTAGAATGGATCCGGCCTTGATGCGACGTTACGGGTTGAGTCCGACACACCCTGCGCCGCCTGGAGCGAACGCGGCGCAAGGCCGAATGAGTCGAGGCAAACAGCAAATCGAGAATAAACTTAACGGGATTGTGTTGAACGAAGTGTTCTATGATGGGATTCCGTTAGTCGAGGTGATCAAGGACCTTCAAGAAGAAGCGCGGAAACGCGATCCAGCGCGCCAGGGTCTAAATTTCCTGATGAGTAATGTGCCGGAAGGCCCGACCCACACCGGAGTTGATCCTACGACCGGACTCCCAATCCCCAGTGGCAACGTCGATCTGGCCAACGTCATTGTTCGCTTGAAACTGCGCGATGTGCGGCTCAAAGACGTGCTCGATGCGCTTACGCGCGTGGCGGATCAACCGATCAAATACACGGTCGAAGATTATGGGGTCGTTTTAGCGCCTGGGAGCGGACCTGGTTTCTGGCCTCCAGCGTCAGGGAGGGCAGGGGAACCGGCGCGGTTGGTGGTGCGCACGTTCCGCGTGGACACCAACACCTTTCTGCCTGGGCTGGAGAACGCCTTTGGCATCACCATTGCCTCGGGATCTGGCAGCGGAGTGGCAAGCGCGAACGACCGCACCGAATCCAAGACTAAGGCGTCTACCGGCCGCGATGTGCAACAAGCGATGCGCACGCTCCTGCACCAGCTCGGTGTGAGTATGGACGGTCCGAACAAATCGGTTTTCTATAATGAACTCACGGGCATCTTGATGGTTCGAGCGGGCGAAGAAGACCTGGAGCTTGTCCAGGCCGCCATTGAAACGCTAGGTGGAAAAGCGTTGCGGCCAACCCCGGGCCGCGACGGCGCAGCGGCTGGGACAGATCCCGAACGCCGCTCTGGCGGCAACCAGCTTTTCTAAAGTCTGCCGGTCACTCGGAGATTTCTTCCACCAACGCGTCGGCTTTGCGGCCGGCGCGTCCCCATTTTAGTTCTGGAACGAGCAAAGCACAGGAGCTCAGGATCAAGGCGGTGGCGATCCAGCCGAGGGTGTGAATCTCCAAGGCTTGGATCGCGTGGAAAGCAGTGATGGGCGCCAAGACCCCACGCACTCCAGTAAAGAAGGTGTGCACGGACATGTAGTCAGCCACGTGGTCAGGAGGAGCAAACTTCGTCACCCATAAACTCCAGGCAACATCTCCGCCGGCATTGGAAATCCCAAAGACGACCGCTCCCCAGATCAAGCCCCTTGTATCGGTGCTAGTGAAGAAGGCCAGAATACCGATGGCAAACCCGAGGTTTAATGTGATGCGCAAGGCGAAAAAGTTCATACGGTCGAAGAGCCATCCCCAAACCGGACTCATGACCAGGCGGGCTAGGTTAGGAATCACACCGGTCAGGAAAGCGATTTGACTCACGTTCAAGAGCAACCCGTATTTCGGATTCGCCAGATACTCTACTCGCATCGGCAGCATCATCAGATTGGCGAAACCCATGAGCATCCAGCAAATCAGAGTGCGGCGAAAGAGCGCGTCTTCGCGGACGAAACGAAGGGCGCGCAATGGGTGCGTTCCTCCGGTCGCGGTTAATGGACGGGAAGGGCACCGCTGCAAACACCAACTGCCAAAGGCGAAAGCTGCGGCGAAGATCAGGAGCAGCCAGCGGAATCGTTCGATATGGCCCGATAGCGCCTTGCCAGCGAGGTGACTAAACAGCGCCGCGACGGCAATGCGGATCATTACAGTACGGGAGAAGAGATGGCCGCGCGCTTTCTCGGGGTAGTTATCCTGGTAGATCTGCGTCAGAAGCGGAATGATGGCCGCGGAGGCGGTTAAGCCCAAAATACTGCCCAACACGAACACGGGAAGAACCGGAAACAGGGCCATGACGATGCAACAGACCGCTCCGGCGCGCGCGATGCGGGAGGCGGCAAGGGCTGCTGGCCATCCGAGCCGAGCCACCAGAGAGACTACCACCGGCGACAACATCAGCCCTACGCTGCCTCCGCCCGCAACCAACGCCTTGGCGGTGGCGCCTGCTTGGAACCAACGCACCGCCGCTAGCAGGAAAAAGGTTGTGCCCGCCGTTTCCAGAATTCCGCTCGAGACCGCCCGCCACTTTTCAAAGCGGTAAGTTCGTGCGGTTTGGGCTTGGGCAAACACGGCCTCACATTAACGACCACATCCTGTTGCGCACGATCAAAGTGGGATAGGTCGCCGGGGATGACCTAGGCCGGGGCAAATCTTGAATGAGAGCTAAACGCTCTCAAACCGAGGCCCATCCGGGTGTCTCATCCGTTAACCTTAATGACATTGAGTTGGTTGGAGACAATTGTCTCCAAACGCGGCTCACCTGCTGGCTGTGCAACCTTTGGGGCTTTGGCGCAACGCCCAGCCTTCGAGTCGATCGAGCCGTTGTGAGGCGAGGTCGCTTTCAACCTGATTTGGTGGGGAAGGTTGCCCGAATGGGGGGACACGTACCTGAGCGGGATCAGTTGTTGCCTGACGCGGCTCACGGCCTGGCGTCGGTTTCGGCTTGCACTGGTCAGGTCCAGGGCTTGAGTCGGTCGGACAGCCTTTCACCTGCCCAGAGCCTTCCCAGAACCTGCTTTGCACTGATTGACATGGCGTTGCCGAGAGCGTTAGCCTCAGGGATCATGAATTCCGGGTGCGGAGTTTGCTGGCTTTTCCTCCATCAGCAATTGCTGATCCGGCTGTAACTAACTCGGATTTAGATATCAAAAAGGAGTCTTTGGGAATTTTTACCAACGGCGCAGCTTTGCCAGATTCACGCGCCACCTTTGCAGAAACGTTTGCCGGCGCGCGGTCGTGGAAATGTCTCCCAGGTCGTCCACAATTGTGGACGCGGTCGCAACACATATGGCCGCAATGAGTTCGGGCGCCGCGTACATCGGTAACCTCACAAAACGGGTCGCCGCGGTTTACGCCGCTGGTGCAAAAAAGTCACCAAATCCGGGGCGGAATCTCGAGCCGACGTCAAAACACAATCCCGCAACGCGCGACCGATGGCAACCAGGTCGTTTTCAGCTGCTGACGAGAATACTTGGGAATCTTTGCCGGCGCGGGTTGCCGGTCCGTTTCATGGAACCAATAAGGTGTGCCGAAAGGCGAGTGCAACCGCTCGATTCGCGCGCCCTCACGCTCTCGAGTAAACAGCGCTCGGAGTGGCGCGAGGTTCCCAGGTCGCGATGCCAGAGACGGCGTATTGCGGTAGGCAGGGCTTGGCCTCGAAGACTGTGTCAAAGAATGGAGTGGTAGCGACCGAGTGCAATGAACGGCGGGAGGCCGCCCTGAAGGATGTCGACGACGATTGTCCCTCCGTCATTGACTCGGGCTGCTCGCTTGAGCTGCAAAGCGCGAGGATCTGTTTGATTGTTGCCGTCGTGAGGGGATACTTTGGCACGAACGTTTTGGGCAACCATCGCCATGCATACTCAACAGAATTTCATCGGAGGCCAGTGGGTCGCCGCGAAGTCGGGTCGCACTTTCAAGAACGTCAACCCGGCTGACACAAGACAACCTGTCGCGGAATACCCGCTAAGCGGGAAGGAAGAGGCGGTGGCGGCCATTGAAGCGGCCCGCCAAGCGTTCCCGGCGTGGAGCGCCCAGACGCCAGTGGCGCGGGGTCGGATTCTGAGCAAAGCGTCGCAGATCCTGGAGGGGCGCAAGGCGGCGCTGAGCGAAGCGTTGACCCGCGAAGAAGGCAAAACATTGGCCGAAAGCACGGGCGAAGTGCAGCGGGCCATTGATATCTTCCGGTTTTTTGGAGGGCTGAGTTACACGTTGGGAGGACAAACCATTCCTCACGACTTGCCGAACAACCTCCTCTACACGGTGCGCCAACCTCTGGGCGTGGTCGCGTTGATCACACCGTGGAATTTTCCGATCGCCATTCCAGCTTGGAAGTTGGCTCCGGCGCTGATCTCCGGGAATACGGTCGTTATGAAGCCGGCGTCGCAGGCGCCAGGAATGACTCTCGAACTTGCCCGCGCCTTGCATGAAGCGGGGTTGCCCGCCGGGGTGCTTAATGTGGTGGTGGGCGATGGCCGAACGGTCGGACAGGAGTTCGCGACGAATCCCCGGGTGGTAGCGCTCTCGTTTACTGGGTCCTATGCCGTAGGCCACGGCGTCTATCAACAACTCGCCGCGCGCATGGCCCGCGCTCAGATGGAGATGGGAGGCAAGAACCCGACGATCGTGCTGGCCGACGCCGATCTGGATTTGGCGGCGACTTTAGTGGCGAAAGCGGGTTTTGGGCTCACTGGCCAGGCGTGCACGGCGACCAGCCGCGCGATCGTTGACCGCAGTGTGCTTGAGCCGTTTACCGAACGACTGGTGGCTAAAGCGAAAGCGTTGCGCGTGGGGAACGGAATGAGCTCAGGTGTCGAGATGGGACCGGCGGTGAGTGAAGCTCAGCTCGCGGGCAATTTGAAATATGTGCAGGAAGCGGTAGCCGATGGGGCGAAACTCTTGTGTGGCGGTGAACGGCTCACGGACGGCGACATGGCTCACGGCTATTTTATGGGCGCCACGGTGCTCCGCGACGTGCGCAGCTCGATGAAGATTGCGTGCGAAGAGGTCTTTGGACCGGTGGTCGCAGTCATGGAAGCGAGCGGATTCGAAGACGCTCTGGCCATCGCGAACAGTGTCGATGTGGGACTTTCCGCTTCCGTCGTCACCCGGGACTTCAAGAAAGCGATGCTTTACGCCGAAAAGATCGAAGCGGGAGTCGTCAAAGTGAACCAAATTTCCACGGGGCTCGCGCTCCAAGCTCCCTTCGGCGGAGTCAAACGGTCCAGCACCGATTCGTTCAAAGAGCAGGGAGCGGGCGCGATCGAGTTTTATACGAAAATTAAGACGGTCTACCTCGATTACTCAGCGTGAGGCAGTGGCGTTCTTGCCGATGCAGAAGATCTGTTTGGTCGTTCGGATAAACAGGTTTCCATCCGAAATCGCAATACTGGACCGAACATTAGCATCTTCCTCGTCGCCCATGGCGGTCGAGGAGAGCAGTTTGAACGTGTCCTCGGCGCCGACCACAAACACCTGAGCTTTGTGGTCGATCAGGTAGATCTTGCCGCCCGCCGCGGTGGGAGACGCTTCAAACTTCGCCTTGGTATCGAGCGCATTGCTCCACAGGACTCGGCCGGTGGCAGGTTCAACGCACGACAGGACGCGCCGGTCACTGTTGAGAATATAGAACCGATCTCGGTAGAATAGAGGCGTGGAAACGTCGGAAGAGACGTCACGGTCTTTGCTCACCCAGGCCAAGGCGGAATCATCCAGAGTTCCATGCAACCCAGCCTTGATCGCGTAAATCGGTGAACCTTTCGGAGCGCACGCCAGGACCACGCCGCCGCCGCCGACTGGCGACGTGACCATGCGCCAATGAGTGATCTTGGTAGGATTCCAGGTTCCCCAGCGCCAAAGTTCTTTTCCGGTCTCGATATCGTTACCGGTGATACAGTCGCCTCCGAGCATTAGCAGTTCCTCGCGATCGCCATGTTGGAATATGACAGGTGAACTGAACGCCTCACGAGATTCCTGACGCGCGGCGGAAGGCCGCACTTGCTTCCATATTTCTTGGCCGTTGGCTGGGTCCAAAGCGAGTAAATACGGATCGTTGGGACCATCCGTGCGTCCTCGTCCGTTGACCGGGACGTCGCGCTGCAAGACTTGAATGTAGAGCTTATCCTTGTGGAGCAGGGGACTGGCAGAGAACGTCCAAAGAAACGCGAATTGTCCATAGTCTTTTTGAATGTTTCGAGACCAGAGCTTCGTCCCGGCGAAATCGTAGGCGAAAAGGTCTCCTGTGCCGTAGAAAAAGAATACCCGTTTCCCATCCGTTGTTGGCGACGCTGAGGCAAAGTTACTGCGGTCGTCCTTACTAATGCCTGAAGCGACCTCGTGTTGCCAAAGGACTTTGCCATCTCCTCGATCCAGGCAAAGCGCGACCAAGGTCTTCTTTTGCAGGTCTGTGGAACTGATAAAGAGGTGTTTGCCCCACACGATCGGAGTGGCTGCTGCAGGTCCCGGCAAGGGAGCAGTCCAAAGCACGTTTTCGGTTCGGCTAAAGGTGTCGGGGGCTGTGGTTTCTGAACTGGCACCGTTGAACTGCGATCCTCGCCAGTGGGGCCAGGGATCCGCAGCGAGTTGAGAAGTTGCAAAGTGGCCGAAAACACAGGCACAGAGCAAAAGCAGGAATCGAAGGTGCATAAGTGATTTAAACCGGTGCTCACACTCATAGCCCAGCGAACGGCGCAAGACAAGGGCTAGTCCGAGAATTACGGTCGAGGAAGAAATGAGGGCAAAACTCTTCCGGAAGGATTAACTCATGAGATAAAGACCCGTTCGATCAAGAGCGGCGCCACCAACTGCGTGGGCCAGCGGGTCGCCCTTGAGGCGGCTCGGTTCGAGCCTGATTGCGCAATTGGCTTACGAGCAACTGGCTGCGTGCCGCGGTCAACGCCATGATAAATTCGTCGTAGCTCTGATATCGTTCCGTCGGATTCTTCGCCATGGCGCGAACTAATGCTTCGCTGGTATGCGCGGTGACGGAAGGAACGACCAAGTGAGGCGGCGTCAAGGGCGTGTGAATATGGGCAGCGATCACTTCGTCGATACTGGGAGCTTCAAAGGGGACGTGCCCTGTCAGCGCATGGTAAAGAGTGCCAGCCAAACTGTACATGTCGGAGAGGAAATCTTCGCGTTCGCGTTTGATTTTCTCCGGTGCAATATAGTAAGGCGTGCCCCAGACCGCCTCTTCTTGGAGGTCGGCTTCGACTTTCCGGGCCAGGCCGAAGTCGATCAATTTGGGATCTCCATCGGCATTAAAGAGAATGTTGCCTGGCTTAATGTCGCGATGGATGATGTTCCGTTTCAGGGCCGCGGCCAGAGCCGAGGCGACTTGAATGCCGATGTCCAAAACGTCGAGCTCAGGCACGCGCTGTTCACGTTCGATTCGATTATCCAAGCTCCCGCAATCGGCCAACTCCATGACCAAGTATCTCTCGCCATCCGATTCGTCGAAGGTGTAAATATGGATGATGTTCGTGTGATTGAGCGAGGCGCACGAACGAGCTTCGTGATAAAAGTTCTCCAACCCTTTAGGGTCTTCCGCCACGCCGCGTTTCATCAATTTCACAGCGACTTCTCGCTGGAGTGTGGTGTCAAAAGCGCGATAGACCGTTCCCATACCGCCCGAGGCGATGGGCATGAGCAGTTCAAACTGCCTCAGCCTCAGCGGCATCATGAGAGGGTAACTGCACTTCGTGCACGGCACGGTGGAAAGTGGTGCCAGTTCACCAGGAATGAACACCTTGGCGCTACAGCCTCCGCATGTCACCATGCGCAGGGGTTTGCGAGCTTCGGTCGACACAGACATTACAGGGAAACCATACCACTTCGTCTCCTGAGGACAAGATTGGAGATGGGAATGCCTCCGGGGGCATGGCTGCGACGCGGTTCGCACGCGATTTGTGAGTTGGGCGGAAGGTGGCGCGCCCGTGGCGCGGCAATCAAAGTTGCCAAGTGCCGACGAAGTCGTCGGGAGGTATGGCGTGGGCAAGGTGTTGGGAGTGAGGCGCTGATTCGCCGAAGGCAGAGCGACTCTGGAATCCCGCTTGGCAGGGAGGGGAATCTTGCCTATCTATGCATGGTGTCCTGCTTTCTCAGAGTGACTGGGATAATGAATGCGGCCGTCTGGTTTGGGTCAGCATTCTTTTTCCTGACAATGGTCTGGCCGGGGTTTTCCTCGAGAGAAATGCTAGAGATCCTACCACGGTCGCATTCAGGTGCGGCGGCGCAGATTATCCTGGAACGGTATTTTGTTTTGCATTATTGCTGTAGTGGGATTGCGCTGTGCCAGCTTGTGCTAGAGTGGCTTTATGCGGGCAAACCACTGCACCGCTGGCCGCTTTATTTAGTGATTAGTCTGCTCGTTATCGGATTGTCGAATGGACTTTCGGTGGAGCCGCGGATCAAGAGGCTCCATTTGGAGCTCTACGGAGTCCGATCTACTCCTCAGCAGCGAGAATTTGCTGCGCGGTCGTTGCGGACTTGGCATAGCGTTCTGTCTTTCTCGAGTGGACTGCTGCTGGTTGGACTAGGGGTGTATATTTGGGAGATGTCCGGAGTTGCAGGCGCGCCGCGGTTCGCCTCCGCGGGGAAATTCAGGGGTTGACAAACAACGTATCGTAAGTGTCTGTAATTGTTGAATAGTGCAAGGCTGCAAGGCCCATCTGAATTAGCCGTATGATATCGAACGAACGTCCATCACCTTTCGGACATAGACCTCATCAGCACTCGGTGCAGAAGCCGACGGTTGTTGAGGAAACCATCAAGAGCGACAAAATCCAAATTGAACGAAAAACTTTCGTATTTACGCTGAAGGAAAATCCGCGCGGGCGCTTTTTGCGCATTACAGAAGATGTGAATGGCCGTCGTGATACCATCATCATCCCGACCACCGGTTTAGAGGAGTTCCGGCGCCTGTTCGACGACATGGTCAAGACATCCAACGAGACTCCAGTCAAAGCGCCCGCGGCTCACGAACAGTAATGGTTTTTTCTGGTTCGTTCGCTATGGCCGCGACCATTCCGTTGCGAAATTTCGAGTGTCTTAGCTCGCTGCTTCGCTTTGGGCCCTCGCGGCCGCCTTCTTCCGAATTCTAACTCTGGGCGCATCGCTCCAGAGTCCCTCCAGATCGTAGTGCTGTCTGACTTCCGTTCGCATCACGTGCACGATGACGTCGAAGTAATCCAAAACCACCCAGGAAGTGGGTAACGTCCCGTCAGTGGCCCGGGGCTCCAATCCGAATTCTTCCTCGAGGCGCTCTCGAATTGCGTCCACAATCGCACGGAGATGCGGTTCGCTCGTCCCGGTTGCCAACACAAAATAGTCTGTGATCGAGGAAATGTTTCGAACATCCAGGACGACGATATCTTCCGCCTTCTTGGAATCCGCTAGTTCACGACAGTGCAGCGCCAGTTGTCTCGCTTCCATGCTGTGAAAAAGATCGCGCAAAGCCCTTTAAAGATAAAGCCGATAAATGCGAATCGCTTCGGCTACGGAGTGGGGAACGAGCCATTCGATGCTTTGTCCGAGTCGAATGCGCTCGCGAATCTGCGATGCGGACACGTCCAACGCCCACCCTTGGAGGTAACGGCCACGGAACGGGGGTGGCAATGCGACAGCGAGTTCTCCTGGGCGCGGAATGACAGCAAACTTCACCAAGGCGGCCAGTTCTCCGGCAGATCTCCATTTGGGGAGCAGTTGTGCATGGTCTCCTCCAATTAAAGACCAGAGCTCAACGCCAGGGAAGCGCGCGGCGTAGTCCCGAACCGTGTCAATGGAATAGGAAATCCCGCCTCGTGAGATCTCTTGAAGGTCAATCTGGCATTGGGTTTGCCCGGCTAACGCCAATCGCAACAGACGGAGCCTTTCTCCGGCAGGGGCCAGGTGGCTCTCCGGCTTAAACGGAGACTGGGCTGCTGGAATAAAAAAGAGTTGCGCCAGCTCCAATTCTTGCAAGGCCGCTTGAGCGACGAGCATGTGCCCAGTATGAATTGGGTTGAACGATCCGCCGAATAAACCGATCCGATTCATACCCTTCAACAACATCGTTTCACACCGGCGAACCGTCTCTCCGTCATGCGGAGGTAAGCGGACTCGCGCGCCGTTTTTGTCAGTTCCGCCGCGGTCATTGAGCCATGGGCTTCGTCGACACTGACTCGTCCAGTTTTGGGGTGGGCGATCTCGCAAGGACACGATGCTGCCGCAGTGTGCAATCGACTCACCTCTGCTTCGCCGGATAGCTCTTTCGCCAATGCCAGACCGAGCGCAAACAAGCTCAGCAAATGCAGTGGCTTTGCTTCCGCGAGGGCGTAGTCCGGAAGCCAGACAGGCTGGCTTTCATGCAAGGTCGATAACCGCTTCCGCGCCAGGAGCAAGACCCATTCGCGGACACTGAGAATCACGATGCACACCACAAGAATGAGGAAAACGCCTGCGACCAAGGCATCAAGACGTTGATTGAAATGCTCGCTCCGATTTTGATGGACCGCTTTGCGGGCTTTCGCCCATCGCCCATCGTCTCCGCTCGCCGCCGCGAGTTCTTGTTCCTGGACCAATGCGGGGAGCGCCTTGTCCAACGCCGCCGCCTTTGCTAAGAAGCCGATCGCTGGTTTTGGGTGGAAGATCTTTTGCCAGCCAGCCGTCATCGTGACGCTCAAGAGCCAAAGCAGTGGGATTAGCGTTACCAAAGCGAAGGCCGGTCGTCCAGCGTGGGTCGCACCTTTCTCAGGCAAATGCATTTTGAGAATGACGGTTGTTCCTAAACAAAGTGCGACCGCGGCCAGTAATTGATTGGCAATGCCGAATAGCGGCCAGAGCGAATTAATTCCGCCTAACGGATCGCGCACGCCTTGGATCAGGAAATAGCCCCATCCTGCGACCACGCAGGTGCTGGCGACCAGATTCGCGCTCAGTCGTTTGGTATCCCCGAGGGGTGCCCAGACTCGGCCGAGCACATCGTGAAGCAGATACCGGCCCACGCGCGTGCCTGCGTCGAGGGTGGTCAGGATGAAAAGCGCTTCAAACATGATGGCGAAGTGGTACCACAAATCGAGCCAACGTCCGCTGACCGCGCGGGCGAAGATCTGAGCCATTCCAACCGCCAGCGTGGCTGCGCCACCTGTCCGCCCAAAGAGGGACTTCTCGCCGATCTGTTCGGCGAGGCCGTTCATCTGCTCGACAGTGACAGGGAATCCAGACGCTTGAACTTTGGTGACGGTATCCAGTGCGATGGCGGCAGGCGTGCTGCCGCTCCCTTTGATATTCATGCTCAGGTAAACGCCCGGTTCGAGCGTACAGGCCGCAATCATAGCCATGATAGCGACCAGCGATTCCAGACACATAGCGCCATAGCCGATCGGTCTCGTGTAGCTTTCGCGCGTGATGATTTTCGGCGTGATTCCGCTCGCGATCAGGGTGTGGAATCCGGAAATTGCGCCACAAGCGATTGTAATAAAGCAGAAGGGGAAGAGCCCTCCAGCCACGACCATTCCTGAGCCATCGACGAATTTGCTGAGGGCGGGCATGCGAAGCTCCGGGAGCACGACGAAGACGCCCAATACCAGGGCCACGATGGTTCCGAGCTTCATGAAGGTGCTCAGGTAATCCCGAGGCGCTAGCAGCAGCCAGACCGGAAGCACGCTGGCTGCCAATCCATAAACCAGGATCCTTGCTCAGTTTGGGGTCCGAATGAACGAATTGCCCGCCCCACACTGCCAGCAAGAGCAGGGCGATGCCCAACGCCGATGCCTCGAGCACCTGGCCTGTCCGCCAGTAACGGAGGTAAACCCCCATGAATAACGCGATCGGAATGGTCGCTCCGACCGTAGACACTCCCCAGGGGCTTTCCGCGAGTGCTTTCACGACGACCAAAGCGAGGACGGCCAACAAAATGATCATAATGGCCAAGATGGCAGCCGCTCCGATGTATCCCGCGGTCGAGTTCAGCTCTTCACGGACCATTTGGCTCAAAGACTTGCCATCGCGGCGCATGGAAGCGAAAAGAATCACGAAATCTTGCACCGCCCCTCCCAACACGACGCCAATCAGAATCCAAAGCGTGCCTGGAAGATACCCAAACTGTGCGGCTAGGACTGGTCCCACGAGTGGACCCGGTCCTGAAATTGCGGCAAAATGGTGGCCGAAAACGATCCACTTGTTCGTGCGGACAAAGTCTTTGCCGTCATCGTGCACCTCACAGGGGGTTGCTCGTCGTTCGTTGAGCATAAGGATGCGAGTGGCAATCCATCGGGAGTAAAACCGATAGCCAATGGCATAGCTGCATAGAGCCGCCACGAGGATGTAAGCTGAGCTGAGCGTTTCGCCGTGGCGCAAGGCCAGCACAGCATACGCTCCAGCGCCGCAGACCCCAACAGCGGTCCAGATGAGCGCGCGGATGGCACGTGTCATAGCGTCGCGCACTATAGGGAACAACCACGGTGAAACGAGCATTTTCGTTTATTTCACGATTGCAATTCCTGTTCTCTCTGCTAGTTAAAACAGCCCCGCTCGCTGGGAGTGGGTAATTTTTTGAATTTATGTCGCAACACAGCAGCCTACGTGGCGCAAGTTCCTTGGGCGCCAAACGAAACGTGCTTAAGCGTTTCGAGCGGGTGGAACTCTTGAAAAAGCGCGGAATGTGGAAGACCGGTGACCGTGTCACTGGCTTACGGAAGACCAAGCCGGAAGTTTAAGGTAGCCCTGGCTTGCGGGGACGGCTGTCGCCTGGAAAGCCGGTCCCTGTGGCTTGATTATTTTCAGTCATTCCCAGGTAAATCCAACATCGCAAATCTTCATGTTCGTGCGTCTGCAGAAGCATTTGGCGGACGCGGGTATCGCCTCCCGGCGTGCCAGTGAGGAGATTATTCGTGCCGGACGTGTGTCGGTGAATGGCCATGTGATCCGGGAGATGGGGACAAAGATCGACCCGGGGCACGATTCCGTCACCGTCGATGGCGCTCAGGTTAAACCGAAGCGCAAGCTTTACGTGGCGTTGAACAAGCCGGTAGGCTATGTCTCGACCCGAAGCGACCCGCATGGGCGTCGCACGGTCGGTGAGCTCTTGCCGAAAGAATGGGGCAACCTTTATACCGTCGGTCGATTGGACTACAATACGGAAGGGTTGCTCTTTCTGACCAATGACGGCGACTTTGCGTTGCACCTGACCCATCCTCGCTACGGTGTGCGCAAGAAGTATCACGTCGTGGTCGAGGGCAAGGTCTTGCCGGAAATCACTGCCAAGATGGTTAAGGGGATTTTCCATGATGGCGAGCGACTGAAAGCGGAGCGGGCGCGAGTTCTGGAATCGAGCCGATCCACAAGTTTGGTGGAGCTGGAACTTGCCGAAGGCAAGAATCGCGAGGCGCGGCGTCTGTTTGAAGCGCAAGGCTTCAAAGTCACGGGTTTACGCCGCGTGCAAGTCGGCCGCATCAAATTGGGTGAGTTGCGGAGCGGGCATTGGCGAATATTGACAGGATCAGAGATTGAATCTCTACTGGGCAGCGCGGATAAGCGTTGACTTTGCCACCGCTCATCCGAGCAGATCGGCAAAACATTTACTGCATCTATGAAGGTGAACAGTGCAATAGCCTGGCTGGCTTGTGCCATTTCGTTTTGGCCTACCGGGATTTCTGCTGCTGAGAGTTCCGCCATCGTGAAGGATGGGCGCATCAATGTGCGTGGCAAGCCCACGCTCGTGGGGGAAGTCGTGACTCAACTGCAGAAAGGTGAAAAGGTCGTGGTCCTGGAAGAGATCACCATCGCCAATCCGAAGACCAACGAACCGCCCCGGTGGTTTCGCATTCAAATGCCGCCCAACACCCCGGTTTGGGTCTATGCACCTTACATCGACCCGGCGGGCAAGACTGTCAAAGTCAGCAAGGTGAATCTCCGCGCTGGGCCCGGCGAAAATTTCAGTGTGATTGGCCGATTGGATCGCGGCGCGGCCGTGAGTGAAATCCGTCGAGTCGAGGACTGGATGGAAATTGAGACTCCTCCAGGCGTTTACGGCTTTGTTGCCGCTGGGCTACTGACGAAACCGGACGGAACGATTCCGCAAGCTCCGACGCTAGCGGCAAAACCGGTTCCGAAGGTTGTGATGCCGGACACTCCGAAGACGTCGGCGCCTTCCACCGTGCCGTCGGCATCAGCCCCGCAGACACCGCATGCCACCGCGATGGTGAGCTCGCCAGCGCCACAGCTCTCTGCCAGTGCGACTCCAAAGGCAGAAGCGCAACCGGCCCATGCTACGGAGACCGTGGTTGTCAAACCTGAGCCTGCCTTGGCCCTGCCAGCGGCAACTCCGCCAGCGGCAACTCCGCCAGCGCATACGCCGGGACCCTCGATGCCTGCAGCGGATGCTGGGATTACTGTCATCAAACAACCCGAGGCGTCGCTCCAACGCCGCGTTGTCCGCCGTGAGGGCCTGGTGCGCAGCACGGTCAGCATTCAGGCACCGACGTATTACGAGTTGCTCAGCCCAGGAAATCGTAAAACGATTAATTACCTTCACGCGGAGAACTTGGAGGTGAACCTCAAGGATTATCGTGGCCGTCGAATCATTGTGACGGGCGAAGAAGCGATCGATCCGCGTTGGCCCAAGACGCCGCTGATTGAAGTTGAGAGTTTGGAGCTCATTCCCTGATGGCCTCGGGCGTTCTCATTGACGGTCGGGCGATTTCCGAACAGATCCACGCGGAAACCCTGCGGCGCATCGATGCGTTGAACGGGAAGGGGGTGCACCCGGGCCTTGCGTTCGTCAGGGTGGGGGACGATCCCGCGTCGCAAGTCTACGTGGGGATGAAGGAACGGATGTGTGCCCGTTTGGGCATCCGTTCGGCGACGCACGTCTTGCCTCAGCGAACTCGGGAGGAGGATTTGCTCAAACTGATTGGTGAACTGAACGCCGATGCGACTGTGCATGGGATTTTGGTGCAGGCGCCTGTGCCTCCGCATATCAACGCACCGACCGTCTATGCGACGGTGCTTCCGATGAAAGACGTCGATGGCTTTCATCCGGTGAACGTGGGCAAACTGCTGCTGGGAGACCCAGGCGGATTCGTCCCATGCACTCCGGCTGGGGTTCACGAATTATTGATTCGCTCGGAGGTTGCTATTGCCGGGGCGGAAGTTGTTATTCTGGGGCGAGGCAACATTGTCGGCAAGCCGATGGCGTCGCTTTTGATGCAAAAGGCAAAGAACGCCAATGCCACCGTTACGATTTGCCACGCGCAAACGCGAACTGTCGAAAACCACTGTCGGCGGGCGGACATATTGATTGCGGCGATGGGAGTTCCGAACTTCGTCAAAGCGGATATGGTGAAGCCGGGGGCGATCGTGGTTGATGTTGGAGTCAACCGGATTCGCGATGCTCAGGCCAAGAGCGGCTGGCGCTTGGTTGGCGATGTCGAGTTCGACGAGGTCCGGTCAGTGGCGGCCAAAATCACCCCAAATCCCGGTGGCGTCGGGCCGATGACGATCGCGATGTTGATGGCGAACACCGTTCGCGCGGCCGAGATGGCCAGCGCTTCCTCATACTGAAAGCCACGAGTGCGCGGAGTTTTCGCCGCGATTTAATTTTATGCAACCAACCCGAATTCTACCAGACCTGCAATGTTCGCTTCTATGCGAAGACGTTAAGCAGGAAGCAAACGGCAATTTTATTGTCATTGGCGTTCTAGGCTTTATCCAGGTTCCCCAAGTCCCTGTGACAGCGTTTAAGCTTTGTGTCTTTAACCGCTGGACCGCTGGGGTCGGTGCGTTTACCGAGAGCGTTCGACTGCTAGCGCCTGACCAGACAACGGTTTTGCGTCAGAGCCAGGTCAAGTTTGCGGTGAAGGATGCGGCGCATCATGCCACCAACGTGACGGTGTTCGGTCAAATCAAGTTTGACGTTTCGGGCGTTTACTTTGTGGAGGTGCTCGTGGATGACGTTATGAAACTGCGCTTCCCCTTGCCGCTCGTTCTCGTGCAACCTCCTGGTGGGGCGCAGCCGCAAGCCCCAGTTCCGCTGCGTCCGGAAGGATGAGAGGTCCGGAATGGACGCTTGGCCACAGCCACTGACCTTTACCGGCGTGGCAGCTTTCGCCCGCGCTCCACGAGGTCGTCTGTTCCTGTTTCAGTTGTTCGTCTCGATGCTCGCAGCGGCGAGTGTCGTGACGGCGTTTGAGTTGGCATGGGGGCCGGTCATCCGTCGAGCAATCATCGCCTTGCCCGCAGAGGGGGCGATTCGGAACACGCGGTTGGACTGGCGGTCCGATGTGCCCGTGCGCGTGGGCGGGAACAGTTTCCTTTGGATCAGCGTCGACCCGACCGACACTTTGGAAGCTGGGGAAGGGGCTGACTTGCAGGTCGAGTTTGGAGCTACAGAGATTCGCCTCAGGTCGTTGTTCGGCTTCTTGATGCTTCCCTATCCTCAAGGCTATCGAATTGCGCTCAACCGCACGGAATTGGAGCCTTGGTGGGGGGCTTGGCACATTTGGTTCGATTTGGCCTTAGGCGTCTCGGTATTTACGGCACTGTTGTTGACTTGGGCGGCGCTAGCGGCGCTCTATGCGTGGCCAGTCCGATTAATCGGCTTTTACGCCGATCGAGAATTGACGGTCATGGGCGCGTTCCGCGTTGGTGCCGCTAGTCTGTTGCCCGGCGCCATTTTCTTCACGCTTGCTATTCTTGCGTATGCCATTGGCCAAGTGAACTTGGTGCAACTGATGGCTGCGGCTGTCCTCCACCTCATGATTGGTTGGGTGTTTGTGCTCTTTTCTCCCTTTTCACTAGATCGAACGCGGCTCCCTGGAACCGCGCCTGGCGGGCGCAAGAACCCATTCACCAATGGAACGGAGTCGAAGTCTACCAACCCGTTCGCACGACGAACTCCGAAGTCCTAACGCTGCGCCGGTGAGGCCGGTGGCCGAGGGTCAGTGAGGGGCGACTCGACTTGCGAGGAGTTGTTTAAGCGCCTTCGGCTGAATGCTTTGAATCATCTCCACCAGGCGTTGGTGACATTTGTCTCCAACGTCACCAAAACTCAACCCTCTCGGGGGACGGACGCAGTGGCTGCGGCCGTCCCGAACGGTTCTAAACGGCTAACGTCGGGACTGTCCAGACGCTAGAGGCTACTTGGCGGGCGCTGGCGTTGTCGCTGGCGCTTCGGCGCTGACGCCAGGTGCGGGGACCGGAGCAGCATTGGTCGAAGTAAGCGACATTAAGTTGGTTGTGCTTGCTAGTGTGGTGGTTGGCGTGGCAGCACTGGGCGCTGGAGTTTGCGCAACGGTGTTGGAACTCGGCAATACCGGCGCCGTGCGCGCGGCTGGGTTGCTCGCTTGCCGCGACAGCTCTTGGTCCAAGCGGCGACTCCCTTGCTTGGCGGCGCTCATATTGAGGACCGACAGGAGGACCGCTAATCCGACGAAAACAGATCCGGAATATTTGGTCATTTTCGTCAGAGCGTTGCCAGAACCTGCCCCGAACAGGGCATCCGTGGCGGCGCCACCAAAGGCGATACCAGCGCCGGCTTCTTTTTTCGGAAGCTGGATCAAGATCAACAGGATCAAGAACAGACAGTTCATCACCAGGATGAACGTGAGGAAACCAATCAATAAAGCCATAGCTCGTTGTTAAATCGAATTTTTGATTATATCTGAGAAACTCCTGACTTCCAACGCTGCGCCCCCAACCAAAGCCCCGTCGACATCGGCTTGGCTCATTAACTCTCGGGCGTTCGACGCCTTTACGCTGCCGCCATACTGGATCCGCACGCGCTTGGCGACCGCCTCGTCAAACAGCGAAACCAGCTTGCCGCGAATGAAGGCGTGCACATCCTGAGCTTGCTGCGAGGTAGCAGTCCGCCCTGTTCCGATCGCCCAAACCGGTTCATACGCAACAATCGTCTCTTCCATCTGGTCTTTGCTCAGGCCGGCCAGACTTCCTTCCAGCTGCGTTCCAACAACCTTCTCGGTCCGTCCGCCTTCCCGCTCTTCCAGCGTTTCGCCGACGCAAACGATCGGTTTGATCGACGCGGCGTGCGCGGCCAAAGCTTTACGGGCGATTAAAGCGTCCGATTCTTTCTGGTACTGGCGCCTCTCCGAATGGCCGAGGATCACGTATCGCACGGAGAATTCTTTGAGCATCGAGGCGGCCACTTCACCGGTGTAGGCGCCCCCAGTCTGTTCGCTCATATTCTGGGCTCCCAGCCGGATATTGGAGTCGAGGATTGCTTTGGAGACGGATTCGAGGGCTGTGAACGGGGGGCACACCAGGATATCCACTTCCTTAACTGAGGCGAGCTCGCGCTTTAAGCCCTGAACGAGGTCAAGGGCTTCCGCCACCGTTTTGTTCATCTTCCAATTACCGGCAATGACGAGTTTGCGTTGTTTCTGCATGGTCGCTAATGAAGTTCTTGAGATCTGCGGTTACTTATCGGAAAGAGCAGCGACTCCGGGAAGTTCCTGGCCTTCGAGGAACTCCAGACTGGCCCCGCCACCTGTGCTCATGAAGGTGACTTGGTTGCCCAGTTTAGCCGTATTCAAAGCTTTCACGCTGTCGCCTCCGCCGATGATGCTTTTGGCGCCGCGCTTTTGCGTGGCTTCTGCGACGGCGCGAGCCACAGCGAAAGTACCTTCGGCGAAGCGTTTATCTTCGAAAATGCCCATTGGGCCATTCCAGAGAACGGTTTTGGCGGTGGCGATCACCTCCGAGTATGCCTTAATGGTGGCCGGTCCAATATCGACTCCGCCGCCATCTTCCGGGGTATCCGGCGAGTTGCTGACCCTGGGATTCTGCATTTCGATCACTGGCTTGCCCTTCTTATTCAGCTTGCCGGTATCCACGGGCGTTGCCACGACATCATCCACGGGCAGCAAGAACTGCACGCCTTTCCGCTGCGCCTTTTCCAAAGCACTCTTCGCGACATCCACCTTATCCGGTTCCACGAGGGATTTGCCCACTTTCCGCCCTTGCGCCAAGCGGAAGGTGTAAGCCATCGCGCCACCGATCAAAATGGTGCTGGCTTTGTCGAGCAGTCGGTCAATGACATTGATCTTGTCTGACACTTTGGCCCCACCCAGGATAACGACAAAGGGTCGGGCAGGATTCTCCAGTTCATCGCCCAGAAAGCGGAGTTCGCGTTCCATGAGCAGTCCCGCGGCACACTGTCCGCCGCGGGCCCGAACGATCCGCGCCACTCCTTCGGTCGATGCATGAGCGCGGTGCGCGGTGCCAAACGCGTCATTGACATAGACGTCGGCCAACTTCGCCAATTTCTCTGCGAAGCCCGGATCGTTCGCTTCTTCCTGATCGTAGTAACGGACGTTTTCCAGCAGCATCAGGTCCCCAGGCTGCAATGCCGACGCAGTCTTTTCCGCTTTCTCGCCGATGCAATCATCAACAAACGCGACGGGACGGTGAACCAAGTCCGCGAGTTTGACCGCGACCGGTCGCAGCGACATGGAGGGTTCACGTTTGCCTTTTGGACGGCCCAGGTGCGCGGCTAGAATAATCCGAGCCCCTTTTTCGATGAGTAACTCCAGGGTCGGCAGCGTTTCCTGCATGCGCGTCAGGTCGGTGATGACCATTTGGCCATCCTTCTCTTCCATCGGCACGTTGAAATCTACGCGCACGAAGACTTTGCGCCCGCGCACGTCCAAGTCTTTAACCGTCAATTTCGGCATAACTCATTTACAAATTGAGCGGTCAGGATACCTGAGCCAGCAGTTGAGTCAAAGTAGAATTCCGCATGCATTTAGACCGGCTCCGCTCGCGATCTAACCGCTTGCTTCCCAGGACCGTGATCCGGCCGAGGAGGAGGTCCCGGGTTCCGCGCCGCGCTCCGAAACAACCCGCACCGTTGGAATTCATCCGCCGATATTATAATTGCTCCGCGAGCTTTGAATTGGAACACTCCGTGGCAGGTTTCCTATCATGCAAGCTGACCGTCGCCATTTGGCCAGAGCCGCAAAGTTTAACTTCTAATACCTATGGGCATTCTCAACTTTCTCAAAGGCCAGGTCCTGGAAATTATCGAGTGGAACGATGATTCACGAGATACGCTTTCCTTTCGCTATCCGGACGATGACAAAGAAATCAAGCGCGGGGCGCAGTTGATTGTGCGTGAGTCCCAGGTTGTTCAGTTCATGTATCTGGGCGCCTTCGGCGATACGTTTGGCCCGGGCAAACATACCCTGAATACTGAGAACATTCCTATTCTGACGACATTGAAGTCGTGGAAGTATGGATTCGAATCGCCGTTCAAAGCGGACGTCTACTACCTCGTGACCCGGGTTTTCACCGGGAACAAATGGGGAACTTCCAATCCCGTGATGATGCGCGATAACGACTTTGGGATCGTTCGTGCCCGAGCCTTCGGCACTTTCGACTTTCGTATCATTGAGCCGCGCCTCTTTCTCAAAGAAGTGGCTGGCACCGACCAACACTTCCGCCTTGACGAATTCGCCGATACCATGCGCTCCCGCATCGTGAGCGTTTTCAGTGAGGCGCTCGCCCGTGCCAATGTTCCCGTGTTGGACGTGGCGCGGCGTTATTCCGAGCTCGGAGAATCATTGCTTCCCCTGATCAACCCGGTGATGGCGGCGAAGTACGGCCTGGAGATGACGAGCTTCATCGTTGAAAATGTCTCTCTCCCGCCAGAAGTCGAGCAGGCTATCGACAAGCGGTCCAGCATGTCGGCGGTCGGAAACCTCAACGACTACGTCAAGTTTCAGATGGCTCAGGGAATGGAAAAGGGCGGGGGCGCAGGCAGCGCGGCCACGGAAATGGCCATCGGATTGGCCATGGCGAATCAGATGATTCATCAGCAAGGGGCCACCCCTCCAGCCGTGTCGCCCGGGCAACCCGCCCCGGCCGCCTCGGCGGCAGGCTCCGCGTTTGACCTGCTCAGCCCCGCCGATGCAGCGAAGCTGCTGGGCGTCTCCGAAGCCGATGTGCTCGCGAGCCTCACTTCCGGAGAGCTCAAGGGTAAGAAAATCGGCTCGAGCTACCGGATCACGCGCGCGGCCTTGCAGGAGTTTCTGAACTCTTAAGCGCCGGGTTCAAACCTGCCTTTTTGACCATGAGTGAAGTCACGGCACTCAAGAAATACCATTGCCCCGCCTGTGGTGCGGAGGCGCACTGGGATCCAGCCAAACAGGCCCTCGTCTGCGGTTATTGCGGCACCGTCTCACCAGCGACGCTCGATCAGAAGACTGGGACGGTGCAAGAGCATGACCTCGTGACCGCGTTGCGCGACTTCGCGCAGGACCATCGCGGGTGGAAAACCGAACGAGTGTCGGTGCGTTGCCAGAGTTGCCAGGCCATCTCGGTGTTCGAGCCAGGACGCGTCGCGCAACGGTGTGAGTTCTGCGGATCCGCCTCCATCGTTCCGTTGCAGGAAATCAAAGCGCCGATTCAACCGGAAAGCTTGTTGCCATTCAAAGTCGCGGAACCAGAGGTGCGCACCGCGATGCGACAATGGTACGGCAGTCGCTGGTTTGCACCGAATCGTCTTAAGTCCGCCGCGCTCACCGATACCGTGCGGGGCATTTACCTTCCTTATTGGACCTTCGACGCCCAGGCCCATGCGGACTGGTCTGCCGAATCTGGGTACCACTATTACACCACAGAATCCTATCGGGATTCCAACGGCAACACCCAGACGCGCCAAGTGCAACATACCCGTTGGCAGCCCAGTTCCGGCAATCTGGATCACTTTTTCGACGATGAACTCGTCTGCGCCTCCGTGGGAGTGCGGGAAGACTTGCTGCGGCGCATCGAGCCATTTCCCACCAAACAATTGATCGGATATGATCCCGGATATTTAGCCGGTTGGACCGTTGAACAGTATCAGATCGACCTGATCGCGGCGGCGCAGCGTTCCCGAGCCCGCATGGATGCTGAACTGCAGAGACTCTGTGGCAGCCAGGTTCCAGGAGACACTTACCGAAACCTGCGCGTCTCTGCGATCTACACCCATCAGACATTTAAACACGTTCTGGTTCCGGTCTGGTTGCTCACCTTTAACTACGGTGCCAAAACCTTCCAGGCTGTCGTGAACGGTTATACCGGCCAGATCGCCGGCAACTATCCGAAGAGTTGGGTCAAGATACTGCTCTTGATCATCTTCCTCCTCATTGTCCTAGGAATCGGCGCCCTCTTTTCTCAGCGGTAATTCCCTCACTCTGAAAACGTGAAGAGAATGCAGCCGCGACGTGCTGGCCGCCGCTGTCTGCAAATTGTGGACGGCAGAAAGCGGTGCGCCGTCCTCGCGCCAGCTGCGCATTGACCAGCGTCCAAGGCCCATGACAGATCGCCGCAATGGCCGAATGGCCCGGGTTAGCAACAAACCACCCGATGGGTGCGACCTTCAATCCTGCCTCCGGAGGTAGGGCATCCGCTTGCCCCAACGTCATGAGCGCATTGCTCAACGCTTCACTGGTCCGTTTCCAGGGGGCGGCAAATCTCGGCCAGGACGTCGACCGCATGCGAAACTTCGGCCTCGGTATGAGCTGCGGTCAGGGTAAATCGCAGTCGGGCTTCACCACGCGGGACCGTGGGATAACGGAT